>CBDUMZ010000009.1:0-90034 GCA_965368465.1 uncultured Chromatiales bacterium
CAGGCCTCGTGATACTGGTGCTCCTGAAGATCGCACTGGACGTCACGTTTCATCGCCGCGAGCACCAGCAACTCAACCAAATACCATCTGCACAGGTGAACAGAAGGCAATGATCTACAAGTGCCTGTATACGAGTCTTGTCGTTGTATTGGCAACCGGCTGTGCGACTGACACCGACCGGGCGCCGCCGCCATGGCAGGACATCGAAATGTCGTTTGAACCAGTAGGTCGACTGGTAAGCACGGACTACGACTACGGGTTCAGGGCGTATGCGATCGAGGGCGAGGATGGTCTGGAGTATCTCTACAACGATGAATTACGGCCGCCTGATTCGCCAGCCGGGCCATTGCCCGTCGATTGTGAAGAAACCAAGCAAATTGGCGTCTGGTTAGACCCCGGGCCGGCGCTCAAGAAGAAGAACCGCCTGGACCGGAGCGTCGAGATTCACGCGAAGCAGCCGCGCGTGGACGTGCGCTGGTCGCATTCGGAGCGCCCGGAAGGCGATACCCGCTATCGCTGGACCAGGCACGTCGTATTTGGCGAACGGTTCGTCACGCGCATCAATCTTGCAAAGGAAGACCGGGTGGATGGTGTCATGACGTTGAATATCCGCAAGGGCGACGAGGTGCTCTACACTACGTCCTTTCAACTCATGGGGTGCGGATTGCGATCCGGCAAAGAAAAAGCCCGCTAAAAAGCGGGCTTTTCTGAATTTGGCTCCCCGACCCGGACTCGAACCAGGGACCAATTGATTAACAGTCAATCGCTCTACCAACTGAGCTATCGGGGAATTTTGGTCACCCTTAGGTGCGGGCCGCGATTTTGGTCTAGCCTCAGGTGCTTGTCAAGCCATGAGCGCTCGTTTTATACGCCTTACGGATTCCTGCAGCGTCTCCGTCGAACAGGCGAAGGAAAAGCGCACGTAGCCGGCGGCGCCAAACGCCGAGCCGGGGACGCAGGCCACGTCCGCCTCGTTGAGCAGGAACTCGGTGAACTGGATGTCATCCTTCATCCCTCTTGCGTCCAGAGCCGCCTGGACCCTGGGGAACGCGTAGAACGCACCTTCGCCAGGGCGGCACTCAAAGCCGTCGATCTCGTTGAGCGCCGCGACGAAATAGTCATGACGTGCCTGGTAGGCGGATGCCATTTCGCGGACGCAGGACTGGTCGCCGTTGAGCGCCTCCACAGCCGCCGCCTGCGACACGCTGCAGGCGTTGGTCGTACTCTGGCTCTGCACGGTCTTCATCGCGGTGATGAGCTCCTGCGGGCCGGCCGCATAGCCGATACGCCAGCCCGTCATGGCGTAGGCTTTCGAAACACCGTTCGCCGTGACCGTCCGATCCAGCAGGGACGGGCAGGCCGAACCGAAGCTGACAAACGGGTCGGTCGCCCAGTGGATGTGCTCATAGATATCGTCCGACAGGACGACGATGCCGGGATGCTGCTCGATAACGGCACCCAGTGCGCTCATCTCGGCCCGCGTGTAACAGGCACCGGTCGGGTTCGACGGATTGTTGATGATCAGGAGCCGGGTGTGGTCGGTAATGGCCGTATCCAGCTGCGCTGGCGTGATCTTGAAGTCCTGGTCGATCCCGGCATCGATGATCACGGGCTCTGCGCCCGCAAGGCGAACCATGTCCGGGTATGACACCCAGTACGGCGCCGGGATAATCGCCTCATCGCCCGGCCCGAGCAGGCCAAGGCACAGGTTGAAGAGGGCCTGTTTCGCGCCGCAGGTAACCACGATTTGCGACAGCGCGTAGTCCAGTTGATTCTCCCGGGAGAATTTCGCCTGAATTGCCGCTTTGAGTTCGGTCGTGCCGTCGATCGGTGTGTAGCGCGTCTGCCCGGCGTTGATCGCGGCAATGGCCGCGTCACGAATATGCGGCGGTGTATCGAAATCGGGTTCGCCGGCCCCCAGGCTGATCAGGTCCCGGCCCGCCGCGCGCAATTCGGCCGCCAGCGCGAGGACGGCGCCGGTGGGAGAGGGCTTCACTGAAGCCATACGTTTTGAAACTGGTAAGATCACTCGATTGCCCCTTAGGTACGCAGCGCCATGGTACGTGAAACAACAGACCTCCCCAATACCCCGGATACAGATCGAGGACGGTTTACGCTGGTTGCCGATTTCTCGCCGGCCGGCGACCAGCCCGCCGCGATTGACGGGCTTGCGGAGGGGCTGGATGACGGGCTCGCACGGCAGGTGCTCCTGGGGGTGACAGGGTCGGGGAAGACGTACACGATCGCCAGCGTCATCGAGCGTACTCAGCGCCCCGCGATCGTCCTCGCACCCAACAAGACCCTTGCGGCGCAGCTCTACGGGGAGATGAGGGAGTTCTTCCCCAACAATGCCGTCGAGTATTTCGTGTCCTATTACGACTACTACCAGCCCGAAGCTTACGTGCCGTCGTCGGATACGTTTATCGAGAAGGACGCGTCGATCAACCAGCACATCGAGCAGATGCGCCTGTCGGCGACCAAGGCGCTCATCGAGCGACCGGACGCGATTATCGTTGCGACCGTTTCGGCGATTTACGGTCTTGGCGATCCCGAGGCCTATTTCAGTATGGTACTGCACGTCACCCGGGGAGACCGTATCGACCAGCGGACGATCCTGCGGCGCCTCGCGGAGATGCAGTACACGCGTAACGAGCTGGAGCTCTCCCAGGGCACCTACCGGGTGCGGGGCGATGTCATCGACGTTTTCCCCGCGGAGTCCGAGCGCGACGCGGTACGCATCGAGCTGTTCGATGACGAGGTGGAGTCGATTGCGTACTTCGATCCCCTGACCGGTGAAGTCGTGCGTCGCGTGCCGCGTTTTACGATTTTCCCGAAGACGCACTACGTCACGCCGCGCGAGAAGCTCCTGGAGGCCTGCGAACACATAAAGGTCGAGCTCAAGGACCGGCTGACATACCTTCGCGAGCATGAAAAACTGCTTGAAGCACAAAGACTTGAGCAGAGAACCTTATTTGATTTAGAGATGATCAGGGAGCTCGGTTACTGTTCCGGAATCGAGAACTACTCACGCTACCTGTCGGGCAGGGAACCCGGCGAGCCGCCGCCCTGCCTGTTCGACTACGTGCCCGACAACGCGCTGCTGATTATCGACGAGAGTCACGTGACGGTGCCCCAGCTCGGCGCGATGTACAAGGGAGACCGCTCGCGCAAGGAAACCCTTGTCGAATATGGCTTCCGCCTGCCGTCGGCGCTCGACAACCGGCCGCTGCGCTTTGACGAGTTCGAGGGCCTGTCGCCACAGACCATCTATGTCTCGGCGACGCCGGGCGACTACGAGAAGGAACACGCCGACAACATCGTGGAGCAGCTCGTGCGTCCGACCGGGCTGATCGATCCATCCGTCGAGGTGCGGCCGGCAAGCACGCAGGTCGACGACGTGCTGTCCGAGATCAACAAACGCACAGCGAATGGGGAACGGGTGCTCATCACCACCCTGACGAAGCGCATGGCCGAGGACCTGACGGACTACCTGCGGGAACACGGCATTGCGGTGCGCTACCTGCATTCGGATATCGGTACCGTCGAGCGCACCGAGATTATCCGGGACTTACGGCTCGGTGCCTTCGACGTACTGGTTGGCATCAACCTGCTTCGCGAAGGCCTGGATATGCCCGAGGTTTCCCTGGTCGCTATCCTGGATGCGGACAAGGAGGGCTTCCTGCGCTCGGAGCGTTCGCTGATACAGACGATCGGGCGCGCTGCGCGCCATCTGCACGGCACGGCTATCCTCTATGGCGATCGGATTACAGGCTCCATGCGCCGGGCCCTGGACGAAACCGACCGGCGCCGCGAGAAGCAGGTGATCTACAACGACACACACGGCATTACGCCCAAGACGATCGTCAAGCAGGTGGCGGACGTCATGGAGTCCGCCTACCCGGTGCCAGGCAGGAGCGGTAGCAAAGCGGCGGACAAGAACGCGATTTACGAAGTAATGAGTCCGGAGCAACTCCTGAAGCGGGCCGCGAAGCTCGAAAAGAGGATGCTCAAGCACGCCCGGGATCTGGAGTTCGAAGAGGCCGCGAAGCTGCGCGACGAGATCCACTCGATTCGTGCCCTGGGGCTCGGAATCGGCGACGCAAAAGCGGGCTGAAAGGCCTTGCAGTCGCACAATCCGTTCAGTATCTTACGCGTCCCTTCGAGAGCAAGGGCGATTAGCTCAGGGGTAGAGCGCCACGTTGACATCGTGGAGGTCGCAGGTTCGAAACCCGCATCGCCCACCATTCTCGGAAAAAGCACCTGATTTTTTTAAGAAAATTAGGGTTTCCGAGGTTGTTTCCTGCGCGCAGGCTTATTAGAATCGCGTTCCCGCTGTGACCGCGGCAGTTTCCCGTTGGTCATTGCGGCTTAAGATGTTGAATTTGCGGAGGATTTGGGTATCGCAGTTACAAAGCGCGTAAGGCGCAATGATGAAATCGAGGCCACCCAGGTGCGGGTTATCGGCTCGGACGGTGAGCAGGCCGGGGTCATGGGTATCGCGGCAGCGATCAGTTTGGCCAAAGAAGAAGGGCTGGACCTGGTCGAAGTGTCCCCGATGGCGGAGCCACCGGTATGCCGCATTATGGATTTTGGTAAGTACCTGTTCGAACAGAACAAGAAAAACCAGTCTGCGAAACGCAAACAAAAGCAGGTTCATGTAAAGGAAATCAAGTTCCGCCCGGGAACGGACGAAGGCGATTACCAGATAAAGCTCAGGAAGCTCAAGGAGTTTCTTGAGAACGGTGACAAGACGAAAGTCACCTTGAGATTCCGCGGTCGGGAGATGGCGCACAGGGAACTGGGCGCGCAGCTTCTGGCCAGGGTCAGAGATGACCTGGAAGAGTACGGTTCGGTGGAGCAGATGCCCCAGATGGAAGGGCGGCAGATGGTCCAGGTCATAGCGCCAAAGAAACACTAGGCGCGAGGCTACCGCACCGCATAAAAAGCGAGTAACGACCCGTGTTCGGGTCATTAATCCGCCTGCCGCGACAACTGGGTTGATTCTCAGTACAGGTACGTTGCACGGCCAAAATAGGAAAGCACAATGTCCAAGATGAAGACGAACCGGGGCGCGGCCAAGCGCTTCAAGAAGACGGGCAAGGGCGGCTTCAAGCGCTCCCAGGCCCATCTCAATCACATTCTTACGAAAAAGAAGTCCAAGCGTAAACGTCAACTCGGCAACACGCTGCAAGTCGCAGATGCCGATGTGAAGGCCGTGAAGCGCATGCTTCCGTACAGCTAAGAGGAGATTGAGAGATGGCACGAGTAAAACGTGGCGTAACCGCCAAAGCCCGCCATAAGAAGGTCCTCGGTAAAGCGAAGGGCTACTACGGCGCGCGTTCCAAATTATTCAAGACGGCAAAGCAGGCCGTAATCAAGGCAGGACAGTACGCCTACCGTGATCGTCGTCAGCGCAAGCGCCAGTTCCGCTCGCTGTGGATCACGCGCATCAACGCCGCTGCACGCTTGCACGGCCTGTCCTACAGCCGCCTGATCAATGGTTTGCACAAGGCCGAGATCGAAGTCGACCGCAAGGTCCTGGCTGACATCGCTGTCCACGATCCGGAAGGGTTTGGTGCGATTGCTGCAGCCGCGAAGGCGGGTCTCGAACAGCAAGCTGCCAGTTAAGATCGACTGCGCCGGTCGGGCGAAGCCCGGCCGGCCTGTGCCGACAGCCATGACCTCCCTGAGCGACCTTATCTCCAAGGCTGCGTCCGATATCGATGCAGCGAACGACCTCGCCGCATTGGACGCGGTCCGGGTCTCGTTTCTCGGCAAGAAAGGCGAAATCACGGCGCGTCTGAAGACCCTGGGGTCTTTGCCTGCCAACGAACGCTCGGCAGCCGGCCAGGAGATCAACCAGGCCAAGCAGGAGGTGCAGGCGCGTCTGAATGCGCGTCGCGAGGCGCTCGAGGCGGCGGCACTGGAGGCGAAGCTCGCAGCCGATGCGGTCGATGTTACGCTCCCGGGGAGGGGTGCCTCGATAGGCGGCTACCATCCCGTGACGCGGGCCATGCTGCGTATCGAAAAGATTTTCAAGAATGCCGGATTCGGCGTTCGTTCGGGCCCGGAGATCGAGGACGATTTCCATAACTTCACGGCCCTGAACATCCCGGACAACCACCCGGCGCGTGCCATGCACGACACGTTCTATTTTCCGGGCGGCAAACTCCTGAGAACGCATACGTCGCCGGTGCAGATTCGCTCGATCGTCAAGGAAGGCGTGCCGATCAAGATCATCGCGCCGGGCCGTGTGTATCGCTGCGACTCCGACCAGACACACACGCCGATGTTTCACCAGGTCGAGGGGCTCGTTATCGATGAGCATATTAGTTTCGCCCACCTGAAAGCCGTGCTGCATCAATTCGTCGAAGCGTTTTTCGAGCGCAAGGCCGAACTCCGCTTCCGGCCCAGCTATTTCCCGTTCACGGAGCCGTCGGCTGAGGTCGACGTGTCCTGGGGCGAAGGGAAATGGCTCGAAATCCTCGGCTGCGGCATGGTGCACCCCAACGTCCTCGAGGCGGCCGGCGTGGACCCGGAGAAATACACCGGCTACGCGTTCGGTATCGGGATCGAGCGCCTCGCGATGTTGCGCTACGGCGTGACGGACCTGCGTACGTTCTTTGAGAACGACCTTCGATTCCTGCAGCAGTTCAGGTAGGCGCGATGAAGATTGCAGAATCCTGGTTACGTGAGTGGGTCAGTCCCGAGCTGACGACTGAAGAACTCGGTCATCAGCTGACCATGCTCGGGCACGAAGTCGATGCCATTGACTATGAGGGTGCCGGCATCGCCGACGTTGTCGTTGCCGAGGTCGTCGAATGCGGCAAGCACCCGGACGCGGACAAGCTGAGTGTCTGCAAGGTGACGGACGGTGGCGATGAGCTCATCGACATAGTCTGCGGAGCGCCGAACGTTCGTCAGGGGCTGAAGACCCCGCTGGCGAAGCCGGGCGTTACCTTGCCCAATGGCTTGAAGCTCCGCAAAGCGAAAATCCGCGGTGTGGTATCGAATGGCATGCTGTGCTCGGCGGTCGAGCTGGGACTTGGCGACGAGTCCGACGGAATCATGGAGCTGCCCGCCGATGCCGAGGTTGGCAGGCCACTTGTCGATCTGCTCGCGTTGCCCGATGCGATCATCGATCTCGACCTGACGCCGAATCGCGGCGACTGTTTCAGCATCCTGGGTATCGCCCGGGATGTAGCCGCATTGACGGGCGCTGCGCTCAAGAACCCCGGTGTCGCTCCGGTGGCAGCCACGATTGAAGACACCCATCCCGTCGAACTTGTCGAGCCTGCGGGATGCCCGCGATTTGCCGGTCGGGTCATCCGCGGTATCGACCCAGCGGCGAAGTCGCCCCTCTGGATGGTCGAGCGCCTGCGCCGGGCCGGCTTGCGAGGCATTTCGCCAGTGGTCGATATCACCAATTACGTCATGCTGGAACTTGGGCAGCCGCTGCACGCGTACGATGCGGCGCTCCTGACGGGTCCGATCCGGCCGCGTCTTGCCAAAACGGGCGAGAAAGTAACGCTGCTGGACGACAAAGAAATGGAGCTGCGCGACGACACGCTGATCATCACGGATGACAGCGGCCCGATCGGCATCGCCGGGATCATGGGCGGGCTCAGCACGGCTGTATCGGACACGACGACCGACGTGTTCTTCGAAGCCGCTTTCTGGCCGCAGGACTTCATGGCCGGCAAGGCGCGCAATTACGGCATGCACACCGATGCGTCGTTGCGCTTCGAGCGCGGCGTCGATCCGGACGGGCAGGGTCGCGCCGTTGAGCGGGCCACGCAATTGCTGCTGGAAATCGCGGGCGGCGATGCGGGCCCACTGGTCGTCGATTCCTCGCAAGAGCATCTGCCAAAGCGCGCAACGATCGTCCTGCGCAGGAGCCGACTGGCGCATTTGCTGGGTCTTGAAATCGATGCGGCCGAAGTTACGCAGATCCTCGAAAGCCTGCAGCTTGAGGTCGCGCCGACGGCCGATGGATGGAGCGTTACCGCGCCGAGTCATCGCTTCGATATCGAATACGAGGTCGACCTGATCGAGGAGGTTGCGCGAATCCATGGCTACGATTCGATTCCCGAGACGACCCTGGCGGCGCAATCGCCGCTGGAGACCGTAACCGAGTCGCGGATCGACACCGAACGTGCGGCCGCGACCCTGATCGGGCGGGACTACCAGGAAATCGTGACTTACAGCTTTATCGATCCCGAAGCGAACGCAAAATTTACAGGCCGCGATTCGGCGCTCGTGCTGAGCAATCCGATCTCGTCGGAACTCTCGGTCATGAGGGCCTCACTGTGGCCGGGCCTGGTGGCCGCTGCATCCACCAACATGGCTCGACAGCAGGATCGTGTACGCTTGTTTGAAGCGAGTCGTTCCTACCACGGTACGCTGGACGCGCATGAAGAGGTCGTCCGCCTTGCCGGGCTTGTCGCCGGACCGGTCGTGCCGGAGCAATGGGGCGCCAAACCGGAAAACGTCGATTTCTTTGACGTGAAGTCGGATGTCGAAGCCGTACTCGCGCTCACAGGCGCCATGTCCGAAGTGCATTTCGTGGCAACTGAACATCCGGCGCTACAGCCCGGGCAGGCCGCCGAGATTCGCCGCGGCGACGAGGTCATCGGTTTGGTCGGCAAGTTGCATCCGCGCCTTGCGAAGGACTATGACCTGAAGAAAGCGGCCTACGTGTTCGAACTCGACGTCGAAAAGGCACTCGCGTCTTCGGCACCGTCAGCCGATGTCATTTCCAGGTTCCCGGCAATCCGGCGCGATATCGCCGTTGTGGTCGATGAGAAAGTCACGGCTGCCGAACTGGTCGACGCAGTTGCCGAGGCCGCTCCGGATCTGATTCGGGATGTCAGGATATTTGACATTTACCGGGGTGATAAAATAGAAGCAGGGCGAAAAAGCATCGCAATAGGCTTGATTTTGCAGGAAACATCCCGCACCCTTACTGACGATGATGCGGACACCGCAATGGCTGCCGCGATCGCCAAACTAGAAGACAAATTCGCTGCGTATTTAAGAGACTGATTCCCGATGGCACTGACCAAAGCAGACATGGCCGAGTCGTTGTTCAATGAGCTGGGTCTCAACAAAAGAGAAGCTCGCGAGTTGGTCGATATGTATTTTGAGGAGCTGCGTGCATCACTCGCAGTTGGGGAGCAAGTCAAACTTTCCGGGTTCGGGAATTTTGATCTTCGGGATAAAAAAGAACGTCCAGGAAGAAACCCGAAAACGGGGGAAGAGATTCCGATCAGCGCACGTCGCGTTGTGACATTTCGACCAGGACAAAAACTAAAGGCCCGAGTGGAAGCATATGCTGGAACCGGGGAATAACGACGAACTACCTCCAATTCCTGGGAAGCGCTACTTCACCATCGGCGAAGTGAGTGATCTTTGTGCGGTCAAGCCGCACGTACTCAGGTATTGGGAGCAGGAGTTCCCGCAACTGAAACCTGTAAAGCGTCGGGGCAACCGCCGTTACTATCAGCGTCAGGACGTTCTGATCATTCGCCAGATCAGGAGTCTCCTCTATGACGAGGGTTTCACGATCGGTGGTGCCCGGCAGCGCCTGACCGGCGACGATGCCAAGTCGGATGTGACGCAAAGTCAGCAGATAATCAAGCAGATACGCATGGAACTTGAACAAGTTCTTAAGATTCTGCGCCGCTAAAAATCACTTCTTCCATCCTGTAGCAGTGGCAAGTATCATTGCCGCCGTCTGTTATTGTTGCAGACCACGGTCGGGGCGTAGCGCAGCCTGGTAGCGCACCACAATGGGGTTGTGGGGGTCGGAAGTTCGAATCTTCTCGCCCCGACCAATTAACGAAAAAGAGGCCGCTCTCACTTCCAGTGAGCGGCCTTTGTTTTTTCGCGATTGCCTCCGATCTACTCGTGGGCAATAGCCTTCTCGGTAAACAAGAAATCCTTCAGCTCCTTGTCGAAGGTCGGGTCCTGTCGGCGAATCCATTCCAGCACCATGGCCGCGTGCTCTTTTTCCTCGTCGCGGTTGTGCGCAAGGATGGCACGAAGTTCGTCATTCCTGCAGGCATCGACGCGCTGGTTGTACCAGTCGACCGCCTCCAGTTCTTCCATCAGTGAAATGATGGCACGGTGCATGTCGCGCGTTTCATCACTGAGCTCTTCCACTGGCTCGTGGTATCCCTCGTTCGCCATGTCAGTTCCTCTTCTTGATTGTTTCGGACGCCCTGGCCGCAAACTCCATCGCAACCAGGATTGCCATCAATAATGCCAGCATCGACGCCGCTCCCGAAACTGGCAGTATTGCGGACTGCTTTACGGAGATACCGTAGGCCGCCCACACGACGACCGATGCGAATACCGGGTCGCGATACCTGAGGACCACATGGGCCCCTATGGCACCGGCGACGGCGAGCTTGAGGAGGGCCCACTGGATGGTGGTAAGCCAGATGTCGTCCCAACCGTTGCCGGTCTGCAGGGCACTGGCGTTCGCGATGGTCGCGACGCATATCCAGCTGGTGTAGAGGCTGAACGGAAGATAGAGGACCAGGTGTTCGGCAAATGGCGCATCGGCGATTTCATCGAGCAGACCGCGGTAGATGAGAGCCAGGGTCACGAGGATGGCGAGCATCACGACCAGGGAGAGCGCGAGCAGATCGTAGTGCCAGACAACAATCCAGGTGGCATTCATCAGGCAATTGACCTGGAACAAGGTCGACAGGCGGGCTATTTTTGCGTTCGTGCGCTGTGCCGGCAACGCCTGCCAGACGACGAACGCAAGCAGTGCGAGGTAGATGACGCCCCATATCGAGAACGTAAAGCCTGCGGGCGTAAACAGCGACGGATACTTGGCCGAGATCTCCGGCATGGTCTGGCCGTTGATCGGCAGCGCATTCGAGAGGACATTCAGGAGGATTACGATGGCAAAGGCGACCAGGTTTCCGCCCCAGTCCCGGAAGGTTCTTTGCATGCGATCGACTCCGTTCAGACCGGTGCGGCCATTGGCAGCTTGCGGTCCTGGATGCCCAGCAAGATAGGTTGGGCGGATTCGCGGTAGATATTCACCTTCGCGTTGAACGCGACGCGTGACAGGCCGTGCTTGTCCTTGATGGTAAGGCGCCGGATATTGAACTGTCCGCCGCCGATATGTTCACCGGTCAGGTAACACTTGATTGCGGTTACGCGCTCGCCCGAGAGGTCCATGCCGCTGAGCTGCGACAGGTTGCCCTGGGCGCGTTCAAGGAAGGTCACGGCGTCAACGTTCGGGTCCACCTTGAGCGTCCCGGTGTCGGTATGCGATGCGATGCTCGTCATGAAGTCGCCGACAAGGATCTGCCCGGGTAGCGCGGCGTCAATCATGCGGGCCAGTTCGATCGTCACGTCACCGACAATAAAGTCATGTGTCGTCGGGTTCAGGCCCTCTGCCTGGTGGAATTCGTAACAACTGCCCACGTGAAAACAGGCGCGGAGGCGCGGCACTGCCTTGGTCGCGGACTTGCTGCGTGCGATCGCGTTGTCCGCGAGGACGATATGCATGAAATGATAGAGATTGACGCTGGCCTCGAGGCCCTGGTCGCGATTCCAGATGTAGAACCCGTCGCCGCTCGACGAGCGTGCAAAGTCGATGTTGACGTCCTGCTCGAGCATTTTCGCGTGCGCTGAATTCAGGGAATACGCGAGACTGTTCAACTGGGTCATCTGCTCGAACGGCGTCAACAGGCTGAAGCCGACGATATCGAACAGCGTTACGGCACGGCTCGGTACATAGTTGATGCCGAATTTCCGGATCATTCCCTCGATGATCTGGGTTTCGATCTTGTTACCCACCAGGGGCTCGCGCAGCCGGATGTTTATCGGCTCGATATCGAGCAGCCGGGAGACCTTCTGCATTTGCGTGATGGTCAGTTGCCGCTCTCCGGAGATGAGTTCCGTGATGAAATGCGGAGACACCCGGGGAGGGCTGTTGTCTGCCCGTGGGCTCGTGTATTCCGCAATCGCATAGTGCGGTACGACGAGGATCAGTACGCCCTGGTCGAGGGGTGTCCAGCTCAGGATGCTGTTTTGGCCGAGCGACCAGTGACTGCGGAGCGCCGTTTCGAGGTGTGACAGGTTACTACGCTGCCGCAGGCCCATGGACTGAGCCAGTCCGGCCAATTGATCCAGGTACGGTGAATAATCGGTTATTCGCCGAATCCCGGATCTCGACAGATCGTCTAATTCCATTCGATTCCCCACAACGACTTTCGCGATAGTGGATTCTCTGCCACAGTTCGCTCGTACCAACGTAATGAACTCTTTTGAGCAGCGCAAGTGTTTGAATAACGCTGTGGTAGTTTACATAACATATGGCACCGAAAGGCCCGCACATCAAAGAAATTTACGCTTTGCGTGAACGACTTACGGACGAGACCGTAGTCACGCCCGTGCTTCGTTGCGCAGCTATCGAGGCCTTGCTGGGGGGCGGGACCGAGGTCTACGCGAAACTGGAATTTCTGCAGTGCACCGGAACCTTCAAAGCACGCGGCGCCCTGGCGACCCTGCACAGCCTGTCGGACCGGCAACTTCGGTCTGGTGTCACGGCCGTCAGCGCGGGCAATCATGCGATCGCCACGGCATTTGCCGCCAGGATTGTTGGCACGACAGCCAAGGTCGTGATGATCGGGTCCGCCAACCCGTCCAGGATTCAGAGTTGTCGCGCGTTCGGTGGCGAAGTTGTACTCGTGGACGACGCACACGCGGCGTTTGCAGAGGCGGAGCGCATCCAGGCGGAGGAGGGCCGCTACTTCGTGCATCCTTTCGAGGGGCCGACCATCGCATTGGGTACCGGAACGATCGGCGCCGAGATTTGCGAGCAGGTTCCTGATTTCGACGCGCTCGTTGTGCCGATCGGCGGTGGCGGTCTGATAGGCGGAGTGTCAAATGCCGTCAAACAGCTCCGGCCTGATTGCAGCATTTTCGGCGTCGAGCCCGTTGGGGCGGACTCGATGCATCGCAGCCGTGCAGCCGGCCAACCCGAGGCTATCGACAAGGTCGACACGATTGCCGACAGCCTCGGCGCGCCGTTCGCCATGCCGTACTCGTTCGCCCTCACACAAGCGCATGTCGATGAACTGGTGCTGGTGGACGACGAACAGCTGCGTCGCACCATGGGCTTCCTGTTTCGCAGCATGAAGCTGGCCGTCGAGCCCGCCTGCGCGGCGAGCACCGCGGCCCTTCTCTGGCCCCTGCGAGAGACATTGCGGGGCAGGCGCGTCGTACTCGTGATGTGTGGCAGCAACATCGACTGGGAAACGTTTGAGCAACAGGCCATATTCGATGACGCAATTGCTTGAACGGCTAAAGGAGATCGCAGGTCCCGGTGGATGGTCCACCGATCCGGTCGAACTGGAACCGCATTTGACCGAGTGGCGAGGCGTCTACACCGGCCGCACGCTGGTCCTGCTGAAACCTCGTTCGACGGCAGCCGTTGCCGCGATCGTCAAGGCGTGTGCGGAGCACGGCGTGGGAATTGTCCCGCAGGGTGGCAACACCAGCATGTGCGGTGGCGCGGTTCCGGACGATACAGGGCAACAGGTCGTGCTGTCGTTAAGCCGCATGAACCGGGTACGCAAGGTCGACGCCCGGAACTTCTCGATGGAAGTCGAGGCGGGTTGCATCCTGGCGCATGCCCAGGATGCCGCCAGGCAGGCGGGACGCTATCTGCCGCTAAGCCTGGGTGCCGAAGGCACCTGCCAGGTTGGCGGCACGATCGCGACGAATGCCGGTGGCATGAATGTCGGTCGATACGGCACTGCGCGCGCACTCGTGCTCGGGCTCGAAGTGGTCCTGGCCGACGGTACGGTGCTCGACGGCCTGCGATCCTTGCGCAAGGACACGGCCGGTTACGACCTCAAGCAGCTCTTCATCGGCAGTGAAGGGACGCTCGGTATTGTTACCGCGGCTTCACTCAGGCTGTACCCGGATCCGGGTGAGCTCTCGACAGCGCTGATCGGCATTGAAAGCGCGGGCGCTGCCGTCGAGCTGCTGGGCGTCGTGAAGGCGGCGCTCGATGATCGCGTGGAGTCCTTTGAGCTGGTTTCGCAGAGGGTGTTTGGCCTCGTCACCAGGTACGTTCCCGATGCGCGGCTGCCTTTCGACGACGAGTACCCGTGGTACATCCTGCTGGAAACGGCGACAGGGGGTCATCCTGAATTACTCGAGAATGTTCTGGCCGATGCCGCCGAGCGCGACATGTTGCTTGACGCGGTTATCGCCAAGAACGAAAAAGAAGCCGCGGATCTCTGGCGCCTGCGGCATTCGATTGCGGAAGCCGAACGACACGATGGCAAATCGCTCAAGCACGATATCTCGGTGCCGTTATCGGCAATGCAGGCGTTTCTCGCACGCGGCGATGAAATACTGGCATCCTCTCATCCAGAGGCGAAACTGGTTGCGTTCGGTCATGTCGGTGATGGCAATTTGCACTACAACGTCGTTCTGCCTCGGGACCTTAGTGACGAGGCCTGGGCCGCAGAGGGCGATCGGGTCACCCGCCGTATCTATGACCTCGTACGGGAGCTTGGCGGCAGCTTCAGCGCTGAGCACGGTGTCGGGCAGTCAAAGCGGGCATGGCTGGCCGAGTATCGGGCCGGGCCGGAGCTTGATTTGATGCGACAGCTCAAAAAAACGCTGGATCCCGCGAATATCCTCAATCCGGGCAAGGTAATTTGACGACCAGTTCCGGATCCAGGCTTGATAATGCCGGTAAAATCGTTGGTGAATATGAGTGCCGAGACTGACAAAATCCGTGACAGGTTCGCCGACCAGCTATCGAACTTCGATGACAGGCTGGAGGCGACGTCCGACGACGTCGACATGCTTGCCGATATCCAGCAGGGGATCGGCAGATTGCTGGCGTCCAATGACAGCAGCGAGGCGACGATCAGGAGTGTCCTGCAGGAGCACTACGAGTCCGGTGCGTTGCGCAAGGAGACGTTTCAGCTCGTCAAGTCGATGCTCGATCGCTATGTAACAGAAGAACAACCCGCCGGCGCATCGGACCCGGCGATACCTGACGAGGACAGGGAGTCCGATATTGCCACCGCGCCGGTACCGCAGGCCGGAAAAGAAACGCCGGCGACCGCCAGTGACGAAGACGATTTCGGCACGACGACGGTAATCCCGGCGGAAGCAATGCCGTTCAAAAAGACGACGACGCGGGTCCAGGTGGGCTCGGTACTGCGGGACCGATTCCTGCTACAGGCGGAGGTCTCGGGCGGCAGCATGGGCACGGTGTACAAGGCACTCGATCGGCGGCTCGCGGAGGCGGGCGCGGAGCAAACCAGCGTCGCCATCAAGGTTCTCTCCCCGCAGCTTGCCCAGGACGGAGACGCCCTGCGAGCTCTGCAACAGGAGGCAGCAAAAACGCGCTGCCTGCTACATCCGAATATTGTGCGGTTCATCGATCTCGATCGCGACGACGACCTCTATTTCCTTATCCTGGAGTGGCTCGACGGCCGCACGCTCGCTGATATCCTGGATTCGGCGGACGCCCGAAGTATTGACGCAAGCGCCGCATTCCGCATCGTCCGGCAAGTCGGCGATGCGCTCGACTACGCGCATCGTTGTGGCATCGTGCATGCCGACATCAAGCCAGGCAACGTCATGATCATGCCGAATGGCGATGCGAAACTGTTCGACTTCGGCGTGGCGCGCGTTCGTCAACGGCAGCTCGACAACGACTTCGATCCCGGCGTACTGGGCGCGCTGACACCGGCCTACTCGAGCATGCAGGTACTCGGTGGTGAGGAGCCGGTTGCGTCCGATGACGTGTTCTCACTGGCGTGCCTGCTGTATCGGCTGGTCGCGGGATTCCGCGTATTCGGTCCCCGCAATGCGGCAGAGGCATCCCAGGAAGGGATGACACCGCAGAAACCGCAGGGCGTTAATGATCAGCAATGGAAGGTCATCAAGAAGGCGCTGGCCTACTCGCGCGTCGCCCGCTTCGCCTCCGTCAGGGAGTTCCTCGACGCACTCGATAACTGCGCCGCGGGCACGAATGAGAAGACCATCAACGTCGAAGTGCCGGAGCGTTTCGTTGTGGATGATGGTGGGTCGCCCGGCAAGTGGATAGCCGTTCTTGTCGTTGCGCTCGGGCTCGTGGGCATCGGTGCACAGCAGATGGGTTACCTCGATCCCTGGCTTGCGCAGTTGCAGGGTAGTAGCGAGATTATCGATATCGAGGGCCCCGACCCTGAAGCAGCATTGATTATTGAGGACGTCGAGGCCGAGCCGGAGCTGGAGATCGCGCCGACCGTGGTCGAGGAGCCGGCACCGGATGCCTTGGAAGTCGAGGTGGAGGAGATGCTTACCGAAGCCGAGGAAGAGCCCGCGCCAGTCAGGCCGGACCCGAACCTCATCGACTTCTCCAAACTCCCGCCGCCGACAGCGATCGTTGGATTCGCGCTGGACCGCTCGGCGGCCGAGCCTACCCGTGTTTTGCTGCGGGAGGACGGCGATCCCGTACTGATCGACTTCGTACGCGAGGGAGACCTCAGCGCACCGCTGACACTGCGGCTGGAAGAGGTGGGCTTTAGCGGAAGTCGCTCCCCATGGAGTTCCGGCCAGTACGCGTTTTCGAATGGCGGCTTGCTGGTCTTTCCCAGGGGCCAGGAACGCGCCCGCATTACCCTGACGACCGCGTCGGATTCGCGCCAGGAGGCGGACCAGCAGTCGACCTTGCGCCTGCGTCTTGCGGACACGGCCTCGTCCGAGCTGGCGATCGTCAACGTGATACTGGAGGACGACGACCGGCGAGCCTTCGAAGGACGATTACCGGACAACACGATCGCCTTCACCAGCAGCCAGGTATCCGTCAGCGAGGCGGATCCCGCCGTACAGATCGATATCATTCGTCTCAACCCGGACAACTCATCGGTGGTCGTTGGCTATACCGTCGAAGACATCACCGCGACCGAGGGTGAGGACTATTTCGCACCGGGAACCTACTCAATATCGTTCGGCCCGGGCCAGCGATCTGCCCGGTTACTGATTCCGCTCGTGCAGGATTCTGTCGCCGAGGGCGACGAGGCGTTTGTGGTCAAACTGGCGGTCGACCTGGAGTCCAGGCCGGCCAACCTCTCGCCCAATATTGCAGTAATGATCCGGGACGACGAAATCTGACCCTCCGGAATCGCGCGTCGTACTTGACCTGAGCCCCAAGGTCCGTTTTACTGCGACGATGCATTCTTCCCACACCCACGCGAAGTGCCAGCTTACCGACTCGTTCGGTATGGAAAAACACTTAAAACACATGGCGCGCCAGAGGCGCGTGGGTGCGAATGGCAACTGTACCGGCTAGTAATAAAGTTCGGACATTGTCAGCAGACCCGCCGGGAATCTCCTCGCGGGTTTTTTTTTGCCATATCCCCAGAGGATCTGAATGAGCGAAATCGTTAGAGAAGCCGAATTCGAAGACAGCGCCAGGCTTGGAGCACCCGACGATGTCGCAGGGTCGCCCTGGGTGGTCATGAAGTTCGGTGGCACCAGCGTCTCGACGGTGCAGAACTGGGAGACTATCGCGCGGCTCGTTCGGGCCCGACTCGAAGCGGGACTGCGTCCTGTTATCGTGCACTCCGCCCTGGGTGGCGTGTCCGATGCGCTGGAGCAAACCCTGGCTGCCGCCGTGGCCGGCAGACCGGCCGACACCCTGGCACAGGTTCGACAACAGCATCTCGCGCTTGCATCCAGCCTGGGCCTCGATGGCGAGACGATCCTCGGCGAGCAACTGCACGAACTCGAGCAGTTGGTGGCGGGCGTGCGGCTCGTCAAGGAAGTGAGTTTTCGCGTTCGCGTTCGGGTGATGGCGCTCGGCGAAATCATGGCAACCCTCCTGGGTGCGGCCTACCTGGCGAAGCAGGCCGTGCCGGTTCGGTGGCTGGATGCCCGCGACCTGCTGACGAGCCGGTCTCGCCCGGGGCGCAACCCGGCGAACAGCTACCTGTCAGCGACTTGTGACTACAGCCGCGATGATGAACTGGCCCAGAAACTCGAAGCCGAGAGCGGAGTTGTGCTTACCCAGGGCTTCATCGCAAGAAACGCATCGGGCGAGACGGTATTGCTAGGGCGCGGTGGCTCGGATATTTCGGCGGCCTATATCGCCGGCAAGCTCGCGGCACGACGCCTGGAAATCTGGAGCGATGTGCCGGGCCTGTTTACCGCGGACCCGCGCGTCGTACCCTCGGCACGCTTGTTGATCGGTCTGCACTACGACGAGGCCCAGGAACTGGCTTCTGCCGGGAGCTCGGTATTGCACCCGCGATGCATCTCGCCAGCACGCGATACCGGCTTTCCGATCTTTGTACGGAGCACCGCGAATCCCGAGATCGGCGGTACCGTGATCTCGTCCGTGACCGTGGAAGTCGAGCCACAGGTCAAGGGCATTTGTATTCGCAACGGGCTGACGCTGGTTTCCATGACCACCGTTGGCATGTGGCAGGAGGTGGGTTTTCTTGCGAGGGCCTTTACCGCATTCGCCGACAACGGTGTATCGGTCGACCTGGTATCGACGTCGGAAACCAATGTAACCGTATCGGTCGATACGAGTGACGGCATGCTCCCGCTCGACGTGGAAAAGTCGCTGGTGCACGACCTGGAGGAGCTTTGTCGGGTCAGCATCATCCCGGACTGTACGGCCGTGAGCCTCGTGGGCCGCAAGATCCGGACGATCATGCCGCGGCTGGCGCCGGCGCTGCAGGTCTTCGAAGAAGAGCGTATCCACCTGGTGTCACAGGCGGCGAACGACCTTAACCTGAGCTTCGTGGTCGACAGGGAGCAGGGTCCGCGCCTCGTGAGCAAGTTGCATGCATCGATCATTTCCAGGACCGGGGCGGCACAGGTTTTCGGAGCGAGCTGGGAACGTCTTTTTGCGGGCGAGATACCGGTGGCGCATGCGGCCGATACGTGGTGGATGCGGAAACGCGACCAGCTGCTGGCATTGAGTGAGACGGAGGCGAATGCTTACGTCTACGATCGAGACAGCGTCATCGCGGCGGCTACCAGCCTGACCGGTCTGCAGAACGTCGATCGCGTTCTCTACGCGATGAAAGCCAATGTCAACGCGGACCTCCTCAAGGCAATCTATTCCAGCGGTGTCGATTTCGAGTGTGTATCGCCAGGAGAGGTTGCCTGGCTCGAGAAGACTATTCCTGATCTCGATCGCGGACGCATCCTGTTTACGCCCAATTTTGCACCGCGCGAGGAGTATGCCTGGGGACTGGAGCAGGGTCTCCAGGTCACGCTCGATAACCTGTTTCCATTGCAGGCCTGGCCGGAGCTTTTCAAAGGTCGGCAGTTGTTCGTGCGCATCGATCCCGGGCAGGGCCGCGGTCATCATGAGCATGTGAAGACGGCGGGCGTGCATTCCAAGTTCGGCGTGCCGCGCTTCGAGGTCGCCGAACTCAAACGACTGGTCGAAGCGGCGGGAGCCGAAGTGATTGGCATTCACGCACACAGTGGTAGCGGGATTCTCGATCCACACAACTGGCGCGCGGTGGCCGGAGAGCTTGTGCAGGTTGCGGAGCAGTTTCCCGCGGTCAGGACGATTGATCTGGGCGGTGGACTTGGAGTCCCGGAGAAACCCGGCGACAAACCGATCGACCTCGCGACAGTCGATGCGACCCTGGCCGAGATCAAGGACAAGTATCCTCAATATCGTCTCTGGCTGGAGCCGGGCCGCTACATCGTTGCGCGCGCGGGCGTGCTCCTTACCCGAATCACACAAACCAAAGGTAAAGGCGAAAAACGCTACATCGGTGTCGGGACCGGCATGAACTCCCTGATTCGCCCGGCGTTGTACGGCGCCTACCACGAGATAGTGAACCTGACGAGGGCCGATGAGGTACCGAGCGAGACGGTCACCGTTGTCGGGCCGATCTGCGAGACCGGTGATCGACTTGGCAGTGATCGCCTGTTACCGCCCAGCGAAGAAGGCGATGTTATCCTGATCGCCAATGCAGGTGCATACGGTCACGTCATGAGCTCGAACTACAACATGCGCGAGGTCGCAAAGGAGATCGTTATATGAAGCTGTTCTGGGCCCCGCAGACGCGCGCGCAACGCGCGATCTGGATGCTTGAAGAAACCGGTGTCGACTACGAGATGGAGCGCATTGACATCTCGAGCCCGGATCGCACCGACAGTGCCGAATTCCTGTCGGCCAGCCCGATGGGAAAAGTGCCGGCCATCGTCGACGGCGACGTCGCGATGTCCGAGTCCGCGGCGATCTGTATTTACCTCGCCGATCGCTACTGTGCCGGTTCCCTTGCGCCATTGCATGACGATCCGCAGCGCGGCCGGTTTCTTTACTGGACGATTTACACGCCCGCTGTTGTCGAACCGGCAATGTCCGAAAAATTCAACAAGATCGAGTCGAATCGCTTCCGCAACGGCTGGGGCGATTTCGAGCTCATGATCAGCACCTGGGATGAGGCCCTCGAGGACAGAGACTGGATTCTGGGCGAGCAGTTCACCGCGGCCGATGTCATGCTTGGCTCAAGCGCGATATTCCTGCGCCTGTTCAACATGCTGCCGGACACCAGGAATCTTGGCGCCTATGCCGATCGGTGCCTGGCCCGACCGGCCAACCAGCGGGCACTCGAGAAGAGCGCTGCCTAGGGCGCGATTATTCGTCTTCCGCAGCGGCCGCTTTTTGCTTCTTCATCATCGGGCATTCGGCGTGGTGCTCGGCGAACTCAGCGGCCGACAGATTGCCGTCGCCGTCAAGATCCAGGTCTTCGAACGACGGGGCATTCTTCGCGTTCTTCATCTTGCGGCCTTCAGCCGCGCGTTCTGACATGCGTTTTGCACGAAACTGGTAGAACTCCTCGGCCGTGACCGCGTTGTCAGCGTTGGCGTCGATGTCGGCGTACTCCGGACATTGGTGCTTGCCGTGTTTGCCATGGCCTTCCGCGATCGCAGGCGCGGAGAAGATAATAATGACAGCGCAGGTTGCCAGCAGGATCAGGAATGCGCGTAACCAGTGGAATGAGCTCATCAGGAATTCCTCGGGATTTTCAGCCTGGTACGACTATCGATCGATACGGGGCCGTCGGCAATACGTAGTTTTCGACAGTATTCAGCCCGCATGACGGGTCTTGAGCCGGGTCGCCACGTCTTCAAGGCTCAGGCCGCGTTCAGCGAGCAGGACGACCAGGTGGTACACGAGATCGGCCGCCTCATCGATCGTCTCCTGCTGTGACCCGGCCGTCGCCGCAAGCGCAAGCTCGACACCTTCTTCCCCGACCTTCTGGGCGATGCGCTTCGTCCCCGCGGCGGCAAGTCTCGCGGTATAGCTCTCGTCTCCACCGGCGGCGAGTCGGGCCGCAACAATCTCTTCGAGTTCGGCGATGAAGGCAATGTCAGGTTTACTCACATTCTTGTCCTTAGAGTCTGATGTCCACCCGGTTCTGTACCAGGTAATTCTTGAGTTCGGGTATCGGGATCTCGGCGCTGTGGAACACACTGGCGGCAAGGGCGCCATCGACACGCGCGTCCGCGAAAACACGCAGAAAATGCTCGCGCGCGCCGGCCCCTCCGGACGCGATCAGCGGCACGTCGCAAACCTCGCGAACGGCCGCAAGTTGCGCGCAATCGTAACCCGAGCGTACGCCGTCCTGGTTCATGCAGTTGAGCACGATTTCTCCCGCGCCACGCTCCTGTACCTCCCGGACCCAGTCGAGTGTCCTGCGTTGCGCCGCGCTCGTTCTGTCCGGACTGCCGGTGTACTGGTAGACGAACCAGTCGGCATCCTCGGCGCGACTGTCGATGCCCACCACAACGCACTGCGTGCCGAACCGCTTGGCAAGCCGAGTGATCAGATCCGGGTCCGCAAGCGCCGGGGTATTGATAGAGATCTTGTCCGCACCTTTTCTAAGAACGTCTTCCGCATCCGCAATACTGCGAATGCCTCCCGCTACGCAAAAAGGAATATCGAGAAGCCTTGAGACGCTGCTGACCCAGCTCCTGTCGACCGTGCGATCGTCGGGACTGGCCGTAATATCGTAAAACACGAGTTCATCGGCACCTTCGTCGCGGTAACGCGCCGCGAGGTCGAGAATGTCACCGACAACTCGATGATTACGAAACTGCACGCCCTTGACGACCACGCCGTCACGCACGTCCAGGCAGGGGATTATGCGTTTTGCCGGAATGCTGCAATCTCCGTTTCAGTGATCTCACCGTCAAGCAGCGCTCGGCCGGTGATTGCGGCTGGCAGTCCAATTTCGCGCAGCATCTCGAGATCGTCCATGTTGCGGACGCCACCGGACGCCTGCAACTGCAGCGCGTGATAACGCTGCAGGATCTTTGCGTACAGTTCGAAATTCGGGCCGGACATGGCGCCATCGCGCGATACGTCGGTGCACAGGACGTGGATGGCGCCTGCATCGCTGAACGTATCGAGGCAATCCCAAAGCGATACGCCGCTGTCCTCGGTCCAGCCATGCGTTGTGAGAACGGGCGTTCCAGCGTCGTCGATCTTCACATCGAGCGCGAGTACAACGGCATCGCCACCAAACTCGGCGATCCATTCTTTCACGCGCCCCGGTTCGTTAATTGCGACGCTCCCGACCACGCAACGCGTTACGCCGTGCGCGAGCCAGTGGGCCACACTTCCGCGGTCGCGGATACCGCCCCCGAGCTGCACACACAGCCCCGATTCTCGCGCTATCTCCGCAACGATTTCCGCGTTGCGCTGGGTTCCCGACCGCGCGCCGTCCAGGTCGACGATGTGCAGGTCGTCGACAGCCAGGGATGAGAAGCGACGTCCGATCGCAGCCGGGTCGCTCGAGTATTCGGTCGTCTGCGCGAAGTCGCCTTTGAACAGGCGTACGCACTTGCCGTCCTTGAGATCGATGGCCGGAATGATTCTCACGGTTGCCACTCCAGGAAATTGGACAGGATGCGGGCGCCGGCTTGCGACGACCGCTCGGGATGGAACTGGGCCGCGACAAAATTTCCTTTGCCTATCATCGCGGCAAACGGATCGGCGTGCATGGCCGTTGCAATCGTGTATGCGGATGCCGGGAGGGCATAACTGTGTACGTAATAAAAATGCGCGCCATCTTCCACGCCTGCGACGACCGGGTGGGGCGTGGATATCGCGGTCGCGCACCAGCCCATGTTCGGGACCGGGTGGGTCTCCCTGACGGGCAATTTCCGGGCCGTTCCCGGAATGATGCCGAGGCATTCGACGTTGTCTTCCTCCGAGCGCTCACACAGCAATTGCATGCCCAGGCAGATGCCGAGGACAGGCTGCGTGAGCGCCTTGATGACGGGCACGAGCCTGGCGTCATTGAGGCGGGTCATCGCATCGCGTGCCGCGCCAACGCCGGGCAGCAGTACGTGGCTGGCCGCGCCGATCACATCCGCATCGGTGGTGAGATCGGCCGCGACGCCAAGGCGTTCGAACGCGCTCAGTAGCGAGGTGATGTTCGCTCCGCCGCTGTCGATAATCGCCAGCCGCGTCACAGTATTCCCTTGGTTGAGGGGAGGTCGGTGCCGTCACGCCTGATGGCCTGCCGCAACGCCCGGCCCACGGCCTTGAAGCACGCTTCGACCATGTGATGCGTGTTCTCGCCGCTGACCCGGATGTGCAGCGCCGCACCCAGGGTCTCGGCAAGTGAGCGGAAAAAATGCTCGACCATTTCCGTCGAGAGCTCGCCAACATTGTCGCGGGGAAACTTGCCGTCGAACGCGAATGCGGCGCGACCGGAAATATCCAGTGCGACCTGGGCCTCACTTTCGTCCATGGGTAACAGGAAGCCGTAGCGGCCGATCCCGTACTTGTTGCCCAGCGCTTCGCGCAGCGCAGTGCCCAGGCAGATGGCGGTGTCCTCCACCGTATGATGTTCGTCGACGTCGAGGTCGCCGTCGGCGGTCAGGCTGAGGCTGAAGCCACCGTGCTTCGCGATTTGCTCCAGCATGTGGTCGTAGAAGCCGATGCCGGTGCGGATGCTGACATTGGCCGAGGTGTCGAGATTCACCGCTGCGCGAATGCGGGTCTCGTTCGTGTTGCGCTCAATCGTGGCCGTACGGTCGGAGTAACAGAGTCGCTCGACGATCTGGGGCCACGTCAGTGCGCCTTCGTCCGCGCAGTTGGTGAGTATTCCCTGTACGCCGATCCGTTCCGCGAGTTCCATGTCTGTCTGCCGGTCACCGATGACGGCCGAGGCTGCCAGGTTGATGCTGTTGGCCGCGAGGAACCGGGTTAGCAGGCCCGTCCTCGGTTTGCGGCAGTCGCAATTGTCGGCGGGCAGGTGCGGGCAGATGAAAACTTCGTCAAATACGATGCCCTGTGACTCGAACAGGCTCATGGTGAGTTCGTGGGGCGCATCGAACTGCTCTTGCGGGAAAGCGTCCGTGCCCAGGCCATCCTGGTTACTCACCATGACAAAGCGATAGCCGTGTCTTGCGATCTCGATGAGCGCTGGAATCACATCCTTCACGAGCCGTACTTTGTCGAGGGCGTCGACCTGGAAGTCTTCAGGCTCGACGATCAGGGTACCGTCGCGGTCGATGAAGAGGACTTTGTCAGTCATGGCCTGTCCCTTAGGGCGTCGAGCGCGCCCAGCAACTGGTCGTTCTCGCTGCGGCTGCCGATCGAGATGCGTATGCAGTCTTCGAGACTTCCGCCGAAGTGGCGGAGCAACACATTGTGCGCCTGGCAGTGGCGCACGGCGGCGGCGGCATCGGCAAATCGGACCAGCAGGAAATTCGCAGCGCTCGGCCAGATCTTGTGCACGAAGTCGTAGCGCAGCAGGGCCGCTGCGAGCCGTTCGCGCTCGGCGATGGTCTCCCGAACCGCCTGTTCCGCGAGTTCGAGCTGGTCTTGCCCC
This sequence comes from uncultured Chromatiales bacterium, assembly GCA_965368465.1. Taxonomy (GTDB): domain Bacteria; phylum Pseudomonadota; class Gammaproteobacteria; order Steroidobacterales; family Woeseiaceae; genus UBA1847. The sequence goes on from CBDUMZ010000009.1 coordinate 24,870, forward strand.
AGGGCATCTTCAACGCATTCAACGACAGGCGTGGCGAGCGCGTAGGGCGCCTGCACCGCGTTCAGGATGCGGATGATGTCTTCGGGTCCGGCCACCGCGCCGCAGCGCGCTCCGGCGAAACCAAGCGCTTTGGACAGCGTCCGCAGTACAAGCAGGTTGTCGTAGCGTCCGAGTAGCTCCGTCACAGAAGGTGTATCGCCGAACTCAATGTAGGCCTCGTCTACAACGATTGCCGAGGCCGCGCCTCGCGCCGTGAGCAAACGCTCGAGTTCGGCGCGCGGCAGGACGGTACCTGTCGGGTTATTGGGTGAGCACACGAAGATCAGGCGAGTCGTGTCCCGGCATGCCGCCAGGATGGCGTCGACGTCGATGGCGAAATCCTGTGCGGCGAGGGTTTCTACCTCGACCAGCTGCGCTCCCTGGATCTCGGCATAGTGGCGGTACATGGAAAACGACGGGGACGTAACGAGGACGCTGTCTGTCCCGGCCCGGCAGAATGTGCGTATAACGAGGTCGATCGCTTCGCTCGATCCCCGGGTCACGAGCAACTGCTCCGGCGCACAGCCAAAGCGCCTGGCCAGCGCCGACTGCAGGTTCTGCGGACGCACCTCCGGGTAGCGATTGAGCGGCCGCCTGAAGTTGCCGACCGTACTGCGTCGTGGCGACTCGTTGGCGTTCAATCGAATCGTGTCGTCGACCTGCTCGGCGGCATCGTAGGCATGCAGGGACCGCAGTTCGGGGCGGACCAGCCGGGTAATGCTCACGAATCCGCTCCCAGGCGCCGGGTGACCGCGGCGGCGTGCGCATCGAGGCCCTCAAGTTCGGCGAGCGTGACCACGGCATCGCCGAGATTCTTGAGGCCTGCGCGCGTCAGCTCCTGCACGGTCATCTGCCGCAGGAACTGATCGACACCGAGACCGCTGTAGGTCCGGGCAAATCCATACGTTGGCAGCACGTGATTGGTGCCGCTGCAATAATCGCCGACGGACTCAGGGGTCCATTGTCCCAGGAATATCGAGCCGGCATTGCGAATACCCGGCAACAGGTCGCGCGGCTGGGCAACCTGGAGGATCAGGTGTTCTGGAGCGTACTGGTTGCTGATGGACACGGCATCCTCGATAGCGTCAACGACAAAGATGCGGGAATGCTCAAGTGCCGCGGCGGCAATAGCCGAGCGCGAGAGGCACGAGAGCTGCGCCTGGACTTCTGCGGCCACGCCCTTGGCCAGCGTGGCCGATGTTGTCAGGAGAACGACCTGTGAGTCCGGACCGTGTTCGGCCTGCGACAACAGGTCCGACGCGACAAACTCGGCACTCGCGCCGTCGTCAGCGATGACCAGCACCTCGGAGGGGCCGGCAGGCATATCGATTGCGGCACCGGCCGGATCGGAGCTGACCAGGGTTTTCGCGCAGGTTACCCAGGCATTGCCGGGCCCGAAGATCTTGCAGACTTTCGGGATGCTCTCGGTTCCGTAGGCCATGGCGGCGATGGCCTGCGCTCCACCTGCCTTGAAGATATCGCTGACACCGGCCCGTGTGGCCGCGACCAGCACGGCGGGGTCCGCGGTCCCGTCAGCCCGGGGTGGCGTGCACAGGACACTCGCAGGGCAGCCCGCGATGGCGGCAGGTACGGCAAGCATGATGGCCGCCGAGGGCAAGGGTGCCGTGCCCGCGGGTACATAGAGTCCCACGGCGTCGATCGGGTGACTGACGCGCTCGCAAAGCACGCCGGGCATGGTCTCAACCCGGGTCGCAGCGGGTAGCTGGGCTTCGTGAAAGCTGCGCACGTTGCGAATCGCAAGGTCGATTGCGGCCAGCTGTGCCTCTGTCAGGCTGGCCTCCGCGACTGCAATCTCCTCCGGGGTCACGCGAAACGCATCGATGTCGGCGCCATCGTAGCGGCGGGTCAGCTCGCGCAGGGCGGCGTCGCCATTTTCGCGAACGGCTTCCAGGATGGCCGCCGTGCCGCGGCGTACGGTCTCATCATCGGCCAGCGCAGGGCGGCGCAGCAGGGCGGCGCGCTCCGCATCGGGCAGTGTCGACCACGTATGTACGGGTATACGCATCAGGCCAGCATCTTTTCTACGGGGAGCACGAGAAGTGAGCTTGCACCGGCCGCTTTCAGATTCTCGAGCGTCTCCCAGAACACGTTCTCGCGACAGACGGCATGGACGGCAACCTTGTCGTCACTGCCATCCAGCGCCAGCACCGTCGGCGCCTCGGACCCCGGCAGGAGGTCACGGATCTCGGCCAGGGCTGACTTGGGCGCATGCAGCATGATGTACTTGCTCTCGCGGACCTGCAGTACGCCGTCGAGGCGCTGCAGAATCTTGTCCACGAGGGCCTGCTTTTCCCCGCCAAGCGGCTGCTGGGTCTGGATGACCACGGCCTCGCTTTCGAGCAGGACTTCCTTCTCCACCAGGCCATTGGCTTTAAGTGTGCTGCCCGTTGAGACGAGATCGCAGATGTACTCGGCACGGCCCAGCTTCGGGGCGATTTCGACGGCCCCGGAGAAGTAAACGGCCTCCGCTGTGATGTTGTTTGACTTCAGGTATTGGTTTAGAAGTCCGACATAACTTGTTGCTATACGTGTGTTTTCCAGCGACTTCGGCCCATCGTAAGGCGTGTCTTCAGGGCCGGCGAGCGATAACCTGCAATGGCCGAAATCGAGCTGAAAGACGCGCTTGCACTGTGCCGGCTGGCCGTCTGCCTCGCGATTCAGGCGTTTTTCCTCAACCACGTTCAGGCCCACGATACCGAGATCGCAAACATCCTCACTCACCAGTCCGGGGATATCGTCGTCCCGGACCAGCAGAAGATCGATCGGCATGTTCTCGCCGTAACAGATCAGCTGGTCCTTGCTCTTGGTAATCTTCAGGCCACAGCGCTCGAGCAGATCGATCGAGTGATCGGTCAGGCGACCGGTTTTTTGCACCGCAATCTTGATGCGCTGCTCGGAGGGTTCCATGAGGCTGTCCTTAGTGGGAGGGGTGGATGCGGTCGATGGCTGTGCGATAGCCGCCGAAGCCGTCGCTGAGGCAGCGAGCGACGCGGCCGATAGTGGTGACGCTCACGCCCGTCAGGTCGTGAATCCGGCGATAGGGAAGCCCTTGCTCCAGGTACTCAACAACCTGCCAGCGATCCACGAGGGCCTGCAGCTCGGCCGGCGTGCAGAGGTCCTTGAAGAAACGGCGGCACTCGGCAACGTTCTCGAGACTGATTATTGCCTTGAAAAGCGCGTCTTCGGCGCGTGCCTGCTGGCGTTCGGTTTCGTTGCGGTTGGGCTTCATCGCTGTTCCAATGTATTAACGCGTTAGTACATTAGTACATGTCGCGATGCCATGCAAGGGTTTGATTTAATTAGTTTCAGTCGTATTCAAATTTCTTGCGCCAGTGGCTTGACTCGAATCACCCGGCGCCCATACACTCGCTGAAACTCATCGAGACCGGTCGAGGGATAGGCCCGACGACGCCGGGGCAACCAGCGGAACTAACCATTCCGAAAAGGTGCCAACTCCTGCGATGTCCTTAGCGGATATCGAAAGATGAGGGTTACTGCAACACCTGAGACGGTGCAGGGCAGTAAATTCCCTCCCTTGCGGGCTGCGCAGGGTTCCGATGAGAACGACGGAACTATTAGCGGAGACCGACAATGACTTCCTCAGTAAGCAAAGCCACCAGCGCAGTCCGTGCGTCTATCGAATCCGATACGCAGCATGGCGCGGTCGTGCCGCCGTTGCACCTGTCGTCGAACTACACGTTCGCCGGACTGGGCAATCCTCGCCAATACGACTACACGCGTTCCGGCAATCCGACACGCGACGGTCTCGCGGGGGCACTTGCCGAGCTCGAGGGTGGTGCGGGCGCGGTTGTGACGGCATCGGGCATGGGAGCGCTGACGGTGCTCACGCAATTCCTGCGACCCGGCGATACGATCGTTGCCCCGCACGACTGTTACGGCGGTACCTACCGGCTCTTCGACCAGCAATCTCAAAAAGGGCTGTTCAACGTGGAGTTCGTCAACCAGACCGAGCTCGACACCCTGCGCGCCGTCTGCAAGGCGTTGCAGCCGAAGATCATCCTGACCGAATCGCCCTCCAATCCCGTGTTACGAATTTCCGACCTGGCTGCCATCCGCGAGATTGCGACAGATTGTGGCGCCCTGTTTGCCGTCGACAACACGTTCCTGTCCCCGGCACTGCAGAACCCGATCGAGTTCGGCGCAGACCTCGTCATTCATTCCACGACCAAGTACATCAATGGCCACAGCGATGTCGTCGGTGGCGCGCTGGTCGCGGCTACAACGGAACTCGCCGAAGAGTGCGCTTACTGGGCGAATGTCATCGGTATTACGGGAGCGCCCTTCGACAGTTTCATGACGCTCCGTGGCATCCGGACGCTGTATCCGCGAATTCGTCAGCACGAAGAGAGCGCCGCACTTATCGCGAACGTCCTCTGCGAACAGGACAACGTCGCCGGCGTCTACTACCCGGGCCTGCCGACCCACCCGGGGCACGACATCGCGAAGCGCCAACAGCGCGGCTTCGGTGGCATGGTCAGTTTCGAAATCGACGGTGGCGAACCCGCGGTGCGCGCGTTCGTGGAGAATCTCAAGTACTTTTCGCTGGCCGAGTCCCTGGGCGGCGTCGAGAGCCTGGTGTGCCACCCCGCATCGATGACACATGCGCCGGTCTCGGAGGAACGCAAGGCGGCGGCCGGTGTGACCGCCACGTTGATTCGCCTCTCGGTCGGGCTGGAGGGTGCCGAGGACCTCGTCGAAGATATCGTGAGCGCGCTTGAAGCGGCGCGGACCGCGACGACCCTGACACCGGTTGTGGCGGCTGCCTGCTAGGACGCGAATCGGCTGTGACGGTCTGCCGGGATCAGGCGAGGTGACGGATGATTTCCGCCGTCATCTCACTGGTCGTCAGGCGTTCTTCGCCCTTTGCGACAATGTCTGCAGTCCTCGCGCCGGCCGTGATGGCGGTGGCGATGGCGTGTTCGATGGCGGTCGCTTCCCTGTCCAGGCCGAGGCTGTGGCGCAACAGCATGGCAGCGCTCGCGATGGCCGCGCAGGGGTTGGCAATTCCCTTACCCGCAATATCCGGTGCGGAGCCGTGAATCGGCTCGTAGAGCCCCGCTGAGCCGTCGCCAAGCGACGCGGAGGGCAGCATGCCGAGCGAGCCGGCCAGCATCGAGGCCTCGTCTGTCAGGATGTCGCCAAACATGTTCTCGGTCACGATGACGTCAAAGTCGGCCGGGCGACTGATAAGGTGCATGGCCGCGGCATCGACCAGGAGTGTTTCGAGTTCCAGTTGGGGAAACTCGCTCGCCACCACGCGATCGGTGGTCTCACGCCAGAGCCGCGACGTCTCGAGGACATTGGCCTTGTCCACCGAGCACAGCTTGCCGCGTCGTTCGCCGGCGAGGCGGGCGGCAACCCGGACAATGCGTTCGATTTCCCCGACCGAGTACTCGCACACGTCGCTTGCCGTCGTGTCGGTACGTGTCTTCTTGCCGAAATAGATCCCGCCGGTCAGTTCGCGAATCACGAGCATGTCGACACCCTCGAGAATCTCTGCCCGTATCGGCGACGCGGCGGCGAGCTCCGGGTAAATCCGGACGGGGCGAATGTTGGCGTAGACGCCGAGCGTCGAACGCAGCTTCAGTAGACCCTGTTCAGGTCGAACCTTCGCGTTCGGGTCCGACCATTTCGGACCGCCTACCGCGCCGAGAAAGACGGCGTCGGCGGCTTTGCATTTTTCGATGGTCACGGGTGGCAGGGGATCACCCGTCGCATCGATCGCGGCGCCGCCAATCCGGGCCTCGTTGTACTGAAAGCGGTGGTCGAACTTCTGCGCCACGGCGTCGAGCACTTTCCGGGCGCAGTCGGTGACATCCGGTCCAATACCGTCCCCGGGAAGCAGGGTGATCAGGGCTTCCATGTGCGTGTCTCCTCAAAACGCTCGATGTTGTCCAGCTGGTTTCTCAGGAAGCCCAGTTGGTCGATACCCTCAAGGAGGCAATAGCGTGCGAAGCCGTCAATCTCGAAATCGACAGTGCGACCATTCGGTAATGCGATTGTCGTGCGCTCCACGTCGATGGTCACATCGGCGCCGGGGTTGTCGAGCAGCCAGTTGTGGGTCGCCGTATCGACCACGATGGCGACGAGCCCGTTCTTGAGTGAATTACTGCGAAAGATGTCCGCGATTTCCGTGGAAATGACCGCTTCGAAGCCATAGTCGAGCAGGGCCCAGGGTGCGTGCTCGCGAGAAGATCCGCAGCCGAAGTTATTGCCCGCGACGAGAATGCCGCAGCCTTTGGACTCTGGCTTGTTGAGAACGAAATCGGCTTTCTCGCTGCCGTCCTTGTTGTGACGGAGGTCATAAAAGGCGCTCTGACCCAGGCCTTCCTTCGAGGTTGTGGTGAGGAAACGAGCGGCAATGATCTGGTCGGTATCGATGTCCCTGTTCGGCAGCACCACTGTCTTCGAACGGATGATTCTGACGGGCTTCATAAGTACTTCCTCGGATCGGCTACGTACCCGGCGATCGCCGAGGCGGCGGCCGTGGCCGGGCTCGCCAGTACCGTGCGCGCACCGACGCCCTGGCGTCCTTCGAAATTTCGATTGCTTGTACTGACACTCAACTGGCCGGGCTGGGCGATGTCGCCATTCATGCCGATGCACATCGAGCAGCCGGCTTCACGCCACTCGGCGCCCGCCGCCTGGATGATCCTGTGGAGTCCCCGCGATTCGGCATCCGCTTTGACCTGCTCGGAACCCGGCACGACCAGCATGCGCACACCGTCGGCGACCTGTCTTCCTTCGAGAATGCGGGCCGCCGCCTCGATATCCGACAGGCGCCCGTTGGTGCAGCTGCCGACGAACACGACATCGACGGGGGCCTCCGTCATCCGTGTGCCGGGCACGAGTTGCATGTAATCCAGTGCCTTGCGGAAGCTGGCATCGTTGCTCTCGGGAACCGGCTCATCGATGCCGATGACCATCCCCGGGTTCGTGCCGAACGTGACCATGGGCGCAAGCCCACTGGCGTCAATAGTCACGGATTTGTCGAAGGCAGCGCCGTCGTCCGTGCGCAGCGTCCGCCACCGGGCGACCGCCGCGTCCCAGGCTTCGCCCTGCGGGACGCGCGGTCGTCCCCGCAAGTACTCAATCGTCGTTTCGTCCGGGGCGATCATTCCTGCCCGGGCACCACCCTCAATCGACATGTTGCAAATCGTCATGCGCTCTTCCATGGAGAGCGCCCGTATCGCATCACCGCGATACTCGATGACATGCCCGGTGCCGCCGTCGACACCGATCTTGCCGATAATCGCGAGAATCAGGTCTTTGGCCGTAACGCCGGGAGGCAGCGCTCCCTCGACGTTCACGGCAAACGTCTTTGGCTTGCGTTGCAACAGGCACTGCGTTGCCAGGACATGTCCGACCTCCGTCGTCCCGATACCGAAAGCAAGCGCACCGAATGCGCCGTGGGTACTGGAGTGACTGTCGCCGCAGACAATCGTCTTGCCCGGCTGCGTTGCCCCAAGCTCGGGTCCGATAACATGCACGATTCCCCGTTTGCCGCTGCCGTAGCCGAGCAGATCGAGTCCGAACTCCTCGCAGTTCCGTTCCATTTGTCGAACCTGGTTGGCGGCGCCTTCACCCGCGACGAGCAGGTCCTTGAACGTGCTAACAGGCGTCGTCGGCGTGGAATGGTCCAGTGTCGGCAGCGTGAGGTCCGGGCGACGAACCGGGAGCTTGTTCTCGCGCAGGACGGAAAACGCCTGCGGTGTAGTGACTTCGTGGATGATGTGCAGATCGATGTACAGGACGGCCGGCGTGTCCACGGTCTCTTCGACGACGACGTGATCCGCCCATACCTTTTCGAACAGGGTCAGGGGAGTGCTCAATGCTTCGTTTCCGATGTTGCCTTCGTGATCAGATGGTGGCGCGCGTCGGGTCACCCGCGGTTGCGTCCACCCCGTCCCGGTCCTGGCGCCGCAGGATGCGGTTCATGACTTCGAGGCAGGCCCGGCATCCGGCTTCCACGATATCGACGCTGGCGCCATGCCCGCGATAGCTCTTGCCGTCGTATTCAACGGTCACGGTAACCTCGCCCTGTGCGTCCTCGCCAATCGAGGCGCTGTGCAGCTCGAAGTTGCGCAGCACGAGCTCGACGCCGGTTGCACGCTCGAGCGCCTGGAAGGCGGCCGCCACCGGTCCGTCGCCGTAGGCGGACTCACTGACTTCCTTGCCGTCTTCATAGATGAGGTTGACGGCGGCGGTTGCCGGCTGGTCGGTGTGGGTCTGCACCTCGAGTGACTGCAGAGTCCAGGGGCCGGACGATGCAGCGCCGGCGTTCATCACGATGGACTCGAGGTCGCCGTCGTAGACGTCCTTCTTCTTGTCCGCGAGCTTCTTGAACTCCTGGAACGCGCGATTCGTCTCAAACTCGTCCAGCTCGAACCCGAGCTCCAGCAGGCGATCACGAAACGCATGGCGGCCACTGTGCTTGCCAAGCACCAGGTTCGACTTGGCCAGCCCGACATCCTCAGGACGCATGATCTCGTACGTTGAAGCGTGTTGCAGCATGCCGTGCTGGTGGATGCCGGCTTCGTGCGCGAACGCGTTTTCGCCCACAATCGCCTTGTTGCGGGGCGGGTGCATGCCCGTGATGCTCGAGACGAGGCGAGACGTCGGGTACAGACGTGTGGTGTCGATGCCGGTCTCCACGCCGAAGAACTCGGCCCGGGTCTTGATGGCCATGACAGCCTCCTCAAGCGAGCAGTTGCCGGCGCGCTCGCCGATACCGTTTATCGTGCATTCGATCTGCCTTGCGCCCGCACGGACGGCCGCAAGACTGTTGGCAACGGCCATGCCGAGATCGTTGTGGCAATGTACGCTCAAGGTGATCTCATCGATCCGCGCGACGTGCTCGTCCAGGTAGCGGAACAGACGGTCGAATTCCTCCGGCACGGTGTAGCCAACCGTATCCGGGATATTGACCGTTGTCGCACCGGCCTCGATGGCTGCCGATACCACCTCGGCGAGGTAGGAGAGCTCGGTGCGCGAGGCATCTTCGGGTGAAAACTCGACGTCATCGACGAATTCCCGAGCCAGCTTGATCGCGCCAACGGCGCTCTTGATGATTTCTTCCTTGGCCATCTTGAGCTTGTGCTCGCGATGGATGGCGCTGGTCGCCACGAAGACGTGGATGCGGTGTTTGTCGGCGTACTTCACGGCCTCGTAGACTTTTTCGATATCAGCGGGGTTGCAGCGCGCCAGCCCGCAGATCACCGGGCCGAAATTGCGTTCGGCAATGGCTTTTACCGACGCAAAGTCACCCGGCGACGCCGCGGGAAACCCGGCTTCGATAATGTCGACTTTGAGCTCCGATAGCGCTTTGGCAACACGTAGCTTCTCGCTGAGCGTCATGCTGCAGCCAGGTGCCTGTTCCCCATCCCTCAGGGTCGTGTCGAAGATCTTGATGTGCGTATCGGACATTGTCGTTTCCTCCGGGGTGTTCCTTTGTGCTTACTCGGACAGCCAGTCCATCCGGCCACGCAGGTCCTTGCCAACGGCCTCGATCGGGTGTTCCAGGTCAGCCTGCATCATCCGCTTGAACTCGGGCATCCCGTTCTCGTTCTCGGCGATCCAGTTGCGCGCGAAGGTACCGTCCTGGATATCCGTCAGCACGGCCTTCATCGCTGCCCGGGACGACTCGTCGACGACGCGGGGACCGGAGACCATGTCGCCCCAGGCGGCCGTGTCGCTGATGAACTTGTGCATCTTCGCGAGACCGCCTTCGTGCAGCAGGTCGACAATCAGTTTCAGCTCGTGCATCACTTCGTAGTACGCAACCTCGGGTTGGTAACCCGCCTCGCAGAGGGTCTCGAAGCCGGCGACGATGAGCTCCGTCGCACCGCCGCAGAGCACGGCCTGCTCACCGAAAAGATCGGTCTCGGTTTCCTCGGCAAACGTAGTCTCGATGACGCCTGCTCGTGCGCCGCCGATACCCGCAGAGTAGGCGAGTGCTTTTTGCAGGGCCTTGCCGGTCGCATCCTGGTGGATTGCCACGAGGCAGGGTACGCCATGACCTTCTTCGTACTGGCGGCGTACGAGTCCACCGGGGCCCTTGGGCGCGATCAGGCCGACATCCAGGTCGGCGCGTGGCTCAACCTGGCCGTAGTGCACGGCGAACCCGTGCGCAAACAGGAGCAGGGCACCTTTTTCGATATCGTTGGCCACGCCCTGGTACAGCGCCTTTTGCACCATATCGGGTGTCAGGAACATGACGACAGCGGCACCCTTGACGGCCTCGTTGGGTACCTGGACGGTCAGGCCGTCGGCTTCCGCCCTGGGCCAGCTCGCGCCACCCTGGCGCAGACCGACAACGACGTTAAAACCTGAATCCTTGAGGTTGAGCGCGTGTGCGCGACCCTGACTGCCATAGCCGAGAATGGCGACCTTCTGGTCCGCGAGGACGGTGATATCTACATCGGCTTCCGAATACATTTGCATGGTGTTTCCTGTGCGCTGATCAATTTCATAAAAAAAGCCCCACTATCCTTCGGGATGCGGGGCTTACGATGTCCGTGTAATGGATACGCGCTACCCGCTCTGCCTCCCGAGGAGAAGCAGTGAGAGCGAAATAAGCACGAGTACGAAGTTGTCCATAGCGGCGAATAATGTTGTAAGGCCAGAATGATGTCAACAGCTTCTTAGACGGTTACGAGTGACACTAAATAAGTCGTGTTAAGAACATTGGCTAACACGTTAATTCAAAAGCGGTATTCACCAGCGGTACGCTCAAGCGCGCTGTACCTTTTACAGGCCCGATAATGCGCTCGTGATCGAGTGGCGAAAACCGTCGCCGCGGATCGGCAAATGCCGCGTGATGGAGGTGATTAACGATCGCGCAAAATCAAATTCCTGCGCGTGCACGTTATGTTCTTTCAAGGACTGGCACTGTCTGAAGCATGTGTTATTCTTGCCACCGTACCTACCGGGGACCTTGGTATAGAAAAGGAATAAATGGCGGGGAAGCCTGGGGCAACTCAGGATAGCCAAAGACTAGAGAGAGAAGATAGGGGTTCCGACAAAATTCAACGCCGCGCGGCGTAAGTGGAGAGGGCCGCGTGCGCATTTGGTGACACTTTCCGTGTCGCCGGTTTTCATTTGTGCATGTATTCAACGGATACGTTGCATCCCTCTCCATAACTTTTCGCAACACAACGACCTTTAAGGAGCGTTCATGAAACGGTGCATAAGCAGCAGTCGGCGTCTTGCCGCCGCATTTATTGCGGTTTCGGCCTTGACGATTTCCGGCGGCGTTTTCGCCCAGACCGTCGATCAGATCTTGCAGGCTGATCAACGTCGGTTGAACCTGGCTCAACAATCGCAGGAGCGAATCAACAATATCGTTGAAAGCACTCGTTCCCTCGAAGACCAGTACCGGGCTATTAATAAGGAAATCGACGGACTGAAGGTCTACAACCGCCTGATGAGGGCCCAGGTTGAAGGTCAGACAGCAACCCTGGAAGACATCGCGCTGTCGATGGACAGGGTCGATGTCATCAACCGCCAGATCTTCCCCCTGATGACGCGCATGATCGACGGCCTCGACCAGTCGGTGCAGCTCGATATCCCATTCCTGATGGCCGAACGGACGAAGCGAATTGCGGATCTCAAGGCGATCATGGAGCGCTCCGACGTCACCGTTGCCGAGAAATTCCGCAAGGTGATGGAGGCTTACCAGATCGAGAACGATTACGGCACGTCTTCGGAGCATTATGAAGAGTCGCTCACCATCGATGGTGCTACACGTTCATTCAACATGTTGCGTATCGGGCGTATCGGGCTGTATTTCCAGTCGGATGACACGAAGATCACCGGTCGTTGGAATAACGATATCCGAGACTGGGAGATCGACAATTCCGCCCGCAACGAAGTTCGCAAGGGTCTGCGCATGGCTCGCCAGCTGATCGCCCCCGAACTTATCGTTATCCCCGTTCCTTCAGCGGAGGCTTCATAAATGAAACGCATTACACTCATTATTGCGGCCGGACTGCTGAGTCTCGGATTTGCCACAGCAAACGCACAACAGGACGAAGCGGCTGCGGCCTCCATGTCCGAGCTGCTGCGACTGATCGAGCAGGGACAGGCACGCGATTCGCGCGAAGCACGTCAGCGTGAAGCTGCCTTTGCCCAGGCCAAGAACCAGCAACAGTCGTTGCTCAACCAGGCCCGTGCAGAACGCACGCGCCAGGAAAACACGTCTTCGCAGCTCGAGAACGAGTTCGGCGCGAACCAGCAGCGCATCATCACGGCACGCCAGGCACTCGACGAGCGCATGGGCGCTTTGAAAGAGCTGCTCGGCGTACTGCAGACGGTTGCCGGTGACGCACAGGGTCGATTTGCAGCGTCGCTGACCAACGTCGAATACCCGGACCGCGACAAGTTCCTCGTTGAGCTGGGCAGTAAGCTGGCCGGCGCCAGCAATATTCCGGAAATCGAGGAAATCGAACGACTCTGGGCACTGCTGCAGCAGGAAGTTGTCGAGTCGGGCAAGGTCACTCGCTTCAATCATCTCGTCACGCGTGCCGATGGCACACAGGAAGAGATGGAAGTCGTCCGTGTCGGTGCCTTCAACCTGGCCTCGGACAATGGCTACCTCGAGTTCAATGACGATGGCACGATTTCGGAGCTCCTGCGCCAGCCTGACGGCAAGTACCTCGGCACGACTGCGGACCTCATGGGCGCAGGGCCGGGTGAAGTTGTTCCGTTCGGCGTCGACGTGACACGTGGCGGCATCCTTGCGCTGCTGGTCGAGTCTCCCACGATCAAGGATCGCATCGAACAGGGCGGTATCGTCGGTTACTGCATCATCGCGCTCGGTCTGATCGGCCTGCTCATCGCCATTATGCGCTGGCTGGCACTGTCGACCGCTGATCGCAAGGTCAAGGCTCAGCTCAAGCGCGATACAGCCAGCACGGACAACCCGCTTGGCCGCGTGCTCGCCGCTTACGAAAGCAACCGTGGCGCGGACACCGAGACGATCGAGCTGAAACTGAGCGAAGCCGCACTCAAGGAGATGCCCGGACTCACCAAGGGTCTGCTGTTCATCAAGGTGGTCTCGGCCGTGGCGCCGCTCATGGGTCTGCTCGGTACGGTTACCGGTATGATCAAGACCTTCCAGGTCATCACGCTGTACGGCGCTGGCGACCCGAAGATGATGGCAGGTGGTATCTCGCAGGCGCTTATGACCACGGTACTCGGTCTCGTAGTTGCCATCCCGATGGTACTGTTGCACACGGTTGTGAGCGGCAAGAGCCGCAAGATCGTGAACATTCTTCAGTCCCAGAGTGCTGGCCTCGTTGCGCAGCATTCGGAGCGGTCGAAATAACAACGAGGAGTCGCCATGCTTTGGCTTGCTGATGCAATAGAAGCCATTCGTGACTTCATGAACCTCGGTGGCCCGGTTCTCCGGGCCATCGCGGTGACCATCTTCCTCATGTGGGTGTTGATCGTCGAGCGGATTATTTTCTTCCGCTCTTCGATGAAGAAGATGTCACGTGATATTCACGATCAATGGGAATCGCGCCCTGAGCGCCAGTCCTGGAACGCGAAACAGATCCGCGAGCTCATGATTGCGCGTTTCAGTGAAGCGTCCACCAAAGGTATCAACGTAATCCAGACCCTGGTTGCGCTGTGCCCGCTGCTCGGCCTGCTGGGCACGGTAACGGGCATGATCAGCGTGTTCCAGGTAATGGCGGTGTCCGGCTCGGGCAACGTGCGCGCTATGGCAGCCGGCGTGTCCCAGGCCACGGTACCGACAATGGCGGGAATGGTCGGAGCGCTTTCGGGCGTTCTGCTTATCACTTTGCTGAGCCGTCGCGCAGCCCACGAGGTCGAGTTCCTCGAGGACTCGCTCACGATGGATCACTAGGGGACTTTCGCCATGAGAAAACATCTGGATGATATCCATTTCGACGAGGAAGAAAACGAGATCAACCTGACGCCGATGCTCGACGTCGTGTTCATCATGCTGATCTTCTTCATCGTAACCGCCTCGTTCATCAAGGAAGCCGGCATTGACGTAAACCGTCCCGACGCCCCGATGACAGAGAGCAAACCCGAAGATGCCAATATCCTTGTGATGATCAATGCCAACGATGAGATCTGGATTGACCGTCGCCTGATTGACCCCCGTGCCGTACGCGCCAATATTGAGCGCCTGCATGCGGAAAACCCTGACGGGTCGGTGGTCATCCAGGCGAACGCCAAATCGTCAAACAAGATGCTCGTTGAAGTTATGGATTCGGCACGCCTCGCTGGCGTCTACAATATCTCTATCGCAGACTCGCGATAGGGGTCCACGAGACAGGCGGGATATGAAAGGACCAAGAAATGGCTAGAAGACACGGCTCTTTACAAGTCGAAGAGGAAGAAAATGAGATCAACCTGACGCCGATGCTCGACGTCGTGTTTATCATGCTCATCTTCTTCATTGTGACTGCGACCTTCATCAAGGAAGCGGGTATCCAGGTCGAGCGGCCCGACACCAGGACGGCCGACAAGCAGGAAGACGCGGCCATCCTGATCGCGATCAGCCCGAACAACGAAATCTGGATCGACCGCCAGGAAAGAGACCCACGTGCCGTACGCGGCATCATCGAGCGCCTGCACGCCGAAAACCCGAAGGGTTCAATCGTGATCCAGGCCGATGAGGGCTCGACCCACGAGACGTTGGTGATCGTCATGGAAGCCGCCAAGGCGGCCGGCGTGACCAACGTCGCGATCGCCTCGGACAACGAATAGGAACCCGGGGTGCATATGTCTGTCGTAATTAACACGAGGCGGGTAGCAAGCGAAGCGGCGATTCTGCTGAGGAGAACAGGACCATGCTAGGTCGTTATGTAGTTTCAATAGTAGTCGGCTCACTCGTGACGGTCAGCCTGCTGTTTGTCATGCAGCTCTTGATCGTAACCGGCAAGCAGGCTCTTACGGATCCGCGCGAACGCCACAAACTCGAGTTTGTGCGCGTCAAGCGTAACGAGAACCTCAACGTCGAGGACATCGTTCCGGAGAAGCCACCCAAACCGCCGGAAACCCCACCGGAAACGCCGCCCCAGGATATGGATAACGTCAATCCTGATGCACCGACCATCAACGTTGCGCCGCCGACCGTATCGGCTAACACGGATATTGGCGGTCCGGGCGGAATGAACATTGCGGAAGGTGACTACCTGCCGATCGTACGCGTTGCCCCGGTTTATCCGGCACGTGCCTTGTCTCGCGGCCTGGAAGGTTTCGTGGATCTGTCGTTCACAGTGACCACGACTGGCTCCGTTGAGAATCCGATTGTCATTCAGTCAACCAGCAGTCTGTTTGAGCGCGCCGCAATTCGTGCGGTTCTCAAGTTCAAATACAAACCGCGCGTTGTGGATGGTGTTCCGGTCAGCGTACCGGGTGTGAAGACACGTATCTCATTCCAGCTCGAAGATTAGAGCTCTGCATGCAAAGGCGGGATGCCGATCATGAGGAATCATTGAAATGAAATCGAATTGTGGAATTACTCAGAAACTGTGCCTGGCGGTCCTGGCCGGTGTGCTGGCTTTCGGTAATGCTGCTGCACAGTCCGGGTCGGCGGACGCTGATACGGACAGCACCAAGACCAAGCAGGCACAGGCTGTCAGCAAAGAAGTCTATGAGCGCATCCAGAGCGCCCAGGAGATGGTTGACAACAAGGAATACCAGCAGGCGCTGCGTACTCTGAACAACCTCTACAACCCGGACAAATTGACCGAGTACGAGCAGGCCAACGTCCTTAACTATATCGGTTTCGTCTATTACAACATCGACGATATTTCGAACGCGATTCGGACCTACGAAAGGATGCTTGCACTGCCGACGCTTGAGCCGCAGATGGCCAAGCAGACGACGTACACGATGGCGCAGCTTCTGACCATGCAGGAGAACTACGCAAAGGCGCTTACGACGCTGGACAAGTGGTTCGTACTGGAAACGAATCCTGCGCCCGAGCCGTTCATTCTCAAGGCCCAGCTGTTCTACAACCTCAATCGCTTTAAAGAGATGATCCCGGCGATCGAGAACGCCATGCGGGTCGCGAACGAGCGCGGTAAGCCCGTCAAGGAAGACTGGTGGAACCTCCTCAATTTCGCGTATTTCCAGCAAGAGGACTACCGCAAGGTGCGGGATATCCAGAAAACGCTGCTGCAGAACTGGCCGAAAGCCCGTTACTGGAAGTCGCTGGCCGGCGCGTACACGGAGCTCGGCGAGGATGAAAAGCTGATCTACGCCTACGATGCAGCGCACACGCAGGGCATGCTCGTCAAGGACACCGAGTTCGTGACGATGGCGCAGCTCTATCTCCAGGCGGAAGTGCCTTACAAGGCCGCCACGCTCCTGCAGGAGAAGATGGATGCCGGTGTGGTCCCCAAGAACGAGAAAAACTACCGCCTGCTGTCCCAGGCCTGGATGCTGTCGATGGAAGACCAGAAAGCGATCCCGGCGTTGCAGGCAGCGGCCAAGCTCTCGAGTGACGGTGAACTTGACCTGCGCCTGGCAAATGCGTTTCTCAACGTCGGCCAGTACGGCGATTGTGTGACGTCCGCCAACACCGCCGTACGCAAGGGCGGCCTGAAGAATCCGGACAATATCCAGATTACTCTCGGCATGTGCCTCTACAACCTGCGTCGCTACGCTGACGCAAAGACCGCTTTCAACAATGCAGCGAAGGCCCCAAGGTCACAGCGTACGGCGAACCAGTGGATCCAGGTGATCGATGCTGAAGTCGAGCGCAATCGCCAGATTCGCCTCGCTGAAGAGGCTGCACGCAAGAAACGCCAGGAACTCGAAGCCAAGCGCGCCGCAGCGCGCGTCTAAGGCCCGGCAAGTTATAAACGGGGCGTTGACCGGCTACGGTCAACGCCCTTATTATTTCGCGCCTTTGCACATACCGGAACCAGCAATGCCCAAGATCACCTATGTCTCGCCTGACGGCACCCGCAACGAGGTAGTCGTCGAGAACGGCTACTCTGTCATGGAAGGAGCCATCAACAACAACATCGATGGCATCGTGGCCGAATGCGGCGGCGCCTGTGCCTGCGCGACCTGTCACAGCTATATCGATGAAGCGTGGCTCGAGAAGATGCCAGCCATGGATGACATGGAGGACAGCATGCTGGACGCGGCCTTTGAACGAAAGAGCAACAGCCGGCTCACCTGCCAGATCGAAGTCTCCGACGCTCTCGACGGGCTCGTCGTCCACGTTGCCGAAAACGACTACTGACAATAAGGAAACGACCATCATGACGATTGCTGTCGGCGAATCGATGCCACAGGGCAGTTTCGGTGTAATGACCGAAAAAGGGCCAGGCTCCATCTCCTCGGACGAGCTGTTTGCCGGCAAGAAGGTTGTGCTGGTTTCCGTGCCCGGTGCGTTCACGCCAACCTGCTCGATGAACCACCTTCCGGGTTTTGTGGATCACGCGGATGAGATATTTGCGAAGGGCGTCGACACGATTGCCTGCATGGCCGTCAACGATGTTTTCGTCATGTCCGCATGGGGCAGGGACCGCGGCGTTGCCGACAAGATACAGATGCTGGCGGATGGTAACGGCGACTACACACGAGCGCTGGGCCTCGAACTTGACGCTCGCTCGTTCGGCATGGGTATGCGCGGCCAACGATTTGCCATCATCATCGATGACGGCATCGCGACGCATGTCGCCGTCGAGGCCCCGGCGACGTTCGAGGTCTCTAAAGCCGAAGCGATCCTGGCTGCGCTCTAGCTGAGCGCTTCGGTCAGTTCCGGTACAACCTGGAACAGATCGCCGACCAGCCCGATGTCGGCCACTTCAAATATCGGCGCTTCCGCGTCCTTGTTGATCGCGACGATCGTTCCCGCGTCCTTGATACCGGTCAGGTGCTGAATGGCGCCCGAGATTCCAATGGCGATGTAAAGATCCGGAGCGATGATCTTGCCGGTCTGGCCGACCTGCATGTCGTTGGGGCAATACCCGGCATCGACCGCGGCCCGGGACGCGCCGACGCCCGCGCCAAGTGCATCTGCCAGCTTGTAGATCAGCCCGAACTGCTCCTCGCTGCCAAGTGCACGCCCACCCGCAACGACTCGAGCCGCGGTCTGCAGGTCGGGTCGGTCGGATACGGCCGATTCGAGGCCGATATATCGCGTGTGCGAGGGCAGCTCCGCTGGCGTCGTAACGGACTCAACGGGTGCCGAGTTGCCGGTAGCTGCAGCCTGCCAGGACGCAATGCGCACGGTCCCTGCGACAATACTGCCCTCAGGCGCTTCGACGGTGACGATTGCGTTCCCGGCGTACACGGGGCGTTTGAACGTGTAGTCGCCCTCAACCGTCATGATGTCACTCACCTGGTTGACGCCCAGCAGGGCGGCGACGTGAGGCATCAGGTCCTTGCCGAAGGTGCTCGACGGACCCAGGACGTGACTGTAGTCGCCGGCTATCGCGGCGATCTGGGGTGCCAGCACGGCGGCCAGCGGCTTGTCGTTCTCTGCTCGTTCAATGGTCAATACGCGATTGACTGACGCCAGCTCCGCGGCTTGAGCGGCAATTGCGGACGCGTCCGCAGCGAGCACAACGATATCGATCTCCGATCCGTCAATGGCTGCAGCACATGTCACGCACTTGGCGGTGCTGGAGTTGAGGTCCGAACCGTCATGTTCGGCAACGATAAGTATCCTGGCCATTACACAAGCCCCTTGTCTTTGAGTGCTGCTACCAGTCCCGCGACATCGTCGACGGTGACGCCACGTTGCCGTCCTTCCGGCGCCGCACAGGAGAGTTCCCTGATAGGAGGGCCGGCTTCGACGCCGAGGTCGGCGAGCGGAACTTCGTCCAGCGGCTTTTTCTTCGCTTTCATGATGTCAGGGAGCTTCACGTAACGGGGTTCGTTGAGGCGCAGGTCAACCGAGAGAACGGCCGGGAGGTCGACCTCCACCGTTTCGAGACCTGCGTCGACCTCGCGCACGACGCGCGCCGTGTCGCCGTTGATCGTCACTCCGGAAGCGAAGGTTGCCTGGGGACGTCCCCACAACGCCGAGAGCATCTGGGGTACCTGGCTGTTGTCACCGTCGATGGCCTGCTTTCCGAGGATCACGAGCCCGGCGTTTTCCCTTTCCGCGAGCGCTTTGAAGACACCCGCAATGCTCAGCGGGTCAATCTCCCCGTCGACCGCGACCAAGATGGCACGATCGGCACCCATAGCGAGGCCCGTGCGGAGTTGCTGCTGAGCGTCGGACGTGCCGATGGAAACCGCGATAACCTCGGATGCTCCGCCGCTCTCCCTGATGCGGAGCGCCTCTTCAAGAGCGATTTCGTCAAACGGATTGATGCTCATTTTGACGCCGTCTGTCTCGACGCCGCTGCCGTCGCTCTTGACCTGAATCCTGACGTTGTAGTCAACAACACGCTTCAGGCCGACGATGATCTTGTCCACTGTGTGACTCCCGGGTGTCGGTGGAATGGGCGGGCGAATCCCGCCAGACCGGTATTGTCCAAGACCAGGCGACCGTGTACAAGTACGTGAAATCCGGTAGAGCGGGGACGGTAATGGAATGACACAGGAACGCATACTGATCGAGGCGTCCGAACTCCATCGGCGCATTGCCGAGAACGACTGGATTGCGATCGACTGCCGTTTCGAGCTTGCGGATGTCACCGCCGGGCGGCGAAGTTACGAGCTGGCACATATACCGGGTGCAGTGTTCCTTGACCTCGATGAAGACCTGGCCGGCCCGGTACGCGCTGACACAGGACGCCATCCATTGCCCGATATTGAAAAGCTCGTTGCAACGTTGGGGCAGAAGGGCATCGGCAACAGCGACACTGTCGTCGTCTACGACAGTTCACACGGCGCCGTGGCTGCACGCGCCTGGTGGATTCTTCGCTGGCTCGGGCTGCGCGCCGTACGCCTGCTCGACGGCGGGTTCGCACAGTGGGTGAACCGGGGGCTCCCTGTCGAACAGGTCGTCGTGCATCGCGAGCCGAAACACTTCACCGCAACGCCCAACGATGCACTGGTATTGACGACCGAGGAACTTGCGGCCGACATGGGCCGTATTCGAGAGCGCAGGCTGCTGGATGCGCGGGACAGGGCAAGGTTCCTGGGCGAGCACGAGCCGATAGATCCCGTCGCGGGGCATGTGCCGGGTGCAATCAACGCCCCGTTTGCCGATTTCGTGGATAAAGACGGCCGGTGGCGGTCACTGGCCGAGAGAAACGCGCTGCTGAATCAGGCGCTTGGCGGCGATCGAGGGGCGGACTGGAGCGTGATGTGCGGATCCGGGGTGACTGCCTGCCACCTGGCCATTTCGGGGCTTGAGGCGGGCTTCAGGGAGCCCCGGCTGTACGTGGGCTCCTGGAGTGAATGGATTCGGGACGGGGCACGCCCAATCGGCCGCGGCGAAGACTGAATATTCCGTCGGCGAGCTGCGGATTTGGCGTAAACTTAAGCTCGGATTCCGGTCTAATCCGGGTAGGGAACGGTATTCTTGCCACCCAGTTTGTCGCGTCTAAACCACAACACAGGAGGTGTTAATAATGCTTTTAAAACAATGGTTTATTTTAGTTATTTCAAGTGTTTTATTAGCATGTGCAGCGACTCCTGACGAGGCCGACGAGGCGGTCGACGAGCCCTCGACCCGTCGCAACGATTGCATCCATAAGCCAAGTATCCGAGGATACACCGTTCTTGATGAGCAGAATCTCATCATTGAGGCCTCCGGAGGCCGCAATTACCACGTCGTTCTGCGGCGTCGCGCTCAAGGCCTTCGACACAGTCTTTATATCGACTTCGACACGACCACGAGTCGAGTGTGTGCCAAATTTGACGGGATCCGGTATGACGACGGAATGAATGGCGTTTTTGGTGCGGTTCGCATCGCGTCCATTCAACAACTGACCCAGGAAGAAGAAGAGCATCTACTGATTCAGTACGGCAAGAAAAAGCCGGAAATCGAACACACCCCGGCGCCACAGGACGTTAGCGGCGCCGAGGTTGAAGAGCTGGACGAAGACGCCAGCGAGTAATCGCGGGCAGACTACGTCACGCAATCCGCAATC
Source organism: uncultured Chromatiales bacterium (assembly GCA_965368465.1). Taxonomy (GTDB): domain Bacteria; phylum Pseudomonadota; class Gammaproteobacteria; order Steroidobacterales; family Woeseiaceae; genus UBA1847. The sequence goes on from CBDUMZ010000009.1 coordinate 46,001, forward strand.
TCCGTGCGGACCCGCCCGGCCGACCTTTTTTGGGTCGGCCGGGTTTTTTATGCGCCGGATTTGGGTAACCTGTGCGGGCCATGAAGACTGCACTGCAAAACCTGCGCGTCCTCGATATGAGTCGTGTACTCGCCGGGCCCTGGGCCGGGCAGTTGCTCGGGGACTACGGTGCCGACGTTGTGAAGGTCGAGCGGCCGGGCAGTGGCGACGATACGCGCCAGTGGGGGCCGCCCTGGCTGGGCGGCGAAGCGGCGTACTTCCTGTCGACCAACCGCAATAAGCGTTCGATCACTGTCGATCTCTCGACAGCATGCGGACAGCAGGTCATTCGCGACCTGGCGGGGAAGGCCGATGTCTTGCTCGAGAATTTCAAGACGGGAACATTGCAGCGCCGTGGTCTCGACCCGGACGCACTCATGGCGGCCAATCCGGGGCTTATCGTCTGCTCGATTTCCGCGTTCGGTTCGAAAAGCAGCCGGGCGACCGAGCCGGGATACGACGCCATGATCCAGGCGTCCGGTGGATTGATGAGCATCACGGGCCCCCCGGACGGTGAACCTGGTGGCCCCCAGAAGGTCGGTGTTGCGATCGCGGATATCATGGCCGGCATGTACGCAACCACTGCAGTGCTCGCGGCGCTGGCCGCGCGCGCGGTCACAGGTTGCGGGCAACGCATCGAGGTGCCGTTGTATGACAGCCAGGTCGCATGGCTGGCCAACCAGAGCATGAACTACCTCGTCGGCGGGACGCCGCCGGGCCGCATGGGAACCGCGCACCCGAACCTGGTTCCCTACCAGGCGTTCGCAACAAGCGACGGCGACCTGATGCTCGCGATCGGGAACGACCGTCAGTTTGCCGACTGCATGGCCGTCGTCGGGGCTCCGGAGCTCGCGACGGAAAAGCGTTATGCAACGAACGCCGCTCGCATCGAGAACCGGGCCGCGCTGGTCGGCCTGCTGCAGGAGCGGCTGCGAGCGAATTCCACGAGGCACTGGCTGCAGGCGTTCGCGGCGCATGGCGTGCCTGCCGGGCCGATCAACGATATCGGTGAGGTTCTGAGCGACGCCTACGCGCAGGAGCGGGGACTCGTCCGGCACCTGACCAATGCGACGGGGGATGCGGTGCCGACCGTGTCAAACCCGGTCAATTTCACCGCGACACCCGTACAATACGCCAGTGCGCCGCCATTGCTCGGTGAACACACGGAGGAGGTTTTGCGGGATTGGTTGGGGTACTCTGCAGAGAGAATTGCAGAGCTCCGCACAGACGCCGCAATCTAGCCCACACACACGACTGCAGTCCCCATATGGAACAACTAATCCAGACCAGCGCGGCTCTCAAAGACGTCCGTTACGAGATCCGGGGTCAGCTCGCCAATCATGCCCTTGAACTCGAAAGACGGGGCTACGAAATCATCTCCCTGAATATCGGCAACCCGGGACTGTTCGGCTTCCGCACACCGGAGACAATGCGGCTTGCGATGATCGAAAACCTGGCCCAGGCAGAGCCTTACTGTCACCAGAAAGGCATCTTCCCGGCGCGCGAGGCGGTGGTCATGCAACAGCAGAACCGTGGCGTTCAGGGTGTCACCGCGGATGAGGTGTTCATCGGCAATGGCGTGAGTGAGCTCATCGACCTGTCACTGCGTGCATTGCTCAATCCCGGTGACGAGGTACTCGTACCAAGCCCGGACTATCCGCTCTGGAGCGCCGCCGTGACCTTGAATGGCGGAGTCGCGAAGCACTATACCTGCCGCGAAGACGAGGGCTTCGCCCCCGACATCGCCCACATGGAGCGACTTGTCAGCGACCGGACACGCGCCATCGTCGTGATCAATCCGAACAACCCCAGCGGTGCGGTTTACAGCCGCGAAACCCTGCAGGCCATCGTCGAGCTTGCGGAGCGCCATGGCCTGGTGGTCCTCGCCGACGAGATTTACGACCAGATGGTGTACGACGGGGCCGAGTTCATCCCGATGGCCACGCTGGTCACGGACACCGTCTGCCTGACCTATTCGGGGCTGTCGAAGATCTACCGGGCCTGCGGTTACCGCGTAGGCTGGTGCGTCTTCAGCGGTGATCTCGAGCGCGCAGCGCATTACCTGCAAGGGATGGAGTTGCTCGCGGCGCTGCGCTTATGCAGCAACGTGCCGGCGCAATGGGCGGTGCAGACAGCGCTGGGTGGCTTCCAGAGTATCGCCGACCTGGTCAGCCCGGGTGGACGGCTGTACCAGTCGCGCCAGGCGATCATCGACAGGGTAGAGGCGAGCGACTATCTCAGCCTGCAAAAGCCGATGGGGGCCATGTACGCGTTTATCCGCCTGGACCCGAGATTTGCCGGCAAGCTCGACGACCAGGCGTTCGCCCTCGAGTTGCTCGAGAAGCAGCATGTGCTCGTCGCGCCGGGAACCAGCTTCAACACGCCTTACTCGGACCATTTTCGTGTGACGACCCTCCCTGACCCCGAAACGATCAGCCTGGTCTTCGATCGTATCGAGAATTGCCTGGCCGCATACGCCTGAACATGTACGACTGGCTGCCGGGAGCACTCGACGGGACCGCAACGGTCATCACGGCAAACCGGCGACTCGCTCGCGTCCTGCAGCAGGAATACGCACGACGCCAGGTCGACGCCGGGGTCCTGGCTTGGCCGACGCCGAATATTCATGCCTGGCCGGACTGGCTGGACGAACAGATGCGGGCGGCGGAGCAACAGGAGAACCTGCCAACCCGCATCAATAGCAATCACAGCAAGGTTCTCTGGGATCGCTGCCTGCGCAAGGAACTTGGCGGGGAATCCGGCGGCATCGGCAACCTGGTACGCCTCGCTCGGGACACCTGGCAGCGCCTGGCGGACTGGAACGTCACTATTCGGGACGTCGCCCGCACCGCGCTGAGCTGGGACCACAAGGTATTCGCGGCGGCAGCCGGCCGCTACCAGGGCCTGCTGGAGCGCGAAGCCTGGATCGATGACGCCGGTCTCGCGGCCCGGGTTGCAGAGCTCATCGCAAACGGTCGCGTGTTGGTAAAAGGGCGCTTCACCTTTGCCGGGTACGACCGGGACAAACCCGCAACGGCGACCCTGCGCCGGTGTCTCGAGGAGGCGGGCTGCACGGTGGCGAATGCACCGACACCCGAGCGTTCCGCGAAACCGCAACTCGTGGCATACGACACAGCGGACGCCGAGCTGCGTGCCGCGGGTGCCTGGGCGAGAAAGCGACTCGAGCGCGACCCGACGCAACGAGTGGCGATTGTCGTCAACGGACTGGAGCGCGATGCGAGCCGCATGGCGGCGCTCGTGCGCGAAGGCCTCATGCCCGGCTATCGCCTGGGTCCGAGGCACCTGGCTGACGCCCTGAACGTCTCGTATGGTCGCAAGCTTGCGAGCTACCCGGTGGTGTCAATCGGCCTGCTCTGGTTGCGCTGGTGCGTCAGGGACCTCAGGGCGGCCGAGGTATCGCAGCTACTCAGGTCGCCTCTTATCGTGGCGGGCTTGGGTGGCGGGCGAGCGCGACTCGAACTGCGCTTGCGCAGGCTCCCGGACCGCAACTGGTCCCCATCGATGGTCACCTCGGCATTGCGCGGCAAGGAGGAAGCGGAAGACGCGTCGGAGTTCCTGCAACGTGTGGCCGTAATTACCGGGATCCGCAGGGACCTGGAAGCTTCTGCCTCACCGGCGCACTGGGCAGTGACCATCGACGAGTACCTCAAGGCGGCCGGCTGGCCCGGCAAGCAAGGGCTGGGCAGCGCGGAGTTCCAGCTCGTGAATCGCTGGCGCGAACTGTTGAACGAACTGGCTCGCATGGATCTGGTCAGCGCGCACATGTCGCTCGAGATGGCACTCAACCAGCTTGAAAGCATGGCAGCGGACACCGTTTTTCAACCCGAGTCGGAACACGCCTGCGTGCACCTGATGGGACCGCTGGAGGCGTCCGGGCTTGAATTCGACGCCCTGTGGCTTACCGGTGTTACGGCCGCGCAGTGGCCCCCGGCCGGCAATGCATCCGTGCTCGTGTCGCGGCGCCTCCAGGAGGAAGCCGGCATGCCCGACGCCGTCCCGGAGGATACGATCGAGTATGCCCGGCGCCTGCTCATGCATCTGTGTGTCGCCGCACCGGTCACCGTGTGCAGCTACCCGCTTACCGAAGATGACGCCGAGCAGATGCCCAGCGACCTGTTGCCGGCGCACACGATCGGCGAAGCGGATGGCGGTGAGGATCCCGGCCTGTTCGCGGCCACGATCGCGGGTACCGAACAGCTTCGGGACGTTGCGGATCGCGTGCCGCCGATCGGTCCTGACGAGCAGCTCGCGGGCGGTGCAGGGACCATCCAGAATCAATTGAGCGACCCGATTACGGCGTTCCTTTGCGGACGACTCGGTGTCAGGGCACTCGATGAGCAGGCAGACGGCTTACCGGCCCTGCTGCGTGGCAACCTGATTCACGATGCGCTTTACCAGCTGTACTTCGACAAGCCATCGCGCGACGAACTGGCAAGCTGGACGGACACCGACCAGAGGATTGCGCGCGCTGTCGATTTTGCGTTCTCGCGCCATGAGCGCGATGCCGACCGCGTATTGCTGGCATTACTGGCAATGGAGCGCAAGCGGGTTGCGGGACTGCTTCGTGACTTCCTGGCGATCGATGCGGCGCGTGACGCCTTTGTCGTCGCCAGCGTCGAGCGCAGCATTGAATTTGCAGAGGCAGGCGTGCGCCTCAACCTGCGCGTCGACCGCATCGATCGCTTGAGCGATGAGCGTATCGCAATCCTCGACTACAAGACGGGCGCCGAGAAGAAGCTGCTGACATCCAGCGGCTCGCCAAGGGAGATTCAACTGGTGGCGTACGCCTGCGCTGTCGAGGAACCCGTGGCGGCACTGGCGCTCGTCAATGTCGACTCGCGAACGATGGGCTTCAACGGCGCGGGCGTGGGCTACACAGACCCCGACGAATGGCCGGCGCAACTGGCAGGCTGGTCGGACACCGTGCGCCGAGCGTGCGAGGAACTCACCGCGGGCGACGTGCGTATCGACCTGACCCAGGCCCTGGCCGATGCCAGGCCCCTGAACCTGCTCACGCGGTTCACGGAGTTGCGCAATGACCTCTGAGCAACGCCTGCTCGATGACGACTTGTCCGCACGCAACGATGCGCTGGATGAAACCCGCTCGTTCATCGTGCAGGCGCCGGCCGGTTCCGGCAAGACCGAGCTCCTGATCCAGCGCTACCTCCGTCTCCTGTCCTGCGTCGACGAACCGGAGGAAATAATCGCTATCACGTTTACACGGAAAGCGGCCGCGGAGATGCAGCATCGCGTCCTGGCTGCGTTGCGGCGTGTGCAGCGCGACGATTGGCCCGAGCAGGCGCATCTGCAGCGCACAGCAGAACTGGCCGCAGCAGCCCTGCAACGCGACGCCGCGAGAGGCTGGGACCTTCTCGCCAACCCGCGGCGCATGCGTATCCAGACCCTGGATTCCCTGAATGCGTCGATAGCGCGCTCACGGCCGATCGCGTCACCGGCAAGTGCAAGTGGCGTGCGGATCGTGGTCGACGCGGAACTCATCGCCCTGCATCGCGCCGCGGCGACGGCAACGCTCGACTACGTGGCGATGGAGGGCCCTGCCCACGATGTCGCGACCGAGGTCCTCGGGCACCTCGACAACAACACCGGCATCTACGTCGACTACGTCGCGCGCATGCTGGGCACCAGGGACCAGTGGCTGCCTTTTACCGGGAGCGGGAGCTTGTCACCGCAGGACGCCGATGTGTTGCGGCGTACGCTCGAGGAAAACCTCGAGATCGCGGTCGGCAAGCACCTGGCGCTAACCGCGGCTGCCTTTCCGGCGACGGCCCGCCACGCGCTTGCCGACCTGTTCGACTACGCGGCCGGCAACCTGCTGGAGGAGGGCAATCCCGAACATCCTGTGGCGAGCCTGGCCGGGCTGACGGATCTGCCGCCAGGTGAGGTGGCGGCCGTCAGGCAGTGGCAAGGGATCGCAGAGCTGTTGTTGACGCTGGCGGGTACGTTTCGCAAACAGGTGGACAAGCGTCTCGGCTTTCCCCCTGCCGGCAAAGCGCAGAAGGAAACTATCAAGGGCCTGCTGGCCGACCTCGCCGGGCGCGATGACCTGGCTGAGCTGCTGCATGCCGTGAGATCATTGCCACCGGTTCGCTACAGCGATGAGCAATGGAACGTTCTGGTGGCGCTGTTTCGCCTGCTGCCGCTCGCAAGCGCCGAGCTGAAGCAACTGTTCGCCGAACAGGGCGTTGCCGATCATATCGACATCGCGATCACCGCGGACGATGCGCTGGGTACGGCACAGGACCCCGGCGACGTCGCGCTGCTCCTCGATTACCAGGTCCGTCACCTGCTCGTGGATGAGATGCAGGATACGTCGAGCGCACAGTATCGAATGCTCGAGGCGCTGACAGGCGGCTGGGAGCAAGGGGACGGCAGGACGCTGTATTGCGTTGGCGATCCGATGCAGTCCATCTATCGTTTCCGCAATGCCGAAGTAGGCCAGTTTCTGCTCGCACGGCAGCACGGTATCGGGGACGTAACCCTGGATCCGCTCGTGCTGCGCAGGAACTTCCGTTCCGGCGGGAAGCTCGTCGATTGGTTCAACACCGTGTTCCCGTCGGTGCTTGCTGCGCGGGACGATCCCGGCAGCGGATCGGTGTCGTACTCGGAGGCGCTGGGTGTCCCGGAGCAGAGCGGCATCGGCGCATGTGTCGTGCACCCGGTATTCGGGGCCGACAAGGAGGCCGAAGCAGAGGTCGGTTGTCGCGTCATAGCGCATACCCTGAAAGAGCACCCCGACGACGAAATCGCTATCCTCGTGCGCGGACGCAATCAACTACCGCCCTTGCTCGCAGCGCTCCGCCGCGAGGGCATCGCCTACCGCGCGATCGAGATCGACAAGCTGACCGATCTTCCCGAGATCATCGAAGTGATGGCGCTGACGCGCGCCGCGGCGCACGCCGGCGATCGCATCGCGTGGCTGGGATTGCTGCGGGCACCCTGGATAGGCCTGGACTGGACCGATTTGCACGCGCTCGTGGCCGGGGATACGCAGGCAATTGTTCTCGACCTGCTGGCAGATGAGCGCAGGATCGCGTCGCTGTCCGCTGCCGGGCAGGAAGCCGTGCGGCGGGCAATGCCGGTTCTTGCCAGGCTCGTGGCTCCGCGTCTTGCCGGGTCGTTGCGCGATCTTGTCGAGGACTGCTGGCTTGCGCTGGGCGGGCCTGCGTTGCTCGCCGACGCGTTCGCCGTCGAGAACGTGTACCGGTACCTGGACGTGCTGGAAAAACACGAGCGGCACGGCTCGCTCAACGACGTCGCCGCGCTGGAGTCGCTGCTCGATCTCGAGCGTGTGTCGACGAATTCGAGGGCGCGCGTGCAGGTCATGACGATGCACAAGGCCAAGGGGCTGGAATTCGAGCATGTACTGCTCTACGGACTTGGCCGATTGCCGGGTCGTAGCGGCCGCAGTGTTCTGTCCTGGTTCGACCTGCCGAGCGAGCACGGTGAGGAGAGAAAGATCATCAGCCCGGTCGGTCCGCGTGTCGACATAGAAAGCGACCCCGTGCATCGTTTCATTGAGATGACGGACAACAACAAGGACCGGTATGAGCAAGCGCGACTCCTGTACGTTGCCTGCACTCGCGCGCGCAAGACCCTGCACCTGCTGGGTCATACGCTCGCGACCGCGGACGGTTACAAGCCGCCCGCGAAGAACAGCCTGCTGCGCATGCTCTGGCCGGCCGTCGAGCCTGATTTCGCAAAAGCCTTTGATGTAACGCAGATTACCGACACCGACGACGAGCGGCCCTGGGGAGTGCCCCGACTACGCCGTTTCGAGCGACCCTGGCGACCGCCGGAGATCCTGCCATTGCCGGTAACCTTGCCGTTGGACGCCGACCTCGAGGACGCGGATGAAGAGGTTAAGTTCTACTGGGTCGGTACCGAGGCGCCCATCGCCGGAACCGTGGTGCATCGCTGGCTGCAGGTACTGGCGGAAGGACGGACCGATATCGACTTGGCCGATTCGAACAGGCTGCGACAGGTAACAGGTCGCTGGCTGCGCGAAATGGGTATAGGCAGCGACCTGCAGGCGGGGATCACGGCGCGCGTACAGGCCGCACTGGAGGGCATCCTGAATGACAGAAAAGGTCGCTGGATACTCGCCGGGGAAGGGCGTGCGGAGTTTGCCCTGACCGGGCAGTACGAAGGCGCCATCGAATCGGTCGTGCTCGATCGGGTGCGTGTCGATGAGGATGGTAATCACTGGATTATCGACTACAAGACCAGTACGCACGAAGGCGGCAATCTGCAGGGATTCCTCAAGGCCGAAGTTGCGCGCTACGCCCCGCAACTGCAGAAATACGCTGCACTGTACGCCGCCTATGCCGGCAAGCAACCGCGTTGTGCGTTGTATTTCCCGCTGCTGCAGGAATTTATCGAGGTCTAGTAGCGGCCTTCGAGACGCAGTTCGTGTTGGCCTCGTTCGTTGGCCGGCACGTAGCGCAACTGGTTCCTGAGACTGGTCGGTGTATTCGGCTTTTGCACGACCTGGCCGAGGAATGCGTACGTCTTGTCCGGATTCAGCTGCAGGCTCCCCGCAAGATCCACCACGCCGTCTGTGTCCTCGACGCTCGCGACGATGCGGCCCTCCTGCGTAAAGAACTCGGCGCTGTAACCACCCAGCGATTCACTACTGAGAAACGGCACCCCAAGATTGGCAATATTGATCTTGCCGTCCATTGCCGTCGCGCGTCCGGCGGATAGTTCGAGCCGTTCGAATTGCAGGCTTGCATTGCCGCGCAGGCCCGTAACTTTTGACGCAGCCTCAAACATCTGCAAGGGGACGGACGCGGACAGGTCCGTCAGCGTCAACGTGCCACCCAGCTTGATGGACACATTGCTTTCAAAGAACCCGGAAACCGGCGATCCGGATATCTCGTAGTGCGCCTTGCCGGCGAGCAGCCGAAGGGGTCGAATCCGCCATGTCAGGTCGCGCAGGTAGACGCCATTCGTCGAGAATTCGCGCGCGCTGCCGTTCCAGACCGTGCCCTGGATGCCGCTCATCTGGACGAACGGCGCGGACAGCAACTGGTAGGCCACGCGTGCAGGAAACGTAATGACCAACGCCACTACGACCGTGAGTATGCCGACAAGAATGAGCCCGCGGGTACGACGAATCAAAGACCGCGCTCCAGTGTCAGGGAAGCATTGATGCGGCCGTCACCCTCTGCGTTGCCTTCCGACAGGCTGCCGGCCTGCACGTGCAGCGAATAATTGTCGCTGAGGTCACCGAGCCAGAGGACGAGATCGTCGAACGCGACTTCCTCGAATTCCACGCGAACGCCGTTACTCGGTGTCGGCGTGCTGCGGCGCCGGTACTGCTCCAGGCCGCGGCTCTGGAGGGTTTGGGAAACGATGATGATCGGCGGCTGCTGGCTGATTGCCGCACCGGAGGACTGCGTGCCACCGGATGCGACCATCGCCCGTAGCGGACGTAACTCCGCCAACGACCGCTCCCAGTTGTCCACGCTCGCCGCCATCTGCCGGTGATTCCTGTCGAGCGGTGCCCACAGCAGGTAGTAGATCAGGGCTATAACGACGAAAACGGCACCGACGAGAACAAAGACCTGTTCACGTGCTTCCAGGTTGTCGTACCAGTCTCTCATGAGCCTGCCTCGCGAATCTGGATGCGGCTGTTGATGCGGTCCGCAACCTTGTCGGTCGACTGGATAGAGGCTCGGAAACGGCCCGAGGCGCTGATGGACTCCTGGATATTGCCGACCGTTTCGACATCGGGGGAGACGACCCTGACGTCAACGATGCCTGCACGGTAACTCACGGCCTCAACCTTCGCTGTCGAGTGTTGCTCCATGGCGTTGGCCAGCTCCTGCAGTGAAGGCAGGAACACCTGCGGCGCGGTCGATGTACCCATCGCCCGTTTCATCGAATTCACCACGGCAAGCGGATCGACGATCTCGGCCGACGCGTTCGGGTTTAGCTGGCGATACTCCTGCGCGAACTGGGCGCGCAGCGTTGCTTCTTCCTGGGCAAGGCGATAGTAGTCCGCGCCTTTGCCCACAAACCCGATGATCGTCAATGCCAGCAACAGGATTGCGGCCTTGCTCCAGGGACGCAGCCAGGAGCCGTAGTCCGCTTTCGGACCGTACCGTCCCTGCAACAGGTTGACGCCCTGGCCGCTGGCTACAGTCACGGCGAGTCGCGGCAGCGCACCGTCGGGCAGGAGGTTGATATCGAGGCTGTGCAACTCACGGCGCAATGCGATCCAGTCGTGTGAGAAGCGCGCTTCGTCGGCGGCATTGCAATACACGACCAGGTGTCCCGACGGCTCGGGTGGCGCATCGTCATCCGTGTGATCATCCAGCTTGCCGGCGGCGACGAGGGCATCGCTTGGGTCGGCGCCCTGCAGGACGAATTCGGTGTCCTCGCCGTCATTGAACATGATGCAGTCATCGTCGATGAGCACGCTCATCGTGCCGGGAATGCGCGCAAGCCCGTAGTTTTCGGGAACGATCTTCCAGGGAACGATGCCGGCCTCATCGAGTTGCGCGAGCCAGGTGTCGAGCTGCCCGCGTGACACCGCGGCCACGGGTCGCAGCCCCGAGTCGCGCTTGTCCCCGGCGGCAAAGTGCATCGTTTCGATATCGACGGCGACCTGTTCTTCGAGTGCGTAGGGCAGGGCTGCGTTGAGCCTCGCGCCGCCGCGTGCCGGCAGGTTGACGGTCGTCGTCAGCGCTTCGGTCGCGGGCACAAGCACAATGACGGGTCGTCCCTGGACCTGGGGCGCGGCATCGCTCAGCGCCCCACGCATCGGCTGACTCAGCCGCGTGCCGTTGTCATCGGCCACGATCCACTCGACCATCGGGTCGTGGTCTCGACCGAGTCGGATGACGACAAACTCTGCCATGTCAGATAGTTCCCAGGCTGCGGAGGATGGGTGTTACTTCGCCCGACCCGGAGGTCCGGTGCAACACGGTAAACAGGCTAACGCGAACGGTATCAATCTGCACGACGGCCTTCAATTGAAAAAACTCGGAAGACTCGCTGAATCCGGCCTGTGCGAGGTCCGGGGCAACGAGCGGAGCGAAAGTACCACTGATATCCGCGAAGCCGCCATCCTTGCGGACGTCGACGAGACCCTCCGCAGTGGACAGGTCGATGTTCGGCCCGAGCGACTGGAGCACCTGCACGCTGGCCGTATTGACATTGACCGGGGTTCGACCTGGCAGGGCCGTCACGTGCGGCAACAGGATTTCAAAGCTGATCCGATCCATGCCGTTCACCGCGGCAAGCTCGGTGATGTTGTAAACAGGCCTGTCGGCCGTGCGATAGGCCGGAACATAGCCCGTGTACAACGGATCCTCCGCACCATCCGGGATGGTTTCGTTCTGGTCGGGGTCCAGCCAGTCGACCGTGGCGCCGGCCAGGGCGGGGTCCAGGGCCAGGGCATCCAGCAGGCGCTGGTACTGTTCGAAGTAGGCCTGGTCCACGTTGCCGTTGGTGTCGATCAGGTTGTTGATATTGAAGCGACCCTGCAGGTCCTCGAGTTGTCCGTAGATCTGTCCCTGGACGTTTTCCGAGTCGATCGGCAATGCCGGAATTTCCGACGCCCAGACCTCATCGAGATGGTCTGTCTGCGTCTGCAGCGCATCCTCGCGCAGGATCGACCGGACCCAGCCTTCGGATCCGACGGCGACCTGGATCGCCTGGTCACGGTACAGGAGTACCATGGTCCGGCGAACATCCAGCGCATTGTCCCAGGCGAGACCCGCGGCAACCGAACCGGCCAGTGCTGTCAGTAGCAAGGCCGTTATCAACGCTACGCCACGTAGCCGGGTCATGGCGCCACCTCGACGATTCGCGTTAACTCGCCCTCATCGGGCAACACCAAAGAGATGGCTACTGCCCGCGGCAGCGCGATCGTATTGGAGGAGGTCTGCATACTGAGCGGCGGCCACTGGTCGGTCCATTCCCCGTTCACCTGGAGAAAACGAAACGTGAGGCTGTCGACGTCCGTCATCATCACCGTCGTGACCGGCAGGTTGTTCACGGTGCGATCGAGGACATTCCAGTGATAGCGAATGAGGTCGCCGTCCTCGATGCGGTAGGCCGTGCGTTGCTGGGTGCTGCGCGGCACGCCTGCGGAATTCGGCCAGCCGCCGTGGGTCAGCTGCAAAGCGAAATCGGAAGCGAAGCTCGAGATCAGTGCCGGCTCATACTGGCCGAGGTCGGCGCGGATCGATCGGGGTGACGTCTGGAGCAACTCGGTCGTGAGGTAGCTCATGGTGCGTTGCAGGCTTTGCAGGCGATCCATGCTCTCGGTGAGCATGTCGGCATTGCTGAGGGTCCGCGCGAGCGCCCCGTAGGCGAGGGCCGTCAGGACGCCGAAAATTGCCAATGCGACCATGACCTCAATGAGGGTAAAGCCCCTCTGTACCCGTAGACGCCTCATCGGAAGATACCGTTGCGTTGTCCAATCGGCACCGGATCGCCGATAAAGCCCGTCACGGCGATGACGACGTAGTCGTCACCGTAGTGGGACACCGACACGTCGATTCGCATGAAATTCTCGATCCCCGTTTCCGAAACGACGGCGCGCCATTCCCATTCGGCATTACCGTACTCGATCTCACCGCTGGTAGCGCTTACCTCGGGTACGACATTCGCAAGGCGCATCTCGGCAATCTTGTTTTGCGCAATCCAGCTGGCGAGCGTACGGTCACGCATCGTGTTGGCGGCATCGATCATCTGGTTCATGCTGGCCGTCAATGCCGACAGGGAAAGCGCCACGATAATCAGCGCAACCATCACCTCGAGCAGCGTGAAGCCCCTAGATTTCATCGTCTTCACCAAACGTGATTTCACCGAGAATGTCGCCGCGCATGATGAGCTCTTTGCGACTCAGCGGTCGGACCAGCCGCAGCTCGTAAGCACTGGCTTCGCCGCTGGCGAACACGTACAGATGCGGTGCGAACGCCCTGGCGCCAGGCGTGGGCGCCTGGCCGTTCGGGCTCGTAATTTCCTGGGGATCGTCCTGCAGCTCAACGCGTTTGTCGTCGATATAGAGTTCGAATTCAATGCCGTCCGGTAAGTCGCGAAGGCGATAGAGTTCGTCATCGGACACCTCCGTCCACTCGCGGGTAAACGGGTCGAATTCCACGAAGCGATAGGACGCCGTCATGATCTCGAGACCGAATTCCCGGCCCTGCATCATTGCCTCGTCCTGCACGGTCTCCATGAGTGCTGCAAGTCGCGTGCGCTCAGTCTTGAGCTCCTCGTCTTCCGGCACAATTCCGATCGACAGCACGACGATAGAGAGTACCGTCCCGACGATAACGATGACGACGAGGATCTCTATCAGGGTAAAGCCGCGAGATTGTCGCTTGGCGAACATCGGGATCCCGGCCTGGCGAGGAACTAGTCGTCGTCCCAGTTGCCGATGTCAGCGTTGAGGCCCTCACCACCCGGTTGGCCATCGGCACCGAGCGTGTAGATATCGATATCCTTATGGTTACCGGGATTCAGGTATTCGTAGGGATTGCCCCACGGGTCCCGGGGCATGCTGTCGAGATAGCCGCCTGGTTTCCAGTTCTTGACCATGGGGTCGTTCGGCCGTGTAACCAGCGCTTCGATACCCTGTTCTGTCGACGGGTATTTGAAATTATCGAGACGATAGAACTTCATCGCGTTCTCGATCCCCGAGATATCGGCTTTTGCCTTGGTGACCTGGGCGACGTCGACATTGCCGATGACATTCGGCGCGACGATCGCGGCAAGAATGCCGATGATGATCACGACAACCATGATCTCAATGAGTGTAAAGCCTGCCTGGCGCACCGGGCGCGTTGGCGTATTGAACCGTTTCTTCACTTGGTAATGCTCCACGCGAACTGCAACGAACGCAATTCGCTGAATTGACACTGAATTAGCGTAAACGTCAGTATACCAAACATGGGGTTACACAAAGTTGCGGGAAGTCCAAATAATCGCCAGTTCTGGGTCATGGCATTTGCCGTCGGCCTCGTTGCGATTGGACTGCAGGCCGGCGGAGACCCGGTCCGCGAGGCGCTGGCCTATACCCGCGATGGCGTGGCCGGCGGCGAGGTCTGGCGGCTCCTGAGCAATCATCTCGTTCACCTCGGCTGGACCCACTTGTGGCTCAACCTGGCGGGCCTGGCGCTTGTGGCCTGGCTGGTTGGCGGCAGTTTCGACGCGCTCCGCTGGCTCGCCGTGGCCGGCATCACGGTCGTGACCATCGCCGCGGGGTTCTGGTTTCTCTACCCGGAACTGAGCTGGTACGTAGGGCTGTCCGGGCTGGCACACGGCTTGCTGGTTGGCGGCCTGTACGTCCGCATACGGCAGCAGGACAAGGAGAGCATGGTGTTACTCGGCTTCGTGCTGGCGAAACTGGCCTGGGAACAACTCAGCGGCGGGCCGTTGCCGGGCTCCGAGGCGACGTCGGGCGGCACGGTCATCGTCAATGCGCACCTTTATGGCGCGATCGGCGGTGCGCTTGGCGGCGCCTTGCTCTGGCGTAGAGACGAGCCGAGAGCGTCTATATAATGCGCGGCACGCCTGCAAGGTGCCACAGACAATCAAAGGACGGTTCATGAGTCAGCTTTTTAATGCCAATGCCCTCGAGGGCGAAATCGCGCTGGTAACCGGTGCATCAAGAGGGATCGGGGCAGCGATCGCCGCGGCACTCGCAGCAGCCGGTGCGCAGGTGGTGGGTACCGCCACGAGCCAGGGGGGCGCGGACGGTATCTCGGCGGCCCTCGGCGACAAGGGCAGGGGCATCGTGCTGAATGTCGCCGATATGGACTCGGTCCAGGAGGCGATCAAGGACGTCCAGGCGCATGAAGGTGCGCCGTCGATCCTCGTCAACAATGCCGGGATCACGCGCGACAACCTCCTGATGCGCATGAAACAGGAGGAGTGGGATGACGTTCTCGCAACCAACCTGAGCGGGCTGTATGCGATGAGCAAGGCCTGCCTGCGCGGGATGATGAAGGCCAAGAAAGGCAGAATCATCAATATCGCTTCGGTCGTCGCCGTGATGGGCAATCCCGGCCAGGCCAATTACGCGGCAACCAAGGCCGGGATGATCGGTTTCTCGAAATCGCTTGCAAAGGAAATCGGGTCACGCGGCATCACCGTAAACGTGGTTGCACCCGGATTTATCGACACCGACATGACCAGGGATCTCCCCGAGGAAAACCGTGCGGCCATGCTCGGGCAGGTGCCGCTGGGCCGCCTCGGCGATAGCGTAGACATTGCCAATGCGGTGCTGTTTCTGGCATCGGCGGGGGGCGCCTACATTACCGGTGAGACGCTGCACGTAAATGGCGGCATGGTAATGGCATAAAAGGCGGTAGATTGCCGAATACTATTCACATACAATAGCCCCCCACGTACGGGCTGTACCTTGTAATATCAAGGACTTAGAGTCAATCCAGGTGTGCTGGCGGGCGGTATTGTCAGCCGGAAAAGGTGGGCCCTTGTGAATTTTATGAGTCTTTCCAGGAGTAATGAAGACTATGAGTAGTATCGAAGAACAAGTAAAAAGTATTGTTGCAGAGCAACTCGGTGTTAAAGAAGACGAGGTGACCAACGATGCTTCTTTTGTCGATGACCTCGGCGCGGACTCGCTCGACACGGTCGAGCTCGTGATGGCACTTGAAGAGGAATTTGAAACAGAGATTCCTGACGAGGAAGCCGAAAAGATCACGACGGTCCAGCAGGCAATCGACTTTGTGACCGCTCGCCAGAGCGAGGGTTAAGCATACGGGCGCGGCGAGCGATCGCCGCGCCTCGATTTCAGTTCTGAACGGCAGTTCTGCCATCAACTGACGGATAGATCTTTGAGCAAACGACGCGTCGTAATCACCGGAATGGGAATCGTCTCACCGGTGGGAAGCACCTTGGATGATGCCTGGCGGAATGTTTGCGAAGGCAATCCCGGTACGACCCTCATCGAGGAGTTCGATGCCAGCGCGTTCCCCACGCGTATCGCCGGCCTTGTGCAGGGCTTCGATGTCGATGCCTACCTGTCCGGCAAAGATCAGCGCAAGAACGATCCCTTTATTCATTATGGCGTCGCCGCCACGATAGACGCGATCAAGGACGCCAGCCTCGAGATTACCGAGGAGAACGGCCATCGCATCGGTGTGGCCATGGGCGCCGGAATCGGTGGTATCAAGACCATCGAAGACAATCACAGCAAGATGCTGGCGGGTGGCGTTCGCAAGGTTTCGCCGTTCTTTATTCCGGGCAGCATCATCAACATGACCTCGGGCCAGGTCAGCATCATGCAGCACATCACGGGCCCCAATATTTCCATCGTTACCGCCTGCGCCACCTCGACGCACTGCATCGGACTTGCAGCGCGCAGCATCGTCCATGGCGATGCCGAAGTGATGCTTGCCGGCGGTTCCGAGCATGCGACAACACCGCTCGCAATGGCGGGTTTTTGCGCAGCACGTGCGATGTCGACACGCAATGACGACCCGGCGGGTGCGAGTCGCCCCTACGACGTCGACCGTGACGGTTTCGTACTGAGCAATGGCGCAGGAACCGTGGTACTCGAAGAACTCGAGCATGCCAAGGCACGCGGCGCCCGGATCTACGCCGAACTGGTTGGTTTCGGCATGAGCAGCGATGCCTATCACATCACGCTGCCACCGGCCGATGGCGAGGGCGCGCGCAAGTGCATGGTCGCCGCCATACACGATGCCGGCATCGCACCCGAGGACATCGACTACGTCAACACGCACGGCACCTCGACGCCGGCCGGTGACATTGGCGAAACCGTCGGGATCAAGCGCGCATTTGGCGACCACGCCCACAAGCTCATGATCAGCTCGACAAAATCGACAACGGGCCACATGTTGGGTGCCGCTGGCGTGGCCGAAGCGATCTTCTGTGCCATGACGCTCCAGGAACAGGTGATACCGCCAACGATCAACCTGGAGAACCAGGACCCCGAGTGCGATCTCGACTACACGCCCAAGGTCGCACGCGACGCCAGGGTGAAAACGGTTCTCTCCAATTCCTTCGGTTTTGGCGGTACCAACGGAAGCTTGATTCTTCGCGCTTTTGACTAACCTCATTCGCGAGATCGCGGGTCCTCGCGACCTGCGGCAACTGCATCGCGAACACCCGGCGCGATATCCATTTCTGCTGCAAAGTACCGCACCCGGCGGCGCGCTCGGCCGTTACGACATCCTGTTTGCATCGCCGGGCGAAACCCTCGTCGCGGGGCAGGGCACGAGCTTCCTCGAGGCACTCGACCGGGCCTGGCGTGAGTCACGTACCGAACGACGGCAGGTCGACTTGCCCTTTACGGGCGGCTGGTTCCTGTACCTCGGGTATGAGCTGGCGGCAGAGATCGAGCCCGGGCTCTCGCTCGTGCCGGACAGCGTGCTGCCGGCCGCATTTGCGGTTCGTTGTCCGACGGCACTCGTCTACGATCACGACACGTCGACGTGTCACCTGGTTTGCGAAACGCCGGACTGTGTGGACCGGGAACAGTTGCTCGCAGACATCGATGCCCTGGATCGGGCCACACCGAGCGCCGCGGCCAGGGTATTGTCCGTCGCCGAAGACGACGCTGACGCGTTCATGGACGCTGTCGTGGCCGCCAAGGAATACATCGCCGCTGGCGATGTCTACCAGGCCAACCTGTCGCGCCAATGGCTGGCCAGGGTCGACCCTGGCACCAACGCCAGCGACATCTATGCGTCGCTGTGCACTGCGAATCCCGGACCGTTCGCCGGGATGGCCCGGTGGGGCGACTACGAGATTATCTCGTCGTCCCCGGAGCGCCTGCTGCAGGTGCGTGACGGCATCGCATCCACGCGTCCCATCGCGGGCACCCGGCCACGCTCTGTCGACTCCGGCGAGGATGCCGGCCTGTCCGCCGAGCTGTTCGCGCATCCGAAGGAACGTGCCGAACACGTGATGCTGATCGACCTCGAGCGCAATGACCTGGGCCGCATCTGCGAACCGGGTACGGTGGACGTCAGTGAGTTCATGGTGCTCGAAAGCTATGCGCACGTTCACCACATCGTGTCCAACGTCCAGGGGCGTTTACGAGACGACATTACACCGGGGCAGGCAATCGCCGCCGTTTTCCCGGGTGGGACCATCACCGGCTGCCCCAAGGTGCGTTGCATGGAAATCATCAGCGCGCTGGAACAGGGGCCTCGCGGTGCCTACACGGGCTCGTTCGGCTATCTCAATCGTGACGGCAGCCTGGATCTGAATATCCTGATTCGCACCATGGTGAAGGACAACGACAGCGTGACCTTCCGTGCCGGATCAGGCATTGTCGCAGACTCCGATCCGGCGGCCGAACTCGACGAGACGCGGGCCAAGGCAGAAGGTATGTTGCGCGCAATTTCACGATGAGCGAGTGGTACGAAGTCAATCGCCGTACACAGGCGGTCGATCCGGCCGACCGTGGCTTTCAGTATGGCGATGGCCTGTTCGAAACCATCGCCATACGGCAAGGCAAGCCGCGGCAGTGGCAATACCACCTGGACAGGTTGAGTGCGGGCTGCGAGAGACTCGGACTGGAATCGCCACCGGCGTCGCTCGAGCTGGATCTCGACGCGGCGCTGACGCGCAGCAAGCATGACCAGTCGTCTTGTATCGCGAAGGTCATCATCACGGCGGGCAGTTCGCTGCGCGGGTATGGCAGGGCGATGCCGACCCCGGGCGAAATCTACATCGGGGTATTCCCGTCTACACCACTGAACCGGCCGGCCTATGTAAATGGTGTCGCAACCATGCTCTGCGAAACACGCCTTGCCACCGGCTCGGCTGTAGCCGGTTTGAAAACCCTGAACCGTATTGAGCAGGTGCTCGCGAGTTCCGAATGCCAGTCCACCGGCGCGTTCGAAGGCCTCACGCTGGATGCGGACGGGCGCCTGATCTGCGGTACCATCAGCAACGTGTTTATTGTCAAGAGCAACCAGGTGCGGACACCCTCACTGGCGCGTTGCGGCGTCGAGGGTACGATGCGGCGCCTCGTCATCGAATTGCTGGAGCAGGAGGAGCGCGCCGTCGACATCAGTGATCTCACCGAGGCGGACCTCGCGGCAGCCGACGAGGTGTTCATTACGAACAGCCAGATGGGCGCTGTACCGGTGCACCGCTGCGGCAACTACAAGTGGCCGGTCGGCCCGTTGACACGCGAGGTCATGAACCGGCTGGCCGACCATGGTATCGACGAGTGCCGCGTATGAAGCGCATCGCACTAGCAGGCCTGGTTGCCGTGGCACTCCTCGCGCTCGTCGCGATTGGCGGTGTGTACAAGATGAACCGTTTCATGGACACGCCGGTCGTCTTGCCCGAAGGCGGTACGAATTTCGAGATAGCGCCTGGCAGCTCCTTTGCAACAGTGACCTCGAAACTGGTGGAGCAGGGGGTCATTGAGAACGATTTCTGGTATCGCCTGTATGCCCGCAGGAGTGGCGAGGCCAGCGGTATCCAGGCGGGTGAGTACCGACTCGAACCCGGTGCCACTCCGCGCACGCTACTCGAGCAATTCCTGCGCGGCGCTGTCCGCCTGTATTCGTTCACGATCATAGAAGGCTGGAACCATCGCGACCTCCTGCAGGCCCTGCATGCCAATGAAGCCATCGTGCCAACGCTCACGGACGAGGACTGGCCCGCGTTTCTAGAATCGCTCGGGGCCGAGGTAACGCACCCCGAAGGGCTGTTCCTGCCGGAGACCTACCGAATTCCGCGCAACACGAGCGACCGGCAACTGCTGACCCAGGCCTACGAACTGATGCAAAGCGTGCTGGCCGAGGAATGGCAGTCTCGCGGCGACGTGATACCGGTCAGTTCGCCCTACGAGACGCTCATTCTGGCATCCATCGTCGAGAAGGAGACCGCCCGCGCGGACGAACGTGCCCGTATTGCCGGCGTGTTTGCCCGGCGCCTGGAGAAGGGGATGCGCCTGCAAACCGATCCCACCGTGATCTACGGCATTGGTGCCGGGTTTGACGGCAACCTGACCCGGCAACACCTGCGGACGGACACGCCATACAACACCTATACGCGCCACGGCCTGCCACCCACACCCATCGCGATGCCAGGCCGTGCAGCGATCAATGCCGTGCTGCACCCGGCAGAGGGCAAGGAGCTGTATTTCGTGGCTACGGGGCTTGGCGACGGCAGCCACAAGTTTTCAGTCAGCAAGGATGAGCACGACGCTGCGGTTGCGGAATACCTGCGTCGCCTGCGGCAAAACCGACGGGAAGGGCGCTGACGTGAGGCGTGGCAAGTTCATCAGCGTCGAGGGCATCGAAGGCGTCGGCAAGTCGACGAACATCGAGGTCCTCGTCGAGCGTATCGAAGCGGCAGGGCACAAGGTCCTGACAACCCGGGAGCCCGGCGGTACGCCGATTGCCGAAGACATACGCGACATCCTGACCAATCGCGGTGACGAACCGGTCCCGGAGATCGCCGAGGTGCTGCTGATGTTTGCCGCACGTTCGTTCAATGTGAACAACGTCATTATCCCGGCGCTTGAGGCCGGTACCTGGGTGGTGTGCGACCGCTTTACCGATTCCAGCCGCGCATACCAGGGCGGCGGCCGTGGCATCCCGATGGAAACCATCGACAGTCTCGCCGACTGGGTGCACGGAGATACCTGGCCCGACCTCACCCTGTTGCTGGACGCGCCGGTCGAGATCGGGCTGGAGCGCGCCGGCAAGCGCAGCGCACCCGACCGTTTCGAGCAGGAGCGGCACGATTTCTTCCAACGTGTGCGTGAATGCTATTTGCAGATCGCGGCACGAGAGCCGGCCCGGTTTGTCGTTATCGACACCACACGCGGTATTGACGAGGTCAAGGCCGACGTTGCCGCGTTGACCGACCAGCTCCTGAGCGAATGAAGCCCATGGAACTTGACTGGCTCGAACACTTCGTCGACGGCTGGAACGACCGTATCAAGCACGAACGAATCCCTCACGCCGTGCTCCTGGCAGGCCCGCAGGGAATCGGCAAGCGCGCTGCCGCACGCTGGGTCGCGGCAAGAACGCTGGGCATCGAGACACCGGCCTTGCCCGTGCATCCGGGCGCGATTCCCGAGCATGCCGACCTGCACTGGTTGGCACCGCTCGAGGACAAAGAGTCGATCGGCATCGACCAGGTTCGTGAACTTGTGAACGAAATGACACTGACCAGTTACGAGGGCGGCAGCAAGGTCGCCGTCATCGAGCCGGCCAATGCCATGACCGTGAGCGCGGCCAACAGCCTACTGAAAACACTGGAAGAGCCGCCCGGCGACGCGTTGCTGGTCCTCGTCGCGGATCGAGTGGGCAAGCTCCCGGCGACTATTTTCAGCCGGTGCCAGCGTATCGACCTGGCGCCGCCGTCAGAGTCGCGGGCCCTGGCGTGGCTCGATCGGCTGCAGCCGGGTACCCCATGGAGCGAGGCGCTCCGAGCGGCCGGTGGGGCCCCGCTGGGCGCGATCGGTGCCCTGGAGGACCTCGAGACAGGTGCGGGAATGGCGCGCGACCTGAACGCCCTGGGGCGCGGTTCCGGGTCCGTGGTCGAGGTCGCTGGCCGCTGGACCAGGATCGGGCCCGGATTTGTTCTAAACTGGCTTGCGCAACAGGTCAAACTGGCGGTTATCGCCAGTTCGGCAGGCCGAGAGCACGCCGTCGGGCTGGCAATTGAGGATTCTGTGGTACGCCGCATGGACAGGCGAAATCTCTTCTGCTATCTAGACATAATCAATGGGCTGCGAGGGCAGCCAGGCGGCTCATTCAATGTCCAGCTAACGTTTGAGAGCCTGCTTATTGACTGGGCAGGTGGCCTGCAGGATTGCGGGCAGGATGCGCCCACGGATGGAATGAATTTGATGCTGGCCGGCCAATAGCCACGAAACCAAGGTAACGAGATGAGCAAACCAGGACTGCTGACACTGACGATCAAAGACAAGAGCGCGTTGTACCTCGCGTACATGCCCTACGTGATCAACGGTGGCCTGTTCATCCCGACCAACAGCTCCTACCGCCTGGGTGACGAGGTGTTCATGCTGTTGAACCTGATGGGCGAAGAAGAGAAGATCCCGGTGGCCGGCACCGTCATCTGGATGACGCCCAAGGGAGCCCAGGGTAAACGTACGGCGGGAATCGGTGTGCAGTTTTCCGACCAGGACCAGGGCAACACGCAGAAGAAGATCGAGAACTACCTGGCCGGCGCGCTGGGTGGCGACAAGCCCACCCACACAATGTGATCAGACTTTTCCGGAGTTGATTCCGCCCTGCAGCACGTAGGCCTGGTAGCCGCGTTCGCTGAGTATGTAGGCGCCCGCGGAACTGCGGCGTCCGGTATCGCAACACACCACGTATTTCTTGCTCTTGTCGAGCGTCGATATCTTGAGGCGAATGAAATAGAGCGGGATATTGATCGCGCCATCGAGATGCTGGTTTTCGAACTCGCTGGGCAAGCGGACATCAAGCCACTGGCCGCCCGTGCGCACGATTTCCTCGGCCTGTGCGACGGATAGCCACTCGAGCATGGGCTCGTTCAGCAGCTTCTTGAAGTCATCCTTGCCAAGGCGCATGACGGCGCCGTCGGATTGCATCGTGACGGTTGCGTTACGTTTTGCATCGGAGATCAACGCCTCTTCGCCGAACGTGTCCCCGACATGCAATTCCGCAAGCTTGATGCCTTCCTTGCTGAGCGGCGTCTCGCGCGTAACCAGCGCCGCACCCCGAATCAACACGTAGAAATAGTCGCCTTCCGCACCCTGCTTGAGGATCACGTCGCCGGCGCGATAGTTGATCTGCTGCATGCGCATGAAGATCGCCTGGATATTCGCCGGCGGAATCTTGTGAAACGCCTTGGTCTGCAGCAGCATCGTCATCCAGTCTTCATTGCCCTGGTCGGACTTGCCCTGCAGCTCGGAAACCTCGTAGGTACCGGTCTGGTCCCATGTCAGCATAACGTCGAGGAGGTCGCTGTCGATCGAGATAAACCGCACGCGATCGCGTGCTTTGGCTGTAATACGGCGCGGGTAGACGGGCGCGACGGGATTGCGTGCCATCTCGCTGCCGCCTTCCACCTTGCCGATGACCTTCGCCTGGTCGACCAACTCCAGGGTGCCCGATACCACGTAGATCGTGCGCTTCTCGGTGTCGCCTTCCTTGAACAGCAATTGCCCCGGGGACAGCTCGCGGATCTGCACCTTGCGAGCCAGTGCCGCAAGGTTATCGCGCTTAAGGCCGTCAAGCGGTGAAAAACCTCTGAGCAGCTCTGTGCTTACCTGCTCACTCGCCATTAGTCATCCTGTTGAGATCCCTGAGTATCGCTCTATTGGAGTTGGTATTACGTCAAGAGCGTATTCTACCTTCAATTCAACAACTTCCGGTACCTTCTAACACGCGCATCGTGAAGCAACGCACAGTTTCCCGGCAGCCTTTTTCGCATTCGTGACGGCGGTCACAGGTCCGACCAACCACTGTGTGGCGCAAATCGCTCACCGTAGCGTTCCTCGAGCTGCCGTAAGGCTGCCACGACGGCATCAACGCCGCGCTCGCGTGCATAATTCAGCGGGCCACCCCGGAACGGCGCGAATCCGGTACCGAAAATAACACCGGCATCCAGCAGGTCAGGCTCAGCCACGACACCTTCGGCCAGGCAGGCGACGGCCTCATTCACCATCGGCAGGATCAGCCGGTCCTGGATATCGTCCGGGACGCCGCGTCCATCTGACGGCGGCTTCACGGCCTTGCCGTCCTCCCACCGATAGAATCCCTGGCCCGACTTGCGCCCGACATGCCCCTTGTCAACCAGTTCCGCCACGTCGGTGTCGGGCATGACCCGATCCGTTCCGGCGGTGAGGATGCCGGCGACGTGCTGCGCAATATCCAGTCCCACGCTGTCGGCAAGCTCGATTGGCCCCATGGGCATGCCGAACCTGACAGCGGCCTTGTCGATCTCTGCGAGCGGCACGCCTTCCTTCGCGAGCGCCATTGCTTCGCCCATGTAGGGTGCCAGAACACGGTTGACCACGAATCCGGGTGCGCTCATGCATTCGAGCGGGAACTTGCCGATACCTTTCGTAAAGGCGAAACCGATATCCATTGCTTCCTGATCCGTGTCTGCGCAACGAATCACCTCGACCAGCGGCAACATCGCGACCGGGTTGAAGAAATGCAGTCCGATAAAACGCTTTGGCTCGTCCAGTACCGTACGCAGTTCTTCCAGCCGAATACTCGACGTATTCGTCGCGAGGAGGGCGCCGGGTTTCATTTTCGCCTGCAGTGTTTTGTAGAGGTCCTGCTTGGCCTCGAGATTCTCGTAGATCGCCTCGATGATGAGGTCAGCATCGGCCGCTCCGTTACCGCCGACATCGGCCTGCAGCCTTGCAGCGGTCTCTTCCCGCTTGCGGTCATCGCGGACCTTCTTGCCGAACAATTTCTGCGCCCGCGCAAGCGCCGGGTCGATGTATTTTTGCTCGCGATCCTGCAAGGTCACCGTGTGGCCGCGCAACGCGCACCAGGCCGCAATATCGCCGCCCATGACGCCCGCGCCGACAACGTGTACGTGTTTAACAGCCGTATCGGTCTTGTTGCCCTGTTTCTTGAGCTTGCTCTGCAGGAAGAACACCCGGATGAGGTTGCGCGACGTATCCGTCATCATCATCTCGCCAAAGCTCTTTGCTTCCGCGATGTAGCCGGTCCTGACCGACGCACCGTGTTCAGCCCAGAGATCGATCATCGCGTACGGGGCCGGGTAGTGGTCCTTGCGCGCCTTGGTGGCAACCTGCTTGATCAGCATATTGCGCACCAACGGACGCAGCGGGCGCAGGCTCATGAGCCGATCGACGAGCGGCGCCTTGCGTTTCGGCGGCCGCTTCGCGATGAGTTCCTCGGCGACCGCGCGCCAGTCGTCGTCGCCCGCGATGCGGTCCAGCAGGCCGATCTTCAGTCCTTTGCGCGAATCCACCGGGTTGCCTGTCAGCATGAGCTGCATCCCGGCGCGAACGCCGCAGTAGTTCACGGCGCGCACGGTGCCGCCAAACCCCGGGTGCAGGCCGAGCTTTAC
Source organism: uncultured Chromatiales bacterium (assembly GCA_965368465.1). Classification (GTDB taxonomy): domain Bacteria; phylum Pseudomonadota; class Gammaproteobacteria; order Steroidobacterales; family Woeseiaceae; genus UBA1847. Next base: position 71,111 of record CBDUMZ010000009.1, read on the forward strand.
CTCGGGCAGGCCGAGGATCCGGCTGTCGCCCTGCGGGCCGACGCGGTAGTCGCAGGCCATGACCATTTCGAGTCCGCCGCCCAGGCAGATGCCGTTGATTACCGCAACCGTCGGACACGGCAGGTTCTCGAGTTTGTCGAAGAGCTGCTGCCCGAGACGGGTCAGCTCGAAGGCTTTCTCGGCGGTCTTGATGCTCGTGAACTCACTGATATCGGCGCCCATCACGAAGCTGCCCGGCTTGCCGGAGTAAAGCACGAGACCGCGGGGCGGGGCACCGGCCAGTTCGTCCATTACGTCGTTGAACTCCATCAGGACTTCCGAGGACAGGACATTCGCTTTCGCGTCCGCTTTGTCGACACACAGCCAGGCGATCCCGGCCTTGTCGGTATCCAGTTTCCAGTGTTGCATCATGATCTCTCGTGTATCAGGCCAGCTCGAAATCGCAAACGAGTGGCAGGTGGTCCGAATGGCGCACGTTGGGAACTTCGAAATTCGTCACGTTGATGCCATCCTGGTAGAGCACGAAATCGAGCTCCTTGCGCGGAGCGCGACTCGGGTAGGTCGGTATCCCTTCGGCATTGGCAGACGTCAGGCCTGCCGCCTTCATGAACAGGTAGATCTCGTTCTCACCCCAGAACGTATTGAAGTCGCCGGCAACAACGACCGGTTTGCTCGTGTCCTGGATCAGGTCGTACAGGCGTCGTAGCTGCAAGTGCCGGTGGCGGTATTTCAGGGAAAGGTGCACGAGGAAAATGGCGAAGTCGTCCATCTCTAGTTCGATGATCAGGCGCTTGATACCGGTGTCGAAATAATGAAAACGCTCACCGTGTACACGCGGCGCCGCCATGAACGCATTGCCCTGTTTGCGAACGATGGGCAGCATCTGGTTGAATGATTTCTCCCCGTACTTCGTCTCGTAGGAGGTGTTCATGTTCAGATCAGCGGCGATCTTCTCCGCCTGGTTGACGTTGCGGCTGCGAATCGAGCCCGTATCGACCTCGATGAGGCCGACAACATCGGGATCGACGGACTTGATGAAGCGCGTGATCTCCGGGAGAACAGCCTGGTTCCCAAGTACGTAGCCCGCGCCCGGGATTGGCATGCGCATGCTCGCACCACCACCGACCGCGTACCGAATGTTGTATAAAAGAAGCCGCATGCGCCGCTACGATACCGAAACGCCCATACTATGGGAACAGGTGCAGGCGGCTTCGGCCCGAATTGGCTAAACTAGCGACAGATCCTGCTGTGAAAGGAGTTTTTCTTGTCTGAAAGTAATCCGATCCGCGTATTCGCGACGCATTGTTTTGACGAGAGCGATGACTATCTGCGCATCTTCGAATTCCTCGAAAGCGTCGATCGTTTCTACTACGTCAATGTCAGCCGGCCAGAGAACCTGCCAACCACAGGTGGGCCCCAGGAACTCAAGGACGAGCTGATCAGGCAGATAAAATCGGCGGAGGCGATGTTCGTGCTACCCACGACGTTCGCGCAGAACAAGGACCTCGCCCGGTTCATGATGGACGTTGCCGAGGCCAACGATATCGGCATGATCACGATCCGGTCTTTCGGCGGCCTGCACGAGACACCGCCGGAACTGATCGAGCGCTGCGCCGAGCATATCGAGTGGAACGATCGAGAGATGGTCGACGCCCTGAAACGCCAGGCGCGCGGTGAAGACACGGCGCGCTGGGAGGTTCTCGATTTCCCGGGATTCGACGAGAACGGGCCTATTGAATGAGGCCTGTCGTCATCGCGCACCGCGGCGCGTCCGGGCACCTGCCCGAGCACACGTTGCCGGCCAAGGCGCTGGCCTATGCCATGGGCGCGGACTATCTCGAGCAGGATATTGTCGCGACGCGCGACGACCGCCTGATCGTAGTCCACGACATACACCTCGATCGGGTGACCGATGTCGCGGCACGCTTCCCGGGACGAGCACGCGACGACGGCCGCTATTACGCGCGCGACTTCGACCTGGCGGAGATCGAGTCGCTCAGGGCGCACGAGCGGACCGATGACGAGGGCAAGCCGGCTTTCCCGGGACGATTCCCCTCTGGCGGAGAGGACTTTCGCGTCCATTCCCTCGAACGCGAACTGGAATTCGTTGCTTACCTGAACCGGCACGGTGCGCGGCCGGTCGGCATCTACCCCGAAATCAAGCATCCGGCCTGGCACCGCGGGGAAGGGGTGGATATCTCACTACTGGTACTCGACGTGCTGGCACGCTTCGGCTACGAGGAGCACGCCGCGCCGGCCTACCTGCAGTGTTTTGACAAAACCGAAGTGCAGCGCATTCGTCACCAGCTGGGTTGCCGCCTGAAACTCGTGCAACTCATCGGCGAGGACGACTGGGCGCCCGGGAAGACGAATTTCGCCGCGATGCGCACGAAGCGCGGGCTGGCAGCGCTGGCCAGGACCGTGGACGGCGTCGGCCCCTGGTTCAATCGCCTCTACAAGCTGCGCCGGCGCGACGGGCAGATCCGGGACAGCGGCTTCGTCGCCCGTGCACACGAACAAGGCCTGGTCGTGCATCCCTACACGTTTCGCAGCGACGCATTGCCGCCGGGCTTTCGGGATTTCGACGCTTTGCTGGCTTTCGCTGTCGACAAGTTGTCCATCGACGGCCTGTTTACGGACTTCCCGGATCGCGTCGTCAAATTCTTGCGAAGGATTTCCTGAGAAGCGTACTCTAACCCCGTAGTAGTGCACCGAATCCGAAAGAAACTGCAGGGATGCGAACATTGAAAGTGACAGCAATTATCAAAGCGACGCTCGCGGCGCTGGTCCTGGCGCTTGCCCCCGCCATACAGGCGGAAGAGTCCGTCCTTGGTGAGCTGAACCTCGCCGACCATACCGGCAAAGTCGTCGTTCTCGACTTCTGGGCCTCCTGGTGCGGGCCATGCCGCCGCTCCTTCCCCTGGCTCAATGAGATGCACAACAAATACGGGCCGGACGGGCTGGTGATCATCGGCGTCAACCTCGATGCCAGCCGGGACGATGCCATGGACTTCCTGGACGAAATACCCGCGGACTTCCACATCTATTTCGACAGAGACGCCGCGCTTGCGACCGAGTATGGCGTCGAAGCCATGCCGAGCTCATTCGTTATCGGGCGTGACGGCGAAGTGCGGGCCAGTCATCGCGGTTTTAAGGTCAAACAAGAGGCCGAGTACGAAGCAATTCTCGTCGAGGCGTTGGGAGAGACAAAGTGAAAAGGTACATAGCGATAATTCTCGTTTTGCTGGTTGGTGCCGGATGCTCGTCGCTGGGCGTACAGCCCTGGGAACGGGAAATCCTGGCGCGTGAGGACATGCAGTTGACGACCGATCCGCTCGAGGCCGCGACTGACGATCACATCTATTTCAGCAAGGAAGCCTCCAGTGGCGGCCGAGGCTTCGGCGGCGGCGGATGTGGGTGTAACTGACATGACAGCATCGACCCGAAAAAACGAACGCTCCGTCACAGTGACGCTGGCGGCGGCAACCTGCGCACTTCTCGGCACCACGGCGGTCACACCCGTCGACGCCCGGGAGGAGCCGAAATGGGACTTCAACACATCGCTCCTGTACTACGGTGAGGACGAAGGCCGGGTTATGGACGCCAGCCTCAAGTCGATCATTCGCCGTCTCTTTGCCGACGACCGATCGCTGACCCTGGGTCTCACCGTGGATACGCTAACCGGGGCGACGCCCAGCGGGGCGATTCGCCAGGACGTCCCGCAGTCATTCACGCGCCCGTCCGGCAGCAGCGCCTACACCGAGCCTGCTGGAAAACTGCCGCTCGACGACACGTTCAAGGATACCCGGGTGGCAATAACGGCCGGCTGGCAGCAACCTGCCGGCGAAATGGGTCTTGTCAGTGTCGGGCTCAGTGCATCGAAGGAGTACGACTACCTGCACACCGGTGTGAACGCGAGCTATGCGCACGATTTCAACAACCGCAATACAACCGTATCGGCCGGTTTCGCGTTCGCCAGCGACAGCATAGAACCGGTTGGCGGCGCACCGGCGCCGTTCAGCAGCATGCTTGACGTTGGCGACACCAGCAATCGGGCAGGGGACCAGGACAAGGACGTACTGGATGTCGTGCTCGGTGTTTCGCAGGTCCTGTCGAAAAACCTGCTCGTGCAGGTGAACTATTCACTCAGCCAGTCCGACGGGTATCTCAACAACCCGTACAAGGTGCTGAGCGTTGTGGACGGCGTTACCGGCGATACGCTGCCGCGCATGCCGGGCATCAACGGCGGGCCCAGCGGTGAGTTCCTGTTTGAAAGCCGGCCCGATGAACGCACCCAGCACAGTCTGTACACACAGGCGAAGTACTTCATGAACGGCAAGGTGCTCGATGCGTCCTACCGCTACATGACCGATGACTGGGAGATCGATTCCCATACGCTCGATGTGCGTTACCGATGGCCGCTTGGGGAAACGCGTTATATCGAACCCCACCTGCGCTATTACACGCAGACTGAGGCTGAGTTCTACCGTCTGAGCATCGACGACTCCGCACCGCTGCCGCAGTTCGCTTCGTCGGACTATCGTCTCGGCAATTTCGATGCGATCACCGCCGGCGTGAAATTCGGCTGGAAGACCCGCAACGACAACGACATGAGCATTCGCGTTGAGTGGTATACCCAGTCGGGCACGGTGCCAACCCAGCAACTCATCGGCAACCAGGTGCTGAGGGACAACTACCCGGACCTGAACGCATTGATCGTGCAGTTCAGTTACCGGTTCTCCCGGTAGCGATGGCGCTACCCCGGCCCGGGAGGCAGGTTCAGCTCGTCGCCGCGGAACAGGGCTGGGCGGGCCGCTTCCAGGCGATGGGGAGCCCTTGCGAGGTCCTGGTCGATGGCGGGAACAAGGCCAATGCCGCCGAGCTGACGGCGCTGGTCTCGGCCGAGGCCTGGCGTATCGAGGACAAGTTCAGCCGCTATCTCGACGGCAATATCATCCAGCGCATCAATACGGCGGATGGGAAGCCGGTCGACGTCGATACCGAGACCGGCAACCTGCTCGATTTCGCTGCAACGCTGTTCGAGATCAGCGGCGGTCGTTTCGACATTACGTCCGGCGTGCTGCGCGCGGTCTGGACCTTTGACGGGAGCGACCGGATTCCGGCGCAGGAGGCGATCGACGCCGTGCTGGGCCGTGTCGGCTGGCAGCGGGCCACCTGGTCAGGCGGTTGCCTCACGCTGGCGCCCGGCATGGAAATCGACCTTGGCGGCATCGGCAAGGAATACGCCGTCGACCGTTGCACGTCCTTCGCACGAGACGCATCCGCTGTCCCGGTAATGATCAATTTCGGCGGCGACCTGGCCGTGACCGGGCCGCCACGAAGCCGCAACGCCTGGAAGGTGGGCATTGAAGGCCCCGCGGCCGATTCCGCCGACAAGCTTGTGGAACTTCGCCAGGGCGCCCTCGCGACCAGCGGCGATGCGCGGCGTTTCCTGCTGCGCGACGGCGTGCGGTACAGTCACATTCTCGATCCGACGACGGGCTGGCCCATACCGGACGCCCCGTCGTCGGTCACGGTTGCGGCGGATACCTGCACGCAGGCGGGCATGATGAGTACGCTGGCGATGCTCAAAGGCCCGGACGCCGAGTCGTTTCTCGCGGCGCAGGAACTGCTTAGCTGGTGCCGCCGTTAAGTGACTAATTACTTTAAAAATCCCGTATAACTGTTTGTTTATAAACGAGTCTACTAAAATATTGCCTTTTACGTCCCGACCATTTATGGTCTCAACGACGCGGGGTGGGGGCTCCAGAGTGAGAACTCCGTCCTTTCATAGACGGCAATTCCCAATAATCATAAAGCGATGTTTGTCGACCTACCGCAAGAACTGATCCTGTACACGGCCGGCGCCTTCCTGCTCGGATGGCTGTTGTCGTCGCTCAGTTCGAACATGGGGGCACGCTACAAGGCGAAAAAACGCGATCCGCGCGACGATCGTATTCGCGAACTCGAGGCGGAATTGCGCATAGCTCTCGGCAATACCGACAAATCCAAGACGGAACTCGAGCGACTCGAGGATCAGCTCAAGGAAACCACGATCGGTATCGAGCGCAGGGACACCGTGATTTCGGAGCAGCAAGCGAAGCTCGACCGCGTGAAAACCGACCTCAAGGACTCGGTCATAAAGACGCGCGAACTGCGGGCGGAACTCGCTGAACGAGCCACCGAGAATGTGCATGCGGAAGCGAAGATCCGCGAAGTCGAGACCGAGTTGTCGATCGCACAGGCGTCGACCGACCTGATCGCAACCGGCGTTCTCGATTATTCAGTCGCACCCGACACGGAAGACGGTGGCGCCCCGGCCAACCAGGACGACCTGGCCAAAGTCAGCAAAGCAGCGACCTGAGCTTGTTCGTACGACGCACCGCCACGGTGTTCGTGGCCCTGGCCTGCGCCTCCTGCAGCCAGTGGGACTATCCTGTCAACATACCGTTTGTCGCGACCTGGCAGGGCAGTGCCATCGACTGCAGCAGCGACGGTGCTGCGCTTTCGGATCTGCGGTTCTATGTCAGCAATGTCCAGCTCGTTGACGACCAGGGGCAGGCACACGATGTCCGTTTTGCCACGGAGATGGATTGGCAGAACGACGCGGTCGCGCTGATCGACCTGGAGAACGGGGCGGGCGCCTGCCAGAACGGCACAGGCGGCACTTCGGACCATGTTCTTGGGGTGGCTACCGCGCGGGAATACCGGGGCCTGCGCTTTACCGTGGGTGTCCCGTTTCGCCTGAATCATGAAAATCCCCTGACCGCCAAGCCACCGCTGGACGACCCCGACATGCACTGGCACTGGCGGTCCGGCTACAAGTTCCTGCGGGCCGGCGTACGCACCGCGACGGACGGTTTCTGGATTCATGCGGGCAGCGCCGGCTGCGACGGAACCGTCGGCAATATCGCCGGCTGCAGGTTCCCGAACCGCATCGAGGTGTACCTGCCCGATTTCGAGGTTGGCGCAGACACGGTCAACGTCGATCTGTCGGCGCTGGTCGCGGATATCGACCTCGACGACGGTGCCGGAACCGATTGTTCGTCAGGCCCTCCGGAAGCGGCCTGTGTGGCGCCGTTTGCGGCACTGGGTATCGAATTCGCAAGCGGTCAACAAAACGGCGCACAGCGCGTATTCTCGGTGGAATGAGAAAGACGCCGATCCTCCTGGCTGTCCTGACGGCGGCAGCACTTGCCGTCATCTGGGTATCGCGGGATACGCCGTGGGAGTGGCAGCTTCCGCCGGATTTGCCCCCGCCACAGGTTCCCGCGGACAATCCCATGAACGCCGCGAAAGTCGAACTCGGGCGCTGGCTGTTCTACGACGTGCGGCTCTCCGGGAACCAGACCATGGCCTGTGCGAGTTGCCACATCCAGGCGCTGGCATTTACCGACGGCGTTGCGCGATCGACGGGCTCTACCGGCGAAGTTCATCCGCGCAGCTCGATGAGCCTGGTCAACGTCGCTTACGCGAGCCGACTGACCTGGGCCAATCCGTTACTGGATCGACTCGAGGACCAGGCGCTCACACCGTTGCTGGGCGACCGCCCCGTCGAAATGGGCCTGAAGGACGGGGAGCGGCGTGTCGCGGAGCTGCTGCGTACGGAGCCCAACTACAGTGAGCTCGTCCGACGTGCCTTCCCGCGGGATGCCGACCCGCACTCCCTGCTGAACGCGGTCCGCGCAATTGCGGCCTTCGTGCGGACCATTAACAGCTTCGATGCCCCCTACGACCGCTATCTTGCCGGAGAGGCGAACGCGCTGAACGCGGCGGCGGAGCGCGGTATGGAACTATTCTTCTCGGAACGCCTCGAGTGCTTCCATTGTCACGGGGGCTTCAATTTCACGGACAGCACGACGCACGTGAACAGCAGGGTCGCCAGCGTCGGCTATCACAACACCGGGCTCTACAACCTGGACGAAAGTGGTGCGTATCCACCCGACAACACGGGCTTGTTCGACATGACCGGAGACCGACGGGACATGGGACGGTTCAAGGCTCCATCGCTACGCAACATCGCCGTAACCGCGCCGTACATGCACGACGGCAGCGTGGCCACGCTCGAGGATGCCATCCGCAACTACGAACGTGGCGGGCGACTGATCGAAGAGGGCGCATACGCCGGAGACGGGCGCCTGAGTCCGTTCAAATCGGAATTCGTCACCGGGTTTGAACTCACCGACGAGGAGCGGGCGGACCTGGTGGCGTTCCTGCACTCGCTGACGGACGAATCGGTGCTTCGCGATCCGCGGTACTCGAATCCGTTTATTCCCTAGCGTGCGTTCACGGACACGGTAAAGCGCGTCTGCCGCCACGCAACCCAAAGCAGGAAAAACCAGGCCTGCATCAGCAAAGAGGCGATCCATTCGATGCGATTCTCGTTGCTGTTCAGGCTGCCGAGGATCTCTTTCTGGGCAAAGTTGACGATGCCGAGGGCCCACGGGGTCACGGTCATCCAGACCATCGCCCGTTGCATGAGTGAACGCTCGAGAGCCAGCGACAGCACGAGCTGCGCCAGCGCCGTGCCACCGAAATACAGGTAGACGCCGTAGCTGCGCATGATCTCGTAGAAGGGATCGTTGCTGGCCAGGTACGAGACGTACAGCACCAGGGCGATGGCGCCGACGATGCCCGCAACCAGGATCGTGTTGCCGGCCCGGGTGTCCGGCCGCAGCGACTTGAGCCAGAGCACGGCAAAGTACCAGGTGAACGCAAGGACGGCAGCCTGCGGCAACAGGGTCGCCCGGAAAACGCGATCGCCCGGCGGATAACGGCCGGTCGAACTGATCGACGTGCAACCGTCCAGGTAGGGATTGCAGGACGGCAAAACGTCATTGCCTGCACCTATCCAGTAGGCGATGTTGATCCCGATCAACGGCGTCAACGCGGCGATCAGGGGCAGGGCGCGTAGCAGCATTTCGGCAGCATAACCTATGCGTAAAGGCTATGTGGATACCGATCCTCGTGCGGGCAGTGGGTTCGGCTGGCTAGCCTGATTTGCGCAACCTGGATTCGACGGCCGCCAGTAAATCACGAATCTGGCGATGCAGGCCGCGGTCGGCCACGAAATGCTCCTGCCTCGCCGGCGTGGCCATCGCCTTGCGCAAGATGTTACGAGCTTCCGCGAGGTTCTTCTCCTCGACGAGCAATTCGGCATACAGGTAGTTGGAGTCGAGGCAATCGGGATCGATGACAAGGGCACGCCACAGGTAGCCGATACCTTTGACGCTGCTGCCGAAGCCGCCGAAGCTGGATGACGTCCGGGCGTAGAGTGCCCCGAGATGAGCGGCTGCACGGCCGTCGAGAACGTAGGGGTCGAGCGAGTCCGCTTTTTGCAGCGCATCGCGTGCTTCCTTGCGCAGACTGCCTTGCGCCGACTTGCATCCTGCGCGCAGGCATTCGTGCGCGACGATGCCGTGCCATGCTGCCGCGTCGGGGCTCTCATCATGTGACCGCGCAAACTCGCGCGTGTCCTTGAGCAACTTCGACAAGGCGCGCGCCTGTTCGCGGCCTTTCGATTCGAACACCGCATGCGCCCACCTGTCCTCGAAATCGCGCAGCGTCTCGCCGACCGACTGCGCGCTGGCGGATGCCAGCGGCACCACGGCCAGCACGAAGCTCAGCAGCAGCCCCACAAGGCGGCGATAGGCCGAATGATCTTGCGATGTGAACGTTGCCACTGGACGTCTCCGCTGTCGTTGTCACTGTACGTACGAGTGTCCTGCGCAGGAAATCCTTCGCCACGGCGCGAAGGATTTTGCCTGTCTTGCGCTCTAACCCCCAACTGGCAGCCAACCGGGGGGTAGTCGATGGTCAAGACAAGCCGCATGAATCGTTGCGCGGGAGCGGCTGCGCTTCAGGCGCTGGCATTACTTGCGGGTGCAGCGCTGCTCAGTGCGCCTGCAAAGGCGGAAAAGCCCGAACCGATGGGCAACCCGGGCGTCGCGTTTCCGCTTATCGGCGCGATCTCGATAACGAGCAACAACATTTTCGATCCCGACGAGCCCGAAGAGGACCGTGCACTCTATCGCCTGGCGAACAAGTTGCACGTACGCACACGACCGGAGGTCATCCGGCAGCAGTTGCTGTTCGACGTTGGCGACACATACTCGCCGCAGGCTGTCGCGGAATCTGAGCGCATCCTGCGCAGCAATCGCTACATCCAGACCGTATCGGTCAGGCCACGCCCGCGGGAGGACGGCACCGTGGACGTCGACGTGACCACGAGCGACGTCTGGACTCTGATGCCGAAAATCGCTTACTCGCGCTCTGGCGGCACATCGAACTCCGCTGTTGGTCTCAAGGAAATGAATCTCCTCGGCACGGGTACCGCCGTCGAGGTCCAGTACAGCTCGGATGTCGACCGTGACTCGACTTTGCTGAAACTGTCCGACCGCAACCTCGGTCAGTCGTGGTACGGACTGGCCGCCTTGTTCGCCCGCAATAGTGACGGTCACGAGTACGGACTGAAGTTCGGTAAGCCCTTCTATTCACTCAACAGTACGTCCGCACAAAGCGTGTCGGTGCACGACAGGGACCGCGTCGAGTCGCTATACGTCCGAGGCGATCTTGCCACCGAGTATCGCCTCGAAAGCCAGGGGTTCGAGTTCTGGTTCGGCCGCTCCAAGGGTTTGCGCGACGGTTGGGCCCGGCGCCTGACAGTTGGCGCAGCCGTCGATGACGAGCGCTATTCGAGTCTCGACACGACGCTCCCGACACTGGATCCCTTGCTGGAAGATCGTCGCCTCATTTATCCCTTTGTCGGGATCGAGATCATTGAAGACCACTACGACAAGTCACGAAACTACGACCAGATTCACCGTGTCGAAGACCGCTTCCTGGGTACGCGACTCAGCGCACGCGTCGGGCTGGCACGTCATGAGTTTGGCTCGGATCGCAATGCATGGCTGATCAACGCCCAGGCGCAGAGAGGGTTCGGCGGCGAGGGCAGGAGCACGTTGCTGCTGGCGACCGATATGGATGCCCGCCTGGAGCGTGACGGCGCACAAAACATGCGTGTCGGCGTGAGCGCCAGATACTACAAAAGGCAATCGGAGCGGCGCCTGTTGTACGTCGGTCTTAGCGGGACGTACGGCCACAATCTCGATCTCGAGCAATTTTTCCCGCTGGGTGGCGACACCGGTATGCGCGGCTACCCCCTCAGGTTCCAGTCCGGAGACAAGCGTGCCGTGCTGAGCGTGGAACAACGCATCTTTACGGACTGGTATCCCTTCCGGCTGTTTCGGGTGGGTGCTGCCGCCTTCGCCGACGTTGGCCGTGCCTGGGGCGATAGCCCTCTCGGCGAGGGCGGCAACGCCTGGCTGTCCGACGTCGGTTTTGGACTGCGCCTCGGCAGTACTCGCTCCGGGCTCGGCCGCATGATCCACATCGACGTGGCATTCCCGCTTGCCGGGCAACAGGACATCGATGGCGTGCAGTTCCTCGTTTCTACCCGCAAGAGCTTCTGAGATGCCTTACAGAAAGAACAAACCCGTACCACGCCTGCTGGCCGCCCTCGAGCCCTTGTATGCCTTTGCGTGGCGCCTGCTCGTGCTGCTGAGTGCGGCACGTGTTCTGCTGGTGCTGTGGCAATGGGACCGGGTGAGTGCAACCGATATGCTTGGCACGATCTTCCTGCAGGGCCTGCGCTTCGATCTCGTGCTGCTCGGACTGGCACTGGTCATACCGATCCTGATGTTTCCTATCCTGGCCTCCACCGAGCGGCTGTTGCCCACCTGGCGGACCTTCCTCAGGATCTACCTCCCAGCCATTTTGCTTCTCGCGCTGTTCATGGAGGTCAGTACACCGTCGTTCATCGAGCAGTACGATTCTCGCCCGAATATCCTGTTCGTCGAGTACCTCGATCATCCGCGCGAGGTGGCCGCGACGCTATGGGCGGCCTACAAGATCCCGCTGATGGTCGCTTTCGCGTTGCTCTCGATTCTCGGCGTGGCGTTCAAGCGGCGGTTCCGGTCACTTCTGCAGGCGGTCCCGGCCACCGGCACTCTGCCGGCACTGTTGCTCATGCCCTTGATGCTGATTGTGTGTGCCGGGATGATCCGGTCAACACTCGATCACCGGCCTGTAAACCCCAGCACGGTCGCGCTTTCGAGCGACCCTCTGGTTAACGACCTGGCGCTGAACTCAATTTACACAGTGCTGTATGCGATCTACGAGACACGTCATGAGGGCGACGGCGGTATCCGCTATGCGGAGATGCAGGACGACGAGGTCATTGATATTGTCCGCCGTGAAATGCATGTCGGTACAAACAGTTTCTCGCAGGCTGATATTCCGACACTGCACGTGCAGCACATAGGTCCCCACCCGGACCCGCCAAAGAACCTCGTCGTGATCATCGAGGAAAGCCTCGGTGCAGAATTCGTCGGCTCACTGGGCGGCTTGCCCCTGACACCGAACCTCGATGCGCTGGCGGAAGAGGGCATCTGGTTCGAGAACCTGTATGCGACCGGCACCCGGTCAGTTCGGGGACTGGAGGCGATTGTCAGCGGTTATACGCCAACACCGGCACGCAGTGTCGTCAAGCTGCCCAAGTCACAGCGAGGGTTTTTCACGCTGGCGGACCTGCTCGACAGTCACGGCTATACGACGAGTTTCATCTACGGTGGCGAGGCGCAGTTCGACAATATGCGCCGTTTTTTCATGAACAACGGCTTCAAGAAAGTTATCGACGAGAAGGACTACCCGGAACCGGCATTCGTGGGCTCGTGGGGTGTGTCGGATGAAGACCTCCTGGAACGCGCCCACGAAGAATTTGAGCGGAGCGGCGAGGAACCCTTTTTCAGCGTCGTTTTCACCTCGTCCAATCACTCGCCGTACCAGTTTCCGGACGGACGAATAGAACTTTTCGACCCGGAGAAGGAAACGGTCAACAATGCCGTCAAGTACGCCGACCACGCGCTGGGCCGCTTCTTTGAGCTGGCCCGCAATTCCGACTACTGGGAGGACACGGTGTTCCTCGTTGTTGCCGACCACAATTCACGCGTGTATGGCAGTGAGGTAATACCCGTCGATCGCTTCCACGTGCCCGGTCTTATCCTCGGTGGGTCGATCAAACCGGCGCGAATTGCGACCGTTGCAAGCCAGATAGACCTGGGCCCGACGCTCCTGTCACTGATCGGTATCGAGAGCGAGCATCCGATGATCGGTCGTGACCTTACAGATTCGGTGAACAGCAGCGGCCCCGGGCGGGCCATAATGCAGTTCAATACCAGCCAGGCGTACATGGAGGGCGACCAGGTTATCGTCATGCAGCGGGACCAGCCCGTGAGCCAGTTCCAGTATGTCGACCGCCACCTGATCCAGGAGCCGCAGGTGGATGAAGCCCTTGCACGGCGGGCCCTCGCGCACTCGGTCTGGTCGTCGCTGGCCTATCAGAAATCCCTGTATCATCTCCCCGCGAAGGATTTTTCGCGCAACGTACTCTAACCCTGCAGAGGTCCTCCCCGCCTCTAAATGGAATGTTAAGTGACAGTAAGTATCCCCCAAGTAGAGCAAGACCGGTTACTGGCCGCCCGTGTGGCGGCCGGTGATCAGGGGGCTTTCGATGCGTTCTTCAAGGAGTACTTTCCGCGGCTGTATCGCTTTACGCTGACGCGTGTCAACAACGACGAAGAACTGGCCGAAGAGATCGTACAACGCACCATGTGCATCGTCGTACGCAAGATGGGCAGTTTCCGGGGTGAGGCGCTGCTGTTTTCCTGGCTATGCGCGATTTGCCGCAATGAAACCAACGCCGTTTTTCGGCAACGCAATCTCGAAATTCACGAAGACATCCCGATCGAAGACCATCCGGCCGTACAGGCGGCACTCGAGACGGTCGGAATGGATGACGGCAGGCCCGAGTCGGCCCGGCGTCGTGACGAAATCGCGAATTTCGTGCGCGTCACGCTCGAACACCTGCCGGCCAATTATGCGAGCGCCCTCGAGATGAAATACATCCAGGGCCACAGTGTCCAGGAAATCGCACGCAGCCTGAGCATTGGCGAAAAAGCCGCCGAGTCGATCCTGAGCCGGGCGCGCGCCGCGTTCAAAGAACGTTTTCGCGCGATCTGGAATATTGAACCGAATTTTATCGTGGACTGAGATGACCGACGACAAGAAAAAAATCGACGACGCCGACGACGAGCAGACGCTCGCCAATCTGCTGCGATTGGCCGGCGAGCGGCCGGAGATCCCGCTTGCCGTTGAGTCCCGTGTCTACCACCGGGTGCAGCAGGAATGGCAAGCCAGCACCAAGGCACCCGAGGCCGACAGGGTGTACAACGAGGTACGCAGAAGCTGGAGGCTGGCGCGACTACGCCGCTGGCTGTTGCCGGCCGGTGTTGCCGCATCGACAGTGCTTGCGTTCCTGCTCCTGTCCCAACCGGAACCGCCAGTTCCCGTCTCCGTTGCGACGGTGGCGGGCGTCATTGCGCCGGCAATGTCGAAAGCGGGTTACGAAGAGGGTGCCGCGGTATACCCCGGCGACATTCTCGAGACCGACAGCGGGGAAGGTCTTGGCCTGCTGCTGGCTCGCAATGCCACGCTCAGGATCGACGAGAATACGCGCCTGCAGGTCGATGGCGCGGACCGGTTCACGCTGCTGAGTGGGCGAATCTACGCGGACAGCGGGCAGTTCATATACCGCAACGGCGGTCTCGTCATCGATACGCCTCACGGCAAGGTTCGCGACATTGGGACCCAGTTCGCGGTTGCCGCGAGTGACGGCGAACTGGACGTTGCGGTGCGCGAAGGGCGCGTGGAGTTGACGCACGACACAACGGCTGTCACCACCGCGAAAATGGGAGAGCGCCTTACCTACGTGCAAGGGCAGGGCGCATCCGTGTCCGAACTCGACACACATGACGAGTACTGGGACTGGATCGTGGGCCTGACGCCCGAGTTCGACATGACCAACAAGTCATTGCTCGACTTCCTGAACTGGGCGGCGCGGGAAACGGGACGGCAACTGCGTTTCGAGTCCGATGAGTCGCGGATGTTCGCCATGCGCACCGATGTCCACGGCTCGATTAGCGGCATGACACCCGACGAGGCGCTCGAGGCCATTTTGTCCACGACGACGCTGAATTACCGCATCGAACTGGACAAGGTCGTCCTGGCACAGTCAACCCGGCCGTAGGCTACCTGATTTCACGCATTGGCGACCGGCAGGCTTTGCCCTAGTATTCCGGAATGAATCCGGGTCCTTGTCGCTGGTGGGTTTCGATACTCGCGTGCCTGCCACTCGTCGCCTTCGCGTCGTCCGACTGGCAGGGACGTGCCGTCGTCGAGCTGCTCGATGAGCTCGTTCGGCAGGGCTACCCGCTAATCTACAGCAGCGATGTCGTCGCCGACGACCTGTTGATCCTCACGGAACCCGACCTGTCCGACCCGCTGGCCGGGCTCGCCGCGGTCCTTGGCGCTCACGACCTCATACTCAGCAAGGGCCCGGCGGGCACGTGGCTGGTACGGGTAACAACACCGCCGCCTGCCGTGACGCCCGCGAAACGCGCCGTCGAGTTGCCGCTCCCGGAGATCGTGGTCACATCGAGCCTGCACCGGCTGCAATACATGCAATCGGGGACGCAGACCTACCTCGACAGGGAGTTGGCGAGCCGTGTGCCGGCTGCCGCGGAGGAGGCCGTGCGCATAACGGGCAGGCTTCCGGGCACGTCGGGCGGGGGCATCTCGAGCCGCAATCACATTCGCGGCGGTGAGGTTAACGAGGTGTTGTTCCTGCTGGACGGCCTGCGGCTCTACGAGCCCTTTCACCTGAAAGACTTTCAATCCGTCGCCACCATCGTCAACTCGAATGCCATCGACGGCATCGACTTTTTTACGGGCGCATACCCGGCGCGCTACGGCGATCGTATGAGCGGTGTAATGGACATCAGCTTGCGAACTCCGCAAAAGGATGTCGAGACTGAATTGTCGCTCAGCTTCTTTAATACGTCCGCGTTGTCACTCGGCACCTTCGGCGGCGGCGACAAGGGAGACTGGCTGTTCGCCGCGCGCCGCGGCAACCTCGACCTCATCGCCGACGTGATCGATCCGAGCATCGGTAGTCCGGACTACCAGGATTACATCGGGCACATCGGGTGGGACTTCAATCCCCGGCTTCGAGTCAGCGCTAACGTCCTCAAGTCACACGACAAACTCACGCTCAACGACGAAGACCGCGGTGAATTTGCGAACGCCAGCTACGAGAACACCGTGCTCTGGCTCCGCTGGGATGCCGACTGGAGCGATGTCCTGCGCAGCACAACCGTGCTTTCCTTCAGCAACATCTCCAATCGCCGGACCGGGACGCTGGACCTCCCGGGCATCGTCGCCGGCACGATCGATGACACACGCGAATTCGACTCGGCCGGACTCAAGCAGGACTGGGTTTATGCACCGAGCGAAAAATGGATGTTGAGTTTCGGCCTCGACGCAAAGCACCAGGACGCGCGCTACGCGTTCATGTCCACCAAGGCGGTAGCCGCGCCGTTCGACAGCATCCTCGGCAATCAGCCGGTGGACATTCGCAATATCGAGGCCACACCGGAGGGCGCGCAGTACGCCATCTGGGTCGAATACCGCTGGCGGCCAATGCCAACGCTGGCAATCGATGCGGGCATGCGCTGGGATGCCCAGAGTTATACGACGGCGCGCGACGACGAACAGTCGAGTCCCAGGTTGAGCCTGTTGTACTTGCCGAATGACGAGACCGAGATTCGCATAGGCTGGGGGCAATTCTCGCAGGCGCAGGAGATCAACGAACTGCAGGCAAGTGACGGCCTCGACAGGTTCTATGCCGCACAACGCGCCGAACATGTGGTGGCGAATTTCAAACGCCACTTCGGCGCGAAGTTCCAGGTCGACGTGTCGTACTATCGCAAGAGCTTTCGTGCACTGCGTCCGCGCTTCGAAAACGCATTCAACACCCTGACACTGTTACCGGAGATCCAGTTCGACCGGTATCGAATCGACCCGGTGTCGGCCGAGGCGCATGGTGCTGAACTGCGCGTAACCAACGGTGACTCTGGTGAGCGATTGTTGTGGTGGCTTGGCTATAGTTGGTCCGAGGTACGCGATACGCTGGCGGACAGCCGTGTACTGCGCAGCTGGGATCAGTCGCATGCCGTTAAGGCCGGCGTAAGCTGGCAGTGGGGCAGCTGGGATTTCAGCGCGGCGGGCGAGGTGCATACCGGCTGGCCGAAGACCGAACTGCTGGCGGAGGAAATACCCAATGCGGATGGTACGCATGTGCTCGAGGTTTCAACGACGCCGTTGAATACAGGTCGCTACTCTGTCTTCCATCAGCTCGATATCCGCGCGAGCAGGGAATTTGCGCTGCGTCGTGGTGAGCTCACGGTTTTCGCTGAAGTCTCGAATGTTTACAACCGCGAGAACCCCTGTTGTACGGAGTACGCCCTCACCACCGATGCCCTGGGGCCATCCTTGCTGGCAAAAGAAGCGCATTGGCTGCCTTTGGTACCATCGCTTGGCGTCGTATGGCGTTTCTAGAGGTAAGCATGAAATGAAAATATCAATTGCGTCTGCAATGGTCCTGTTGCTTCTTGGCGCCGTCGCGCAAGCCGAGTACCGGCCGACCGACCCTGAGAATACCGTTGTCGTTCAGGTCGACGATGGACTCATTGTCATCGAACTCAACTCGCGGTTCGCGCCGCAAACCACCCGTCAGTTCAAGCGCCTCGTGCGTGACGGTTTCTATGACGGCCAGCCGTTTTATCGCGTGATCGATGGTTTCGTGGCACAGGGTGGCGACGGTAGCGACATGAGCGGAGAGGAGAATGACGAGCCGACGGTGGCGGCCGAGTTCGACCTCGAATGGTCGGAGGACATTCCGTTTGTCGCTGTACAAAAAGGTGACCTGTTCGCACCGGAAACCGGGTTCGTCGATGGCTTCCCGGTTGCCCGTGACCCCGATGCAGAAAAGCTCTGGATTGCCCACTGTCCCGGAATCGTCGGGCTGGCCAGAGGTGACGCCGCGGACTCCGGCAGCACTGACTTTTACATCGTGATCGGGCAGGCACCGCGCTACCTGGAGCGCAACATCACCGCCTTCGGGCGCGTCATCCACGGCATGGACGTGGTGCAGCGCATCAAACGCGGCCCGGCCGAGACAGCGGGCATGATCGAGCGCCTTACTGATGCAACCGTGATTCGCTCCGCACAGGTCCTGGCGGATATCCCCGTAGCGGGACGGTTGCCTGTTACCGTGCCCGACACGAATAGCGAGGAATTCGCAGCCATGCTCGAGGCACGACGACATCGAACGGCAGCATGGTTTGTCAACACACCACCGGCCGTGCTGGACGTGTGCCAGGTTCCGAACCAGGGTGTGCTTCAGCGATAGCTTGCGCGCAACGCCGCACCGACCTTGTCGCCAAAGAGCACAGCCTCTTCGCAGCTTGCGACACCAAAGATCGCAACCGGCGTGAACGTCCCGGTATCCAGTGCGTAGTCGAGCAGGTCTTCTGCAGACAGGGTTTTGCGACCGGCGCGTTCCGTCAAAGTGAATTCAATGTCCTCGAGGCCGTCGAAGGCTCGATAGACCAGCTCGGTGCAAACCACGCGGTCGGAATTGAAGAAGTTAAAATCGAAGTTGTACTTCTTGCCTTCGTGCAGAAGGGCTCGCTCAACGGCGCGCTTGATGTTCCCGGCCGAGAGCACGGGGCGCAGCACGACAAACGCATCGACCAGCAGGGTCTCTGCGAGTGGCCTGAGACGCACGCCGTCCTTGCGCGACTCGAGCACACAGATATTGTGTGTCCAACGCTGCAGCTTGTCGTCATCGGCCACAATGCCGGCTGCCTGCCGCTGCGACGGCGTACCGACATAGAACGCGGCGTGCGGCCAGGTACCCGGGAAGAAGAGATTCGTCAGTGCCTTGGCGTGGCGCGTCACAATGAC
>CBDUMZ010000010.1:0-66520 GCA_965368465.1 uncultured Chromatiales bacterium
TCGTATATAAAGAAAGCCGCCTTGCGGCGGCTTTCCGTGGAATCAAATACCTGAAAAGGAGGACTAGCGAAGCGAGTAGCGGTGCTCCATCAATCGCGTCAGATCCACAGGTTTTTCAGATACCTTTGTTATCCCACGAGACATGGATCACCTCCTTTGAATTGTTTGCCCGAAGTCAGTATGTCTTGGAAATCAACAAATTCCAAGCCGAAATTTAAGTAATAAATATGCCTTCAATTCGATACATTTTGTGGGTTATTATTGACGGCCTGCCTCGGGATGCAGCCCGCAATAATTCAAAAGAGAGTAAATAATGGCAATTGCAGATCTCAGTAACGTGCTCAAGTTGTTTGGCGGCTCCGACGTCAGCGAAGCTCATTTGAACGAGCTGTTCCAGGAAGTCCTGCTCATGACCCTGGCGCGAGCAGCAAATGCCGACGTGAGTATCCAGCATGTCGAGGTTGAAACCATCCAGCGCATCCTCAAGAAACACACGGGCAAGGAGTTCAGTTCCGCCGATGTTCGCGTTGCCGCTCGCGAAGAGCTCTACGCAGAGGCTACGCTCGTAAAATACTTGCGGGGCGCGCAAAAGAAGCTCAGCGATGCACAATGCTCGGAAATCGTCCAGGCGCTTGCCGAGGTCTTCCGCAGCGATGAAAACGTGAGTGGCCTCGAAATCGACTTCTTCAATAACGTCGTCGACGCGCTGAATGTCACGCCGGCGCAGATCGCCGGACTGGTCGCGGGCGACGTCTAGGTAACAGCATCACGATGAGAAAACGGGCCCGGGTGGCCCGTTTTTTTTGCCTGTGGTTTCCTCAGATTGCATCTTCGCGGTCGGCTTTCCTGGCCTCCCCGCGATACAGGACAAAGACCCCGGACGCCACGATGATCATCGCACCAAGTACGACCCAGCGGTCGGGAATCTCACCCCAGATCAGGTATCCGGCAATTGCACCGGCGACCAGGGCTGTGTACTCGAGCGGGGCGAGAATTGCTGGTGATACAGCCCGGTAACCGTTTATGAATCCTACCCACGCGATGATCGAGCATGCGGCGGCAATGACCATGAGCACCCATCCCGTGAGGTCCGGTGCCAGCCAGGTGCTTTCATCGAGGAACGCAAGAGATACCGCGAGTGGGCCAAGTATCACGTAGAACGACAGGGCGAGTGTGGATTCGGTGCCGCCGAGTCGCCGTGCCGTTATCGCCTGGCTGGCATAACAGGCGGCGGCTATCAGTACAGCGATCGCCGCGAAAGACAATTCACCGCGGCCGGGTCGCAGCATGATGAGTACGCCGACAAATCCCGTGAGCACGGCGAGCCAGCGTCGCCAGCCAATTTCCTCGCCGAGGAAAATCGCCGCAAGGACCGTTACGACGAGCGGGGCGGTATAGCCCAGCGTCAAGGCGTTGACGAGCGGCATCCTAGCCAGGCCATAGAAGAAACCGAACATCGCGCCGACCGCGAATACCGAACGCAGGACATGCCAGCCGATCTCGCGGGTGCGCAGGGTCCTGAGCCCGCCAAAGCGAGGCGCAATTGCCAGCATGATGACGATCGCGATGCTGCTGCGCAGCAGGATGAACTGCACCAACGGATAAGTCTGCAGCAGTTCCTTCGCGGCCAGGTCGAGACCCAGACCACCCGCGACACCCAGCATCAGCCAGGAGGCCGCCCGGGAAATATTCTCGTGCTCGCGCGCTATGGACATGGGTCTGTTCGAACCGCTCAGGTGAACGCCGGCTGAACATGTTCGCATGCATTTGCGGGTATGCCCACAGGGTTCAGCGTCGATTCAGCGTCACGGGGGCTAAATGGTCTCAAGCAACGAGAGGACACCGTGATGAAATACACGACTCACATAACGACGACGATCTGCATGCTATTGCTGTCGGCCATCGGCATGGCCCAGACCACACCGGAGCCGCGGCAAAGCCTGACTTCGCAAGGTAGTGACATTACCCGTGGTTCCGTTGTCGACGGCAACATCTCGTACGACGAGTTCGAGGCATTGCAGACAACGGGTAACCGCGACTCGAAAGGCACGCGTTCGGCCCAGCAGAAGCTCGGTGTCGCGACAGCACAGGCTGCCGATCCGAACATCTGGTTCTACGATGCCGATGTCGAGCTGTTCGCAGACTTCGATCGCGACGGGTACTACGCTGGTATCGACCTTCTGTTTGACGCAGACACCACGTACGTGGCCGTCGATGTGTACGCCGTTCTCTATCTCAGCTACGAGTACGGTCCGTGGAACGAGTATGCGTCGACGGACGACTTCACCCTGTTTGGCGCCACGAGTGCCGACGACTATATTGTTGAGACGGAACTCGTATCGGGGTACCCGACCGGCAACTACGACATTCTCATCGAGCTGTTCGATGCCTACGACGGTACGTATCTCGCGAGTTTCGGTCCCGACGATACCTCTGAACTGGCCTTGCTGCCGCTAGAGGACTCGACGAGGGACGCCGTCTCCGGTGGTCACACTCATGTCGTCGTCAACTCGGGCGGCGGTTCGCTGGGCTGGTTCTTTCTTCTTGGGCTCCTGGCAATCCGCATGACTTCCCGGCTCCAGGCCGCCAGGCTGTCGAAGTAGAGATACAGCGCGGGCACGACCAACAGCGACACAACCGTCGAGAAGGCCAGCCCGCCGATGATCGCCCTCGCCATCGGGTAGTACGGAGGACCGTCTCCCCCGACCTGCGTAGTGCCCATGGCGAGGGGCGCCAGTCCGACGATCGTCGTGGCTACGGTCATCAGGATGGGCCTCAGGCGATCCCGGCCGGCGATGACAATCGATCTTTCCCGCGGGACACCTTCCTGCCTCAGGTTGTTGATGTGATCGACCAGGACAATGCCGTTGTTCACAACAACGCCGATCAGGATCATGATGCCAATCATCGCCATGAACGAGAACGTGGTGTCCGTCACGGCAAAAAACAGGAAGACCCCGAAGATCGAGAACACGATCGAGCCGAGAATAATGGAGAAGGGCAGCAGCATCGACTCGAACAATGCAGCCATGACGAGGAAAATGCAGGCGACGCCCAGGATGAGATTGGTCGTCATCATGCTGGCGGTCTCGTCCCGCCGGTCGAACCCCCGGCCTTCCTTCCAGCTGTAGCCCGGCGGCAGGTCGATCTGGCTCATGAGGCTGTTGACGCGCGGCCGCACCTCATCGGTGCTGACCTCGTCCTCGAGGTTCGCCGAGATGATGACGGCAGTCTGCCTGTCCGTCCGTCGAATCGTATCCGGGGATTTTCCGATGTGCATGTTGGCGACGCTGCCGAGCGTGATGCGCCGCCCGTCCGGCGTGTAAAGTGGCAAGTCCGCCAGCTGCTCGATGCTCTGTTTGTCGTCCTCCCGGAACGCAAGCCGCACATCGACCTCGCCGCTCGGGTCGCGGAACTCGCGCAGGTTCTCGCCACGCATCGCAATGGCGATCGACTGCGCAATGGCCGCCGCCGTCAGCCCGGAGTTCGCGGCGCGCGCCCGATCGATGCTGACGCGGATTTCACGGTCTCCCGATTCGGAATCGGCCTGGACGTCCTTTAGTCCCTCGACGGTTGCGAGGGCACGTACGATATCGACGCTGAGTTCATTCAGGACCTCGGTCGAATCGCCGCTGATCTGCACCGAGAAACCTTCACCGCCTCCCTGCTGATCGAACTGGAAACTCGGTTTACCAATTGCGATTGCGGGCAGGTCCTTCTCGATGCGGTCGATGATCTCGCGCGTGGACAGGGTCGCCTCGTCATCGTCGGTCAACAGCAAAGTGGATTCCGCGCGTCCCTGATCGTAGTAGCTGTAAACCGACCGGATGTTGAATTCCTCCTGGTTGGCGTAGAGGTACTCCTCGATCGTATTGACGGCATCCTCGACGCGCTCCAGTGAGTGTTGTCCTTCGACGTGATAGGGCATGAACAGGCGGCGGCCGACATCCTGCGGAAACATGTCGAACTTGACGAGCCCGAGGATCGTGGGTGCAACGCCAACCAGGCAGATAATGAGAATACCCAGCGCCGTCCACCAGCGGTGCCCAATGATCCACTTCAATGCACCTACGTAGCGATCGGTCAGGCGGGTCATCCACGATCCGGATTTCGGCTGGGGCGGCACCGCGACCCGCGCTGCGAGCATGGGAACGAGGGTCTGCGCTATGAGCAGCGATGCGAGCAGGGCAACGATAATCGTCACCGCGACGTGGGTCAGGAATATCGTCATGTCGGTTCGCACGCCGAACACCATCGGCGCAAACACGATGATGGTCGTCATGGTGCCGGCAATCACGGCAAGCCCGACTTCCCGGACACCGCTGATCGTCGCGGTGAAGGGCTGGCCCGGTTTCTCGGCCCGGTGCCGGAAGATACTCTCGGTGATGACGACCGCGTTGTCGACCAGCATGCCGACGGCCAGCATCAGGCCCATCATCGAGAGAATATTCAGCGTCAGGCCGGCGAAATAGAGCGCACCCAGCGTGATCAACAACGAGAAGGGTACTGACGCCGTCACGATCAGCGTCGTCGTGACCTGGCGCAGGAACAGGTACAGGACGATCAGGGCGAGCAGGCCGCCGAGCATGCCGGCGCTCAACAGGTCGGACAGGGACTCGCGCACACTGTCACCCTGGTTGTCGAGGGAGAAGATATTGATACCCTGCATCTGTGGCAGATTCCCGATCTTCTCGACCTCGGCGATGACCCGGTCGGTTACGTCGACAAGATTGGACCCCGTGGTCTTGCTGATGGCAACGCCTATTGCATAGTCCCGGTCGAGGTGACGCCCGTAGTTTCGCTCCGGGGTTCGCAGTTCGATGTCCGCGACATCACCCAGGCGTAGCCCGGCCGCGGTCACGGTGAGGTTCTCGATTTCCTCGACGGACGAAAACTCGCCGCTCGGGCGAACGCTGAAGCGCTCGCCCCCCGCCGTGATCTTCCCCGCACTGACCGCAAAGTTGCTGCCCAGCAGAAGGTCCCTGATCGCCGCTATGTCGACGCCATAGGCCGAGAGCATGTCGGGTTTCAGGAGGATCCGGATCTCCCGCGGGTCGACGCCCTGCAGGTCGACGCGCGATACGCCTTCAAGACGTTCGAGGCGACGCTTCAGGATGCGGTCAAGCAGTTCATAGCTGTCGGACAGGTCTCGTTCACTGGAGATGCGCAATTGCAAAACCGGCTGGTCGCCCAGCGATCCGGTAAACACGAATACCCGGCGCACGTCATCGGGCAACAGGTGGCGAATGCCATCTACCTTGGCTCGCGCCTCGATGCCCTTCGCCCCCATGCTCTGGTCCCAGCCGAACTGCAGAAAGATCTGCGACTGGTCTTCGCTGGAGCTCGAGAACATCCTCTCGACGCCCGACAACGTGGCCAGCGCCTCCTCGACCGGCCGCGTGATCAGGCGCTCGACTTCTTCCGGTGTCGAGCCGGCGTAAGGGACCTGGATAAAGATGCCGGGAAACTCGATATCCGGGAATTTTTCGAGTGGCAGCAGTCGCGACGCGATCAGGCCGACCATGGCGAGCGCGACGAAGACAACAACTGTCGTGACGGGCCGGTGGAGTGAGAACTCTGTGTGTTTCATTGGCCGGCCGCCAGCTGGTCAGGCGCATCGCTGGGCCACCTCTTGCGGTCCAGGAGCGAATAGACAACCGGGATGACGAGCAATGTCAGCAGGGTTGAGACCACGAGGCCACCGATTACCGTGATGGCCATTGGCGTACGTACCTCCGATCCTTCGCCGAAGCCCATCGCCATCGGGAGCAGCCCCAGCGCCGTCGTCAGTGACGTCATCAGGATCGGCCGGAGTCGAGCGCTGCCGGCTTCCATGATCGCATCAAAGCGCTCAGCACCCTTGGCGCGAAGCTGATTGATGAGATCGACGAGCACGATCGCGTTGTTGACCACGATGCCGGCCAGCATGATCACACCGATCAGGGCGACAATATTGACGGTGGTCCCGGTCAGGAACAGCGCCAGTACCGCGCCGACCAGGGCAAGCGGGATGGTAAACAGGATGACAAAGGGATGTATGAGCGATTCGAACTGCGATGCCATCACGAGGTAAACGAGGAAAATGGCAAGTATCAGGGCGAACTGCATGGACTCAAACGACTCCTGCATTTCTTCACTCTGACCGGAGACGATGGCCGTAATACCGTCGGGCATCGGTGTGCGGTTCACTATGCTGCCGGCCTCGGCGGCCGCGGCACCGAGATCGCCAAACGCGAGGTTGGCCGAGATGATGGCTACACGCTCCTGGGCGATGCGTCGAATTTCCGCCGGTCCCTGCGACACGATCACGTCGGCGACGGCGTCGAGCGTCACCGGGCGGTTGGACGTCGGGTTTACGATCAGGCGCCGGATTTCCTCGATGCTTGAACTACGCGTATCGACGCTGCGCACGAGTACATCGATTTTCTTGTCGCGCCATGTATATCGTGTGGCCAGTTCGCCGCGAACGTTGGCTACCACGAGATTGGCAATGTCGCGCACGGCCAGGCCGAGCTTCGCCGCGCGCTCCTGGTCAAACACGATCTGGATCTCGGGATTGCCGCGCTCCACGGTTGTCTTGATGTCCGTGAACCGGGTCGAAGCAGACATCTCCTGGACGATCAGGCTGCTGACACGCGCAAGTGCATCGAGGTCGTAGCCGGAAATCTCGACTTGCAGCGGGCTGGCAAACGACAACAGCGCCGGACGGCTGAATTCGTACTGCACGCCGGGCAGGCGCGACAACTCCCTGCGCATCGCCTCCATCGCGGCATTCTCCTCCGCGCGTCCTGCGCCGGGAGACAGCCGGACGCTCAATGAGCCCGTATTGTCACCCGCGTCCACCGGGTTGGCGTCCAGTCGATTGCCGGTTCCTGCGACCGAGTAATTCAATGCGACCGACTCCACCGCGGCGGCGGCGCGCTGCGCCGTCTGGATGGCGCGATCGGTCTCGGCCAGTGGTGCGCCGGGTGCCAGCCTCAGGTCGACGTTGAACTCGCCCTGCGAGAACTGCGGGATGAGCTCCGTACCCAAACGTGGAACGAGCGACATGGTCCCTGCAAAGATGGCGATTGCCATAACGACGACAGTGGGGCGATGGTTGAGGGACCAGCGCAGCATGCCGGGGTACACGGCGGCGACCGCGCCGTAGAGGCGCTGGAACAGCCAGGTCGGTATCCACAGCAGCGCCCACATCACCCAGCTGAGCATACCGAACAGGAAGCGGAAAACACGCACGAAAAACGCCGCGACGATGGTGATCACGCGGACAATAAACGCGGCTATACGTTTTAGGAATCGCACGATGCGGGATTTCGTTTCAACCGCGTACTCGTGGCTGTCGACCTCTCCCTCGTAGCGGCCACGAGTGCCCAGCGATGCCAGCATCGGGATCAGGGTCAGCGCAACGATCAGGGAGAAGATGAGTGCGAACGTGACCGTCAGGGCCTGGTCGCGGAACAGCTGGCCGGCGATCCCACTGATGAAGACCATGGGAAAGAAAACGGCTATTGTCGTCAGTGTCGCGGCGACCACAGCCCCGGCGACCTCGGCCGTGCCGTTCTGCGCCGCTTCCAGGATGCTGTTGCCCTGTTCCTTCTTCCGCACGATGTTCTCGAGCACGACAATCGAATTGTCGACCAACATGCCGACGGCGAGTGCGATGCCGCCGAGTGACATGACGTTGAGGGAGATGTCGTTCATGTACATCAGCAGGAACGTGCCGATGACCGAGACAGGTATCGCGATACCGATGATCGTCGTCGCCCTGGCGTCGCGCAGGAAGCCGTACAGAACGAGGATGGCGATCAAGCCGCCCAGGATTGCCGCCAGGCGCACATCGGCGACGGCCGAGGAAATGAACGTGGATTGGTCGTAGATCTTGACGATCTCGATGTCCTCAGGAATGGCTTCGGCATCCGAGCTGCCAAGTGCTTCCAGGCGACGCTGTATGCGGCTGGCGACCTGTACCGTGTTGGCATCGCCTTCCTTGTACACGGCAAGTTCGACCGATTCCTGCCCCCGCACACGTGTAATAGCCTCACGTTCCTTGTACCCACGCTCGACGGTCGCCACGTCGCGCAGATAGACCGGTCGGCCTGCGACATAGGCAACGATCGCATCGCGGAATTCGTCGACACTCTGGAACTCGTTCAGGGTTCGGACGAGGAAGCGCTGGTCCCCTTCCTCGAGACGGCCACCGGACAGGTTGACGTTCTCAGCGCGGATTCGAGCTGCGATCTGCTCGATGCTGATGCCGAGCTGGGAAAGCCTCTGCTGGTCGACCCGTATCTGGATCTCATCTTCGAGGCCGCCGCTGACTTTCACAGCTGCCGTACCTTCCTGGGCTTCGAGGTCCGTCTTGATCGTGTCCTCGGCCAGTCGACGCAAAACCTTCAGCCGCGCTTCATTCGTCGCAGTGTCGCCGTCGGCCGATTCCTTGTACAAGAGGCCCAGCCGGATAATGGGTTCCGACGAGGGGTCGAAGCGCAGCAACAACGGGCGACTCGCCTCGAGCGGCAGAACCAGCACATCGAGTTTCTCGCGAACGTCGACGCCCGCGACATCCATGTCCGTGCCCCACAGGAATTCGATCGTGACGTCACTCTGTCCGGAGCGTGACACGGAACGCACCAGCCGCACGTTGCGGACGACGCCAACGGACTCTTCAATTGGCTTGGTGAGCAGGTTCTCTATCTCGACCGGGGCGGCGCCTGTCAGCTCCGTGCGTACGGTAATCGTCGGGTAGGAGATGTCCGGCAGCAGGTTCAGTTTCAGGCGAGACAGCGAGACTATGCCGAACAGGACAATCGCGACCATGAGCATGACGATTGTGACGCGACGCTGTGTCGCGATTTCGATCAGGCGCCGCATCATTCGTCCCCGTCCCCGTCCCCGTCCGCTTCTGCGTTGATGACGGTTACCCTGGCATCCGGCTTGAGGCCGATCTGGCCGACCGTAATGACGTTATCCGTGTCCTCGAGTCCTTCGACGATTTCGATCATGCCGTTCTCGCCATAGCCCGTCGTAACCACCTTGCGCACGGCCTTGCCGTCTTCGACGACAAATACGCTTTCGCTCCCGATATCGTTGACAATCGCGCTGCGCGGAACCTGGAGCACGTTTTCGTGGCGGTCGTAGACAATACTCATGCGCCCGAACATGCCCGGCTTGATGCGCCGTTCGGCGTCCCGAATCTCGATCGTGATCTTGAAGGTACCGGTTGCGGGATCGACCACCGGGCTGATTCGTGTGACCGTCGCGATGACTCTCTGGCCGGCAAGTGCATCGATATCGATCGCGACCGGCTGCCCCGCGTGGATCCGCCGGTACTCCCTTTCCGGAACATGCAGGTACGCCACCAGCGGGTCGAGACCCGTCACGCGGTAGAGAGGATCGCCGACCCTGACCGTATTGCCGATCTTGATATAGCGCTCGGAGACGATGCCGTCGATCGGTGCGCGAATCTGGGTGTAATCGAGCTCGAGACTGGCGAGGTTGTATGACGCCTGCAGCGCCTCCAGGTCGAACTGGAGTTTCTCGAAGTCGCCCTCCGAGAGCAGGCCCTTGCCGCGCAGGTCCTTGTTGCGTTCGAAGTCCCGCTGCATCTTGCTCAGGCGCGCACGTGACTCGTTGAGCTCGAGCCGCAGGCGGTCGCCGTCAAGGCGGGCGATGATCTGTCCCTCGGTAACAACGTCGCCTTCTTCGGCAAGGATCGCACGAATCTCTCCTTCGACCTTGGCGATGACATCGGCTTCGGCGTAGGCTTCGATCGGCGCCGTTCCCGAGTACACGGCGACCACGTCACCGCGTATGGGAGTGCTGGTTTCTACCGGAATGGGCGGGGTTTCTTCCTCGTCCGACTGTTCTTCTTCGTTATTCTGCTGGCATGCGGTCAACAGCAGCAGACAGGCGAACGCCGCCGCACCAATACGATGTAGCTCCATGAATCCTCCCCTTTAGCGTTTGCCGGACGAGCGGCGCCATGCCCGTCAGCCCGCGAAGCGATCCTGTACGGTGTTGCTTGCAAGAACCTTGCTGCCATTGCGCAGACCCGAGTGGCCGACCACGACGATGACGTCGCTTTCGGACAGGCCGCTGAGGATCTCTACCTTGCCCCCGGATTCAATGCCCGTCAGTACCGTTCGCAGTGCGACTTCACCGTCGTTGACTACGTACACGGTGCTCTCGCCGTCTTCGTCCAGCAGCGCTTCGGCCGGCACAACGAGTGCATCCTTGTGTTGTTCATAGGCGATCGAGAAGCGACCAAACATACCGGGCGCGAGGTTGCCGGCGGCGTTGTCGATCATTGCCGTGGCGCGGAACGTGCCGTTGCGTGTATCGATCGTCGGGCCGATTCGCTCGATTGTCGCCGGGAAGCGCACCCCGGGCATCGACGCGACCTCGATATTCACGGCATGGCCCACACTGAACTTCGTAAGCTCGGTCTGCGGAATCTGCAGGTAGGCGATCAGTTCGCTCGTATCGGTAATCCGAAACGCAACGTCGTTTGCGTTCAAATGCTGACCCGGCTTGACCTCGCGAGAGGCCACGATGCCGGCGATCGGCGCACGAATTTTCGAGTAGTCGTAGTACAGCTTCTTGAGTTCGTAAGTTGCCTCAAGTGCGTCGAGCTCGTATTGCAGGTTGTCGAACATCGAGGCGCTGATCAGTCCGCGCCTGCTCAGGTCAACATTGCGATCGAACTCGGTACGCGCCCGCTTCAGGTTCGCCTGCGCCGCCAGCATCTCAAGACGCAGCCGTTCACCGTCGAGCCGCGCCAGCACCTGGCCCGCAACGACGTAGTCGCCTTCCTCAACAAGCAGCTCGACGACCTCGCCCGCAACACGTGCAACCACCGGCGCATCGGCGTCGGAGGTAATCGTCGCGGTCGCGGCGTAGGTCGCATAGATGTCTGCGCGGGTAGGCTGGACAACCTCGACCGGCACCGGAGTCGCCGCCTGCACGGACTCCTTGTCGGCGATGCTGGCTTCACCAACGCCGCAACCTGCCAGCAGGGCGGTCCCCGTGAGTGCCAGCGCTGCAATGATCGGTGTTGTTGCTTTCATGATGTCCGGACTGTCTTGTTTAGTGTTGTAGTGAAGTATAACACTAGCTCGGTATAACGCAAGCCAAAGGTTCTTACGATCGGCGGAGAACGTACGCCTATAAGAATCAATGAGTTACGCCCCCAACTGTGGCGGTATTGCCACTACTTGATTATTAGATGCACGAGACGGGTGTTTGGATTGCCTGCCGGTGAGAAAGTTTCACCGGGCCCCGTCCGTCAGCGGCCTGGGGATGTCGAGGTCGACGGCCGCAGGGCCCGCCGGTCCTTCCATTGCTGCAGGAGGTTGGCCTGGATCATGAGCAGGCTGGGGGTCAGCCACAGCGTCAGTATGGTCGCGAACGCGAGACCGCCTGCGACAGACGACGCGAGCTGTGTCCACCATTGCGAGCTCGGTGCGCCGATGGACACGTCTCTTTCAACAAGGTTGATGTTGACGCCGAGGACCATCGGCATGAGACCGACGATCGTGGTGACGGTCGTCAGCAAGACCGGCCGAAGTCGAATCGCGCAGGTGCGCAGGACGGCATCGAACGGCCGTTCGCCACGACTGCGCAGCACGTTGTAGGTGTCGATGAATACAATATTGTTGTTGACGACGATGCCCGCGAGTGTGATAACCCCGACGCTGCTCATAATGACGCCGAATGGCTTGCCCATGAGGAGGTGGCCGAGCAGAACGCCGCCCGTCGAGAACAGGACGGCGGTCAGGATCAGGCCGGCCTGGTAGATGCTGTTGAACTGCGTTACGAGGATGATCGCCATGATGGCGAGCGCCATCAGCATGGCGCGCTCGAGAAACGCCATGTCCTCCTGCTGATCCTCTGTGCTGCCCCGGAAAGACCAGCTCACTCTCGGGTCTATACCAAGTTCCGGCACGCTGGCCTTGAGGCTGTGCACCACGTCATCGACGAGCACGCCCGCAGCGACGTCGGCATCGATCGACAGGGTGCGACGCATGTCGGTCCTGCGAATCGTGCCGACCTTCTGCGCCGGTACGCGTTCGACAAACGTACTGATCGGGACCAGGCCCTGCCCGGTTGGAATACGCAGTTCGTCTATCTGGGAGAGGTTGCGGCTGCCGGCCGGGTAGCGCACGCGTATATCGATTTCATCGTCGCTGTCATCCGGCCGGTACTCACCAATCTTGATACCGTTGGTGACAAGCTGAACCATGGCGCCGACAAGCGAGATGTCTGCGCCGAAGCGTGCGGCTTCTGCGCGGTCGACCTTGATCTGCCACTCAATACCCGGCAGCGGTCGGCTGTCCTCGACATTGACGATCGATTCATGATCCTCCATATGTGCGCGAACACGTGCAACGGCAGCAGCCAGCTCATCGTTAAAGCGTGAAGAGAACTCGATCCGGATCGGCTTGCCGATCGGGGGACCGGGGTCGGGCTTGCGCGTCTCGATACGGATGCCGACAAGGTCCTTCGTGCGCTCGCGGATTTCTGCGAGTATGTCGTCAGCCGGTCGGCGTTCGCGCCAGTCCACGTAATTAAGCGTCAAAGAACCGATCTGGTCTTCCGCACCCTGATCATTGCTGCCCGTCTTGGCGTAGAGGAATTCAATTTCGGGCATGCCGAGAACCCGCTCTTCGACCTGGCGGACAAGGTGGTCTCTTTCCGCGGTAGACAGATCGCCGCGCGCGCGAATGTCGACCATGCCAAAGGGCTGCTCCACTTCCGGGAAGTACTCGACGCCCTTGCCAAAAATAAAGAACGCTGCGTAGACCGTGACCAGCAATGCCGATACGGCGCCAACGTTACGCCACGGATTGCCAAGGGTTCGTTTCAGGAACTGGACATAGGTGCCTGTTACACCCGTCACATCGTCGAGATCGCCGGTCTCTGCCGCGGCCAGGTTGCGTCGCGCCTCTTCGGAATCTGCGCCGGTCCTGCCAAAAATCGCGCCGAGGGTCGGCACGAACAGCAATGCCATGACGAGCGATGCCGAGAGCACCGCTATCAGCGTAATGGGCAGGTATTTCATGAACTCGCCGGAGGTGCCGGGCCACAGCGCCAGCGGTACGAACGCCGCAAGTGTCGTGCAGGTCGACGCAATAATCGGCCAGGCCATTCTTATCGCGGCGCGCGCATAGGCGTCATGCCGTGATTCGCCCTCTGCCATCCGCCGATCCGCCATTTCCGTCACGACAATCGCACCATCGACAAGCATGCCTACAGCCATGATCAGCGCAAACAGCACCATCATGTTGATGGTCACGCCGAACGAGCCGATCAGCAGTATGCCCATCAGGAAGCTGCCTGGAATAGCGACGCCGACGAGCAACGCCGAACGAATACCAAGAATGCCGATGATGACGATGAACACGAGCAGGACCGCAGCGATCACATTGTTCTGCAGCTCGGACAACATGTCGTTCACGTCCTTGGACTTGTCGCGCGACGCCACGATCTCGATATCGGCCGGCCAGTAGGCCGACTCCTCTTCGATAATCGCGTTCACCTGTGCAATCGTGTCGATGACGTTCGCTCGCGACCGCTGGATGACTTCAATCGCCAATGCGGACTTGCCGTTCAGGCGAGCGACACTCTCGGCGTCCTTGTAGGTTCGTCTGACCTCGGCGATATCCTTGAAATGAACGACGCGTTCGCCGACCGCCTTGATGGGCATGTCGAGTATGTCCGCGGCGCTCTCAAACACGCCCGGCACCTTGACGGGAAATCGGCCTTCATCGGAGTGCAGGGCACCTGCGGCGACCAGCCGATTATTCCTGCTGATGAACTGAATGATCTGCGCCTGGTCGAGGCCGTAACTCTCCATCGCGAGCGGGTCGACGACCACTTCCATGAGTTCCTCGCGGGAGCCGACGAGGTTGACCTCGAGCACGCCTGTCAGTGCCTCGAGTTTCTCCTTGAGATCCTTGGCAATCCGCGTCAGTGATCGTTCGGGCACATCGCCGGCGAGGTTGAGCACGAGCATTGGATCGAACCGCGACATCTTGACTTCCTGTACCGTCGGCTCGTCGGTTTCCCCGGGAAGCTTGGCCTGTGCCTGGTCGACTTTTTCGCGCACATCCTGCAGGGCCTGCTTGGTATCGATGCCCGCATCGAACTCGAGCTGGATATTGGCGCCGCCCTCGTAGGCGGTCGCTGTCATTTCTTTTACGCCCTCTATGGAACGCAGCTCCTGCTCCATCGGGCGGACGAGGAGACGCTCCGAGTCTTCCGGGGAAATACCATCATGCTCGATGCTGACATAGACAATCGGGATTTCGATGTCCGGCTCCGCTTCCTTCGGAATGGTGGCGTACGCCACCATGCCGCCGATAAGGACGACGAGCAATGACAGGACCACGGTTCTTGACCGCAGCATTGCCAGTTCGATCATATCCATTACCGGGCGTCCTCAGACCCCTTGATAGCGACGGCGGTCTCGGCGTCGCTTTCGGGAACCGCACTCACGGTGGTGCCGCTGGTAACGTAGCCCTGACCGACAGTGATGATGGTCGCCATGGTTGGCAGACCGGTCAGCCATACGCCGTCATTCGAAGACAGGGCGATGTCGGCCACGATGAACTCGACTTCGCCGCGATCGTTGACGATCTTGACGCCCACGTTGCCGGCATCGTCGAGCGTCAGCAAAGACGGCGAGACACGATGGGCCATCACCGCCTCCGCCGGAATGCGAAGTTCCGCGGTGCCACCGGCGCGGAGCTTGCCATGCGAATTGTCGACCTCGAGTTCAACGGCAAAGGTGCGCGTTGCCTCATCGGCAACGGGTGCGACGTAGCGGATACGACCACGTACGGTTTCGCCCGTGGCCAGCTGGGCCTCGGCCGCGTCGCCGACATCGACAAATCCAGCGTCGAACTCGGACAGGTCGGCACTCACGATCAGTGTCCGGTTATCGACGTAGGTCGCGATCGGATCTCCCCGTTTCACGAAATCTCCGACCTCGACACTGCGTGCCTGCAAGGCGCCCGCGAAAGGCGCGCGAATGGCCATGTACTCGAGGTCGAGTTCTGCACGTGTCAGTTCGGCACGCGCGGTCTCAAGCAAGGCGAGGGCCTCCTGCAGCTGCGCTTCGGAAACGTAGCTTTCTGATTTGAGGCGCTCGCGCGCTGCGTATTCGACTTCGCGCTGCCTGACGGTCGCCCTGGCCTGCGCAAGTCGGGCAGAGCGATCCCGTTCGTCCAGGCGCACGATCAAGTCGCCCGCATTGAGGCTGGCGCCGCGCTCGGCACCGACAAACACGACACGACCGTCTGTTTCAGCCGCAAGATCGACGATGCGGGCCGGCGCTGTTTTGCCGTTCACCACGATCGTCCGCATGACTTCCTCGGCGGTCTGCGTGCGCACGCGGACGGCATGCCTCGGTGCGGCTGCCGCGACCGTGTCAGCGGTTGATGGCTGCGTCTCCTCGCCGCCGCCAAACTGCCCGGACAAAAGCCAGATCGTAACTACCGCGACGATGCCGGCCGACACGAACCAGGACTTGAAGCGCTTTTCGTTTTGCGATGCCATTGTTCCAGATTCCTTGGCTCAACCGGCCGCGATCCTGGCGGTCGGTTCGGCCGCCAGCGAATGGCGGTTCTCATTGATGTAGGTTTCCATCGCTGCTGCGACGGCCTTGCCGAAACCCAGGACAAACCGCGCTCCCTCCGGCCATTCGGACATGCAATCCTGTTCAATGTTACGGAACAGTTCCTGGTAGCGGTGAATGTCGGCGAGCCGGTGATCGAGGACGGCCTGAACGTCTTCCGCGTCCATCAGGTGTGCGAAACACATCGTCGCAAGAAACTCCGAGCGAACCTTGTGGCAGGGCTGCGTGTTCTTGAGGGCCTCGAGCAGGAACTGCCGGCCTTCCTCGGTAATGCAGTAGACCTTGCGGTCCGGCTTGCCGTCCTGGGGAATTTCCTCGCAGGTTACAAGATCGTGCTCGGACAGCCAGGACAGGGCCGGGTAGATCGAGCCATAGCCCGCCGCAAAGAAATGGGCGAACGAGGACTCGAACTCCTTCTTGAGGTCATAGCCTGACGCGGGGCCATCGGTCAGCATGCCGAGGCAGACGGTTTTTACATCCATTGTTGTCGTTCACCGGGCAGCCGGGGCTGCTCATATATCGGGGCGATGCATAATATCAGTTCGATATATAAATACCAGCCCCAGGCACCGGGAAACGTAACAAATCGTTCGGTTTGTTACGTTTTGCGACGTTTTACTGAAAGTATTGCGCGAGGAACGGGTTGAGCAGGCGACCATGCGGGTCCAGTTGCAGCCGGATCTTGCGGAAGAACGTGAGGCGATTCGTGTACATCTGCGCCCCGTACTCCGCCCG
This sequence comes from uncultured Chromatiales bacterium, assembly GCA_965368465.1. Classification (GTDB taxonomy): domain Bacteria; phylum Pseudomonadota; class Gammaproteobacteria; order Steroidobacterales; family Woeseiaceae; genus UBA1847. The sequence goes on from CBDUMZ010000010.1 coordinate 16,373, forward strand.
CATCGCCCGGGATTCGCTGAACAGCGGTGTGCCACCCCAGTTCTCGGCGAATTGCGCGAGGTCGATGACGAAATCCTCCCAGCCTTTCTCCTGGGTGGACGACGTCTGCAGCGCGATCAGCGGTTCATCGAACGACGGCGAAAGGATCGCGGACGTATCCCTTGCGACCCGATAACCGACAACCGGCAGATCCGTGCGGTAGCCGGAGCTGGCCAGCGTGTCGCTGCAAAACTCGCGATAAGCCTTGATGACGACCGAGAAGTCAGACGCCGGAAAACACCAGGTCGAGCGCAGCAGGTTGCGCGGCTTGCGGCGTTTGCGCGCCCCGGTTGCCGTGACGTTGTTGCCGTTGCGGACGAGACGTGTGTTGACGAGGCCGTGCGTTGCCGCGCTGATGCTGTCCATGAGTCGGTACTTCACCGTTGGAATCGGTAGTACGCGATTCAGGGATTTGAAGACGTGCGGCAGGACCGTGCTTTCGCCCCAGTCCTTGATCTTCCAGGGTGCGTTGTACGAGCTCCCGGGTGACTGTTCGTAACGCCGCAAGTCGAGGTATACGCGGTCCATGTGCGGCAGGACGTAGAACTTCAGGCCAATGTCGCGGCTCGCGAGCCGGTTGGCAACGTCCGCGAACGTATCGACCGTGAGGCTGCGATGACTCGCCGAAAACGTCGTAATCGGCCGCACGCGCAGGGTCGCTTCATAGATTGCGCCAAGCAGTCCGTAGCTCAGGCGGAAGGCGTTCAGCAGGTGCTTTTGCTGTTCCGTGACCTTCATGAGCCGCCCGCCGGCCGTAATCACTTTCAGGTTGATGACCTGGGTCGAGAGGTAGGCGGCCTGTTCGCCGATGCAGGCGCCGATACAGGGTGACGCAATCGCACCACCGATCGTGCGCTCCATCTGGTCGTGGTTGCCGATCAGTTCGAGACCCTGTTCGGCAAGCGCATGCACCAACGTGCCGAGACGTACGCCGGCCTCGACCTTGACGGTGTGGTTATAGGTATCGATATGGATGATGCGATCCAGTCCCGTCATGTCGATGACGGTTCCGGTCGCGTTGGTGTTGCAGTCTGTCGATGCTGTGCCGGCACCGCGAATGCGAATCGGCGTGGCGGCGTTGCTGTCCGGATCGAGGCAACGCATCAGGTCCGCGAGGTTCGCGGGAATGTAAGTCTTGGTCGGGATCGTGCGGCGAACGAATCGGCCGGTGTCGCGAAATCTGGGTGATGCCATCGATGCCTCCAGCGTACTGAGCCACTGCCAAAGACACCCTGGGCGCATCGCCGAAGCGATGGGAATTCGCGTTGGTGGCCCCGCTGTCCTGGGAAATCCTTTAGACCGGAAGCTTTGCGACGCTGCCTTTCGACAGGTGTGCCTTTGTCAAACGAACACCGATCCTTGCATATCGCTGGCGCTCACGCAACGAACCAGTTCCACGCGCCTGATTTAGTCAAATCGCGGTCTGGCCAGGGGGGTGAATTGCCGTAAACGGTTGTCTCTGCAGGCGGGTTCCTGAATCATCTGTCCCATGGGGATGTTCTCGACATTGGTAGGCAGTCGCCTGCCGCCGAAATACCAGCGTTTTTTCAAGCTCCCCGAACGCGTCGCCTCGTGGAAGCCGACAGACACGGACACAACGGCACTTGGCATTGCCGCCACCACCTGGCTGCGGGCGAAGCAGACGCAGTCCGCGGTGTACCGACTGGATTCCGGCAGCGACGCGCTCGGCGCGCGTGTCGGCCTGATCGACAGGGCCGAAAAGGCCATCGATATCCAGAGCTACCTCATCAAGGACGACCTGTCCGGAAATCTCGTTGCGCTGCATCTTGCGCAGGCGGCCGATCGCGGCGTGCGGGTACGCCTGCTCATGGATGACGCACTCACCGACGAAGTCGATTCCGGGCTGTTGTCGCTCGACGAGCACGAAAACATCGAGGTGCGCGTTTTCAATCCTTTCCCGCGGAGGCGTTCGCGTTTTATCAGCCTGCTGGCGAACTTCAATATCCTCAACCGCCGCATGCACAACAAGTCATTCACCGTGGATAACCAGGTCACGATCGTCGGTGGCCGCAATATCGCCGATGAGTACTACCAGACCGGCGGGGAAACGGAGTTCATCGACGAAGACCTCATGGCGATTGGTTCGGTGGTCAACGATGTGTCGGATGGCTTCGACGAGTACTGGAATTCCCCGGAAGCGATCCCGATGGATGCTTTCGACATGATGGTGGCGCATGGCAGCGTTGCCGACTCGGTGGAGGAGGCACTCAGGTTCCTGCAACGTCACCGGGACGAACCCTTCCTGCAGGGCGTCGACAGCTCGCTTATCGACCGCTTCGTCGAGGGTAGCCTGGATCTCGTCGCCGCGCGTACCCGCATCGTGCAAGACCACCCAGACAAGGTCCGCAACCTGATTCGCCGGCGCCGTAGCGAAATGAGCGACTACCTGTTGCAGCTCGTGTCGGCCGCCGAGCAGGAACTCATCGTCATCTCGCCGTATTTCGTGCCGCAAAAGCAGGGTGTCGAGTTCTTTGGTGCACTGGTACGAAAAGGCGTAAGGGTAGTGATCATCAGCAACTCTCTCGCGTCCACCAACCATTCCAGTGTCCACGCGGTCTATGCGCGGTATCGAAAACCGCTGCTCCAGCACGGGGTGGAGCTCTACGAATTGCGACCCCGCTTCGACGTCATGGCGACGGACACCAAGATCACACTGCACTCGAAGGTCGCCACGGTCGATCGCAAGCGCCTGTTCGTGGGATCGTTCAACCTCGATCCGCGGTCCCTGTACCTCAACACCGAGATGGGCATGGAAGTCGAATCGGAGGATCTGGCAGGTTCCATGGCGACCAGTATTCTCGATACGCTGCCCGACTACGCCTACAAACTCCGCCTGTCCGAGAAGAGACGCCTGCAGTGGCTGCTGCAGACCGCCGGCGTGCAGGAAGTCATTACGACGGAGCCGCAAACCAGTTTCTGGCGCCGTTTCGCAACGAAGCTCCTGAGCCTGCTGCCGATCGAAGAGCAGATGTAGGACGCGGCTGCGCATTTAGCGCATATTTGAAAACGCGGGCTCGAATGGTCGACAATGGCCGGTCCCGGATCAAGGAGCAGACCATGCGGTGGCGAGGCGGCAGACGTAGTTCGAATATAGAAGACCGGCGCGGCAAAGGCGCGGGCCCCAAGCTCCTTGGCGGCGGTATCGGCACGATCGTCCTGGTGCTCGTCGCAATGTATTTCGGCGTTGATCCGACACCGCTGTTGCAGGGTATGCAGGAAAGCGGCACCGCCTCGTCAAGCGGATCGCGGCCGACGGAAGAAGACCTCAAGAACGATCCATTGGCCGACATGGTGGCGGTCGTGGTCGGCGATACAGAGGATGTCTGGAACGAAATATTTGCCGCCCAGGGCCGGCGCTATGAGCCGCCGACACTCGTGATGTTCACGGGCGCCACGCGCTCGGCGTGCGGGCTCGGGCAGGCGGCGATGGGACCTTTCTACTGCCCGGCCGACAGGAAAGCCTACATCGACCTGAGCTTCTACGACCAGATGCGCACGCGTTTCAAGGCGCCCGGCGATTTTGCGCAGGCCTATGTCATTGCCCACGAGATCGGCCACCATGTGCAGAACCTGCTCGGCATATCCGGGCAGGTTCACCAGATGAAGCAGCGGGTTGGCACGGAGGAGGCGAACGCGCTGTCCGTCCGTCTCGAATTACAGGCCGACTGCCTTGCCGGAGTCTGGGCGCTACGCGCGGACAAAGCGCGCAACATTCTCGAAGCCGGCGATATCGAGGAAGCGCTCAATGCAGCGAGCGCGATTGGCGACGACACGCTGCAGCGGCAGAGTCGTGGCACTGTCGTCCCCGAGTCGTTTACGCACGGCACGTCTGCGCAGCGTCAGCGCTGGTTCCGGATCGGCTTGGGGAGCGGTGACCCTGACAGCTGTGACACATTCAGTGTCGATCGTCTCTAGAACCGCCGCGGCCGCAGCCGCAGCGGCACGTCGCACCGCCGGCCATCTTGCAAGGACACCCCTCCAGAGATCGACGGCATTCAGCGCAGCACTCGACGCCGCTGTCTGGTTCAAGCTCGAGAACCGGCAAACCACAGGCTCGTTCAAGTTGCGTGGCGCGACCAATCGCCTGCTGACCCTGGACGATGAACAGCTCGAGCGTGGATGCGTCGCGGCATCGAGCGGCAATCACGGCGCCGCCGTCGCGTGCGCCATGAGATCGCTTGGCGCAACCGGCATCATTTTCGTTCCGCAACAGACGTCGGCGGCCAAGATCGAAAAAATCCGCAGCTACGGCGGCGACGTGCGTCTGTTCGGCACAGACGGCCTCGATACCGAGGAACATGCCCGTGAGTACGCAAAGAAGAAAGGCATGTTCTATCTTTCGCCGTACAACGATGAACAGGTTGTTGCCGGGCAGGGTACGTGTGGCATCGAGATCGTCGAAGATCTGCCGGATGTCGATACGGTCTTTGTCGCCGTCGGGGGAGGGGGCCTTGTCGGCGGCGTAGGCGCGGTCCTGAAAGCGCACAACGCCGACATACGGATCTACGGCTGTCAGCCGCTGGCGTCGCCGGTCATGGCGCGTTCCGTCGCGGCGGGCGAGATCGTGGAGATGCCCGGCCAGCCGACCCTGTCCGATGGCACGGCGGGCGGCATCGAGCGTGGAGCCATGACGTTTCCACTCAACCAGCTCGTGGTCGATGACTGGCTCATCGTCGATGAGGCGCAGATCGCCGACGCCATGCGCGCCTTCATGGACAGTGAGGGCGATGTCATCGAAGGCGCCGCCGGGGTTGCCGTCGCGGGGATGCTGGCGCGGCGTGAACAGCTCGCAGGCAAAAAGGTCGTGGCGATTATCTGTGGTGGCAATATCGCGGATGCTACGCTTGACAGCATTCGCCGTGCACAGGACCAATAATGCGACATCTGCCGTTACTATTTTCTGCGTTGTTACTGGGGCCCGCTTTGGCGGCCGAGACAACCGCGTTCGTCAACGTCAACGTGATCCCCATGACATCCGATACGGTCGTCGAGGCGCAGACGGTGATCGTCAGCGACGGTGTCATCAGGGCCATCGCCTCCGTCGATGACCTACCCATTCCGAAGGACGCAAGGGTCATCGATGGCACGGACCGGTTTCTCATACCCGGGCTCGCGGAAATGCACGCGCACGTGCCCGCGGTCGACGCGGATGAGCTGGGCCGCAATTTCAGCCTGTATGTCGCCAATGGTGTAACGACGATACGAGGCATGCTGGGGCGCCCCTCGCACCTGGCGCTTCGCGAGAAGCTGGCGAACGGTAGCGTCTTCGGTCCCCGCCTGGTCACGTCCGGCCCTTCACTGAATGGCCGGTCGGTTGCGAGTGCGGCCGAGGGGCGGCAACTCGTACGGGATCAGCATCGGGCGGGTTACGACTTCATCAAGATTCACCCCGGACTCACCGCGGACGAGTTCGAAGCGATCGCGACCACCGCGAACGAACTGGGTATACCGTTCGCGGGGCATGTCCCGGTGGCCGTGGGCGTGCGGCGTGCGTTGCAGCTCGACATGGCCACGATCGATCACCTCGATGGTTACTTCGCGGCCTTGCTGCCGCCGGGCAGCGGCGGCTCGGGTGGGTATGGCGGGTTCTTCGACGTCATGCTGGCCGCCGAAATCGACGTCGACCGGATCTCCGGAATCGCCGATGCTACCGCGGCGGCCGGTACCTGGAACGTGCCGACCGAAGTCCTCGTCGAGGTCCGCGTGAATGCGGCCCCCGTGGCGGAGCTGCTCACCCGGCCGGGCATGCAGTACGTGCCCAAAGAAACCCTCGAACAGTGGATTGCTGCGAAAGAGACACTGCACGCCGAACGCGGTTTCGATCCGAAACTGGCCTCGCTGGCCATCGATCTGCGCCGCCGCCTGATCCTGGCGCTGCACGAGGCAGGTGCGGGACTGCTCCTGGGTTCGGATTCACCGCAGGTCTTCAACGTCCCCGGTTTTTCGATACACGACGAACTCGATAGTCTCGTGGCAGCGGGCCTCAGCCCCTACGATGCATTGCGGACCGGTACGGTGGCCGTGGCCGAGTTCCTGGGCAGCAACACGGGCGGCGTGACCGTCGGTCGCGACGCCGACCTGGTCCTGCTCGATGCGAATCCGCTGCATGACATTCGCCATGCCCGCCGCATACATGGCGTGATGTTGCGCGGTACCTGGTATTCGGCGGAGGCGCTGGACGAGCGCCTGTCCCGGTATGTGGAACATAATGACGAGTAACGGATATAACAACAAAGGCGCGACAGGCCGAAAGGGAATGATCATGCGTAGCTTTATCGTAGTGGCACTGCTTGCGACGGGCGTCTCCAACGCGGTCGCCGAAGACTTCAAGGAGGTTCGCAATCTCGAACTGGGTGCGAGGGGTTTCCAGAGACTCTTCATCGATGCCGGGGCCGGTTCGCTTGACGTAACCGGTGTGGACGGACTGCGGCGCATAGAAGTCAGGGCAACGATCGTCATTCCCGATGTGGATGAGAATGCGGCGCGGGACATTATCGACGGCAAGCTGAGATTGAGCCTCGAGAGCCTCGGCGATGCGGCAAGGCTGCAGTCTCGTTTTCGACACGGGTTCTGGGGAAGGAGACCGAATGCTCGTGTCGATCTCGAAGTGAGAATTCCGGCAGACCTCGCACTCGCCATCGACGACACGGCCGGCTCGATCAACGTCACTAATGTCACTGCCAGTGTCTGGATAGATGACAGCTCGGGAGCAATCGCGGTACGTCGCGTGGGTGATTTGCGTATCCACGATGGTTCCGGCTCCATCGAAGTGACCGGTGTCGACGGTGACGTATTCGTGGACGATGGCTCGGGAGATATCCTTGTCCAGGCGGTTGGCGGCAGTGTCACGATCGACGATGGCTCGGGCGACATCAACGTCAGCAATGTCGGTAAGGAGCTGGTCATCCTGAACGATGGCAGCGGCGATGTAAGCTCGTCGGACGTCCGCGGATCGGCCAGCGGGGAGTAGCGGCCTCCATCTCTGCTAGACTTGTAGTGTAGCTACTGCCTGCGGGCGAAGGGGAGGTGGAATGAAACTGGTACAGCATCTACTCGATTCGAAAGGCAGGGAGATTATTTCAATCACCCGGGACGCATCGGTTTTCGATGCCATCAAGTTAATGGCCGACCGTGCGGTTGGGTCCCTGCTCGTACTGGAAGGTGACGAGCTCCTGGGAATCGTCACGGAGCGCGATTACGCTCGCAAGGTCATTATCAAAGGGCGTGCCTCCGAATCGACCCGGGTCGACGAGATCATGACGACGGACCTGGTTACGGCGACGCCCGAGCAGTCGGTCAACCAATGCATGACCCTGATGTCCGAGAACCGGATTCGTCACCTGCCGGTTCTGGCCGACGGCAAGGTGGCCGGCCTGATCTCGATCGGGGACCTCGTCCAGGCCATTATTTCGGACCAGCAGGAAGCGATCGAACAGCTGGAGCAATACATCAGCGGTTAAACGCGGTGACGTGAAAACAAAACACATCAGTTTCTGGATCGTAGCCGTCGCGGCATTCCTGCTGCTGGCCTATTCAGAACGAGCCGGCGCCGAAGAGTCGAGAACCGTGCTCGGACCCCGCAACATCCCGATGGCCGACGGTGCCGACGCGCTGATCGCAGGGAACGGAGTGGAAGGTGTGCGCCTGACACTGCGCGGACTGGAGCAGGCGCAGGGTGCGCATGAGCGCAAGATCGGGCACGCCAATCTGTGTGCCGGCTATGTCATGATCGACAAACCGCTGACGGCGCTACAGCACTGCAATTGGGTGCTCGAGCGTTACCCCGAGCATTGGCGGACCTACAACAACCGTGCGCTCGCGTACCTGCGGCTTGAACGGTATGCGGAATCCGAGGCCGACATAGCTCGCGGCCAGGAGCTCCGCCCGAAATCCAGGAAGCTGAAAATCGCGAAGGGCATGTTGCTCGATGAGATGCGGACTGTGACGCCGAACGTGAACAGCGACGAGCGCCGCAGCGCGCTGGATGAGGATAGCGCCGACGATACCGAGGAATAGTCTCGCAGTGTTGCTGGTCTTCGCGCGGGTCGCACTTACCCGCGACGAACCAGGCTGAGCATCCTTGTCGCCGCTTCTGCCAGCGACGTACCGATACCGATAAGCCCCTCCTCGTGTCCGGCCATGACAGCCAGGCCGGACTCACGGAACCCCCCGCTTGCATAGAGACGAACGAATTCGCGTGCCATGGCGGGTGTCCCGTAGGCCACGGCCGGATCGGTCGTGGGCAGTTCGTTCAGGTGTTCAAGCCAGAGAGACTTGCTGTGTACATGGACGATGCCGCCAATGCCGGGATCCAGTGCATAGATAGCAGCATGGGTCATCGCTTCGGAAGAGGCCTGTACCGGCCCGCTACACCACACGGCATTGCCGTCAAGATCGTAATCCGTCACCAGCGCGTAGTGCGCGTCCGTGGTGACGGCGACATGCCCGGTTTGCGTACCGCTGATCAGGAACTGTCCCGGCGCACCGCAGCGCACGCTGATGTTGCCGTAGCCGATCCCGAGTTCCTCGTAGTGCCCGATCAGGCCCTCCTCATACAGGGGCCGCCGCCACGATTCCAGCAGGCGGGCTGCCTCGGCATCCGGCGCCGCAGCCGGCGTCCAGTGGCTTTGGTACTTGACGTAGCCTTCGTCGAGACTCATGTGTGTCGCATTTCCGGGAAGAGCTGCAGCAAGCCTTCTTCGGACGCATCGCACAGGCCACGCTCGGTAATCAGTCCGCTTACCAGTCGCGCCGGTGTCACATCGAAAGCGAAGTTGCTGATGGGCGTGTCGTTCGCTGTCGTCTGAACGCGCGTCGGCCGGCCATCGCAGACGCCGTAAACGTGACTGACCTCCTCGGGATCGCGCTCTTCAATCGGGATCTCGGCAATGCCATCGCGACTGTGCCAGTCGATGGTTGTCGACGGTAGCGCCACGTAGAACGGAATGTCGTTGTCGTGCGCGGCTAGCGCTTTCAGGTACGTGCCGATCTTGTTGGCGACGTCGCCACATCGTGTTGTGCGGTCGGTGCCGGTGATGACGATGTCCACCATGCCATGTTGCATCAGGTGGCCACCGGCATTGTCGACGACGAGCGTGTGGGGGACGTCGCTGGCGGCCAACTCCCACGCGGTGAGCTGCGAGCCCTGGTTTCGCGGGCGGGTCTCGTCGACCCAGACATGGACATCGATGCCGCGTTCAATGGCGAAGTAAATCGGTGCCGTGGCCGTTCCGTAGTTGATCGTGGCGAGCGAACCGGCGTTGCAATGCGTCAGGACGTTGACGGTTTCTCCGGGTTTACGCCGGGCAATGGCCTCGAGCAGCGCGACGCCGTGGTTGCCGATGCCGCGGCTGATCTCGACGTCTTCATCGCAAATCGCCTGTGCGTCGTTGCGGATACGCGCCACGAGATTATCGCCGGAGACGTCAACGAGTTGCATGATTCTCTCCACCGCCCAGCGCAGGTTTACCGCCGTCGGCCTGGATCGCAGCAGGGCTTCGGCGGCGGCGCGCAGGCCTGCCGGTGTCGGGTCTTCCAGTGCCGCAAGGTACAGGCCCCAGGCAGCCGTCGCGCCGATCAACGGCGCGCCACGCACGTACATGTCCGCGATCGCGGTGCCGGCATCCTGCCAGGTGCGCAGATCGTGGACCGCGTACTCGTGGGGGAGAAGGCGCTGATCGATGATCTGTACAACAGTCGGGTCGTCCTGCTTCAGCCAGATCGTTCTGAAGTTTTCGGCGGTCACGCTGGGTCTCCCTGCGGGATTGATTTGCATGGCGGAGTCGCGTACCTAGTTGACTCCAGAGAGGAGATTGACGCATGGGGCCGCTGGCAGGCAAGCGAATTATCGAGATGGGCGGTATCGGACCGGCGCCTGTCTGCGGGATGATGCTCGCCGACATGGGCGCCGAGGTCATCCTCATCGAGCGCAAGGCAAGCGCCGTCAACAGGACGGGAATGCTCGAAGATGCCAATGCAACGATCATGAATCGCGGGAAGAAATCCGTCGCGATCGACCTCAAACAGCCCGGTGCTGTCGACGTCGTACTCGACCTGCTTCGCGATGCCGACGGACTGATCGAGGCGTTTCGCCCCGGGGTCATGGAACGGCTCGGGCTCGGCCCCGATACCTGCCTCGATGCCAATCCACGACTTGTCTACGGGCGGATGACCGGGTGGGGGCAGGACGGCCCGTTGTCGCAGGCGGCGGGGCACGATATCAACTACGTCGCCTTGTCCGGGGCGCTCTGGTATGGCGGCCGCGCGGATTCGGCACCGACGGTGCCGCCAACGCTGGTGGGCGATATTGCCGGCGGCTCCATGCTGCTCGCGGTCGGCATGCTGGCCGCGATGCTGAGCGCCCGGGAGACCGGGCGCGGCCAGGTCGTCGATGCCGCGATCTCCGATGGCTCAGCGGCCGCAACAACGCTGTTGTATGCACTGTTTCAGAACGGGCAATGGTCGTCGGAGCGGCAGTCCAACCTGCTCGACGGCGCCTCGCACTGGTACGACACCTACGAGACCGCCGACGGCAAATACGTGTCGATTGGTTCGATAGAGCCGCAGTTCTATACCTTGCTTCTCGAGAAGCTCGGCCTGGCCGATGACCCGGACTTCGTGGAGCAATACGACGCGCAGCGCTGGCCGGAGCTCAAGCGGCGTATTGCAGGGATCTTCAAATCGAAGACGCGCGCCGACTGGTGCGCACTCATGGAAGGCACCGATATCTGTTTCGCCCCGGTGCTCGATTTCGAGGAGGCACCCGAGCACGCGCACAACAGGGCGCGCGGGACGTTTACCGAGGTAGCCGGTGTGACGCAGCCGGCACCCGCGCCACGCTTTAGCCTGACTGCCTCAGAGATCCGGTCGGGGCCGCCAGGGGTGGGGCAGCACACGGCGGCGGTGCTCACCGCGGCGGGCTATTCGGAAAAGCAGCTCGCTGCACTTCGCGAGCAGGGCGTCATCTAGCCCTCGAGACCCGCTGCAAGGCGCGCCGAGCGCAATGTGTTGAACATCAGCATGGTGATGGTCATCGGTCCGACACCGCCCGGGACCGGCGTCACCGCGCCGGCAACCGTGCAGACGTCCTCGTAGTCGACGTCGCCCGTCAACTTCGACTTCATCTCGCCATCGATTTCCTTCTCGACACGGTTGATGCCGACGTCGATCACGACAGCACCCGGCTTGACCCAGTCTGCCTTGACCATGTCGGCGCGGCCTACGGCTGCAATAACGATATCGGCGTTGCGAACGACACCCGGCAGATCTTTCGTGCGGCTGTGCGTCATGGTGACCGTTGCATTGCGTTGCAGCAGCAGGGCGCCCATCGGCTTGCCGACAATGTTGGAGCGCCCGATCACCACGGCGTTGAGGCCCGAGAAATCGCTCCCCAGCTCGTCTTCGATCATCAGGATGCAGCCAGCCGGCGTACAGGGCACGAATGCGTCGGTCGTGTGCCCGGCCGTCAGTTTGCCAATGTTCACGAAATGGAAACCGTCGACGTCCTTGGACGGCGAGATGGCCTGGGTAATGGTCTGCTCGTCGAGGTGCTCAGGCAGGGGTAGCTGTACGAGAATGCCGTGAATCGCCTCATCGTTGTTCAGGTCGTCGATGAGCGCAAGAACAGCGTCCTGCGAGGTATCCGCCGCAAGCGTGTGCTGCACGGAATGAAAGCCACAGGCTTCCGCGCGCCGCTTCTTGTTGCGCACGTATACCTGGCTCGCAGGGTCCTCGCCGATGATGACGACGGCCAGGCCGGGCTTGATGCCGTGTTTGGCAAGTAGCTCAGCGGTTTGCTCGGTAATGGATTCAGCAAGTTGCTCGGCTTTGGCCTTGCCATCGATACGTTTTGCGGTCGTCATCTTGGTAGTCCACACAGGTTGAAATGCGGGCAAGATGGTAACGGCAAAGCGGACTGCTGGCTACTTGGGGAAAACCGCAGCAGTTCGCCCCGGTGGCCCGGCGCGGCGCCTCCGGCTGAGACCCAGCAGCAGGCTGGTGGCGCCCAGCGCGGCCAGCACGTGCTTGATGGCATGGCCGCTCATGAGCCCGCCGGCCGCGAACACCGACGCGTCGTAAAACTCGAAGATCTTGGCCGCTGCGTAGAAGACGATCAGCAGGCCGAAATAGGGGCCGAGGTCGCTGCGACCGCGGCGCAACAGCACCAGTGCCGGCACGAGCAGCATCGGCAGAAACTGGATGAACGCATACGGCCGGAGATCGCCGGCGCCGCGTGCCTCGGAATCCAGCCAGTAGCCGACGCTGCCCAGGCCCAGGAGCAGAAGCGGCACCAGCAGGCGATTCGCCCAGCTCGGCGACAGGTATTCGCCGACGGCGAGCGCGAGAAGGCCCGTGAACGCGACGACCATGGCCAGGCGATCCCAGCCGAGCGAGGCGTTGTCGGGGGCCAGGTGGTAGTAGCCGGACCCGAACGCCGTAACCACGATACCGACGAAGAACACGGTCCATGCAGCATGCAAACGAGCCGCTGTGCCCGGGTGCCGGGCCAGGAAGACGAGGCCCCATATGCCGATGACAAGAAAGGGCAGGCTCGATACGACATTCCAGAAATTCGGAATGCCCAGCATGCTGCGGCCATCCGCGAACGCGTGGTAAGCCGGGTCCTGGGCGAGCGGGCGCAGTAACTCCTCCAGCAAGGTCACGTCGGAGACTCTCCAGCGCGCGGTCCCCGGAAAACGACCCGGGTCGCGAAGTCGTCGCTGAATTCAGTGTATCGGTGCCTGGCCGTGGCCGCGACAACCGCCAGTGTTCGTTCAGGTGTCATGCGCTCAGTCATGGCTTCGGGATAGAATGCGAAAAAGATTTCGTGAGCATACTAGATTGAGATCACTCTTCCGGCATCTGCGCGGCGTTCTCGTGTTGGGCGGCTTCGCCCTGAATACCGTCTTCTGGTTCTGCCCGATCATCGTGCTGGGCCTTTTCAAGCTGTTGCTGCCCATACCCGGGCTGCGGCGCAGTATCACTCGAGCGCTGATGGTCATGGGTGAAGCCTGGGTGGACCTGAATTCAAGGTTGCTGTCGGCGGCCGGGTCCATCGACTGGCGCGCGACGGGCATGGAGTCATTGCGGCGCGACCAGTGGTATCTCGTCATATCCAATCACCAGACCTGGGTGGATATTCTCGTCCTGCAAAAGGTCTTCAACCGGCGCATTCCGTTCCTCAAGTTCTTTATCAAGCAACAGCTCGTCTGGTTTCCGTTGCTGGGCCTCGCCTGGTGGGCGCTCGACATGCCCTTCATGAAACGCTACTCGGCAGGCTACCTGGCCCGCAACCCGCACATGAAGGGCAAGGACTTCGAGACAACTCGCAAAGCGTGCGAGAAGTTTCGGAACACACCGACCTCGGTCATTAATTTCGTAGAAGGCACACGCTTCAGCGCCGAGAAACGCGATCGCCACAAGGACCCTTACCGGCACCTGCTGCGTCCCCGGGCAGGAGGCTTTGCCGTGGCGATGTCCTCGATGGGTGACATGTTCGGCGCAATACTGGACGTGACCATTGTCTATCCCGACGGCCCGGCGAAATTCTGGGACATGTGCTGCGGAACACACGTTGAGGCGCTGGTGTCGGTGCGTGAGCGAGCGGTGGAGCCCTGGTTGACCGCAGGCGACTACGAAAACGACAGGCAATGGCGCCGCCGGGTGCAGGCCTGGCTTGGCGAGATTTGGCAAGAGAAAGACGAACTGATACAACAGACGCTCGCCAGCCGAGAGTCTCAATGACCGAAAGCCGCCAATACGACACGGTCGCGTTCGATGTCCGTGACAACGCAACGATGCTGTTTTTTGCGAAGACGACAGACATCGGCGATATTCTTGACTACCTGCTGCTCATGCGCACCGTTGACGAAGATTTCGACGAATCGATCTACATCGAAATCAACGAGCAACAGTTCGGAGGTCACAACCTGATTCGCGAGGCCGCAATGACCGGCAACGTAATGACGTTGCGTCTCCACGAGCCCGCCGAGGCGCTCGGCGGCATCGCCGACATCGTGCTGACCTGGTCGGAGACCACCGAAAACCAGGACAGCATCGAGGTTGGTGCTTTTCGGGTGCTGGGTGACACGTTGGTCGGCGGCAACGCCTGAGGCCCGCGTGGCCGCATCGGAATACAGCCTATACATCGTGCGCTGCGCCGATGGTGTGTTGTACACGGGCATCGCAACCGACGTGGGAAAACGCCTCGCTGAGCACGCGTCCGGCCCCCGCGGAGCGAAGTTCCTCCGTGGCAGGGGGCCATTGCAGCTGGTCTTCTCGGAAGTCGTTGGCGATCGCGCTCGCGCGACGCGGCTCGAATACCGGGTCAAGCGGTTGAAGCGTACGCAGAAACTCGCACTCATCGACGGGCGCGCCGTCCTGTCGGATTTGTAGCCGGGTCAGGTCGTCGATGCGGGCTGCGCATAGAGCGCAATGGGTTCCCCGAAGCGCGGCAGGTAGATGCGTGTCTCCCTGTCCCAGGTAGCGCGAAACTCATCCAGCCATTCTGCCGTCTTTTCCAGGTTGCCCAGGAACCTGGGCGCCGGAACGACGCTGCCGAACGGTTTCGTGAAATCATCGAAATGAATCGGGTAGACAGTCGCAGCGCCGGTGCCGGTCACGGTCTCCTGCCAGTATCTCTCGGCGTAGTCCGCGTCGAGTGTCGTCAGGGCCCCGACGCTGAGCATCACCACGTCGGCGGCGACCGTCTCAAGCGCGCCTTCGATGTACCCGGCGCTGCCCTGCACCAGGGTCGTCCCCTGGGCATGTTCGATCACGATCGAGTAGCTCGTGCCCACCCGGAAAGCATCGATGGGTTGCGGCATGGTGACGGGCTCGTCGATCGTGCCGGGAAGGGGCGCGCTGCCGCCCCAGCCGATCGGCGCGTGCGTCGACCGCAGCAGGCGCACCCTGAACTCTCCGAATTCGTAGTCCTGTCCGTCGGTTGCCACGATGATCTGGTCGTCGGGAACGCCTGCCCCGCGCGCGATGTTCGCCGTCGACTCGGAGCCGAGTACCAGTGCACTCGTCCGTTTTGCGATCGCGCCCGTGTCCATGGCGTGGTCGAAGTGCGAGTGTACGGGGACTATCGCTGCCAGCCGCCGTATGTCGAATTCATGCAGCGCGTAGTTGATCGTCGCGGCGTCGTTGGCCACCGGCAGGCGCAGGGCCGATTCCAGTAGCGTAGGCCGCGAGAAGAAGCCGTCGATCAGGATCTGCGTCTCGCCGTCGTCGAACAGCAGTGTCGTGACGCCGAGCCACGTGGCTGTGACCGAAGCGCTGTTCTCCGCGGGAAGCGGCGGTGACGCCCACCCGGTGCTGTCGAGCGAAGGTCGATCTCGCCAGAGCAGGGTGCCAACGGCGGCGACAATCAGCAGTATCGCCACCAGGCCGATCGCAGCCCGCCTCGCCCGACGCTTCCACATGGCTATTGTCCCGTGACGAATTTCGCCAGGTACCCGGTTGCCGGCGCAAAGTAGTTGCCGATCGCGTAGCCCAGCAGCGCCAGCAATATCGATGCGGGAACGAGGGTCTGCCGATGGTGCGCCGCGACGATCGGAGCAGACGCCGCTGCGCCGATGTTGGCAGCCGAGGCAATGGCCACACTGTGCACGTCGACGCGGAAGATCCAGGCGCCCGCCAGCATGAACAGTCCGTGAATGAAGATCCAGATGAATGCGCCGAGGACAAACACCGGCGCATCGCCGAGTCCGCCGAGTTCAGCGCGCGCCCCCATACCGGCGACGAAAATATAGACCAGCGCCGTTCCGATTGCGGTCGCGCTAGGGAGTTCGGAGACTCGCGTTGTCGAGAGCAGCAATGCAATGGTCGTGACAAGCAGGATTCGAGTCGTGGTCTCCGAGAAGATGCCGGCGAGCTGCGGTGACAGATCGGCAATCCAGCCGGTAACGGGCGGTGCCAATGCCTGCCCGATGGCGGCGACACCCAGGACGACCGCGGCGAGGTACAGGTACTGCGACCGGGTGGGCGCATGATCCTCATCCACGTGCATCTCTGCGGCAGCGTCCATGGCGGCAAGCCGGTCCGCCGGTACGCGCGCCCACTTGTTGAACTTGTCGGCGTAGTCGCGTGACATCAGGAGCAGCGGCAGCCAGACGATGTAGATAACGTTGTCAGCGACAATGGCGAGACCCAGTTGCGCCTCGGACGCACCCAGCATTTCCTTCGTGGCCAGCATGTTTGCCGTGCCACCGATCCAGCTTCCGGCAAGCGCGCCAACCGCTTTCCAGGCGTCGTCCGGCAACCAGCGGTGAACCACGAGGTAGGACAGTGCGCCGCCCACGACGACGCCCATCGTGCCCATGAGCATGACGAGCACACCCTTGCCCATGACCTTGACGACAGCGGGCACGTTCACCTTGATGAGCATGAGCACAATGAACACGGGGAGCACGTACTTGCTGAGGCCCGAGTAGATGATGGACGAATTCGGCAGGACCGTTGTGTCGAAGATCGACAGGTTACTCAGGAATACCGGGGTCGCGTAAATGAACAACAGCGGCGGGATGTAATCGAAAAACTTGGTCTTCGAGAGATCGGCCAGCAGAAAGAAGAAGGCGGCGACGCCACACAGGACGGCGAGCACGCCGAGCGGTGATTCGATCAGGACGGTTTCCATGCAGTATCTCTCGGGCCGGACTTGGCGACCGAGTATAAAGCATCGGCCTAGCCGAAGCTGATCTGCGCGGCGAAATCCTTGCGTGCGGCTGCGTCGCGCAGCACGGCCGAATTGACCGTCAGCCAGACGGCCTGCCAGTCCTTGATCTTGCTTGGGCCGAAGACATGCTTCGCGACGTAGCTCTCGAGTTCGCGAACGTGAATGACGTTCTTCGGCGGTGCCGACGTGAACTCGACCGAGCCGGTAAAGATGACGAGGTTCTCGACAGGTACGTCGGGCACGACCTTGCGCAGCGCACGTGTTCGTCCCTCGTTCTGGATCAGGGGGTTCAGGAAGCGCCGCCGACTGACGCCGTCGACGTTGGTCCATTGCGCTTCGTCTTCGCCGCCGAAAACGATGCCATTGAAATGCTTGGACTGGATACAGAGTATCCCGCCGGCCGTGAGCATCGCGTGATCGATTTTCGCCAGTCCACCGTAGGCACCGGGCACGATGAAATCGTGCAGGACATCCGGGCTGCGCCTGTTGAGCGCCGAACGAATGCGGTACTGGCCGATCTTTGCCGTTACGAACCGGGCGAGGTGATTCGCGACCGATCGAAACACGAGTGTGAGCAGCAATGCGCCCGCGATCGTGAACAGGAACATCGCCGGTCCGACGCTCGTGATGCCGGTCTGGGTACCGGCTTCAGCTCCCACGGCAGGCAGCGCCATCAGTGGCGTGCCGGTGATGAGCTTGCGGGCCGTTTTCAACATAAGTCACAGGATAATATCCCGGTCGCAAAAAATAGCGTAGCAGGTCACGTTTTGGCGCTCTGCCCGGGATACGCGAGGAAATAGCCGTCGATTTCGGCCACCCGGATCGGGGTTTCGTACACGTCGCTGAGTCTCTCTTCGGTGAGGACGTCGCTCTTGCTGCCGTCCGCGGCGATGCGGCCGTTTTGCAGCAGGACCACCCGATCGATCTCCGGGGGGATCTCGTTGAGGTGATGCGTGACCACGATGATGTTTCGCCCGGCCGCAGACAAGCGCTGGATGCGCTGCAAATAGTCGAAGCTCGCCGCGAAATCGAGCCCGGCGGTTGGCTCGTCGAGGATCAGCGTGTGCGGCTTGTGCACCAGGGCGCGCGCAAGGATGCAGCGCCGCTGCTGGCCGGTCGACATCGCCCTGAGCGGTATAGCGGCGAGCTCCGCGATACCCAGTTCCTCGAGCGTTTCGCGAGCGGCATCGACCTGCCCCCTGTCGACCCGGTCCGCAAGAGTGCCGTGTACGCCGATGCTCGAATGGAAACCCGAGACGACGACTTCGAGAGCGGTGGTTGTCGGCGTGTAACGTTGTTGCAGGTCCTGGGACACGAGCCCGATGTGCTTGCGCAGTTCCCAGACGTTCCATTGGTCGCGCCCGAGAATACGAAACACCGTATTCGGCCGCGAGACGGGGTACAGCTCTCGATTGATCGCCTTGAGCAGCGTTGTCTTGCCTGAGCCGTTCGGCCCGACGATCGCGACGCGTTCGTGTTGTTCGATGGTGAGCTCGAGATTCTCGAACACGCACGTGGTACCGCGCCAGATCGTTGCGTTGCGTACTTCGACAAGTGGTGCTTCAGGCTTCATGAACTTTCCAGCCGCCGCGACGGAAGACGATAATACTGAGGACCGTCAGCAGGCACTCTGCCAGTACCTCCGCAAAAAAAACACCCGTTGCCTCGAACGGCATTTTCGTTGCCAGGAAGAACCCTAACGGAATTTGCACAAGCCAGAAACAGACGAGGTTCAATGTTGCCGGCGTTTCCGTGTCACCGGCACCGTTCATTGCCTGTACGAGGACCATGCCGATCGCGTAAAGCGGAAAGCCGATGCCGAGAATTCGCAGGCAACTCGTGCCGATGCGCAGCACCTCAGCCTCATCGGTAAACCAGCCCGTGATGACCTGCGCGAACAGCAACATGAGCACCCCTGCGGCCGTCATGAATATCGTGTTGTACTTCGCCGCCTGCCAGGTTGACGCTTCCGCGCGGTCGGCCTGGCCAGCGCCGAGATTCTGTCCCACGAGCGTGGCGGCGGCGTTGCCAAGACCCCAGGCGGGCAGGAAAACGAACTCCATCATGCGCAACGCGATGGTATAGGCTGCGATGGCCGGGCTGCCGAATATTGCGACGATACGCATCATGACGATCCAGCTCGATGTGGCGATCAGGAATTGCCCAATGCCGCCGAGCGAAATGCGGATCATGCGCCACGCCAGCGACGGCACGAAGCGCAGGTGTCGTGCAGCAAACATGATGCGGCCGCGTCCATTGAGCAGGTACCAGAGCTGGTAGGCGACACCGACACCGCGACCGATCGTGGTTGCCACGGCAGCGCCTGTCACGCCCAACTCGGGAAACGGACCCAGGCCGAAAATCAGGCAGGGATCGAGGACGATATTGATGCTGTTGGCAATCCACAGCGAACGGAGCGCGACCGTTGCGTCACCGGCGCCGCGAAACGCGGCATTCAGGGTAAACAGGTAGACGATGCTGAAGGAGCCGCCGAGGAGCACCGCGGTAAAGCCCGCACCTTGTTCGATCACACTGTCAGATGCGCCCATCATCGCGAGCAGATCGCGGGCGAAAACGACACCGAAGATACCGATCCCCACGGACAGCAGGATGCCGACCCAGATCGACTGCCCGGTGACCTGTGCAGCGCCCTCTGCATCACCGGCACCAATGCGTCTCGACACCATCGCGGTTATGCCCATGCCGAGGCCGATCGCGACGGCGTAGAGTACGGTGACCAGTGCCTCCGTGATCCCGACCGCCGCGACCGCGTCGGTGCCCAACTGCGACACGAACGCGATGTCCACAACGGCGAAGACGGATTCCATGGCCATCTCGAGCATCATCGGGATCGCCAGCAAACCCAGTGATCTGCCGATAGGCCCGCGGGTGAAATCCTCTTCGTTGTCCTTCAGCGCCTCGGCGATGAACGACCGGGCGCGTTGCCACAGGGAGGCCAAATCCTTCACTGCCGGCTAGCTCGCCGCAGTGCTATGCTGCACGCAACGATTCCCAAGGGGCGCACAGCAATGCATAAAGGCCTGCTCTTCCTCCTCATCATGATTGCCGTGATCATCATCTATACGATCGCCCGGGTCGTCAGCCTGAATCGACTTAGTGAACAGCAATGGGAGCAGGCCGACAAGAGCAAACTCAAGGAGTGGGACGACGACGACGAGTGGGAATAGCGCGGCGCATTGTTTTACACTACGGCACTTCTGAAAAACTGCAGGGCCAGCGAATGATGACAGCCAGTCTTCGGCAAACGGGAATGATGGCCGCGATCCTGGCCTGTGGCCTGTTCTTGACCGCATGCGAAAAACAAGCGACCGTCGACAATGAGGCCGAGACTGCAGCGGCCCGAGAGAATGTCGAGGCGATGTCCCGGGAGCATGCGGACGACTCGACGGAGCCCAGTCCCGCCGCGGCGATTGAGCCGGCCCAGGCGGTAATATCGGAATCGAGAATGCCCTACGCCGAGGTCGGCGACCAGAACGTATACGGTTACTTCTCCGCTCCTTCCGACGTCTTCGAGCCACTGCCCGCGCTGATCGTGATTCACGAGTGGTGGGGGTTGAACGACAATGTCCGTGCAATGGCCGATCGCCTGGCCGGCGAGGGCTACATGGTCCTGGCCGTGGATCTCTACGGTGGCCGGACGGCGAGCACGCCTGCCGAGGCACGTGCGCTGATGCTTGAGGTCGTCGAGGACCCCGAGCTAGCCAGGGAAAATATCCGGGGCGCCTACGAATTTCTCACGACGGCCACAGGCGCGCCGCGAGTCGGTTCACTGGGCTGGTGCTTCGGTGGTGGTTGGTCCCTGACCGCGGCACAGTTGTTTCCCGACGAACTGGCCGCGAGCGTGATCTATTACGGCCAGGTCACGAGCGATGAAGAGAAACTCCGCCCGGTCAACGTGCCTATCCTCGGGCTATTTGCGGCCGAGGATGCAGGCATCAAGGTGGAGTCCGTCGAGGCTTTTCGCGCGGCGCTTGAGCGGCTGCGCAAGGAACACGAGATTCATGTTTACCCCGGTGTCGGACATGCATTCGCGAACCCGACCGGCACAAACTACAGCGCGGAAGCGGCCGCGGATGCCTGGGACAAGACCATCGATTTCCTTGGCCGTCACCTGTCCGGCGGCGGTTCCTGATCCTCGGCTTCCTCGCGGCTGCAGAGCAGCCTGACCTGCAGCGGCGCGCTTGCAAAATGCACGCTTGTGCCGACTTCGTTACTGCAGCGCAATGAGGCGTGAGCGGTTGCTACGCCCGGCACGAGCAATTCGTCGCTGCGCTCTGCATCGTCATTGTCCTTCAGACAGAAATTACCGCTGGCCGCGAGCGCGATCTGTTGCGCGGGCACCGTGAGCGCGACATCGGCGGAACGTCGGTCCGCGAGCGCGTCCTTGCCCAACGTTACATGGGAGTCCGCCACGCTCAACGTCAGTGATTCGGCGGTGCCGGAACACTTGATCGCGGCGCGCAGGCCGAATTCCAGGGCCGGCAGATTAACGAGCTGCAGGCTGGGGGCGCGCGGCACGAGCGTCACTTCGGTTTCCTGCGCGGTAATCACGACACTTTCACCCGCGGTTGCGGTCGGAACGTAAACAGCGACGATAAACAGCGCTAGAATGGATTGGCGATTCAGCTTCATAGGCTCAAGGCTACGACACGGCGCGGCAAAAACGAAGGATACCTGGTTGATCAAGCGAGCGATGCATCTAACTTACCGGGCTGCACGGCGGATAGTCGTCGGCGTCGTCGGTGCGACCGTGCTCGCAATCGGCGTGGTCATGCTGGTGACGCCGGGGCCGGCGCTGGTGGTCATTCCTGTCGGCCTTGCCATCCTCAGTATCGAATTTGCGTGGGCTCGCGCCTGGCTCAAGCGGCTCCGGGAGTCCATCAGCAGCCGCAATTCGAACAACCTGAACTCCCGCGCCGAACAGCACCGGCAACGAGTGTCCGGGGAGTAGCGCAGCTCGAAGTAATTCAGGCAAAAGAAAAGGGGCGCCGGTAAACCGGCGCCCCTCAAGTTTGCGGCTTGGGGGATTGCCGCCGGACCTTCCAGGTCCGAAAAAGCCGAAGTCCTTCCGGCTTGGTTTTCGGCAGCGTTTCAGCGGGTCTTCGGGGGGAGAGAGAGCCCGGTGGAGCCGCTGCCGAGGGGGGTTCTGGCAGACTATGACTTGTCTGCAACCAGCTTAGATCTGCGGTCGGCAAGCTTGATATCAAGGTCGATCGCATTTTCGAGTTCGAGCGACTTTACGGCCCGTGCTGCTGCGTCAGTATTTGCTTGTGCACCGCCACGGGTCGTGTCGTCTGATACGTCATGGATGGCAATTGCCGTGGCTGTAACGTCTGTGTTATCGAAACCGAGTGCGTCCTCGGCGGCAAACGAAACGCCAACCAAAACGATCAGCGCGCCGATCAGCGCGAGATTGTTTTCAATGTTCTTGGCTTTCATTAGTAGTGTCCTTACAAAAATTCGGTAGTACGAAAAGTACGAGTCAATATGCTCTGCTTTCCTTATTGCACAAGTCGTGCCAACTCCTGAAAGCTATATAAAACAATCAGTTAGAGAAAACGCTCGTGTTACGAAATATCGTAAATTACGAAAATTCGTAAGACTATTTACGAAATGTCGTATATCATGCGCCGATGACTTCCCCCAACGACTACGAATGGCTGTTTCGCAAGGCGCCCGTCATGACGACGTCGATTGCCGAAGACGGCACGTATCTCGATGTCAACGACGCCATGCTCGACCGCCTCGGCTACCGGTGTGAGGAGATGGTGGGGCGTCGACCGGAGGAATTTGCAACCGAAGAAACGGCTGAGCGCATCGTGCATGAACTGCGCCCGGCGCTCAGGCGCCGCGGCAAGCTCGAGAACAAGCCGGTATCCCTCGTGACGGCGTCGGGTGAAGTCGTCGAGTGCATTACCAACGCCATCGTGGAATACGATACCCAGGGCGCCTACCTGCGCACCGTTGCGATGTATACGGAGCTATCCGACCAGGCGCGCGCGAACTTCAAGTACCGCACGCTTTACCGGGCGACGCCCGCGATGTTGCATACCGTCGATGGCGACGGGCTGATCATCACGGTGACAAATCACTGGCTCAGCAAACTGGGTTTCACACGTGAAGAAGTGCTCGGGCGGCCGATTACCGACTTCATGAGTGTGGACGATCAGAAAAAATATGCAGACGGTGGTTTGCGCGAGCTGATCGCCGAAGGCGACTTCAACAACCTCGAGCGCCAGATGGTGACCAAGGACGGCCAGAAGATAGATTTGGTCATGTCGGCCATCTCTCATCGTGATGAAGACGGTAAAGTCGACAGGATGCTCGTTGCTTCGAAGGACGTTACCGAACGGAACCGCGCGGAGAGAGAGCTGCGCCGCACGCTGGCCGAGAACGCGCGACTGCGGGAGGAACTGGAGCAGGAACGCGACTACCTCCGCGAGGAAGTCAACGAGGCGCTGAACTTCGGCCGCATCGTGGGTACCAGCCCGGCGTTGCGACGCATGCTCAAGCGTGTCGAGGCGGTTGCGGAAACCCCGGCCAGCGTTCTCGTGCAGGGTGAGTCGGGCGTCGGCAAGGAGCTGGTTGCGCGGGAGATACACGCACGCAGCCCGCGTTCAGGCGGACCCCTGGTCAAGGTCAACTGCGCTTCGATCCCCAAGGAGTTGTTCGAAAGTGAGTTCTTCGGGCACGTGAAAGGTGCATTCACCGGCGCACACCGCGATCGTGTCGGCCGTTTCCAGCTTGCCGACGGCGGTACGATCTTCCTCGATGAGGTCGGCGAGATTCCAATGGAGTTGCAGGGCAAGCTCCTGCGTGTGTTGCAGGAAAGCGAGTTCGAGCGGGTCGGTGACGACATTACAAGGTCCGTTGATGTGCGCGTTATCGCCGCGACCAATCGCAATCTCGAGCAGCTGATCGTGGACGGTGAGTTTCGCGAGGATCTCTTCTATCGCCTCAGTGTCTTCCCGGTGGACGTACCACCACTGCGCGAGCGTGGCGCGGACATCGTGCAGCTGGCGCAGCATTTCCTCGAGCAGACCTGCAAGGATTTCGGTCGGGAGACGATGACGCTGACCCGGTCGCAGGCGGGCCAGATCAAGGCGTACAGCTGGCCGGGCAACGTACGTGAATTGAAAAACGTCATCGAACGCGCTGTCATACTCTCGCCGGGCAAGGCATTGCGCCTGGACCTGTCCATGCCGGACCTCAAGTCCGACGAAGAGACCGTGACCGTCGTGCAACAACCCGGCAATGAGCTGATGACCGAGGCAGAGATGCGGGATTTCCAGAGAGCCAATATCGTCAAGGCGCTCGAGCAGGCGAACTGGAAAGTATCGGGTAGCGGTGGTGCCGCGGAATTGCTCGGGGTGCGGCCTACGACCCTGGCCGACCGGATTCGAACGTTCAAGATCAAAAGGCCGGACGGGTGAGCCGCACGACAGTCAACCGCCTGGTTGTGGTGATACTTTTTCTCGCGCTCGTGTATGCGGTGTACGCACTGCCGATCGCGGCGCCCGTGCTGAGACTGGTTGACTGGGCCCAGGCGAACCCGGTCGCCGGCGGCTTCGCCTACATACTCTGCGTCATCGTCGCGACCGTCCTGTTCGTTCCCGGGTCGGGTTCCATGATGATTGCCGGCTACCTGTTCGGTCTCGGCCTGGGCACGCTGGTGTCGGCTGTGGCCATAACACTCGGCGCACAATCCGCTTTCCTCACCGGTCGTCTCATCGCGCGCGACTGGGTAGCGGCGAAGGTGGCGGGCAATCCGCGGCTGGTCGCCATCGAAGCGGGGTTGCGGGAGGAGGCTTTTCTCATCGTGGTCCTGACCCGCCTGTCGCTGGTGATCCCCTTCAACCTCCTGAACTACGCGTACGGCATCACGTCGGTACGGGCACGCACCCACTTGCTGGCCAGTGCTGCCGGGATGCTGATACCGGTTGCGATGTACGTGTATCTGGGCACCGTGGCCCGTGACATCGGGCAAATTCTCGCGGGCGAGGCAACGCCGACATCGTTCGGATACTGGCTTGGCGGCGCCGGCCTGGTGGCCGTGATCGTGCTGACCTGGGTCATGCACCGCGCCGCGAGTCGAGCCCTCGAGCGCCATCTACCCGGTATGGAAGCGGACGATGTTTGACGGTGTTCGCAATACCCTGCTTGGCACGCTGCTGCTCGTGTTGCAGCTTCCCACGGCCGTCATCGCAGATGAGGACGTTCTGCCGGCGAGCGTGCTGAGGGCGCTGCAAGTACGGCAAGTCCCTGCGGACACACTGAGCATTCATGTCGAGGACGTGGAAACGGGAGAGGTCGTCCTCGCCTGGCTGCCCGCAGCGCCACGCAATCCCGCCTCGACCATGAAGCTCCTGACGACCCTGGTCGCGCTGGATATCCTCGGCCCGACCTATCGCTGGAAAACGGACATCTACGCGCTTGGAGAAATACGCGACGGGCGCCTAGAGGGTGACCTGCTCCTCAAGGGTCACGGCGATCCGTTCCTCGTCACCGAGCGGGTCTGGCAGATGCTCCGCGGGATTCGCCAGTCGGGTATCGACAGCATCACGGGTGACCTGCTGCTCGATGACAGTTATTTCGACATCGGCGACTACGATCCCGCGGCCTTCGACCGCCAGCCGTTGCGAGCGTACAACGTCTCGCCCAATGCATTGCTGATGAACTTCAAGGTCGTGCGTTACTCGTTCCAGCCGAACGGGCAGGCCGTGGACGTCCGGCTTGACCCTAAACTCCCTAACCTGCGCGTGGACAATCGCCTGAAAGCGGTTGCCGGTTACTGTGGTGGTTACCAGCGCGGCATCACCGTAACGAATAACAGCGATAACGATCGGGTGACGTTTTCCGGGAAGTTTCCGGACGGTTGCAAGCGCTATGCGATGGACCGAACCGCGCTTTCCCACAACGCGTTCGCCTACGGCCTCTTTGCGTCACTCTGGCGCGAGTCCGGCGGTACGTTCGAAGGTGGGTGGCGGAATGCGATTGCGCCGGAGGGAGAGGAGCCCTTGCGAAGCTTCGCGTCGCCACCGCTGGCGGACATGATCGCGCGCGTCAACAAGCACAGCAACAACGTGATGGCACGCCAGGTCCTGTACACGCTCGCTGCCGAAGTACTCGGGCCGCCGGGCACGGAGGCGGGAGGCCGGGCGGTTGTTGCCCAATGGCTGGCTGACAACAAGCTGGCATCCGCGACCCTGGCCATCGCGAACGGCGCGGGCCTGTCGCGGGAGGCGCGTATCAGCGCGGCGGACATGGCGTCCTTACTGCGCTTCGCCTGGCGTCAGCCCTACATGCCGGAGTACCTCGCTTCGATGTCCCTGACCGGCCTTGATGGCACCTTGTCGCGGCGATTCCGGGGCAGCGATCTCGTCGGCAAGGCGCATCTGAAAACGGGCTCGCTGGATCACGTCACGGCCATCGCGGGCTACCTGCAGTCCCGGTCCGGACGCCGTTTCAGTGTCGTGGTCATGCACAACCACGAGGATATTCACCGCGGCCCGGGCGAGGAAGTACAGGAAGCACTGCTGCGCTGGCTGTACGAGCAATAGCTCACACTGTGGAGCGTTTGTGCTGTAGTACACTCGCCCCCAGTACTGGAGATCGACTATGCGCCTGATTATTGGGATTCTCGCGCTGCTGCCCATCGTGGCAGTGGCGGATACAGCTTACGTGACCGACAACCTGAAGCTTGGCCTCTATGAAGCCGAGGACACCAGCGGCCGCGCCTTCCGGACGCTCGACAGCGGGCAGGCGATGGAAGTCCTTATCCGGGGTGGAAACTACGCCAACGTCCGGCTGCCGGACGGGACGGAAGGGTGGGTCAAGAGTGCCTACCTCGTCGATGACAAGCCGGCCAAGCTGATCGTCGCGGAAACCCAGGCGGAACGCGATGCGCTGGCCGCAGAGCTCGAAGAGACGAAGAAAGCATTCGCAGAACCGGCGGCGACGATTGACGCGCTCCGTAACCAGACGTCATCCCTGACGGCACAGCTCGAGAGCGCCCAGGAGCAGGTAGCGGCGCTGCAGGAAGAAGTCGCCTCGATCCAGGGCATGAAGGAACGCTACAAGGGCAGTATGCCGCTGCGCTGGGTTGGCGGTGCGATCCTCGTGTGCCTGGTCGCCGGATTGCTGGGTGGACTCTGGTGGTCCGACTACCGCAGCCGCAAGCGTCACGGCGGCATACGAATTTACTAAGGCTCAAGCAGCCGCAATCGCGTTCTCGTCGCAGCCCGCGCGCAGGGGCAGTTCCCGGTTGCGGAACAACTCGTCGATGGCTTCCTGGGTGCCCGCCTTGCGCAGGTCTTCCAGTTGCCTCGCGCTGATGTGCGGTGCGAACAAATGCAGGAACTCGATCATGTAGCGGCGCATCACGGCGTCCCGGCGGTAGCCAATCCACGTTGTGCTGCGCGGGAACAGACCTTCGGCGTCGATAACCTGCAGATCCTCCCTGTCGGAACAATCGGCGGCCATGCTGGCAACGATGCCGACGCCGAGCCCCATGCGAACGTAGGTCTTGATAACGTCTGCGTCGCGCGCCGTAAACCCGACGTTCGCCTCGAGCCCCTCATCGGCAAAAGCACGCTTCAGTGACGACTCGCCATTGAAACTGAACACGTAGGTGACAAGCGGGTACTCGACCAGGTCGTGCAAGGTGATCTTCCGCTTGATCGCCGTGAGCGGGTGCCCCCGCGGCACGATGATCGAGCGGTCCCAGCGATAGCTCGGTACCAGCAAGAGATCCGAAAACAGCTCCTGGGAACCCGTAGCGATCGCGAAATCGATCTTGTTGCCGGCCACCATGTCGGCGATCTGCTCGGATGTGCCCTGGTGCAGGTTGAACCCGATCTTGGGAAACTGCTTGCGAAACGCAGCGATGATCCCGGGCAGCACGTAGCGCGCCTGCGTATGCGTTGTCCCGATCGACAGCGAGCCGTCTTCTTCTTCGTAGTAGTCCGCGGCAAGACGGCGGATGTTCTCCACTTCCTGCATAATGACGCGCGCACGCTCGATGATCCTGTCACCGGCCGCGGTTACACCGCCGAGACTTTTACCCTTGCGTGTGAATATCTGTATGCCCAGCTCTTCCTCGAGCAGCTTGAGCTGCTTGCTGACGCCTGGCTGCGACGTATAGAGGCGCTCCGCGGCGGCCGTGATGTTGAGGCCGTTATCGACAATGGCGAGAAGATACTTGAGTTGCTGCAGTTTCATTTGGGGGCGTTGCGCTCGTACTCAAAGTGTCGCGGTTAGTAATAGGACCGCCTGGCCGGCATTCAGTTTCACCCGGCACCGCGGCAAGTCTGCAACGTATAACAGATTCTTATAACAATACGCTATAACCGTTTATCCTGTGCCGGGGCGAGCGTGTTAATTTTGTGCTACACACCTAAGACAAGCGGATAACAACAAGGATAAAGCAATGATCTACAACAATATTCTGGAAACCATCGGCAACACGCCCGTCGTGCGCCTGAATCGCATGGGGCCCGATCATGTGGATCTCTACGTCAAGGTCGAGTCTTTCAACCCGATGGCCTCGGTCAAGGACCGACTTGCGCTCGCGATCATCACCGACGGCGAGCAAAGGGGTACGCTGAAACCCGGCCAGACGGTTATCGAAGCGACGTCGGGCAACACGGGCATCGCCCTGGCCATGGTGTGCGCCGCCAAGGGCTACCCCTTCGTCGCGGTCATGGCCGATTCGTTTTCGGTGGAACGTCGCAAGATCATGCGTGGCCTGGGTGCGAAAGTCGTGCTGACGCCAGCCGCGGAGCGTGGCACCGGCATGGTCAGGAAAGCCGAGGAACTTGCCGACCAGTACGGCTGGTTCCTGGCACGCCAGTTCGAAAACCCCGCGAACCCGGCCTTTCACCGCAATACAACCGGACCTGAGATCCTTATGGATTTCGCCGGCAAACGGCTCGACTACTGGGTTTCGGGCTACGGCACGGGCGGCACGATGACAGGCGCCGGCGAAATCCTCAAAGCGGCGCGTCCCGATCTCAGGATCGTCGCGACTGAGCCGGCAGGCGCAACCCTGCTCGCGGGATCGGAGTGGGCGCCGCACAAGATCCAGGGATGGACACCGGACTTTATTCCCGAGGTCCTGAATCGAGACATCTTCGATGAGCTGCGCTCGGTTGCCGATGACCGGGCAATTGCCGTATCGCGCGAGCTGGCGGCAAAGGAGGGGATCTTTACCGGTATCTCGGCCGGCGCGACGCTCGCGACCGCGCTGGATATCGCCGACGAGGCGTCGGAAGGCTCCGTCATCCTCGCCATGTTGCCCGACACCGGCGAGCGCTACCTGAGCACGCCGTTGTTCGAGGGCGTCAACGAAGGTTCCGACGACGACTGGCTGGCGGGACTCTAGGGCGGATCATGAGCATTTGCTCAGGAAATACCGTATATGGCTGAAAAAACAAGGAAAAATGCTTTCGGCTGAGACCTGTGTCACAGCGTAATTCGTGCAAGGCTGGCATCGTGGGCGCCTGATGGATTGCTCAGTAATTGGAGCCGGCATGACCGCAGATCTGCACGATCTGACAGCACAGAAAAACATGGGTAAGGCCGCGGGCCTGCTGCACTCGCTGGTGCCGCGCGCGCAGTGTTTTTGTTTTTACGGGAACGACCGGGAGTGTCTCTGGAGCAGCGACGCTGCCGACGATTACGAGATAGACAACTTCGTCGCCGACCTTCCTGAACAGGTCATCGCCGAGATGGGCGAGGGCGAGGGAATGCTGCGGCGCACGCTGGGTTCGGGTCGAACCGTACTGGCGTTGCCTCTGCGGGTGGAAGGCGGCGAACGCCTGGGCATGCTCGTCGCACTTTTTTCGCGAAATGCGGGCAAGGCATCGTGGTTCAATCCCAGCCTGCTAAAGAGCATTCTCGAGCCGGCGCTCGAAATGATCGGGGAAAGTTTCCACACCGGACGCGAGCTCGTGCGAGCCACCGAGCGCGCGACCGCGGTCGCGAAAGAACTCGAGCTGGTCTACCAGGTCGATGAGAAGATTCACGGTGCCAAGACGCGTCACTCGAGCCTCGCACAGCTTGTCGGGCAGAGCGGCCGCTTTCTCGGTATCAATTACAGCGTCCTGCTGATCCCCTCGAAACGCATTCGCATCCGGGCGACGCATTCGAGCTGGAAGAGCGTCGATCGCAAGATTCTCGATCGGTATCTCGTCGAGCAACTCCTGCCGAAGCTCGAAGGGCAACGCAAACCCGTGGTGTTCCAGATTCCTGCCATGGAAGGCTCGGACGAGCCGGCCGCGCATGGTTACCAGGCGTTGCTCAGCCCGTTGCTCGACAACCAGGGCAACGTCGAGGGCATCCTCGCGCAGCTCGGTCGCGTCGACAACAGCGAGTTCACCAAGGCCGAGCGCCGTTTCATGACGCATATCGTGCGCAAGGTCGAATACGTCATTGAGCAGTCTTTCGACTCGATGACCGGCTTCATGAATCGCGCCGGATTCGAAGACCAGTTGCACGAGTCGTGGAAGGCGCTGGAGAGCGACGATGACGTCCATCAGCTCATCTACTTCGACCTCGACAATCTGCAGCTGGTCAATGATCGCTTCGGTCGCAAGGCAGGCGACGATGTCATCATGCGCTTCGCAAGGCTTCTCGAGGAAGACCTGCCGCCGAGCGGCGTACTGTCGCGGCTTACCGGCGACGATTTCTGCATGCTACTGACTCACGCCGACAGTGACGAGGCCATGGAATACGCACAGATGGTGCGCGAGAAGGGCTACTCATTGCGGTACCTCGAGGGTGACAAGTCATTGCAGATTACGATGAGCATCGGCATTGCCGAATTCAGCCGCAGCAACGGGAACGACGGCGGCGCGCTCACGACCGCACGCATGGCCTGCGAAGCTGCGAAGGACCACGGCCGCGACCGTATAGAAATCTACGATGAGAACGACCAGAGCATCATCAGGCGCTACGACGACATGCAGCTCGTTGCCGAAATCCAGCAGGCACTGGATGGTGACGAATTCGAACTCCTGGCGCAGCCTATAACGTCTCTGTCCGGAAAAGAGAGCAAGCTGCAGTTCGAGATATTACTGCGGATGGCGGATTCCGAGGGCGATCGGATCCCGACGAAGGCGCTGTTCTCAGCAGCGGA
This sequence comes from uncultured Chromatiales bacterium, assembly GCA_965368465.1. Classification (GTDB taxonomy): domain Bacteria; phylum Pseudomonadota; class Gammaproteobacteria; order Steroidobacterales; family Woeseiaceae; genus UBA1847. The sequence goes on from CBDUMZ010000010.1 coordinate 47,269, forward strand.
ACGCTACCGGCTGATGCCGCACATCGACCGCTGGGTAGTGTCGACCGCCGTCGCCAAGCTCTCGGAAGCCAGGGAGTGTGTCGACGGCCAGAACGTGATGTTTTCGATCAACCTGTCCGGACAATCGCTTGGCGATGACGACATTCTCGAGTTCATCGAGGATGAACTGCAGCATCGTGACGTACCGGCGTCGGCCTTGTGTTTCGAGATTACCGAGTCGGCCGCGGTCTCGAACCTCGACAAGGCCCAGGCCTTCATCGACGGTCTCAGGGGACTGGGCTGCAGCATTTCGCTAGACGACTTCGGTGCGGGGCTCAGCTCCTTTGCCTACCTGAAGAGCTTCAATGTCGATACGCTCAAGATCGACGGCGGCTTTATCCGGGACATCGCCGAGAACCGGATCTCCGAGTCCATGGTTGCGGCCATTACCCAGGTTGCAAAAGTCATGGAGTTGCAGACGGTTGCCGAATACGTTGAGACCGAGGAACAGCGCGAACTGCTTGTCAGCCTCGGTGTTGACTACGCGCAAGGTCACATTATCGGCAGGCCACAGGCGATCGAATCCGTGCTCGCGGGTCTGACCGACCAACTCAAGGCCCTGACCGGCTAGCATTCAGACCACGTCGCGGCTGCCGGTTTTCGATAGACTGCAGGCGATGACCACCGCACTCGACTCCATTCCTCCGGTACTGCACGAGCCCGTCGAGCGCTGGCTCGAGGGATACGGCGAGGATGGTCAGGTCGCCGGCCTTCTAAAGGTAGCCGCCTGCAGTGAATTTGCGGGCGCCGTTGCCATTCGCAACAAGGCCTGGCTCATCGACCATGCCGCGACGTTCGGCAGTGCGCCCGACCCCGGGTCGCTTGACGCATTCGTAGCGTCGATCGCGACCAGCGACGCGCCCATCGGTGAGGTTCAGTCGCAACTCCGCACATTCCGCAACCGCTACATGCTGCACGTGATCTGGCGGGAAGTGCTTGGGCTTGCCAGTCTCGACGAGACGCTGAACGCCTTGTCGCTGCTGGCCGATCGCCTGCTGGAAGCGGCATGCCGGTATGGGGAAACGCTGCTGGCGCCCCGTTACGGTGTCGTTCGCAATCCCGACGGCGAGCAGGTGCCGCTGGTTGTTCTCGGCATGGGCAAATTGGGCGGCAGGGAGCTCAATCTCTCGTCCGACATCGACCTGATTTTCCTGTATCCCGAGCCGGGCCAGACGGATGGCGCAAAACAGGTCAGCGCACAGGAGTACTTCGGCCGCCTCTCCCGCCAGGTTATCGCCCTGCTCGACGAGACGACTGTCGACGGGTTTGTGTTCCGCATCGATACGCGGCTGCGACCGTTCGGCGAGAGCGGCCCCCCGGTCGTGAGTTTCGGTGCCCTGGAATCCTATTTGCTGCAACACGGCCGCGACTGGGAGCGCTACGCCTACGTCAAGGCGCGCGTGGTCGGCCCTGCGCCGGGCGATGCGGTTGTCGATGACCTGTACCGCAACCTGATTCAGCCGTTTGTCTATCGGCGCTATATCGACTTCGGTGTCTTCGAATCCTTGCGCGAGATGCACGCCATGATCGCGGACGAGGTAAAGCGACGCGATCTCCGTGACAACATCAAGCTCGGCCCGGGTGGTATTCGCGAGGCCGAGTTCATCGTCCAGTCTCTGCAGCTCGTGCGCGGCGGCCGTGAACCGGCCCTGCAGTCCAGGGAGCTGCAGCAGGCCCTGCCGCTGCTGGCCAGGAATCGTGGCCTCAGCGAGACGGGAGCGGCCCGCCTGCGGGAGGCATACCGTTTCATGCGTCGTCTCGAGAACTTCATCCAGGCGATACGCGACCGGCAAACGCACGAATTGCCAGCTACCGATGCCGATCGTGCGCGCCTCTGTCTCGCGATGGGCTACCCGGACTGGGCCGCGCTGGTCGCCGAGATAGACGCCAATCGCGCAGCCATTTCGGCGGAATTCGAGCGCGTCGCGTTTCGCGAGGGTGCCGCCGATGCGCCTTTGAGCGAACAGTACCGGCAGGCTTTCAAGACCGGGGTCGATGAAGCCACGTGGATTGCGCTTCTCGAGCAGGGCGGGACCGGCAGCGCTGCGGAGGTCGCGCGCGCGCTGGTCGAATTCGCGAACGATGCCGCTACGCGCCAGATCGACAGTTCCTCCCGGCAGCGCCTGCATCGCTTCATGCCGTTGTTGCTCGGTGAAGTTGCCAAAAGCGATCGTCCACTCCGCGCCCTCACCCGGACACTATTGATTGTCAAAAGCATCCTGCGGCGCAGCGCATATCTCGCGTTGCTGAATGAAAATCGCGGCGCGCTCGCGAGGCTCGTCGATCTTTCCGCCCGCAGCCACTATATCGCGGGCCAGATAGCGCGCTACCCGGCGCTACTGGATGAGCTTCTCGATCCCCGCCAGTACACCGACGCGGTCACTCGCGCCGAACTTTCGGCGGAGCTCCGCCAGCGGTTCGCCGATGAGGACGACAGCGAGGCCCGCATGCACCTGCTCGCGCAGTTCCAGCGTTCGACAATGTTCCGTATCGCGGTCGCGGACTTCAACGGGCAGCTGCCCATCATGAAAGTGAGCGACAGCCTGACCTGGCTGGCCGAGACCGTGCTCGAGGAAGCACTGCAAATGGCCTGGCGCGATCTCACCGCACGACACGGTGTCCCGACATTCCACGCTGACGATGCCCTGCACGAAGCGGGTTTCGGTATTGTCGCCTACGGCAAGCTGGGCGGCCTCGAGCTTTCGTACGGATCCGACCTTGACGTCGTATTCCTGCACAACTCGGGCGGCACGCAGCAGATGACCGACGGCGACAAACCGCTCGACAACGGCTTGTTCTTCAGCAGGCTCGTGCGGCGACTGGTTCATTTCCTGACGACACAAACCGGCTCGGGCCAGCTCTATGACATCGACACGCGACTCCGGCCGGAGGGACGGCGAGGGTTGCTGGTCACGAGTACCGATGCGTTCGAGCGCTACCAGGAGGAACACGCATGGACCTGGGAACACCAGGCGCTCCTGCGTGCCCGGGCTGTTGCCGGCGATGCCGCGGTCGCGGAGGAATTCGAGCGTATCCGACGAGAGACGCTCATCGGCCGCGTGCGCCACGACAAGCTGCGCGACGATGTCATCTCGATGCGCCAGCGCATGCGCAAGGAGCTGGATCGCAGTAACGATGAGCTGTTTGACCTCAAGAACGGCCGGGGTGGTATCGGAGACATCGAGTTCCTGGTGCAGTACCTCGTCCTCAGCGAGGCAGGGACGCACCCGGATGTCATTTTCTACTCGGACAACATCAGGCAACTGGATGCCCTCACGGCCGCAGGCTGCCTCGACCAGGCCGTCGGCGATGCGCTGCAGGATGCCTACCGGGACTACCGACTCCGCTATCATCACCTTGTCCTCGACGATCGTTCACCCCTTGTGTCCAACGGTGAATTCGAGAAGCAGAGGGCGTTTGTGGCCAAAACATGGGACGACTGGCTGGGTTGAGCTTATAATTCGCGTCCGGCAATTCGTATGAGACGAGGAAGACAGTGGCATCCAGAATGGGAACCGTTGAGCAGGACCTGATTCCGGCAAACGCCCAGAACAACTACGGCGTGCGTCCGAGAGACCTGCCTCTCTCGTGTCCCATGCCCGGCATGTACCTGTGGAATTCTCACCCCAAGGTAGCCATCCCGATCGAAGAGACCGGCGAAGCGAAGTGCCCGTATTGCGGTGCGCACTTCCACCTGCTGGACGATACGGAGTGACGGCATGTTTATCGTAACCGGCGGTGCCGGTTTTATTGGCAGTAACCTCGTGCGTGCGTTGATCGATCGCGGACACGATGATGTCGTCGTCGTTGACGACCTCGAGGACGGCCACAAGTTTGTGAATATTGCGAGCCTCGGTATCGCCGACTATATCGACAAGGACGATTTCCTTGCGCGGCTGGCGGCAGATACTTCGTTTGCCGGCAGCATCAAGGCGATCTTCCACCAGGGCGCCTGTTCCGCGACGACCGAGTGGAACGGCCGCTACATGATGCGGAACAACTACCAGTACTCGCAGCAACTCCTGCACTACTGCCTGGAACACAGGGTTCCCTACATCTACGCTTCTTCGGCGGCCGTCTATGGTGGGTCCAAGACGTTCGTCGAGGATCCGCTGTTCGAGAGCCCACTGAACGTGTACGGCTATTCAAAGCTGCAGTTCGACCGTTACGTACGCAGGGTTGCCGCGAGTCCCGACAGCCAGGTCGTCGGCCTTCGTTACTTCAATGTTTACGGGCCACATGAGCAGCACAAGGGTTCAATGGCCAGTGTCGCGTTTCATTTGAACGAGCAGATCCTCGATGACGGCGAGGCCCGCCTGTTCGAGGGGTCGGGCGGATACGATAACGGTGAGCAGCTCCGCGACTTCGTGTATGTGGATGACGCGTGCAACGTGAACCTGTGGTTTCTCGATCATCCGGACGTTTCCGGGATCTACAACACGGGTACCGGGGTCGCGCAGACGTTCAATGACGTCGCCAATGCCGTGATCAAGTGGCACGGTAAAGGCAGGGTTCGCTATATCCCGTTCCCCGACCATCTCAAAGGCGCGTACCAGAGTTACACGCAGGCCGACCTGACACAATTGCGTAAGACAGGATGCGATGTCGAATTCAGGCCCGTGGAAGAGGGCGTGAAAAACTACCTGGATCAGCTTTGCGGACCGCAGCAACACTGATCGTCGGACCATCCTGGGTTGGCGACATGGTCATGGCCCAGTCGCTGTTCAAGATCCTGAAAACCAGGTCGCCGGATCGGGCATTCGATGTGCTGGCGCCCGCATGGTCGTTGCCGATCGTCGCGCGTATGCCCGAGATACGAGCCGGTATTGCATCCGAAACCGCACATGGGGAACGCGGCCTGCGCAAGCGCTGGCGTATTGCCTCGACGCTACGCGCGACCGGCTACCAGCATGCGATTGTCCTGCCGCGCTCATTCAAGTCAGCGCTGATTCCATGGTTCGCCCGGATCCCGAAGCGCACCGGGTTTCGTGGGGAATCGCGTTTCCTCCTGCTCAATGACATGCGCTCTTTCGACCGCGACGTGCTCGATCAGACCGTCAAGCGATTCGACGCACTGGGGCTCGATGCGGGGGAGCCTCTCCCATCCGCGCTGCCCGACCCGTCGCTCCGCGTTTCAGAGGAAAACCAGGCGCGCGTCATAGAAGCGCTTGGCCTCGCCGACGAGCGGCCGGTCGTCGCCATGATGCCCGGCGCCGAGTACGGGCCGGCCAAGTGCTGGCCACACGCCTACTACGCGGAACTCGCCACGATGCTCGACGCCGCAGGTTACGCGGTCTGGATTCTCGGGTCCGCCAAAGACGCGGCCGCGGGCGACACCATCGCCGGCGCGAGCCAGGCGACAAACCTGTGTGGCAAGACCTCACTGGAAGACGTCATCGACTTGCTCGCCGCCTGCGAGCAGGCCGTATCGAATGACTCCGGCCTGATGCACATCGCGGCCGCTGTCGGTATCCACGTACACGGCATCTATGGGTCATCTTCGCCGAAATTCACGCCACCACTCACGAAAACTCGCGATATTCACCAAACAGGTATCGATTGCAGTCCCTGTTTCCGACGGGAGTGCCCGCTGGGGCATCTGAAGTGCCTGGTTGAGCTTTCACCCGAGAGGATCTTCGATAAAATACGTCTACATAGGGCTTAACATTCGCGATTTTCGAAGAAACTGTCTATTTTCTCCACGACATCCGATACCGTGATGAGGGCCATTGCCCGGGGGTCTCGCACCCGCTGCCCCCATGCCACTTGTGCCTCGTTCTTGCCAAGATACTGCCTGATCGCGTCAGGATAGCGATTTATCGTGAGTTTTTGCGATAAGTACGGCCCGGTGCGCGCAGGGTTGGACGTCGCGTACAGACCGACGACCGGCGTGCCCAGCGCTGTCGCCACATGAGCCGGTCCCGAGTCCGGGCAGATGACCAGGTCGGCCCGCTCGATCAGGGCGGCCAGTTGCCTGAGCGTTGAGCGGCCGACGACATTCCGCGCGGCGCTGCCCGCGGCAAGTGTCTCCCCGTATTTCTTTTCGAGGTCGGAGGGACCGCCCGTGAGAACGACGTGTGCACCGTGTCGGGTTTCGAGGTGCGCGATGACCGCCGCGTAGTTCTCCACACGCCAGTTCCGGAAATTTCGCGCCCGCTGGCTGCTGCACGGGCTGATGACCACCATGGGTTTGCCCGCAACGGCAAGGTCCGTGGCAAACTTCCGATCTTCAGGCGCCAGCGGGATGTCCCAGCGCAGCGGCCGTTCAGCCGCGCCAATCGCCGAGGCAAAGCCCATCATCGCCTCCATCGCGTGCTCGCCGTTGGCCGCTGCGATACGCTGGTTTGTAAACAGCCACTGGAAGTCTTTCGCGCGCGCCTTGTCGAACCCGAGCCGTATCTTCGCGGGCAGTGAAGGAACGAGGAGATTGGCCCGTAAGGAGGCGTGCATACATAGCGCGACATCGAAGTGCCGGCCGGCGAGCGCCTTGCGAACATCTCGGTACGCAGCCCGGCCGCGCGCCTTGTCGAACACCACGAAATCGATGTCCGGGATGGATGACATCAGGGACGCCTCGGTCCGGCCGATAATCCAGGTGACGTGCACGCCGGGCCAGTTGTCCTGCAGGCGCCGGACAACCGCGAGCGCGTGGCAGGTATCGCCGATCGCGGACAGACGCATGACGCAAATGCGTTCGGGCTTCGATTGCGGGAGCAAATCAGGCACTATCACGTCACCACGAGCATTGGGGAACAGGTCCGTTGACCGAGACCGTCGAGAAGACCAGAAACGGCGCCATCCTATACGATAAGGCCATCATCAACCAGATTTCGGATGAACGCTTCACGCCGCAGGGCTGGATGCATGCCGAGTTGTTGACGGGGGCTCTGGGCTCGGGCGGGCGCGGCAACACGATGTTCGTCGGCAACATTCCGCGGCAGTTCGTGCTGCGGCATTACATGCGTGGCGGTCTGCTCGGAAAGCTCATCAAAGACACCTATATCTTCTCCGGTGCCGACAAGACGCGGCCATTCCTGGAGTGGCGCCTGCTCGACAAGCTGGCGTCCAACAACATGCGGGTACCGCGCCCGGCGGCTGCACGCTACGTGCAGCACGGTACGTTCTATACGGCCGACCTGATTACCGTTCGGGTGCCCGGGATCGTGCCGCTATCGAAGTACATCGAAGACAACAATCCCGACGAGGCTTTCTGGCAATCGGTGGGTGCCGCGATCCAGGAATTCCATGCCACGGGTGTTTACCATGCGGACATGAACGCCTACAACGTGCAGGTCGACAGCGACGGCATGATCTGGATGCTCGACTTCGACAAGGGCGAGCTGCGGCGGCCTGGAACGTGGCAGCAGAAGACGCTGAGTCGCCTGCACCGTTCACTGCACAAAATTGTCGGTCTGAACCCCAGGCTGAACTTCCGTTCCGCGAACTGGGAGCAACTGCTCGAAGGCTACTTCAACGCGTCGAGATCGGCGTAGTAGTTCGGGTAGCCGTCGGGCAGGTCCTTGAACTTGCGGTGTATCCAGAAGTACTGCTCCGGGCACTTGCGAACCTGCTCTTCGAGAATCGCCACGTAACGCCGGGTATCGACGACCGGGTCGTCACTCGGGAAGTTCTCGAGAGCGGGCAGCAAGACGAGCTCATACGTGGAATCGGGTAGCCGGCGCGGAAAGAACGGGACGACGGCCGCGTTACCGAGACGCGCCAGTGTCGACGTTGCCGTCGTGTGCATGGAGGGCACACCGAAAAACTCGATGACTTCCGAACCTTTGCGATTGTAGCTCTGGTCCGGGGCGTACCAGACCGGACGGGGACCGCGCAGGCTACGCACCATCTTCTTGATATCGCGCTTCTCAATTGTGGTGTCTGCAGCGACTTCTCGGCCGCTGCGCTGCAATTCGGTCATGAACTCGCTGCGATTCTTGCGAAACACCGCGTCGAAGGGAGGAATCGCCTCGGCGAGGACGCGGCCGGAAATCTCGAGTGTCGTGAAGTGTGCGCTGAGAAGGATGACGCCCTTGCCGGACGCCAGGGCGTTGGTGACGTGCTCGGTGCCGGTCAGCGTCGTGATCGACTGCAGGTGCGCGGTACTCGCCCAGCGGCCAAGCCCCATTTCCACGAGCATCATGCCCAGTGCCGTGAAGTGCGCCAGGGCCATCGCATCGCGTTCCGTTCGCGTCAGGTCGGGAAAGCAGAGCTCGATATTGCGGCGCACGACGGCGCGTCGCGACCCGCCCGCCAGGTGGGCCAGGCGGCCGAGCAGGCGACCGATCGCCAGCGCCGCCCGATGCGGCAGCATGCAGATCAGCCGCAGGAGGCCCATGCCGACCCAGACGGGCCAGTAGCGGGGCGCCCAGTAACTGGACAAGGGTTTGCGTTCACCGCTCATGGAGTACTGCTGTGAGTTCGGGTGTCCGGATTTTACTCGGACATGCCGTCTACGTAACCACCCGTCTCGGGATCGCGCGCGAAGTCAGAAGCATCGGCTTCGTCCGGCACCACCTCTTCGGCCTGGATGCCGACATGGAAGGCGGCGAAGCCGGGCATGACAACCTGGTTGCGCGCCAGGCCGATAATGCGGCCGGAATAAGGCGAGCGCAGCTCCGTTCTCACATTGCTCATCGGGTCGGTGATGGTTCCCAGCAGATCGCCCTTGCGGATCGAGCTGCCAAGGCTGACATCGGCGAGGAGTATCCCGCCGTTATCGGCACGCACCCACGACGACCGGTAGTAAACGGGTTCCGGGTCTCCCCAGAAGCGCCTCTTTTTAACCATTCCCAGTGTGGACAGCAGCGTCTGGATACCGTTGACACCGTGTTTCACCTCGACCAGCTCGAGCTGCGCCGGGCCTCCGGCCTCGACGGTCACGGCCGGAATGCCGGCCATGGTTGCGGCGTGCCGCAACGTGCCAACCGTCGGCTGGCTGTGAAGTACGACCATGGAGCCGAAGCCAAGAGTCAGTGTGACGACATCGGGATTGCGCAGGTCGGCGCGGATCTGCGGCAGGTTTGCGCGTTCGAACGACCCCGTGTGCAGGTCGACGAGTGCATCGCAGTGCGCGATGACGTCCTTGAAAAGGGCATGCGCGATGCGCGCGGCGGCGCTGCCGTTCGGATTGCCCGGGAAATAGCGGTTCAGGTCGCGGCGGTCGGGCAGGTAGCGCGAACCCCGTCGAAAGCCCTGTACGTTTACGATGGGCACGCCGATAACGGCCCCGGAGAGCTTTTCCGGGTCGATGTCGTGGAGGACGCGCCGCACTATTTCTATACCGTTGAGTTCATCGCCGTGCACGGCCGCCGTAAGACACAACGTCGGCCCGGGTAATTTGCCGTTAACGGCGAGCACCGGCGTCGAAACCGGAACGCCTTCGAACAGCTCTGTGGCCGACCAGGCCAGTCGCTGCGCCGAACCCGGTGCTATTTCCTGGCCCAGTATGCTGAGCGATTCCGCGATTCCTGTCGCCGTGGTAACCGCATCTGCCAACGGGACGTCATGCGGGTGCGCAGGGACGGCCTCGACCAGGTCTTCGGCTGCCGCCGACGTTTCGCTGGAACGGGAGTCGGCGTCGTAGGTCGAATCCTGGATCAGGTCGACACCGCTGCCCGACGGCTCTACCGCGGTCTCTCCGGCAACCGCAAAACCGGTCGCGAACAGGAGGCACAGCAAGGCGGCTGGCCGGCTAAGACGCGAGAAAGACCCCGATGGGCGGTAGATAACTCTCATAGTTTGCTCAAAATACGGCAGAATGCCGAGAATTTCCGTGAACTAATCAATAATTTGCGATTGAAACCTGAACGAAACCAAATGACAAGTCTTAAGCCTCTCGTACTGTTCCTGATTCTGGCCGGCGGGGCCGCCAACGGGGCGGAGACGTTCCCGCAACCGCCCGAGCTGCAGCCGGATGTCGATTTCTGGGTGTCGATCTTCACGCGCTACAGCACCGACGAAGGTGTGCTGCACGACAATCGCAATCTCGCGGTCGTCTATGACCGCCTGAGCGTGCCCGCTGACCTGTCTCGACGTGAGCGCAACCGGCGTGTGGACAAGCGCCGTCGGCAGCTGCAGGACGTCCTGCGGGCGCTGGGTTCCGGGAAACGCGACAACCTGAGCACGGAGGAGGCGCGCGTACTCGCGCTGTGGCCGGACGACGTCTCGAACGCGACCTTGCGCGCGGCGGTCGACAGGATCCGCTTTCAACAGGGACTGCGGGATCGTTTCAAACGTGGCCTCGAGCGATCCGGGCGCTGGCGTGACCACGTCAACGCGGAATTTACCGCGCTGGGCGTGCCGGTCGACATCGCCGCACTGCCGCACGTCGAGTCGTCGTACAACCCCGATGCGCGCTCGCATGTCGGCGCATCGGGAATCTGGCAGTTCACGCGCAGCACCGGACGTCGCTTCATGCGCGTCGACCACGTCGTGGACGAGCGCAACGATCCTTTCATCGCCACGCGCGCAGCGGGACAGCTGCTTGCCTACAATTACTCGATTACGGGCAACTGGCCGATGGCCATTACCGCCTATAACCATGGCCTGTCCGGCGTGCGCCGGGCCATGCGCAAGCATGGCGATACCGCCTATGTCGACATCCTGCGGAACTACAACGGCAGGACATTCGGGTTTGCGTCGCGCAATTTCTACGTCGCGTTTCTTGCAGCAAGGGAGGTCGACCAGAATGTCGACAAGTACTTTCCCGGGTTGATTCCGGAATCGCCGACGGACTACGCGACGGTCAAACTGCCCACGTACGTGTCGGTTTCCGGCCTCAGCAAGGCGACCAACATCAGCGCGGCGCAGATACAGGCGCACAACCCTGCGCTGCAGGCCACGGTGTGGCAGGGCAGCAAGCATATGCCGAAAGGCTATGAATTGAGATTGCCGAGTTCGGCGACGAGTATGCCGCTTGCCGAGCTCGTCAGTGGCCTGCCCGAGTCTGCGCTGTTCCAGGAACAGCTTCCCGACCTGTTCCACGTGGTGGCGCGCGGCGACACCCTGTCGCAGATCGCTGAGACCTACGACACGCGAGTGTCGACGCTCGTCGCGCTGAACCAGCTCGGGAGCAGCCACCGCATCCGTGCAGGCCAGCGGCTGCGCTTGCCTGCTGCCGGGCCCGCGCCGCAGGCAACGGTTGCCGCGCCCCCGGCCCCGGCGACCGAGCCCGTGGTTGTGGCGAGCGCCGCGACGACGGAACCCGAGCCCGATATCGCCGAGATGACGCCCGGCACTATGGCCGATGACCTTGCTGCGTCGGCACCGGAGGGTGTCATCCAGACGGCGCTCCTGTCGGACCCGAGCGACTACAGCGTCGCTGACGACAATACGATAGAGGTGCAGCCACTGGAGACGCTCGGGCATTTCGGCGACTGGCTGGAAATCAAGACGCAGCGACTTCGGGACCTGAACGGGCTGGCGTTCCGCACGCCCGTTACGGTCGGGCAACGCATTCGACTCGACCTCGATACTGTCGATGCCAAGGTCTTCGAGGAACGTCGGGTCGCGTATCACCGTGCGCAGCAGGACAGCTTCTTCAGGCGGCATGTCATCAGCGGCGTTACTGAGCACACTATTCGGCGCGGCGAGTCGATCTGGGTCATAGCGCTGCGCCAATACGAAGTGCCGGTCTGGTTGTTCCGGCAGTACAACCCGACGCTGGACATGCACAACGTACGACCCGGAACGACCGTGCAGATCCCGGTGCTGACGGACGCGGGCGACGGCTAGTGCAGCCCCGGCACAAATACTTCATCGTGCGCATACTGCCCGTGCTCCTGCTCGTGACCGCGGCCGGGCTCTGGTTCGTCGAGGTGCAACAGGGCGGTCCGTGGGCCGCGCGCAATCTTGTGCCGCTCGTTGTCCTTGTGCTGCTCTCCCTGCTTACGCTCTACAAAGGTGCCGGCCGTTGGTCCGGTGCCGGGATGCGGATGCCGCTCGGTACGCTCGGTTTCGCCATCCCCGCGCTGGGCCTGTCCGCTTACCTCCACTACGCTTACTCGATCAATCTGAACGACATGTTCAGCGATGCCGAGTATCCGGACCGGGTATTCCGCTTCCTCCCCGCCTACACCCTGGTCGCCGGTGGTATCGGCTACGCGATCGGCTGGATCGTGGGTCGCAATGTGTGACCACGGTCGCGAGTTTGTGAAGCGACGCTTTATTTTGATTTCCGGGATTTGCTAGGCTTGGCCACATGAAATATCTCGTCCTGGCACTGCTGGCCTTGCTCGCACCCGGTCTCATCCAGGCCAGTGAGTTTCCCCTGGCCGATCGCGTCGTCATCGAAAAGTCGGCGCGCAAGCTGCACCTCATGCGGGACGGCAAGGCATTCCGGACTTTCAGGATCGCCCTGGGAATACGACCGGTCGGTGACAAGAAGCGGGAAGGTGACTTCAGGACACCGGAAGGCCGGTACGTCCTCGACCGTCGCAATCCGAACAGCGAGTATTTCCTGTCAATCCGCGTGTCGTACCCGAACCGGGTCGATCGACTCGAGGCGGCGGAGCTGGGTGTAGATCCTGGCGGTGCGATCATGATCCACGGCCAGCCGAATGAGCCGTCTCGCTCCGAGACCTACTACCGGACCCAGGACTGGACCAATGGCTGCATCGCGGTCTCTAACTCTGACATGATCGATATCTGGCTCATGACCGGCGAGAATACGCCCATCGAAATCAATCCCTGAATGTCAGACAAAACCATCGATGCCGAGGTGTGGCCGCAAGGCAGCCTCGAGGTACTTTCCCAATTTGAAGTCGACCAGTTGCAGAGCAACGGTTCGGGCGGCCTGTATTCGCTGCTCCGCCGTTGCATGCTGGCGGTACTGAATTCGGACAGTAAAACCGACGACGCGAGGGTCGTGCTGGAAACGTATCGCGATTTCGAGGTCGGCTTCATACGCCAGGACCGGGGCCTGAAAGTCACGCTCAAGAACGCGCCGGCCGAGGCGTTCGTCGACGGCAAGATGATTCGCGGTACCCGCGAACTGCTGTCGGCGGTCCTGCGCGACATTGTCTTCACGCGCAACGAAGTGCTCGATAGCGGTCGTTTCGATCTGTCGACGTCCGACGGCATTACCAATGCTGTTTTTCATATTGTGCGTAACGCACGCCTGCTGACACTGCCCGCGCACGTGAATCTCGTCGTCTGCTGGGGCGGACACGCGATCAGCCGGGAGGAATACGACTATTCGAAACAGGTGGGTTACGAACTTGGCCTGCGCGAGCTGAATGTATGCACAGGTTGCGGATCCGGTGCGATGAAAGGACCGATGAAGGGCGCGACGATCGGGCACGCCAAGCAGCGTATTCGTGACGGCCGTTACGTGGGCATCACCGAGCCGGGGATCATCGCTTCCGAGTCACCCAACCCGATCGTCAATTCGCTGATCATCATGCCGGACATGGAGAAGCGCCTGGAGGCGTTCGTGCGGCTCGGGCACGGGATCATCGTTTTTCCGGGAGGCGTTGGCACGGCGGAGGAAATTCTTTACCTGCTCGGAGTATTGATGCATCCGGAGAATGCAGGGCAGCCGCTACCCATGATCATGACCGGGCCCGCGTCGGCGGAACCCTATTTCCGCAAGATCGACGAATTCGTCGGGGCCACGCTGGGGCCGGATGCACAGAGTCGGTACCGGATTGTCATCGACGATCCGCGCGAGGTCGCGAGGCAAATGGCACTGGGCCTGGAAGACGTACTGGCGTTCCGCACCGAGCATGGCGATGCCTACTATTTCAATTGGCTGCTCAAGATCGACAGTGCTTTCCAGCGCCCATTCGTTGCCACGCACGAGTCGATGAGTGAATTGCAGATTGACCGGGACCTGCCGGTCCACGAACTCGCGGCCAACCTGCGCCGCGTCTTTTCGGGAATCGTCTCAGGCAACGTTCGAGAGGACACGGCCGCCATGATTGACTCGCAAGGACCGTTCGAAATCGATGGCTCGCGGGAAATCATGAGCCTGCTCGATGACCTGCTGGCAGGATTCGTCGCCCAACACCGCATGAAGATTTCAAGCGGTGACTACGATCCCTGCTACGTTATTAAGTAAAACCAAAGACTAACCTATTGTTTTAAAAAGGAAAACAGGGGTTCTGCACTGTGATGCAGTTCCTGTGATTTCGGCGTCGCGGCACTTAACATTTGTTCAAAGGATTTCTCAAGAGCAAGACGATGCCGGATAGCAAACACATAAGGTGGGACGAGAGTTTCGGTACGGATGCCGAACCCGAGTCCGAGGTCGACGAGGCGACTCTGGATGCCCGTGAGCCCGCAGCCAACGATGCGGACGGTTGGCAGCAGTACCGTCGCTGGATCTCGAAAGCGCCGACGCCCAAAGGGCGCCGTTCGGGCATCGACCCTTCCCTGTACTCGTGGAAAGGCTATCGCGACTGGAGTGACCAGGTCCGCCGCAATTGGGCGAAAGAAGTCGCCGACGACAAGGACTGATGGCCCGCCAGGAACACGAGAACAACGCCGGCCATTGCCGGCGTTTTCTTTTGCCGACAGAGTGTCGATGGATTGTGAACGAAGTCCACATAAAAGCCGGAACTGCGTCTTGTTTCTGAGCTTTTTCAGGCCCCGTTCAGGCTTCGTGAAGCAAGCTGTGACCGGCCTCACAGCCCGCACCAGACGCCGGTCCTATAGTCGGGCTTCGTAACCACCAAGCAACGCGATATGAGAATGTCTAACAAACATCAGAAATCGGAATCCCCATACAACTCGTTGAAGAACGAGTCAGCGCGGCAGCGCTGGGAGTTGTTCCATCGTGCCATCGCGCACGCCAAGGAATCGAACAATGCGGCGCTTAACGAGGCAGACACCCAGGCGGGTGACGCCGAGTGTGGCGGTCCGCTCCTGACGATCGTTCGCTAGTACCGACATGGAATGTTTCCTGCAATATCTCGATGACCTGGATGACCTGTACGGTGTGTTCGGCCTGGTCTGGGAGCGGCTACGCAGGATCCTGCTAAAAATCGCTGCATTCGTTGTGGTGCTTGCCGTAGCGGGCGGCGGCATCTTCCTCGCGCTGGCGCATCCCCCCATCGCGCTGGCCACCTCCACCATGCTTTTCGTGACCTTGCTGTACCGCACGGTCACGGTCCCGTCGTCCAGGTGGACCCGGGCCGGCACCTGAAAATGCCGCACGGCCCGCAGCAGCGGGCTTGAAATCGACAGTTAAGCCCCTATCGTGTCTGCCTTTGCCCAGGAGATAAGCGGCGTGGCCGATAAGCGGGAAACACACAAGAAAGAGACACTCGGCTTCCAGACCGAGGTACGTCAGCTTCTCAAGCTGATGATTCACTCCCTCTACAGCAACAAGGAGATTTTTCTCCGCGAGCTCATTTCCAACGCTTCCGATGCGGCCGACAAGCTGCGTTTCGAGGCACTGGCAGAACCCGGCCTGCTGGGCGAGGACGAGCTCGCGATTCGTATCGAGGTCGACAAGGACAAGCGCCTGCTGTCGGTGACCGACAACGGCATTGGCATGTCGCGTGACGAGCTTGTCGACAACCTGGGGACGATCGCGCGATCCGGGACCGCCGAATTCCTGGGCCAGATGACGGGTGACCAGCAGCATGATCTGCAACTGATCGGGCAGTTCGGCGTCGGCTTCTACTCGGCGTTTATCGTGGCCGACAAGGTCACCGTCGACACGCGACGCGCGGGCAGCGACCAGGCCGTGCGCTGGGAGTCCGGCGGTGAGGGTGAGTTTACGATTGAGGACATCGAGCGAGAGGAACGGGGTACCTGTGTGACCCTGCACCTCAAGGAGGACGCCGACGAATTCGCCGAACCTGTGCGCATCGAGACACTGATTCGCAAGTACTCTGATCACATCGGCTTCCCGGTGACCCTGCACACGGCAGGTGACGATGAAGGCAAGGTGGTCAATTCGGCGACGGCGCTCTGGACGCGATCGCGGACCGACATCGAAGACGACGAGTACAAGGAGTTCTACAAGTACCTGTCGCATGACTTCGCCGACCCGCTGGCGTGGAGCCATAATCGCGTGGAGGGCAAGCGCGAGTACACAAGCCTCCTCTACATCCCTGCGGCAGCCCCGTTCGACCTGTGGAACAGGGAGGCACCGCGGGGCCTCAAGCTGTACGTGCAACGCGTCTTCATCATGGACGATGCAGAGCAATTCCTGCCGCTGTACCTGCGATTCGTCAAGGGTGTGGTCGATTCGGCCGACCTGCCGCTGAACGTCTCGCGAGAGCTCCTGCAGCAGAACCCCGACCTGGCGGCGATGCGTGGTGCGCTGACCAAGCGCGTCCTGGACATGCTGAGCAAGCTCGCAGGTGGCGACGACTACGCGACGTTCTGGGCCGAGTTCGGCCAGGTTCTCAAGGAAGGCGTGGTCGAGGATTTCGCCAACAAGGACAAGCTGGCGAAGCTGCTGCGCTTCGCATCGACCCATTCCGGGTCCGATGCCCAGGACCAGTCGCTCGACGACTATATCGGGCGCGCGCCGGAGGGGCAGGACAAGATCTACTACATTATTGCCGACAACTACGCGACGGCCGTTGCGAGCCCGCATCTCGAAGCTTTGCTCAAGCGCGGGCTGGAAGTCCTGTTACTGACCGACCGCATCGATCCCTGGGTCGTCGATGGCCTCCGGGAATACGCCGGCAAGACGCTCGTCGACGTCGGCCGTGCGGGCCTCGATCTGCCGGAAGACGACGACTCCGCATCGCAGGAATCCATGAACAAGGAGCACGAGTCCCTGCTCGAGCGCATCAAGGCTGTCCTGAGCGATCGTGTCGAGACCGTGAATGTCAGTCGGCGCCTGGTCGACTCACCGGCCTGCGTGGTGGCTGCGGACGACGATCTGAACCCACAGGTTCGGCGTATACTCGAAGCCAGCGGCCAGGCGATTCCGGAATCGAAGCCGATTCTCGAAATCAATGTCGAGCATCCTCTGGTTGGCCGCTTGTCCGGGGAAACGGACGACACGCGTTTCGACGATTTGTCGAACATCGTGCTGGACCACGCACTGCTGGCTGAGGGCACGCAACTCGAAAACCCGGCCGCGTACGTGCATCGCATGAACAAGTTACTGCTCGACCTGGAGTCAGGAGGCGGAAATGGCGGATCAGGGTAAACGCGACCTCAAGGGTCGGCTCAGCGAGGAGCAGTACCGGGTCACGCAGTGCTCAGCGACCGAGCGGCCGTTCACGGGCAAGTACGTCAACCACAAGGACGACGGAACCTACCATTGCGTGTGTTGCGACGCCCCGTTATTCAGCTCCGAACACAAGTACGACTCGGGTTCGGGGTGGCCGAGTTTCTGGTTGCCTCAGGCAGGCGAGGCGGTGCGCACGCGAACGGATGAGACACACGGCATGATTCGCGTTGAAGTGCTTTGTGCCGCCTGCGACGCGCACCTTGGCCACGTGTTCGAGGATGGCCCACAACCCAGCGGTTTGCGATACTGCATCAATTCCGCCTCCCTGGACTTCGAGGAAAAACCCGAATGAACACGTCGAAATTTCTGCTGGTCGTGTCGGCCGCTCTCTTTCTTGCCGCCTGCGGCCAGCCGGGTCAAGGCGCGGGCGATCAGCCTGCTCCAGCCAAGGAGGGGATGGCCGCGCAGGACGCGGCGCCCGCCGTGGTCGTCACGAACTGCCCGCAACCGGACGCAGATGGAGTGATCGAGATCCAGGATGGGCTGACGGCCACCATTACGAAATCGGGTTACGGTCGTGCGGCAATGAGCATGGACTATGCGGACGTGCATACCACCCTGTGGTTGTATGATGCGGCCGCCGAGGGCGGCCGCGGCACCGAGATCTGGGCGTCCGGCGGCGTCCAGCCTTTCCAGTTTCAACTGGATGCCGGCCAGGTCATCAAGGGCTGGGACCTCGGCGTGAACTGCATGCGGCTGGGTGAGAAGCGTGAGCTGCGGATCGCACCGGAACTTGGCTATGGTGAAGCCGGCAAGCCCCCGGTGCCACCCAATGCGACATTGCTGTTCGAGATCGAGCTCGTCAATCTGACGTCGCCGTAAACCGGATCTCGATGCGCCGGTTGAGACTGCGGCCGTAGCGCGTCGCGTTATCGGCGATCGGCAACAACGAGCCCGCCCCGACAGCGATGAGACGTTTCCGCGCGATTCCGCGCGAGTGCAGGAAATCGGCAACGACCCTGGCCCGTGCCGCGCTAAGGCGCTGGTTCCCGTCCTCGTTGCCCGACGAATCCGAGTGCCCGGTTATCGTTATCGTGGCGTCACGACACGCATCCGCCAGTGCAACGACGTCGTCGAGCACAGGATAGGCTGACGTTCGCATTCTGGTTCCGGATTCCTCGAAGGCGACGGGTCCCGCCCTGAACGCCGCGAACTGTCGTTCGCAAAACGTCGATGCCCGTGCCTGCGTTGCGACCGGTGTGATGCGAAAATCCGTATCCGCCGACGATGGCAATTCACGCTGTAGTGCCTGCAGTTGCCGTTCGACCGCCGGCTGGTCGGTGACCAGCGCCTCGATGCGGAGCGCGTCTTCTGTCAGGTGGGCCTGCGGCGATGTCATTGCCGCGAGCGATTCAATGAGTTCGACGGTCGCATCGTCCCACCATGCCGGGGCGACGCCGAGCGGGTAAAGATCGATGTGCAGCTCGTGCGAGGGATAGAACTCATGCACGGCATCCATGATGCGCGCCTCGTGATCGCTGGACCGCGCGTGCCCGTTGATCGTCAGCGCACCGCGAAATGAGGAAATCTCGAACTCGGCGGGATCCGCCGCAGAATAGGCCGCAGGCAATGGCTCGTTCCCGGTGCGACCCCTGTCCATGGGTAGCGACCACGCGATCCCGGCGAGCAGGACCAATACGGCGACCGATCTGCGGAAGCGGGGCGTCAACGGTCAGGCGTGCATTGCCTGGTCGCGCAATTCGCGGGCCTGCCCGATCCAGTCTTCACGATAAATGCGCGTGCGAAAGCCCTTCAAACGTCTTGCGATGCGATCGATATCGTATTCGCTCATGTCCGCGATCTGCTGGTAGCTGAAAATGCCCATTTCATTGAGCGTCTTCTCGATCGCCGGTCCGACGCCTTTGATCTGTTGCAGATCGTCGCGCAGGTTGTGTGTGCCGGTCTCCGGCTCCTCGTCAGCATCGTCGCCATTCGGCTCTTCGGCAGCATCGTCGTCAACCGGCTCCTCGTCAGGATCGTCGCCATCCGGGTCTTCGTCTTGGTCTTGGT
>CBDUMZ010000011.1:0-66301 GCA_965368465.1 uncultured Chromatiales bacterium
CACGATATGCACTAAGTGCATACGGGTATAACGAAAGCGTCTGGGGATCGCCTTGTCCCCGATTGCCGTCTCTATAGACTCGGCACTCTTATGAACGCAAACGTTGAAACCCTGTTTCCGAACCGGACCGAAGTCTACGACAGTATCGTCGACCTCGTGCCCGGACCGAACAACCCGACACCCATGGTGCGCCTTGGCGAACGCTTCAACGCGCACGCGGGCTTCGAACTCCTCGTAAAACTCGAAGGCATGAATCCCTTTGGCTCGATCAAGGATCGCACAGCCTGGTTCATGCTGAACGGTCTGCAACTCAAGAAGGGCCAGTCGCTGGTCGAGCCTTCGGCCGGCAACACGGGAATCGCCCTTGCCGCCCTGGCCAATGCCCAGGGCACACCGATCGAGATCGCCGTGCCCGATGGCGCGCCGGAGGAAAAGAAGGCATTGCTCCGGTTCCTTGGCGCGGAACTGATCGAGGTAGAGGACGAGCTGTGCCCCATCTACCCGTCGGAAGGTGCCCGCGGTGTCGTCAAGAGCATGGTCGAAAGCGAGGCTTACGGCGGCAAGTACGTGAGCCCGAACCAGTACGAAAGCGAGCTCAATGTCGCTGCGCATTACCACACGACAGGGCCGGAGATCTGGCGCCAGACCGGTGGCCGAATCGACTATTTCTTTGCCGGTATCGGCACCGGTGGCACGATAACCGGCGTCGGCCGCTACCTGAAAGAACGCAACCCGGACATCAGGATCATCGGCGTTGAGCCGGCCACCCGTCACCACAAACTGTCCGGGCTGAAGCGCGTCACCGGGCTTCCGGACGAGCACTTCCCGGCAATCCTCGACCTGGACGTTGTCGATGAGTTTGTCTCGGTCACCGATGACGATGCCTTTGCGGCCGGCATCAGGGTCGCGCGGACCGAGGGTGTCATGGTCGGGCCGACCACGGGTGCGCTATTGCATGCAGCGAATGAATGGGGCGCCGACCACGCAGGGACGGCTGTCGTCATCTCGGGCGACAGCGCGGCGAAATACGTGTCGGCCTACGCCGAGTATCTATAGCGCGGCGACCTTGCGCCCGAACTCGTTGACCTTTTCCCAATCGGTGAATTCGACGGTTGCGGTCGGGTCCGTCGGTCCTTTCGTCATCCACATGATGAAGCGGATCATGGTCCGATCGAACGCGCCAAGCGACGGGTAGTCGATCCTGCCCGCAAATACCGCGAGGTTCTGCGGCTGCCAGTCGATTTGCTTGAGGAATTTCTGCAAATAGGGATTCGTCTCGGGCGTGTTCTTCTCGGGCTTGCGCGCCACCACGTTTACGGAGAACAGCGCGTTGGGATGCGCTTCGAGCACCGCCTGGTTCTTCCTGATGAACTCGTACACGGCCGGCTGGTGCTTGCCGTAACGAATACTGGCGCCGA
The DNA here is from genome assembly GCA_965368465.1 of uncultured Chromatiales bacterium. Taxonomy (GTDB): domain Bacteria; phylum Pseudomonadota; class Gammaproteobacteria; order Steroidobacterales; family Woeseiaceae; genus UBA1847. The sequence goes on from CBDUMZ010000011.1 coordinate 1,419, forward strand.
TAACGACCTTGTCGAACTCCCGCCCTTCCAGCGACGGACCGTCGACAAGGTCGACGATTTCCACGGTGTCGCCGCCTTTCTCGATCACGGCCTGCAGGCGCCTGCAGATTTCCACCGTGTGACCGTCGGTTGTCGAATAGAGTAAGAGTACTTTTGCCATATCGGGTCTCCGCGCCAGAGCATAGGTGGAATCCATAACTGTGCCTGTGCCGGAAATCCCTTACAACAATCCTGCGGGAGAATATCCATGGCGAGCCACGCCGAAATCGAGCAGGTAAGGGCGCAACTTCGGGCGATTCACGACCGGGCAACGGCCCTGGAAGAGAAATACGCGACCGAACTGGCCAACGTCCACCCTGCGAACCGGGAGGGCTCCAGGAACCTCGTCCACTACCTTGCGCTGCGCAAGCTGCACACGCATGAGCTTCGCACGCAACTGCGACGGCTCGGCCTGTCGTCACTCGCGCATGCCGAACGCAACGTGCTGGGCTCCATCGAGGCCGTGCAATCGGCCATCGACCGGCTGGTTGGCAGCGCGACAGTGGATGCCGATGCCCTCGCCGCGGCGCTGCGCCGGTCGAACCCGACCGCCATCGAGCACTGCCAGGCCATGTTCGGCCCGGACCCTGACGGGCGACATGCCAGGATCATGGTAACGCTGCCCACGGCGGCGGCAGACAATCTCGCGCTGGTCGAAGAGATGCTGGCGGCCGGCATGAACCTCGCGCGTATCAACTGTGCCCGGGACGATGCGACGACCTGGCGACGCATGATCGGCAACGTGCGCCAGGCGGCGACGAACGCCGGTACCGAGTGTCGTATCGTCATGGACCTGTCCGGCCCGAAGCTGCGAACCGGGGACCTGGAACCGGGGCCCGGCGTCATTCACATTCGCCCGAAGCGGGATCCGCTGGGCCAGGTCATCGCACCACGCCGCATCCGCCTGATTCCCGACGATGTCCTGCAGCGCGGCACCAAGGTCGCGGTGATACCGGTGCCTCGTGCCTGTATTGACCATGCACGCGAAGGTGACGAGATTCGCTTTCGCGATACGCGCGGCAAGAAACGCCGGCTCGAGGTCGTCACCAAGGACGACAAAGGACTGGTGCTCGAGTCTTTCCAGGGCGCTTACATCGCAACCGGCACCAAGCTGACCCTGCTGCGCAACGACAACGACGAAAAGCTCGTTTACAGAGTGGGCGACCTGCCGGCCGTCGAACAGCCACTGCTTCTGCGCGCCGGCGACACGCTGACCATTCATCGCGACAACATTCCCGGGGAACCGGCCGCGGAAGACGCGGACGGCAAGGTCATCCGCCCGGCGCACATCGCATGCCAGCAACCCGAGGTCTTCGAGTACCTGTCGCCGGGCGAAGTGGTATCGCTCAACGACGGCAAGATTTCGGGGATCATCACCGAGGTCAGTGACGATCGGCTCGACGTCGAGATCACCAAGGCCAAGCCGACCGGAAGCAGGCTGCGCGCACAACGCGGGATCAATTTCCCCAACAGCGATATACGCCTGCCGGGCCTTACGGCGACCGACAGGACGAACCTCGCTTTCGTTGCAGAGCACGCCGACGCTGTCAGCCTTTCTTTCGTGCGTAAACCCAGGGATGTCGAGGCTCTGCTGCAGGAACTCGACGCCTTGTCCGCCGACAAACTCGGCCTTGTCATCAAGGTCGAGACGCGCAAGGCGTTCAAGAACCTCCCCAAGATCATGCTTGCCGCAATGCGCCGCTACCCGATTGCGGTGATGATCGCTCGGGGTGACCTGGCCGTGGAGTGTGGCTGGGAACGCCTCGCCGAGCTGCAGGAGGAAATCCTGTGGGCCTGCGAAGCGGCGCGCGTACCCGTGATGTGGGCCACGCAGGTGCTGGAGCAGGAGACCAAGAAAGGCCTGCCTTCGCGTGCGGAAATAACGGACGCGGCGCAGTCGCAGCGCGCGGACTGCGTCATGCTGAACAAGGGTCCGCACATTCTTGCGGCCATTCGTACGCTGGACAGCATCCTCGGGCGGATGCAGTCGCTGAGATTCAGGAAAACGACCTGAATCCCAGCGTTCTGCCGGGCATTCTCTAGTTCCGCAGCTTCGCCTGGGCGGCAGCCAGGCGCGCAACCGGTACGCGCGGCCCCGAACACGACACGTAGTTCAAACCGACGTCATGACAGAACTGGATCGATTCCGGGTGACCGCCCTGCTCGCCGCAGATCCCGATCTTCAGGTCTGCGCGCTGTTCGCGACCGCCCTTGACGGCCATCTTGATCAGCTTGCCAACGCCCTTGGTGTCGAGTACTTCAAACGGGTTGTCCTGCAGGACGCCCGACTCGTTGTACATCGGCAGGAACTTGTTCTCCGCGTCTTCACGCGAGAAGGAGAAGGTTGCCTGCGTCAGGTCGTTTGTGCCGAATGAGAAGAACTCGGCCACGCCGGCCAGGTGCCAGGCACGCGTGCAGGCCCGGACGGTCTCGATCATCGTGCCGAATTTGAACTTGAGCTTCTTGCCGTGCTCCGTCTCGAGCTTCGCCACGATCTCGTCGGCCCGTTGTTTAACGTGCGTGATTTCCTGCACCGTAATGACCTGCGGGACCATGATTTCCGGCAGTACATCCACGCCATTGTCGGCGCACTGCATGGCGGCCTCCAGCACCGCGCGAATCTGCATCTCGTAGATTTCCGGGTACGTGATACCCAGGCGCACACCGCGATGACCCAGCATCGGGTTTACTTCCTCGAGTTCCCGGACTTTGCGCAACATGCGTTCCTTGTGGGCAAGGGCGTCGTTGACGTACTCCTCGCTTAGTTCCTGGAGCACCTCCGGCAGATCCACTGCGTGATCCAGGGTCGCGATGGCGGTCTGGCGACCGCGGACGATCTTGCGGTACAACTCGAGGCTGTCGATCTGCTCGAGCAGGTCGTGCTCGGTGGGCAGGAACTCGTGCATCGGCGGGTCGAGCAGCCGCACCGTGACGGGATTGGGCGCCATCTCTGTAAACAGCTGCACGAAATCTTCCCGCTGGATCGGCAACAGCCGCTCCAGCGCCGCCCTGCGATCGCTCTCGCTGTTCGCGAGGATCATGTCGATTACGATCGGCAGGCGATCGACGGCGTTGAACATGCGTTCCGTGCGGCACAGGCCGATGCCCATGGCACCGTACTCCCGGGCGCGCTTTGCGGCCTCGGGTGTATCGGCATTGGCCATGACCTTGAGCGTCGCCGTTTCGTCCGCCCAACCGAGCAGCTCGTGCAGTTCGTCGGAGAAATGCGCCGGTATTGTCGGGATGGCCCCGAGGTATACCTCGCCCGTGCCACCGTTGAGCGTAATAACGTCGCCTTCGTGAATGATCTGGTCACCGACGCGCGCGAGGCGTGCTGCTACATCGACAACGATACCCTCGGCGCCGGCGACGCACGGCTTGCCCATGCCCCGCGCGACAACGGCCGCGTGCGAGGTCTTGCCGCCGCGACTCGTCAGGATGCCCTGTGCCGCGAAGAAGCCGTGGATATCCTCAGGCCGCGTTTCTTCGCGCACGAGAATGATCGGTTCGCCTTCGTTGCCAAGTTTCTCGGCAAGGTCCGCGTCGAATACGCATTTGCCCGATGCCGCGCCCGGCGATGCGGGCAATCCCAGTACCACGGGTTCGGCCGTGCTCGACGGATCGAGCGTCGGGTGCAGAAGCTGCTCGAGCAGGTCGGGCGGGACCCGCAGCAACGCCTCGTCGCGTGTCAGCAGGCCCTCGCGGAACATCTCGACCGATGTCTTCACCGTGGCTGCGGCATTCATCTTGCCGTTGCGTGTCTGCAGGCAATACAGCGTGCCCTTCTCGATCGTGAACTCGTAGTCCTGCACTTCCTTGTAATGCGACTCCAGCGTGTTTCGCAGTTCGACGAGCTGTGCATACTGCTCGGGCATCTCCTTGCCCAGATCGACAATGGGTTTCGGTGTCCGAATACCGGCCACCACGTCTTCGCCCTGCGCGTTGGTCAGGTACTCACCGAACATCTCGTTGTCGCCCGTGCCCGGGTTGCGCGTAAAGCCCACGCCGGTCGCACAGTCGTCGCCCTTGTTGCCAAACACCATCGTGCAGACGTTGACGGCCGTCCCGTTCGCCATGTTTGGGGTGATATTGAACTCGCGGCGATAGTCCACGGCGCGCTTGCCCATCCAGGACCGGAACACGGCCTCGACCGCCAGCGTGAGCTGCTCGAACACGTCTTCCGGGAAGGAGCGGCCGGCCTGTTCGCGAAATACCTCGAGGAATCTCTCGCTGATCTCTTTCAGGTGTGCGGCTTCGAGGCCGACATCGGCCTTGATGCCGACACGCTGTTTGACTTCGTTGAAGTGTTCGTCGAAGTGCTCGTCGTCGATGCCGAACGCGACCTTGCCGAAGAGCTGGATAAAACGGCGATACGCATCGTAGGCGAAGCGCTCATCGCCAGTCTGTTCGATCAGCCCCTGCAACGTTTCGGCATTCAGTCCGAGGTTGAGGATAGTGTCCATCATGCCCGGCATGGAGAGCGCCGAGCCGGACCGTACCGATACGAGCAGCGGATCCGGGCCCGCACCAAAGGTCTTGCCGGTTTCTTTTTCGAGGTCCGCGATCTGCTCGCGAACTTCCGCCATGAGCCCCTCGGGGAGCGCGTTGCGGCCCAGGTATTCGAGGCAGGCCTCGGTTGTAATTACGAAACCCGGAGGGACGTTGAGCCCGATCTGCGTCATTTCGCAGAGATTGGCACCCTTGCCGCCGAGAAGTTGCTTGTTTTTGCCGTCGCCCTTGGCGAACGAAAATACGAGTTTGCTCATGATGAGATCTTTCTGCCTGAGGTAATGGAAATTTTTCGTAGATGTTCAGGCAATTGCCGCTCAATCGCCATAGCGGCAAACCCCTAAAAGTATGAGATATTTACACCGCAATGATCAGGGAACTTGACGGACAGGGTCTGGCACTGTCGGGCGGTGGCTACCGCGCGAGCCTGTTTCACCTCGGTGTCACGCGCCGCTTGCATGAGCTCGGTGTCCTGCAGGACATCACCCGGCTCTCCAGCGTGTCCGGTGGCAGCATTCTTTCCGGCTTTCTTGCGCACCGGATGCTCGACCGGGGCGCCACCCGGCTTGCCTTCGACGACTGGGAGCAGGAGGTGTCGGCGCCTTTTCGGGAGATGGCCCGCCGGGACATTCGCACCGGGCTGTTTTTTCGTCACCTCGCCTGGAACTGGGCCTGGCCGGCGCCGCGCGCCCGGGGGCTCGAGAAGGCCCTGCGCCGACGCATCGGGCCGCGCATGCTCGCCGAGCTTCCCGCCCGGTCGGGCGACGGCATCGAGTTTATCTTCCTCGCGACGAACATCGAGAAGGGAACGCCATGGCGGTTCACGTCGGAAACGATCGGTACGCATGCGACGCCCGCCGATATGACGATCGCCGAGGCCGTCGCAGCGTCGGCATGCTTTCCGCCGATTTTCGGCCCCATCAAGATCAGGAAGAACGGCAAGATCATCGGCCACCTGACCGACGGGGGCGTCTACGACAACACGGGCATGGAACCTGTCTGGAACAGCAATAAGGTCGTCCTGGTATCGGATGCCGGCACACCGTTCGACCTCAAGGTTCCGCGGTGGTTCGGGTCGCGCATCATGCGCTACGTCGACATCGGCCGAAACCAGGTGGGTGCCCTGCGACGTCGCGCGATCGTTCAGCTGCTGCATCACCGCTACCTGACGGTACGGGACGATGAGGGAGAATCATCGTGTGAGCTGGCCGGGCAGGATGACTGCTTCATGCGCAATCGCCAGGTCACGGACAAGCCGACCGGCGCTTTCTGGCGGCTTGCGAGCCGCAAGAGCAATTTCTGCGAGAACTGCAGCGATGAATTCGCGGCGGAGGTTAAAGAGCTGGAGAAGGACTGGTACGGTTACCCCGAGGATCTGCTGCTCTCTCACATCGGTGAGGTCCGGACCGACATGGACTCTTTTACGAGCGCCGAATCGAAGATCCTCGAGAACCATGGGTACTTCATGGCGGACCTCGCCATTCGACGTCACGCGAGGCACCTCGGCGACTTGGGCAAAGCGTTTCGAGTGCCCCACCGCGAGGTGCTGGATACAGCCACGGTGCGCAACGCACTGCGGGTCAGCCACTCTCGCCTCCATTCATGGAGTCGGTGGTTCGACTAGGAACCCTCGTCGATTTTCAGGATGCAATGCGATCCGGTCCGGTTGTATGGGTCGCTGCCGAAATCATCGTTCTCGTCGATCTCGAGCTTGATGAGTTCCGGCTGCGGTGGCTTCGCTCCAGCCGCCACGTCGTGGCCGAACGCCGCAGGTGCAGGCGGCGTCTTGCTGCCGTTGCCCGCATTGCCGATGGTCGTTTTTTCACTAGACATAATCTCATCCGTCAATTGATCCTCACACTTCCATGCTAGGGATCGGACGCATGCCTGTGAATGTCGCCCGTCAGGCGAGAATGACCGTTTGTCCGGGTTCCGCCGCTCGTCGGAGAAAGACGACCGCCCGTCGGACCGTCAGCGAGACAGTAAACCGCTCATGCCGGCGCCGACCATGACGAGGACGAACGCGCCGACGCCGAACCCGGCGATGGGCGCACCACCGAAACCCCACATCGCGAGCAGTGCGATACCGAGGCAGGTCATGATGGCGCCGGCGACCAGCCTGGCCGCCGACGGCGTCGTTGCCTCCGGGCTCCTGGGACGACGCTCCAGCGGCGACATCAGCAAGGCGACCGGGATTAACAGCACGATGAGAACGCCGATCCAGACGGGCCGGGTCAGCCACCAGTTGGTCGTGCCCGGTTCGATATGGAATCCGAAACCGCCCGACAGGTACAGCACCGCGCCGAACAGGACCATGACCGTGATGTGCCACAGGTAGATGGTCATGATCATGCTGTTGATCAACACCGTCGCCGTCCAGAGATTCAGGCCTTCCAGCGCTTTGCGCATCGGGCCCTCCAGCGACAACAGCAAGCCGAACTGGAAAATGCCCAGCGCCAGCAGCGTGATCTTCGGCGGCAGTGTATTGCTCAGACCCTCATCCGGCGAGCCGACCATCGCTAGCGGATACGGTCCCCAGCGAACCAGGACGTACAGGGATGCGAAGCCAAGGGCCGAGTAGAGCAGGAGCTTCGAGGCGCTGCCCATGCGGCCATCACGCCACGCGAAACCGAGCTGGTGCACGGCCAGCCAGACCCAGACGTAGTTGGTCCATCCGGGCCAGCGAATATCCGCGGCGAAGAACAACACGTCGATGAGGATGGCGACGGCAACCAGCGCCCAGAACGAGAGGAAACCGTAGCCCTGCCAGAACCGGTACGCTAGTGGAGCAAGCAGTGCGAGAGTGATGTAGATCGAAAGAAACCACGTCGGGATCAATGCGGCCTGTGACGTGAACACGATCACGGCCGGCCGGACATCCATCGCTTTCATCACACCCGCGACGACGGCCCACGTCACTATCAATGCGAGCAGCGGCGTAACCAACCTGTGCAGGCGGGCGATCAGCCAGTCGGCATACCCCTGGCCTTTGCGCTTTGCACTTTCCAGCGACACGGCATTCGAGTATCCACCGACAATAAAGAAGATCGGCATGACCTGGAACAGCCAGGTCAGCCATTGTGTTTGCGGATGCGACTTGAGCAGGTGTCCGGGCGTGAGCTGGCCGTCGACGTACCATGCGGTTGCGATGAGCCAGTGCCCGATGATGACAAACAGAATCGAAACGGCGCGCAGGAAATCGACGTACCGATTTCTTTCGACCGGCGTCTTGGCCGCCATGCCACTTGCTACAGACCAAAGTTTCACTGGCACCCCTTCGCCGAAAGCCCGGACTTTTTCCACCATAACATTATAGGATAGACGCATGCGCAGAATCCGGAACGCCCTGACACTGCTCGCACTGACTACGCTGCCGTTGTGCTTGCAGGCGGAAGAGCGGTCACCGCCCGAATGGCTTGTCGAGAATTGTCCCGAGTGCATCGAGATGGCTGCCGAGAAAACGGGCGTCTACATTCTCGAGAAAGGCGAAGAAGCGCTGCTTGGCCGTGCCTGGCTGACACAGAACGCCGCGCACACCATTGACGTCCAGTATTTCATCTGGAGCAGCGACAACATCGGCACACTGGCCGCCGAGCAATTGCTGGGCGCTGCCGAGCGCGGCGTTCGCGTTCGTGTGCTCGTTGACGACACCCTGATCGACGCCCACGACACGACACTGGTCCTGTTGTCGGCACACCCCAATACAGAAATTCGTATCTACAACCCGAACCTCCGTGTTGGCGTGAATTTCTGGGAGCGCATGGGTAATGCCTTTACGAAGTTTCGTGCGGTAAACCAGCGCATGCACGACAAGACCGCGATATTCGATGGCGTGGCCGGCATCACGGGCGGACGCAACATGGCCGACGAGTATTTCGACTACGATCACGAGTACAACTTCCGGGATCGCGACGTGTTGTTACTGGGTCCGGCCGTCACCGATATGACCGAGAACTTCGAAGAGTTCTGGAACAGCGAGTTTGCACACCCTGTCGAAACACTGCTCGATGATGTCAGCCGCGGACTGACTGCTGCGGCAATCAAGAAGAAGTCGGACGACCTGCACGCCTATGCGGCCAATCCGAAGAATTTCGAGCCCCAGGTGCGGCAGGCAATCGACAGGGCGCCGGTGAAGTTTCCGGCGATTGTCGACGTCATGCGCTGGGAAGACGTGTCGTTCATCAGCGATATTCCCGGCAAGAACTCCGGTGAGGAGGGACTTGGCGGTGGCGGCGAATCGACGGAGCAGCTCATCGCCGCGGTAAAGAACGCCAGGTCCTCTATCCTGATCCAGTCGCCTTATCTCGTCATGCCCAAAGGGGGCATCGAGCTGTTCAAGGAACTTGTCGACCAGGGAGTGCGTATTCGCATTTCGACAAACTCGCTGGCCTCTACCGACAACATCCAGGCGTTCAGCGGTTACCACGGCCAGCGCAAGGCGCTGCTCGAAGCCGGTGTCGAGTTGTATGAGTTCAAACCTTACCCCGCCATCCGCGATGAGCTGATCGAGCGTTATCCGCGCATCGCCGTGAACAACCCGATCTTCGCCATTCATGCGAAGAGCATGGTGATCGACGACAGGATCGTGTTCATCGGCACGTTCAATCTCGATCCGCGGTCTGCCAATCTCAACACCGAGGTTGGCATTCTCACGGACAGTGTCGAACTGGCCCGCCAATTGACAGAGAGCATCGAGCATGACATCGACCCCGCGAACAGCTGGCAGACCACGCTCGATTCGAATCCGGACAGCGTGGTTGGACGGACGAAGCGCTTCCGCCTGTGGCTGAACAGCTTGCTGCCACTGGACCCCGTTCTGTAAGGGTCGAGACCCTGCTATTTGACGCGCACTGCCCGCCTCCCTAAGCTGCGCCGATGCACCGTACCTGGCAAAACCCGCATGTCCTGCTCGTGCTCATGTCGATTGCGATGCCTGTCGCGTTCAGCGCCTGGACCGTGTTGCTCAACAATTTCGTCGTGGAACGTGCCGGGTTTACCGGTGTGGAGATAGGCATCCTGCAAAGCCTGCGCGAGATTCCCGGGTTCCTCGCCTTCACAACGGTATTCGTCCTGCTGCTTCTCAGGGAACAGACGTTCGCCGTGCTCGCGTTGCTGCTCCTCGGTATCGGCGTCGCGATGACCGGCCTGTTTCCCAGCGTCCTCGGCCTGTATTTGACCACCGTCCTGATGTCGACCGGCTTCCATTACTTCGAGGTGCTCAAACAGTCGCTCGCCCTGCAGTGGTACTCGAAGGCTGACGCGCCACGTGCCTTTGGCAAGCTGATTTCCGTCGGCTCCATTACCTCGCTCGCTGTCTACGCCGTGCTCTGGGTGCTACTGGCGCCGCTGCAGGTTGACTATGTCTGGATATTCCTGCTCGCGGGTAGCTTGTGTTGCGGACTTGCCCTGTTCATGTGGTTTGGATTTCCGAAGTTCGAGGGCGAACACAAACAGACCCAGACGCTGGTCCTGAAGAGACGCTACTGGCTCTTCTATGCACTGCAGTTCTTCTCCGGCGCGAGGCGGCAGATCTTCATGGTCTTTGCCGCGTTCCTGATGGTCGAGAAGTTCGGCTACTCGGCCGCCCAGGTCACGACCCTGTTCCTGGCCAACTACGCCTTCAACTGGTTGTTTGCCGAGCGCATCGGCGGACTGATCGGGCGCATCGGCGAGCGGAAGGCGCTGACCATCGAGTACGTCGGACTGGTTGTCGTTTTCACCGCCTACGCGTTCGTCGAGAATGCGTACGTCGCCGCGGGCCTCTACATCGTCGATCACATGTTCTTTGCACTCGCCATCGCGATCAAGACGTATTTCCAGAAGATCGCCAGCCCCGAAGACATCGCGAGCACGGCCGGCGTCTCGTTCACGATCAACCACATCGCGGCCGTGATCATTCCGGCGGCCCTGGGCCTTGTGTGGGTTGTATCCCACTCCGCGGTATTCCTGATAGGCACCGGGTTTGCGATTTGCTCGCTGTTACTGTCGCAGAATATTCCCAGCCGCCCTGTTGAAGGCAACGAAGTCGTCTGGGGTCACGTCCGCGCCGACGCTTAGTTCCGGCTGCGCCGATAGACGAGCTTCTCTTCCCAGACCTTGTCGTCGTTGTGCGTTGCCACGCAGACGATCGCTAGCCGCCACATTCTTCCCGCCATGCTATGCCCCCTTGCTGCGCACGGTTATGATGAGCCTGACGCCGCATTGCGGCCGCAGGGATTCGAGTATGTCGATTCATAAGACCGCCGGCGCACTGATCAATTCAGTCTTATTGGTGTTCGCAGTAACAACGCCGTCGTTGGCCGCCGATACCGAGCAAATGATACGCGATGCTATCGCCTATCACGATCAGGCAGAGTACCAGCAGGCGATCGACCTGCTCCGGGAGGTCGTCAGGCTCGAGCCGGACAACGGGTTTGCCGCCTATGAGCTGGCGTATTCGCACCAGGCGAACGGCGACCTCAAGGACTGTGCGAAGGTCGCCGGACGCGCCCTGCGCAAGATAAGGAAAGACGAGGCACAGGCCCGGCTGTTGCCGCAACTCAGCATGATGCAGGCATCCTGCTACTCGGAAGCAGGCAACACACGCAAAGCGTTAAAGACATTTGAGAAGGCGCTCCAGACCAGCCCGGACGACTTCTGGCTGCACTTCAATATTTCGATCACGCTGGCCAATGTGGATCGGCTGGACGAAGCGATCGATCATCTCGAAACAGCCATTCGCATCAACCCGCGGCACCCGTCCCCCTACTACGCCATCGGTAGCACCTACTACGAATCGGATCAGCCGGTGAATGCCTTCCTCGCCTATGCCAATTTCCTGCAGCGGGAATTCAATACCGAGCGCTGCGTCAATGCGTCTCGCTGGATGATCGATGTCATGTTCTCGCGCATCGAGAACGACGACGCGAACAACTCAACCACGATTCTGCTGCCGCGGTCCCCCGATATGAATTCGCCCGAGATCGCCGCGCTCAATCTTGCGCTCGGCCTGGCCGCGATGACTAACGCGCCAACCGAGAAGGGGACAGCGCTCGACGCAGGGCCGATCGCCGATTCGATCGCGAGTTTTATCAGTATCGCCGGCGAAATGAAATTCGACTCGGATCCCGAGTCCTTTTTTGTAAAGCACCTGGTCTCGGGCGCGAGGGCCATCGAGGCCGCAGGGGTCGGAACGGCGTTTTCGTATTTCGTGACGTCGGTCGCCGGCGTTGACGGCGCGACCGAGTGGCTCGAGTCCCACGATGCCGAGACGGATGCCCTGGTCAGTTACCTCGAGTCCCTGTCGATAGAGGATGCGGAGTAGTTGCCGACGTCCGGCTTCAGTCCGTTCGCCAGACCACTTCGTGCATTAGTTCAAGCCCCGCCTCCAGGAATTTCGGCGGTGCGTTGGCCGTATCGTCCACGCTGGCGTGCCGCCGCAGGCGCGGCCAGTGCCCCAGTATTTCGTCCGCGCCGATGGAATACGGAGGACCATCGCAGACCGCCTGGTCGTATTCGACGGTAATGACAAACTGCCGTGCCTCCTGCTCGAGCAGAGACGACGTGTGCCGGGCATAGCGGGTCCGCAGCTCCGGCGACAATGCGACCAGGCCGCCGCGATCGTAGTGTGCGTCGAACGGCCCTGCCTTGAATTCGAAGTAGTCGCCACAGTAGATGCTGATACGACGATCGATTGCCCGGTAATGCGGTAACCCGCCGCTCAGCACTTCGTACTCGATGCCGTTTTCTTCGAAGAACTCGCGAACGGCAATCCCGGACAACTCGACGCCGACGACATCGTTTCCCACCTGTTCCAGCCAGAGCAGATCGGGCGTCTTGCCGCACAAGGGCACGAGGACGCGCTTGCCGGACCATTCCCAGTGTTGCTGCAGGTTCCTGTTGCCACCGGGCTCATGCCAGCCCGTGCGACCGATCTCCCAGCGTTCCAGCCAGGCGTCGTTCTTCATGAATGGATGCCCATCAACACCCGAATGTGTGCTTCCACGCAACGTGCCAGGCTATTCAGTTCATAGCCACCCTCCAGTACGGAGACAATGCGGCCGGATGCCGACGCATTGGCAACGTCCACGATGCGTTCGGACACCCACCGGAAATCCGCGTCGGTCAGGGCGACGTGGGACATGTCATCGTCGCGGTGCGCATCGAAGCCCGCGGACACGAACACGAACTCCGGCCGGAACGCGCTGAGCGCCGGCAGCCAATGCTCGGTAACCGCTGCGCGAAACTCCTCGCTCTTGGCGTTGGCGTCCAACGGTACGCTGATCCTGTTCGCGGTGTTCCCGAGCAACGGTGTGAAAGGATAGAACGGATGTTCGAACGTGGAACAGAACAGCACCCTGTCCTCGTCCCTGAAGATGTCCTCGGTACCGTTGCCGTGATGCACGTCGAAATCGACAATCGCCACGCGCTCGAGCCCATATTCAGCCAGCGCGTGTGCCGCGGCAACGGCAATGTTGTCGAACAGGCAGAATCCCATCGAGCGCGTCCTTTCCGCATGGTGGCCGGGCGGCCTGACACCGCAGAAAGCGGACTCCATCTCGCCGCTCATGACGAGGTCGACCGCCGCAACCGCCGCCCCGGCGGCCCGGTAGGCTGCCTGCAACGATTTCGGGCCTACAACGGTGTCGGGGTCCAGCCGGGCGTAGCCGGACTCGGGAATCGCCGCGCGAATCGCATCGACGTACTCCTTTGGATGGACCCGGAGCAGCTGCTCGTCGGTGACGAGCGGAGCATCGACGTAGCGCAGGACCCGATCGAGGCCGCTGGTCACAAACTGGTCCTCAATTGCGTATAGTCGGGATGCGTTCTCCGGATGACCGGGCCCCGTATCATGGTTGCGGCAATCGGGATGCGTTATGTACGCGGTTCGCACGTGAATCTCCCTATTTTCTTCACAGGCCGGTGCAGTGTAAAAGGTCACTGCCACTAAAGGAATCCAGCGCAGGACTAATTGTGAATACCCATTACCTCACCCCCCTGTTTTCACCCCGAAATATCGTCTTGTTCGGTGCCAGCGATCGAGAGGACTCGGTCGGCGGCATTGTCTTCAAAAATCTCAGGACATCGGGTTTCGAAGGCCAGATATTTGCCATCAACCCCAAGCGCGATGTCGTCCAGGGGGAGCCGGCATTCAAATCGCTCGAGGATATCGACGAGGATATGGATCTCGCCGTCGTCGCTACCCCGGCGGCGACCATTCCGGGCATCGTCCAGTCGTGTGGCGAACGCGGCATCAGGATGATGCTCATCCTGTCGGCCGGGTTCCGCGAGACGGGAGCGGCAGGCCGGCAGCTCGAGGACCGGGTCACCCAGATGGCCAGGCGCTACGATATCCGCCTGATGGGGCCGAACTGCCTGGGCATCATCCGCCCGGACATCGGCCTGAACGCCACGTTCGGCAACAACAATGCCCAGGCCGGCAGCCTGGCGCTGGTCTCCCAGTCGGGCGCAATCTGCACGGCCATTCTCGACTGGGCCGCAAAGAACAGGATCGGGTTCTCGACCGTCGTCTCGACGGGTATTGCCGCGGACCTGGATTTCGGCGACTACCTCGACTACCTCGTATCCGACCCGAAGACGAAGGCCATACTCCTTTATATAGAGGGTGTGTACGACTCCCGTCGTTTCATGAGCAGCCTGCGCGCCGCTGCGCGCATCAAGCCGGTCATCGCACTGAAAGTGGGGCGGCACGCTGCAGGGGCAGAGGCCTCCGCCTCTCATACCGGCGCACTCGTCGGCAGCGACGATACGTTTTCGGCAGCCCTGTCGCGCTCCGGTGTGCTGCGCGTGGAGACCATCGGCCAGCTGTTTGCTGCGGCCAGGGCGCTATCCTCCAAGCAGTACCGTGGCCGATCCGAGCGTTTGGTCATCATCACCAATGGTGGCGGACCCGGCGTAATGGCCGCGGACCGCGCCGTCGACCAGGGAATCGAACTCTGCACCCTGAGCGACGCAACCATGAAGCGGCTGGACGAGGTGTTACCGGCTGTCTGGTCGCATGGCAACCCGGTCGACCTGATCGGTGACGCGCCGCCGGAACGCTACAAACAGACACTCGACATTTGCCTGGACGACCCGGATGTCGATGGCGCTGTCGTCATACTTACGCCGCAGGCGATGACCCGGCCTACCGAGGTTGCCCGCGCGGTAATCGAGGCTGCAGCAAACACCGACAAACCTGTGATGACAAGCTGGATGGGCGGCGCCCAGATCGCGGAGGCCCGCGAACTGTTCAACAAGGCGCGGGTACCCAACTACAGCGCACTCGAGAATGCCATCGACGCGTTCTCCTACCTCGCCCGCTACAAGCGAAACCAGCGCATGTTGCTGCAGACGCCGGGGCGCCTGAGTACCGGTAAGAAAGCGCCGGATGTCGACGGCGCGCGCCTGATCATCGAGTCGGTACTCAATGAGCAACGGCACACGCTGACCGAGCCCGAATCGATGGCCGTGTTGAACGCGTTTCATATCCCGACGGTGCGCAACGGGATGGCACGGTCCGCGAACGAGGCGCTGATCGTGGCCGAGTCAATCGGCTACCCGGTCGCTATGAAAGTCTTGTCGACGGATATCACGCACAAGTCGGATGCCGGCGGCGTGCGCCTGAACATCAACTCGGCACACGAAGTTCGCGGTGTCTACAAGCAACTGGTCGACGAGGTGCAGAGCAAGGTACCGACCGCGACGATCCAGGGCGTCACGATCGAGAAGATGTATCGCAGCTCCAATGGTCGCGAGCTCATGATCGGCATCATTCGCGACCCCGTCTTCGGCCCGGTTATCAGTTTCGGCAGCGGCGGCACGACGGTCGAGATCATGGGGGACTCAGTGATTTCGCTGCCCCCACTGAATCACCGGCTTGCAACAGACCTGATCAACCGCACGCGGGTATCGAAGATGCTCGGCGCATTCCGCAACATGCCGGCCGTCGATATGGACCAGCTCATCGACGTGCTACTGAGTGTTTCCGGTATTGCCTGCGAACTGCCGTGGGTCCACGAAATGGATATCAATCCGCTGATCATCGATGACAAGGGAATCGTCGCCGTCGATGCACGTATCATGGTGGACTATCCCAAGCCCTCGACCGATCCGTATCACCATCTCGCGATCCACCCCTACCCGGTGCACCTGGTTCGCAATATCCAGTTGAACGACGGCACGAACGTCGTTATTCGCCCAATCCGGCCGGAGGATGCCGAGATCGAAGCGCAATTCGTGCGCGGCCTGTCCGAGGAAGCGAAGTATTTCCGCTTCATGAATTCGATTCACGAACTCAGCCAGGAAATGCTGGTTCGCTTCACGCAGATCGATTACCACAACGAAATGGCGCTGATCGCCACGGTCTCGAACAGCCAGGGCGAAGAGCAGATCGGTGTCGCCCGCTACTCAACCAACGTCGACAGGAAAAGCTGCGAGTTCGCGCTCGTGGTTTCGGACAAGTGGCAAAACAAGGGCATTGCCTACCAGTTGATGACCAACCTGATGGAGGTCGCACGCGACCGTGAGCTGGAAGTCATCGAAGGCCAGGTCCTGAGCGCGAACAAGAAGATGCTCGAACTGATGACCACCCTGCACTTCAAGATCGAGATCGACCCGGACGACCCGTCGATCAAGCACGTGGCGGCACAGCTTCACTCGGCGGGCTAGCTACTCGTACCGGAACCCGCGAACGGCCAGCCACGCGAAGACGGCGGCGGCCAGGGACAGCATGACAATGTTCGGGATTACGGTCGCTGCGCCCGCCTGGAAGCTGATGAGCTTGTGAAGCGCGTCCATCGTCCACCCGGTGGGCAGCAGCTTCTGGACGAACTGCATCCACTCCGGTGTCACCTCGATCGGCCACCAGCAGCCGCCAAGCGCAGCGAGTACGTTTGCCGCGAGGACGCCCAGCCCTCCGGCCTGTGCCTGCGTTCTCGCCACGGTGCCCAGCCAGAGACCCGCGGACGCGCAGAACCCGCCCCAGGCGACCAGCACGAGGATCACCATGCCCAGGTTCGGCCCCCAGTCCATGCGAAACAGGAAGGTGCCGAACATCAGGGCAACCGAGATCTGGACTGCGGAGAGCACCATCCGCCCGTCCCATTTGCCGGCGATCACCTCGGCTTTCGATATGGGCGCCGCGGCAAGTCGCCTGAGCAGGCCCTCGGTGCGTTCCTGGACGAGCGTTGTACCACTAGTCGTCAGCAGGACAAGGAGCGTAAACATCACGAGGATGCCGGGCACTGCCTGTTCGAATCCTGACGGAATAACTTCGCGCTCGCCCGCCGGCGACACGTCCAGCTGCCAGGCGCGGGGTGCATTGTTGAGTGTCGTCAGCGCCTCGGCACTCAGGGGCCCCGCCGTTGCGTCCGCAATGACGATGTCGGCCAGTGCC
This sequence comes from uncultured Chromatiales bacterium, assembly GCA_965368465.1. GTDB lineage: Bacteria > Pseudomonadota > Gammaproteobacteria > Steroidobacterales > Woeseiaceae > UBA1847. The sequence continues at coordinate 18,343 of CBDUMZ010000011.1, forward strand.
GTGTACAGCGCCCGGCTAATGCGGATTTCCTCAAACTGACGCGACAGCGCATTCGCCCTTGTGTCGTAGGTGATCTGCACCTGCTCGTTTGCCAGCACCTTGTCGCTCAGGGTCGTATCGAAGACCAGCGTGCGCGACGGCGCCGCGCCTTCGGCGGCCGGTGCGGGCGACTCTACCCACTCTGCATCGAAATCATTGTCGGCCAGGCGCAGATCGATCTGTTCCTTGAGGAAGCCCGGCGATTTCGCAACGACGGTCAATGGCGTCGCCTGGCCGCCACTCACCCCCGACGAGAACCCGCCCGTCACGGTGCCGATGAAATAGAAGAAGATCGGCGGCATGACGAACAGCCAGAGCAGCGTCGATCCTTGCCGAAGCTGGTTGCGGACGTCATGCCATGCGATAAACAGGATATTCTTCATCGCATCACTTCCTCGCAAACCCGCTGCGCAAGCGCCATGCACTGAGGGCCAGGCCACTCGCGCTTACGGCGAGCATCGTCAGCCAGCTTGCAAGGTCTATCGACCATGCATCGGGCGCAATGAGCTCTCCCGACAGGCGATCGACGACAAAACCATTGGGTGACAGGCGTCCAAGCGCCGCAATCCAGTCCGGCAGCGCCGCCAGCGGGAAGAAGCTTCCACCCGCCATCAGCAAGGGAAACAGCAGGATTGTCGTGACGAGGTTGGCGGCCTTGTTACTGGGGAACAGCATCTGCAGCGCCGCGAACCAGGCGAACAACCCGACACCGCCGAGGGACACCCAGAGGAGCGACGACGGAAACTTGACCCACGCGACACCATGGTAGACAAAGCCGATGACCAGCGTCACCGCGGCAAGAATGGCCATGACGGCCATCGCGGCAAGTGCCTTGCCCGCGACGAAACCCGGCAATGCGCCCGGCGAGGAAACCAGCCGGCGCAATGTTCCCCGGTCGCGTTCCTCCCAGTAGTCGGCCGCCAGGCTGTTGGCTGCGAAGAGAACGGCCATGAGGATAATGCCCGGAAGAAACAGCAACGCCAGGTCCGGCTGCGGTTCCTGCGGCGGCGGCTCGACGATCTCGATGTCGAACAGCAACGGCGAGAGCTTGGGCGTGACCGCGTCGATCTTGTGCTGTATATCCACCGATATACCGGCAACGAACGCATCGCTCGGCAGGTCGTTGAGCCCCGCGTCCTGGATCTGTTGTATCTCTGGCCCCAGCAAACGCTGCGCATAAAACCCTGCATCGAGCAGGACTTCCGTCACGTCCTCTATGATGCCGGGAAGGATGGTCTGCGCCGGGTTGGTCTTCAGCGTCAGGGTAACCGGGGTTTCGTTGAGAAACGCATCCTGGAAGCCCTCGGGAATGACGAGGAAGCCGCTTCCCTCGCCGGCATCGATACGTGTGGCACCCTCCTCGACCGAGACCTGCTCCACGACCAGCAAGTCACCGAGCTGGTCCTGGGAGTACGCGGCAATAATAAAGCCGCTCAATAGCGAGTCGTCCTGGTCGGCGATGAGCAGGACGCCCGTTGGCGTGCCGCCACCACCGTCGATCATCGACGTAATCAAGCCGCCGATCAGAAACGGGATGCCCAGCCAGATCAGCAGCGCGGTTTTGTCCTGCGCCCAGCGCTGCAGGTCCTTTCTTACCGATGCGAACAGGAAGCTCATACTTACTCGCGCAGCTCTTTGCCAGTGAGCAGCAGGAACAGGGTTTCGAGGTTGGGGCTGCGGAGGCTCGTCTCCGCCACGGAGCCGCCCGCCCTGCTTATCGCATCGAAGATCTTTGGCAGGTGCTGTGACGCGGCTGACAAGGTAAGCAGCAGTGCGTCATCGGCCTGGCTGAGTATTTCCAGGTCGGCGATGTCGGGCACGAGCGCCATGACCGCGTCGCTGGTTGACTCGACGGGGAAGCTGCCGTTGAGCTGCAGCGCATCTCGTGCACCGAGCTGGGCTTTCAGCTCCGCCACCGACCCCTTCGCGATGATCGTCCCGCGATCGATGATCGCGAGCGAATCACACAGGCGTTCGGCTTCCTCCATGTAGTGCGTGGTGTACAACACGCAGGCCCCGGCGTCGCGTTCCGCTTCAACCAGGTCGAACAGCCTGGCGCGTGACTGCGGGTCGACACCAACTGTCGGTTCGTCGAGCAACAGGACCTTCGGCTGGTGGACGATGCCGCAGCCGAAATTCAAACGCCGCTTCATGCCCCCGGAGAATTCCTTGGGCAAATCCCGGGCGCGGTCTGCGAGTCCGATGTGCCCGAGGACCGTAGCAACCCGGTCCTCCAGCAACGTGCCACGCAAGCCGTAAGCTTTGCCCCAGAAGCGCAGGTTGTCGATCGCCGGCAGGTCTTCGTAGAGGGCGAGCTCCTGCGGCACGATGCCGAGGTCACGGCGAGCGGCCTTGCCATCCTTGACGATGTCATGCCCTGACACGGCTATACGCCCCGCGGTCGGGGTCAACAGGCCGGATATGCAATTGATGGTGGTCGACTTGCCGGCACCGTTCGGGCCGAGCAGGCCGAATACGGCGCCCGCGGCCGCTTCGAAGGAAATGTCATCGACCGCCGTAAAATCGCCGTATTGCTTGACCAGGTGTTCAACGTTGAGCATTGCTTGTCCCCCGCGCAAGCAACGAGTATAGACGACACGGGCAGAGGACGGTTCGTCAGGTCAGGGAAGAACCCAGGTCGCCTCGGTAGTGTCCACCTTGCCGTCGACAACGGGGAGTACGTAGCCGCCCTTGTTGACGAAGCGCTGCCGTGGCCCAAGTGTGGGCCGGGGATAGTAGGACAGGTAGGCGACGATCGACTGCGCGTGATCGAGCGTGTCGAGTGCGAAATCCCTGATAAAGAACCGGCCCATGTGAGCAACGGCGTCTTTCATCGCAAGACAGGCGAAGAAGGCCTCCGACTGGCGTCGTGGCGAGGTGAGTTCGATGTCGCGCGTCTTTGCCCAGACCTTGAATCTCGCCAGGGCAGGATCGAATTCGCCCGGTAGCCGGAACGGGTGCGCGACCAAGGCCGTACCGGACAAGGACTCGAAAGAACCTTCCAACAGCGTCGACGACACATAGAGGGTGGCGCCCGGGACTGCTTCGCGGACTGCCGCAACGTGTACGGGCTCCAGCCACAACACGGCATTCGAACCGGCACCGGAGGCTTGTTTGGCAATGTCGGCAAGCGGGAGTGGCTCATTGCAATCGAAGACAACGTCGTCGATGCGCGTGCCCGAGCCCTCGAGCTGCACTCGCAAGCGCTTCGCAGCCTGCCTGGGCCCCGCAGCGCAGTAGACCTGAACGAGGCTCGACACGGACTGCCCGGCGATGTGGTTCGCGATGAGATCGGCTTCGAGTTCGAGACCGCGGGAGTAATACAGCGTATAGAAATCGCCCTGCTCCGTCTCCGTCACGTCGGCGCCGGGAAACAGGCAAGGGATCTCGTTACGTTCACAAAAACGACCGACCGGTCCCCAGGACTGATGACTCAGGCCGCTGAGCATCGCGAACACGGGGTTGTCCCGGTAATGTCGTTCCAGCTGCTCACCCCAGGTTTCGCTGGGTCCCGTGAGCTCCCAGACATCGAGTACCCAGTCGCGGTGCACGGTTGGCAGGCGGCTGGCCGGGGTGTCGCCCCGATCCCAGCGCTCGCCTTCCAGGCGCGTCTGACGATTCTTCTCCTCGATGAACGTCGTCAGCACGGCGAGCACTGCGTCGCGCTCCGCGTCGGTGGCGTCATCGGTGATGACCGTCGCGAAATGTATTTGCGTATCGTCGACACCCGGTGACCATCCGGATGACAGGTTGGCAAGGAACGCGGCGAGATCGGCGACGTCGTCGTCACCCAGACGGTAACGTGGCATCAGCTCGCCGAGATTCCGCCCGCCCGGCGTCACGCCGTCGCGAAGCAGGCGCGCGAGGCTCTCCTGGTCGTACGCAGGACGGGCCGGTTGCGGTGATTCCGCAAACAGGAACTGCCCGGCAATGGGCGGCACGATGTAGGTGCCCTCGGCGGCGCCCATACCGCTCTGCCCGTGACAGCTCTGGCAACTGAATTGCGTGCCGAGAACAGGGACGTCTCCGGCGACGACGGCGGTAAGCGCTTCGCCAGACGGCAGGATGCCCTCACGGTAGATGCGTCGACCGTCGTCGGCGTCTCCCGCCGTCGCGGTGTTGAACGCAAAGCAGGCCACCAGCAGGCAGGCTGCTCCCAACCGGAAATGTTTGCCAGGCACCAGGTTCAGTCCAGAAGCCGTATTGATACCTCGCGCGCCAGGTCAGTGCCGTTCGCCAGGCCGTCGATACGTGTCCACGACGAACTGCCGGGGCTCTTCAACAGGGTCACGGGCTGGTGATTCATCTTGGAGCCGGCATAGCTGTCGAAGCTCTTGAGAACCCGCACGATATCGGCGCTGTCTCCCGTCAGGAAATCCCAGCCGGCGCCTGCGTTGAATTGCTCAGCGTACGCACGCAGCATCTCTGGCCGATCATACTCGGGATCGATGGAAATCGAGACCAGGCGCAGGCCGTCGCCCGACTCCCCCAGCTCCCGTCGCATCTGCGCGAACGTTGCTGTCATGACAGGACAAATCGTCGTGCAGGTCGTGAAAATAAAATTGAGCGCCACGGGTTGATCGGTCTCGAGCAGGGACTGCAGATCGACGGTCGCGCCTGTTTGATCGACCAGTTCGATATCCGGAACCGCATAGGTCTCCATTGTTGCCGTGTAACGAGCCTTCTGCATCGCGGCCCGATGCGCAGCATGCGGATCCTTGGCGTCCGCTTCGCCGGCGTTTGCCCCGGCCATGGCGATACACGCCACGAACCAAATCGTTGCCCGCCTCATGATGATGCTCCTTTCGTAATCGCCGGCACCGCGAAACGCGCATCGTCGAGGTGCGGGTTGCCTTTAACACTATCGACGGTCAGGAAATGATACTCGTTATCACCTTCCGTCAGGGTTTCCTGCCTTCGGGGAATCAGCAGTCCGTCGGTCTCCTGCCAGTCGGAGTAGTAGGTTTCAACCAGGCGTTCCTTACCGCCGCGCACACGCAGCGCTTCGAGCTTGAGATCCAGGCCGCTCTCTTTATCAATGTATATCCAGCGAACTGCGCCGCTGCTCAGGGTCAACTGCAGTTTCACGGCAGCGCGATCCCCTACCTGCTCCTCGCCGACGAGCTCGATCTTGTGCCCGCGCTCCGCGGCGTTAAACAGCAGCCCGTCGATCTCAACAGCGTCCACCATCTCACGCAACTCGGCCTCGGTCATCAACTCGGGCATGTTGCTGCCGCGGAACGGCAGCCGCTTCCAGCCTTTCTCTCCGTCCACGCACTGCGTCGCCGTTTGATCATTGAAGACGAAGTCGACGCACATCTTGCCGGGACGCTTCTGTTCCATCACGTAAGGAACATGCACCCCTTGCCCCAGGTCCATCCGACCGCTAAGCCGCAGCGAGTCGACAGACGCCCAGGTTTCGGCGCCGCCGCGTGCTTCGATGTTCTTGGCGACAAGGGCATCGATCACCCGCGCATCTCGCATTGGGCCCGAGTTGTAGATCAGCAACGCAGCCAGCACCGCTGCAATTGCTATGAATACCAGTTTCTTCGACATCACCGTACTCCGCGTACCTGTTTACTGGACGACCAGTTTCTCAACGAGAAAATCGCCAATCTCGATATTCACCTGGTCGCCCTTCTCCACCAGTTTTCCGGGGTTTGCGAAAAACATCCAATAGACCTTGCCGGAAGTGGGCATGTTCGAATTTCGCAGTGCACCGGTCTTTGCCGGTGTCGGCACGATAAGTACTGCTCCCGTCTCGACATGCGTCAAGACCGGTTTCGTCTGCCGTTCGAACAGGGCCTGGGCTTTTTCTGCATCGTGCACCTTGTAGCGAAACTCGAGCATGTATCCGGCTGACGCCTGGCGAACATGCATGACCTCAATGCCCCACTGGCGCTTCAGATAGGTCTTCTCGCGAGGATGCCGTTCAGAGTCGGCCGCGAGTGCCGTCGTCGACAAGGCCAACACGGCGAGGCCGCCGGCGAGTAGTCTCGCCAGCGGCCAGGCTTTTAGTCGGGCCCACACACGCCGCACCTAGTAACTCCAGATGGGCGCATCGGCCGGCCACGCTGTTGTCAACGGCCCGAACCGTACATCGACCCAGGCAGCGCCACCCTCATCCAGCGCCGGCAGACCCAACATCGGCCCCGGTGTCGTGAGCAGGGTGCGTCCACCGTTACAGTACGGATTTACAAAACCCGACCCGTCACCCGTGGCTGCGTTGAGCCCGCCGCCGAGCTGGTCGTCAAGATCCCAGAACGTTGCTCCCGCAACGCACTCGCCTGGCGAAGACTGGCTCAGCAATGGCACGAGACCGGCGTCCGCCGTAGCGGGGTTGCCGTCCGGATTCGCGTTGTAGTGGAACGAGCGGTTTTCCCAAAGCGTGTTGGAAGCGTTCAGATTCGGATTGGAGAATTCCCGCAAGCCATTCGTAGTGTTATGCACAACGATGACACCGGCCAGTAGTGCGCTGTGGTTCTCCGTCGAAATGCCGGCCGGTTGGTTGGCTGACAGGTTGTTGACGATGAGTCCGCCGACTGTCGCAGTGCTGTCGTTATGCGCGATCGAATTCCTGCGGAATAGCGCAGGACGTGCCGTATCCTGTAGCGACACGCCGCCACCGGACCAGCCGGCAACGTTGTTGACGATCGTGTTGTCCCTGATCCGGATGCGGTGCCAGCGGCCCACGCGTGGGTTGCCGTTGTTGGCCAGTGCGTTGACGACGTCTTGTCCGTTGACGTACTGCGTGCGGATACCGCCGCCATGTCCTGCTCCGGCATGGTTGCCCTGGATCAGGTTGAAGTCGATGTCGACATTACCCGAGCCCTGGGTCAGCACGCCTCCCGCATTCGGCTCGCCGGCAACAAACACACCACCACCCGAAACCGTAACAGCCTGGTTAAACGTCTGGTTGAAAAGGACACGGTTGTTCGTGATATCGCCGTTGTCGCTGAAGCCCAGGTGACCAATACCGCCACCATCGCCCAGCGTGAAGTTGCCACACACGAGGTTCCCGTCGACGTTGTAGTTGTCACTGCCGGCATTGAGCGATATACCGCCACCCGCGCCGTCCCGGCCAGCGTTCTGCACGACGACATTGTCGTGAATATTCACGTTGGTGTTGTAGGCATAAGGGCCGTCGGCCGTGGTTGGCAGGAATGGTTCACCGACCCGGATACCACCTCCGAAGGAGCCACTGTTGCCGAACACGCGGTTGTTGGAAATCTCGATACCGTCGGCATTGCTGTTGACGAGGATTCCCCCACCAACTGTCGCCCCGGTGATTCCAAAGCCGTCGATGCGCGCTTCCGCTCCGCTGCGGAGGAAGCTGTTTTCGGGCGGTGCCCCGGTGCCCGGATCGAATATGCCGATAACCGTAACTGCCGCACCTTCCGACTTGTTGAACCCGGCCGCGCCCTCAGGCTGGCCAGGCAGACTGTCGACGAGACCGGCGGCGAACAGGCTGTCCATCTTCTCGCGCCAAGCTACGAGCTTGTCCGTGGGTACATTGACGCCGTTGATGATCGTTGAGCCGGCCCCCGCACCCTGCAGTCGAACAGGCTTCCACATGATCACGGATTCGTTGTAGACACCCGGCGCGACCAGGATAAGGTCGCCCGCCGTGGCGGCGTCGATCGCATCCTGGATCGTCGGGTAGTCGACAGGGACGCGAATAGGCGCCGTATCCGAAACCGTGATGGTGATCCCGGCTTCGGTCGAATTACCGTTGTCACCGCGGGTAACCACGAGCTGACCGGCAAGCGGTGCCGTGAGCTGGGCCTCGATTTCTGCCCTGATACGCCCGTTGTTCCAGCTGAGGATATTCAGCGGGACACCACCGACGGTCACGGTCCCTTGCGTACCGCCGAAACCGTGATCACGCACGATCGTCTTCCGGCCGGCAGGACCCGTTGCCGTTGGCCCTTCGTAGGCCGGGTTCGGCACCCGCTCGTTACGCGCAGACCGAATATCGACGACGCGTGTCGTTGTGGTCGCTGTAGCGCTTCTCGTCCGGTACCACGGTCCGTTGAAGTTGTTGTTCCACCGCACCCGGGAGATAACCGGCATGCCGTCACCCGGCGCACAATCGACCGGGTTGTCGCCCGATGCGAAGGCCGATACCGGCAGTACCGGCGTGTCCAGGTACGTGGTCGTGCCCGGCATGTACTGGAACGTGTAGCAGAAATTGCTGTACGCCGGGTTGTACTGCGGATCGATGATCAGTTCGCCATCCGGTCCCGGAATCGGACCCGGGTCGTTCATGCAGGACATGTGCATTGCCGGCGAAAAGCCGCTCGGCGATGGCATGTTTGCCGTGAACGTTGACGGCAGAAGACCGTTCATGCGTCCGTAGCGATCGGTATAGACGCGGGTAACTTCCTGTCCCTTGAAGTCACGAATCGACACCGGCACGAAGGGAGGCGCCCACTTCTCACCGAACTGCGGCGAGGCCTGGTCAAACTCCTGGGCGACATCATCGAGGACCATACCGGCGAAATGACCGGCGATCGGCGCGTCTGTAAGCAGCGTAAAGTCCGCCGCGGCCTGGCCCTGGTCCGAAAGAATGACTTCCTTGCGGTTGCAGAGCGGTCGCGTCGACAAGGCGAACGGCGCCTCTGCGTTGGCCGCAGGGAACAAGCTCATCGTCAACGGAACCTGGCGCATGTCACCGACACAAGGCGGTTGCGCAAGACCGGGGTCCGGCTCGATTGCCGCCGCGACCATCGCCGCGTCGGGAAGCGCCGGTATAACAGCGCCACCTGGCATTGTTACGAATACTGACGCGTAGCCGTCACCGAAGCCGACGTTGACGTCTTCTTCCTTGAGAATTTCATACCCAGGCGGCGGGACAACCTCGACGACGTACTTGCCGGCAGGGATGTCGTTAAAGGCATAGCCGCCATCGAATACGGCGGGCCGAGCCTGGTTGAAGTTACGCAGTCCGTCATAGCACTTGTCGGCCGGTGTTACCGGATCGGTAGGATGGCCACCCGGGCAACCTGCAGGCAGGCTGTCGTCCCAGCTGTCGGTCAGTGTCTCCTGCACCAGCGCGAGGCCATTGTCGGAATAGCCAAGACGCACGTCGTCGAACAGAACCTGGATATTCCCCGTTCCGGCGACGTTGCCGACGAGGCGAATCACCAGCGGCATGTCCAGGTTGGGGTCACCCGCCCGGGCCGTGTACTCCACGGTCGAGGTCAGGAACTGGTTGACGGGCGCCAGCGAGTTGTCGTCTTCGGCGAGCAGGATGAAGTTGCTGCCGTCCGTTACGCCGAGTTGCACCCGGTAGCTGCCGAAGCTGCTGTTCGCGGTGGCGTTCTCGCCGACCTCGACGTTCAGGGTGTAGCTGCCTTCCGACAAGACGTCGCCAAGCGTTTGTTGCACGCTACCGTCGCCAAGATCGTAGCCGGCGATGCTGTTGAGAATAAGGTAGCTGTTGAAGCCCTCTGGTGCGTTGGCATCGAGGCCCGGATTGTAGATCTGTCCGCCACCTGTCTTGATCCAGCCATTGGTGCCGTCAACGACGTTGTCGAGGACGCCATTGCCGCCACCCGGAATCTCGAACCCGGGGTTCGTTACGGCAATGCTCGTTTCGGATCGTGCGACTTCTCGATAGAGCCGAACTTTCACACGTGGAATACCGGGCTCCCAGGGCTCGACGGCGGCGAGCCGCGGGTCGCTTTCGGCCCGCGTCACCCCGTAGGAAACCACGCCCGAGATGCCGCCGTTCTGACCGACAGCATAGGGCCGTTTGCCCCACTCGAAGATACTGGTCTGGCCGAGGAACCCCTGGAACCCCTGGGTAAGAACCTGGCCTGTTTCGGTGCGGGACAGGCAATCGGGTGTCGTGCAATCCTCCGTCTGAACTTGCGGACTCAGGATGCCGGCGTAGGGACCTGTATATCCCTGCGCAGGATCGACATTGCCTCCACCGTCGACCGTGACTGTCAGGCCCGTCGCGTCGAAGCGTGTGTAGTCGACTTCTGCAACCAGCCAGTTGAAGAACGGGAAGACCTGGTCGAATGGCACGAAGCCTTCGAGGTCGGTCGGGAACGACTGGTAAACGCTGCCGTCACGCCAGCGCAGGTTCACCGCCTGTTCTGCGATCGGTGCTTCGTCGGTGTCGCGTATGCCATCGCCGTCCTCGTCGAGGAATACATGGTTCTCGAGCCTGGCAAACCAGTTGAAGACAGGTACATTGCCAATCGCTCCACCGGCATCGAGCTCAGCCTGGGTGACCGTGCGATAGGCGATCACCTGGTCGAGGAACGAATCCCAAACGACCAGCTGGAACTCGCCGTCCGGTACGTTCGGAATCTCGAACGTTGCCGTGCCGTCATCATTGACGGTCGCCTGTACCGCGGCGATGTTGTCGCCGATACCGGCATCGGAGTTCAGACCGACCCATGGCCGTGTATGTGCGAGCGCTGCGTAAGAACCGCTGTCCCAGAGGGTCTGGTCCGGCGGCCGCGACATGTGGAAATTGGTGACAGCACCGCTGACCGTGTTGGGGCCACCCGGATTTGCCGCCGCGAGTTCTTCAGGGCTTGCGAAGCCGATGAATGCGTGCACGCCAACCGGCCCGAATTCTGCGAAGAACGGCGGTTCGCCTGCCTTCACCCAGGCGTCGATGACTTTAGTGCCTTCGATCGTCGAGGTTTGTGCCCAGGTGACCGCTCCGCCGGATGGCGGAACACCGATAACGCCGTATTTGCCGGGGAACAGGTTCTTGATCAGGACCTGGCCGACAAGCCCGGCGTCCCTGTTCTCCTGCGTGTCGGGGCAACTGATGATCACGCCGGGCTGCGAGCCGCCAGGGCCAAAACAGTCCAGCGAGTTTGTCAGCAGGTTACCGTCCGCATCCTGGCTCATCATTCCCGCCGAGATGCCATAGCGACCGCCCGCGTCCTCGAGCGTGATCTGCACGCCACCAAGACCGACTTCGCCGCCATCGACGGCGCCGTTGGTCGGGCTGTGGTCCTTGAACGTAAAGATGCTGATCTGCGCGTAGGGAATCGGTTCCTTGTTCACAAGAACTGTGACCGTGTTGTTGACGCGCTCTGCGGCCGGCGGAATCTGCGCGCCACCGATCGTATGACCGAGTCGATAGCCTGTTTCATCCTCGACCACGGCATCGGCGGGCAGCACGGAGACGTAGTAGTGCTTCAGCGGATCGAGCGCGAGCTCACCGAATGGCGTTTCCGTCTCTCCTTCGCTGCACGCACCGGCTCCTACACAACCCTGTGCAACGACAGGCATGTAGCTGCTGTGGAAGTTCGTCGCCAGCGACTCGGCAAGCGGATCGCTGGGATCCGGCTTCCAGGTGGTGTCTTCTTCGACCGTGTAGCGATACGCGGTTACGGCGACGGGCGGCGTGCCCGGCTCCTGAACGTTCAGGACGATGCCGGACGCGGTGTTGACCGTCAGTTCGACGGAAACCTCGTTACTGGCCGAACCCGCCGGGCAATTACCCAGCGTATCCAGGGGTTGATCGCAGGCGATATACGTGAACGGTCCACTGGCTGACGCCGTAAACGAACCGTCCGGGTTCAGTGACGCGGTGCCGCTTACGAGTACGGCGATAAGGTCGTCACCGTCCACATCGGCGTCGTTCCCGAGAACTCCCGGCGCATCGACCGAGATGCTGGAGCCGACATTGTTGGAGTAGGCATCACCGGCAGCGACCGGCGCATCGTTCACGAAGGACACGTTCAAGGTCGCGCGGGCACCGAACGTATTCAGGCCATCCGTGACACTGTACGTAAAGCTGTCCTTGCCGGAGAAGTCGGGGTTCGGCGTGTACACGAACGAACCGTCTCCATTAAGCGTCACCGAGCCGTTGGCCGGAGCGCTGACAACAACCGGGCCAGAGAGACCGGGGTCGTCATTCGCAAGCAGACCCTGGCCAGCAGCCACTGCGAGTGCCGTATCCTCATCGACGGCATAGGGCCCGTCGTCGTTCGCCGGGCTTGCGGGAGGCGGAACGACCGGTGTGCCGGAGCCCACCTGGAGCGTCGCCAGCGACCCGCCATTCGGCAGGTTCTCGTTGCTGAACGTCGGCATGCGATCGAACAGCGTGTACGTGATGTCTGTATTTGGCATCGCGACGATGGCATCGAGGGTCTTGCCGGCCGCCAGGAGTGCGGCACTCTGGTTTCTCTGCAAACCCGGGTATGCATTGCCGTCTTCAGCAATCAGGCCCAGCTCGACACCGACGATCGAGGGCGTGTGTGAACGCAGGCCTGCGTTCAGGAAGCGCAACAACACGTCGTCGGTCGGATCGCCGGCCGGCAGGTCGGCGGAGGCGCCACCGTTGATCAGGAAGTAGGTCGGGTTGTAGTCGACCGTGCAGGGATAACCTGCCGTCATGTTCTGTTCGTAATCCGAGAGCGGCACACAAGTCCTGTCGGGCAGTACCGTGCCTGCCGCGTCGACTCGCGCGTTCTGGATCGGGTCGATCTCGCTGACGAGCAGCACCGCCTCCGCGTCAAACGCCCGACCATAAGCAACGCCCTCGCCTTCGCTGACAATCAGCGCACCGTACAGGCCCATCGGAACCTGTATCGATGGCAGGGTGCCGCTCTGGTAGAGGTAGGTGCCCGAACTCAGGTTGTTCCAGGTATAGGTGGCTGTCGCGCCTGGCAGCGTTTCGTGCGTCTGCGACTGAACACGGGCCGGCTGACCCGCCCAGACTTCGTCCGTCGCCATCATGACGGGAACACGACCAACCTCTTCGCTCTGGCCCGGGATGGCGATGGAAACAGGTATGTCCAGCGTGTTCTGGACGTGAATGTTTACCTGGAAGCCCGCAAATGCGTCGATCTGCGGTCCCGGAGCGTCGGTATCGGCCGGATCCGCGCAGGACGTGAACGTCTCGTCGCAAACCGCGAATCCCCACATCGGCACCGAACCCCCGCTGGCCATCGCTTTTTCGAAACGCTGGGCACGCAGGTAAACGTCGACATCGCCCGGGGCAGCGACGAAGTCGAGCCCCACGTCATCGAACAGTACCTGGTTGTTGCTTCCGGGCGTGACGATACCTTCGAGGCGAATCGCGAGATTCGAGCCGATGCCGGCGTCGCCCGCCGCGGCGGTATGCAGGACAGTGGCGGTTTCAAATCCATTACTCGGTGCAAGCGTACTGTTGTCTTCCGCAAGCGGCATGAACGTCGCGCCGTCCATGTACCCGAGTTGCACCAGGTAGCCGGCACCGAACGAACTGTTCGCGGTGGCGTTCTCACCGACCTGGACGGTCAGCGTGTAGTCGCCTTCCTGCAGGACGTCGTCGAGCGCCTGGATGATGCTGCCGGTGCCCAGGTCGTAGCCGCTGATACCTTCGAGGATCAGGTAGCTGTTGGAGCCCTCGGGCGCATTGGCATTCAGGCCGGGATTGTAGATCTGGCCACCGCCGGTCTTGGTCCAGCCGTTGGTGCCATCGACAACGTTGTCGAGAACGCCGTCCGGGCCGGCAGGTATTTCGAAGCCGGCATTATCGACAGGTACGCTGACTGCATTCGCCGCTCCCGCAAAGCCGAGAATCGTAAGAGCCAGCATCGAATTCATTTTAGTTGTCAGTTTCATTTGCTGATCCTCATTCATCGATCTGAACGTCGGGGGCTTCGACGATCAACATGGTCATCATTCCGCCAGGGAAGACGTCGTTGTTCACGAGTTCCCGCTCGTTGTGCGAGTGCCACATATAGGTAAACCCTGCATTCGGGTTGAGTCCGCCTTCACCGGGCGGCAGGGCGCCAAGCGCGCCCAGGTACGGGCTGCCGCTGTAGAAGCCGCCGAACGCGAGTGAGCTCAGGCTCGGCAGGGTCACGGGGATCGGTTCGTTGTGATCCGCGCACCATTCCCGGTAGTTCGGGTCGGTAACGACGTTGTGGTAGCCCTGCAGGTCGGGCGTACAGACCGTGCCATCGCCGGCGGCGTGGCCGTACATGTCCCAGCCGAGATCCTTACCGGTCCACTCGAACACCGCATCGACGGTGCCGCCGGGCAGTGTCGGAACCGTAAAGAGCTGTGGCCCTGCGAGCGCCCCGCCGGGACTCAGGACCATCTGGCCGTCACGGGCCAGGACACGCACATGGTTGCCGTGCGTGTGGAAAGGATGCATTTCGCGCCCTGCCCCGATCAGGCGGAGCAGCACGGTCTCACCCGGGTGCATGCGCGGAATGATGTTGTAGGGCTGGTGCGGCAACAGGGCGCTGCCCGGCTCGGCCAGCGTATCGGGCGCCGCACGTCCGTTGATCATCCAGTATTCGGAATGATAGGCACCGGCCGGCAGCACGATCGGGCCTTCGCCGCCGATCTGCAGTTCCGCCGCCTGGTGAATATCGATGTCGATCTCGCTCAGGAGAAACAGGTATTCACGGTCGAAACACGCGTCCGGATGATCGAATGCGTGCCCGCCGGTCGGGATGACGGGCGCCGAGCAGGCTGCCGATGGCGCTGCCGGCATCACGATCAATGCCCCGTAAAGACCCATCTCAACCTGCAGGTCGGGCTGTGAGCCGCTGTGGTACTGGTAGGTCCCCGGTGCAGGGGCCGTCACGGTGTAGGTGACGGTACCGCCGGGTACCGCCTCCTGGGTCAGCTCGCCCTGCACGCCACCCGAGGTTGCCGACACTTCGTTGCCCGGAAAGACGATGGACACGTTGCCGGCAGCAGCGGGCAGGTTGTTGGTCAGCGTCACGTCGAAGGTCTGCCCCTCGGTGACGATCAAGGTCGGGCCGGGCAGCTGCATCGGCGAACCCGAGTAGCTGTAGCCCCAGGAATACACGGAGCCGCCATCGGCGATCGAAATATAACCTTCGCTGGCAGACAGGTTGACGGAGCCCGCCACCTGGACACCATCGATGGCTGCGTTGGCAGACATCGAGAACATCAGCATGCCCGCCGCCAAAGCAGCAGTGAGAAGCCGGCTTAGTCCGGCAGTGAACGACGTGGTTTCGAATCTGGTCATTGCCGGTCTCCTATTGAACGCGTATTTCGGTCATCATCCCGCCGAAGTTCTCGGTGTTGTTGGACAGACGATCGAGGTTCTGTGAGTAAAGGAAGTAGGTGCCTGCGGTCGGCGGCGCAACGATGATCACATCGGCCGACTGGCCACCACCCAGCGTCAGCGAGTTCGTCCTGTAGTAGAGGTTGTTGCCCTCGTCGTCGCGCAGCAGGCGCGCATCGAGACCGATGACCTCCATCGGCAATCCGTTGGTGCCGATCGTGTAGAACTCGGTGATATTGAGATTCGATATCCGCAGCAGGATGCGCTGCCCCGGCGCTGCCGTGACGAGGCTCGACACGGGCTGCGACTCGTGCAGGTTACCGATCGGGTCTTCCGTCTCGGGCAGTGATCCCGCTTCCGCGGTATCGGGGTAGCCGCGTCCGTTCAGCAGGAAATAGCGGTCCTTCATGCCGGCGAACGGCAATGGCTGTACGTTGAGGCTGGCGTCATGAAAATCAGGGTCGAAGGAGCCGATCTGGATGGGGAACTCGACGTCGTAAGCCGTGGTGCCATCGCCGTCGTTGTAGGCGTAGGTCACATCGGCGGCGTGTGTGGCGCCGGTGTTGACGGCAGGGGCCGCGGTCGTACCGCCATTGGCGATATTCGCGCCATTACTTGCGAATGCAGTAAAGAGGTTGGTGCCGGCGGCCAGCCGGTTCTGCCGTGGCCGCACGAACAGGTTGCCGAGCATGCCCATTTGCATGTGCTCGGTCGCCTCGACATGGCAGTGATACATGTAGGTGCCGGCATCCTTGGCGTTGTAGTAGTAGCTCAGGGTCGCGCCCATATTGATCGAGACAGACGAGTCGGGAACGCCGTCGAATATGGCCGAGGCCTGTGGGAAGCCATGCCAGTGGACGGTGTGGGGGTCGAACAGGTCCGGACGCATCGTCATGCCGACATTGGTCAGTGACAGGAAGAGTTCGTCGTCCTCGTCGACCACGATCGTCGGCGCCGGCGCATTGGCGGCCAGGAGACCTTGCTGCATGACCCAGCTCGCGTAGGCGTTCGCGTCGGAGGGCGCACCGTCGATACCCGGCAACGGCACCCTGGCAAAGCTGAAGATGTACTGCGGATAGCCGTCGGCCATCGTCACCATGCCGTCGCCCGCGACGAGATGATCGCACTTGATCGCAGGATCGCCTGCGGTCGGGTGCAGTGTCGTCGTCTCGGGACATTGCACGTAGATACTGCTGTCCTGTGCGCTTGCCGGCAGTGATGCACAGAGCATCAGGATCGCGCCCGCAACCAGCCCAAGTCGACCGGCTTGCGTCGCGTCACCACGGTTCGTTAAGTTCATGCTTCCACCCCACACTTCTCGAATGTGAATTTTCAAGTCATGCCAAATTAGGCAATTCGTCGAGAAACAGGCAGTCGGCTTACGGGGGTAATTCAGGAAGAAAGCACCCTATTACGGGGTAGGGTTTTCCCCCGCTCCATGTTGGGCAGCAGCGGGTCTGTGATGCTTCTCCCCCGATACTGTAGAATTCAAGCCTTCGCATTTCGGGCCGCTGACACGGACGGACACAGCATTGAGCAGCAAGAAAGTTCACAACATCCTGATCGTCGACGATCACGCGCTGATGCGGAACGGGCTCGAGGCAATGCTCGCGTCTGAGCCGGACTACGAGGTGGTTGGTGTCGCCGCCGATGGAATGACCGCCATACGTTCCGTGGCCGAATTGCAGCCTGACGTTATTCTTATGGACCTGACGATGCCGAGAACCAGCGGCATGGACGCGATTGTCCAGATCAAGCGTCAGCACCCACACATCAAGATTGTCGCCCTGACCTTCCATAAGGAAGAGAAGTACATTCATGCAACGCTCGAGGCTGGCGCAGATGCGTATGTGCTGAAAGACGACAGCCGTACCGAGTTGTTCAATGCGCTTGCCAACGTGGTGAGCGGCAACAACTACCTGAGTCCGAGCATCGTCGACAAGGTTGTTGCCGGGTATCTCTCCGGTGGCGACGCGGCGACAGCCAAACCGTCCTGGGAAATCCTGACGCGACGCGAGCGCGAAGTCATCAAGCTCATCGCCGAGGGCAAGCGCACCAAGGAGATTGCGGAATACCTGTCACTGAGCCCGAAGACGATCGAGAAGCATCGCACGAACCTGATGCGCAAGCTCGACCTCCACAACGTGTCGGAAGTGACGGTCTACGCGATCAAGAACGGTTTTGTGACCGATTAGGGTCCAGGTCGTCGGCCGCCCAGACCGCGCGAACCTCCACGCCTTTCCCGGGTGCGCTCTTGATCCTGAATTTGCCCCCGGTGGCGTCCACGCGCTCTCGCATGCTGTTCAAGCCCATGCCGCTCTTGCCGTCGTAGCCGCGCCCGCTGTTGTCGGGAGCGAACCCTTGCCCGTTGTCGGTGATGACGAGTTTGACGCCGCCGTCAGCGGCGTCGAGAAGCGTACGGACGCGGGTTGCCCCCGCGTGCTTGATTATGTTCTGCAGCGCCTCTTGCGCGACCCTGTAGATTGCCACTTTGACCGGCTCAGGCGTTTCCGCTTCGTCGATATTGACCGAACACGACACATCGAGCTTGCGGTTCTGCCCTTTGAACTCCTTGCACAACCACTCCATCGCCACCTGGATGCCGAAGTCTTCCAGCATTGATGGAGACAGGTTGCTCGAGATCCGGCGGACTTCTTCTACGAGCCCTCGCATGTCGTCGATCGTTCCTTCGAGCATCGCCAGGTCAAGGTCGGGATTGTCGCGCCGGAAGCTCGCGACGGCGTCTTCGATCCGGTACTTGACGACGCCGATGGACTGGGCGATGCCGTCATGCAGTTCCGAGGCAATGCGCTTGCGCTCGCGCTCCTGCGCCTGGATGAGTTGCCGGCTCAGGGAGCGCTCGGTCTTCATATACCCCGCCATTAACCGGTTGCCCGTATCGCCCTCGTCGTCAAAGGCTTGCACGCCCGCATCCGCGGCTTCCAGGCGTTGCGCCATCAACAGCCTGATGAGTGCCTGTTGCTGTTCGACCAGCGACTCGTACTCACGTCGATACTTGGTGATGTCTGTGACCGTCAGCAGCATGTGCCGCTGCCGGCGCTGCTTCTCTATGCCGTGGGGCTCGGGTGTCTTCGACAGGTTCAGGCGGAACAGGCGCCCGAGTTCGGCATCGTCGAGTTCCCACTCGATACTTTCCCTGCTCTGCAGGCTCGCCCAGGCCTTGTCCCACATCTCGACGAAGCGGCACCGCCCTTCGCACCCGGGGTGAAACTGGCTGTGCAGGGCTTCCTGGGCGTCGTCGGAAATCGAATCGAAACTGCTCCCGGCCAGGCTTCGGTTGACGCCGAGTACACAGGTCTCGTGGTCGAGCAAGACGACGATCTGCGGTGCCCACCGGGGTCCCGGTGCCTGGGGAATTATGTCCATCGCTATGCCTTGTGCCCGGTTAGCTCCATCGCTGCCTCAATGAGCTCTTTTCGATCGAACGGCTTCGTGATTGTCATGTCCGCACCGACCGCCTCGGCCGACGCAAGGTAGGCCGTGGTCGAAATGGCCGCCGGCTCGTACTCGAGCGGTCCGGTGTTGCCCCCGCCCGACATGACGATAATCTTGGTATTCGGGAATTCCATGCGGATATCGTAGGCCGTCTCCACGCCATCGCTGCCGGGCATGATGATGTCTGTTATGACGAGGTCGGCACCCGTTTCGCGGATCAGGTTCAGCCCCTCGTGGCCATCGCTCGCTACCGCGACATCGAACCCGGCTCGAAGGAAGACCTCCTTGAGTACGATCCGAATGTCTTCCTCATCGTCAATGATGATCACTCTTGTCATTGTTTATGCCCTACCCTGGCAAGCTCCTGGCTTGCGGAAAATAAACGTCAACGGCCGTTCCCGCGCCGACTTCGCTGGCAACAACGATCTCGCCACCGTGCCTTGTTACGATGCCGTGTACAACCGACAGACCCAGGCCCGTGCCTTTACCGACATCTCTCGTCGTAAAGAACGGATCGAACATTCTCTCTATTGTAGCCGAGTCCATTCCCTCGCCATTGTCTGCGACAGTCAATTGAACATAGGGACCCTGCTCGAGCCGGGGATGTTGCCTGACGAGTTCCGGTGTGACTTCAACGCTCTCGGCACGAACCTGTATGCTGCCCTTGCCCTTCATCAATGCCTTGTACGCGTTGCTACAGAGATTGACGACCAGTTGCTGGACCTCGTTCGAATTGCACTCAACGGGACCGAGCGGCCGCTGGATGTCGATCTGAATCTCGATGTTAGCGGGTATCAGCGCCCGTACCATGGACATGGCCTCATCGAAAACAGGAGCGATATCCGCGTGCAAGGTCGTCTCCTCGCCCGAGGGTCGACCAAACGTCAGAATCTGTTCGCTAAGCCCCTTGGCGCGGTTGGCGAGCTTCATGACCCGCGCCAGCTTCGGCCTCGCCGGATTGTCTTCGGGCAGGTCCTCGAGCGCCAGATCGGTGTACAGGAGTATTGGCAGCAGGACGTTGTTGAACTCGTGCGCAACACCTCCTGCCATCGTGCCGATGGACTGCAGGCGGTGCATGTGCCGCAGGTGCGTTTCCGCTTTCCGGCGTTCCGCTTCGGCCGCCTCACGACTCTTGATCTCGTCTTCGAGCCTCGCGTTGATGCCCACCAGCGTGCTGCGCATATTCTCAAGGTCGCTGGTCAGCTCTCGAATCTCGACGATTTCACTGTCGACGGACATTTTCCTGGTGTAGTCGCCGGACGCGATCTTGTGACTGTCGTGCCGCAGTCGCTGCAGCGGACTTGAGACAAGGGCACTAAGCACCATGGCAAGAAACACCGTTACCAGCAGGTAGCCCAGGACAATTGTCAGGATAGTCGTGCGCGCATTCCGGATCGCCGCCAGGGTTGGCGTTTCATCGAATCCCAGTTCGAGCACGGCCATCGCGTCGCCGACCACGATGGGAGCGGCAATGTAGTAAACGTCGTCGTCATGCTCGCCGAAGTGGAAGTCTTCGACAAACCTGTCGGCATCCTCCTCGCTCATGATGGAGCTCAGCAGCCGCTTGTCGCCGATCTGGAAGGCGGCATGTACGCTGCGCCCACCGAGGACAGAGCTGTCCAGCGCCTCGACGATCTTCTGGTCATCCGCAAGATGCCCGTCGCTCTGCAACATGTCGGCGAAGACCCGGGAGTAGATCCGGACATGGTCGATGAAGACCTCTTCCTGGACGTTGCGGACCACGGCAATCATGCCGATGGACAGTAGCGGCAACAGCACTGCGTGGATCACGAGTACTGCGAGGACCATCCTCGATGCAATGGATTTCAGTGATCTTGCCATAGCACCTTGATGACCTTCACGCGCGGATCCGACTCAGCTTCGCGCTGCCACATATACGCTATCGCATGGGGGCTGCGCTCCAGCCGGCTCAGCAATGCGCCGCGGGTAGCTACCTCTTCCGGCCGTGGCGTACCGAATTTGAGCATGAGCGAGAGCAGGCGTCTTTCGTAGGATTTCTCGGACATGGCAATAACGGACTGCAGAAAGATCAGGTTGAGCTGCTCGTCGTCCTTGCGCCGCAACGGCCTGATGGTGCCGGCCTCGAGCACGACGGATATCCCGAGATAGGCCTTGCGAACATCAAGCAGGCTGATGTCCTCCAGCCGGCTGTCGCTGCTCACTACCAGCACGACGGTATCCTCCGCGACCGACATCTCGGCGACGAACGCAAGGACAATAGCAACCAGAGCTTTTTTGGCACGAGCTCTCACGGAAAGACGGCACTCCACTGAAAGCGCAGCTCTTTGAAACTGTCATGGTTGGTGCCCATGCCTTGCGTACTGGTGTCGGCAATCTCGAGCGTCAGGCCATGAGAATCGATGAAGTCCCAGCGCACACCGAGCATATGGCGATGCGCGATAACCGCGGGCAATAGCTGCAGATAGATTGAATCGTCTTCGCCGTCACCGAACTCCACCCTGCCGAAAACCGTCCAGTCTTCCGCCGCTTCGTACTCGGCCTGGAGATAGCCCAGAAAGAAATCGTCATCGACATTTCCGGCTGCGTAGTTCATGTCGATTTTGAAATACATCCAGTTTGACGAAAGCCGCCAGTCTTCCCAGCGCCAGTTCGTAAAAAAGCCCACCGTGAACTGCTTGATCGAGTTCAGATCCGCCAGGTTCGGGCTCGAGTCGGATACCACGGCGATGTCGTTATGCGAGAGGGTCAGGCCGACCTGGTTGGTCGAAAGCACGTCCGGCCGGTAAGCGACCCGGATGCTGGTTCCGAGGTCGTGTCCGGAATCGGGGTTCAAGATGTCGAAAGCGACGAGTTCATGCCCTTCGAACTTCGGCGCAACGCCTGCGGTCAGGCCGACGTTGAGTGCGGACTGGTTGCGGAGCGTAAACTCATGCTCCAGCCAGGCACCGGTAATGTGAGAAGGCATCGGTCCGCTTTCATCCTCCCACTGCTCGAGCCCGGGCCGGCTGATGCTGGTCTGCATGTACTGGCCGTGGTGGTACTCGGTGGTCCAGTAGTTGGAAATTGCGTGAAAACGACCGAACCACAGCATCGTCTTGTCATTGATTTCAAAGGCGCCCTGGAAGCGCTCCATCTCGCTTTCTTCGTCTGTCCAGATGTACTCCGCGAGAAACCGGAATCGGTCGCTATTAAAGGTGTACAGGAAATCAGCCGTGCCGTGGACATCGAATCCCTCAAGTGCGGGATCCGTTGACGAGAAAGCCTCGAACCGCTCGGCACTGAGAAAGACCAGCATGTCGTGCTGGGACTCGGCGCGGACCGCCTGGCCCGATGCCAACAACAGCACTGCAATGCTGGCGAGAGTGGCCAATCTATGTCGGCTTGGAATCTTCATTGTTGGTCTGCTTTGCATAAGTCCTCAGCTAATTTCCTCCTCGCCGCAAGGTACTGGTATGGGGGGTTAACCCCCATTCGTCTACTGGAATTACCCCAGTTTGCTAGCGAGACACAAGGCATGGCGGTGTTTTGTCCATCGAAAAAGCGGGCAAACGCCGTATTTCCGGGAGGCAATGCCACGTGTAGATTCGGTTTCAGACGTTACACGAGTCTCCGCAGTCCAACCAGCCACGCAACAAATTGCCGGAACCAGGGAACGATTTCAGCCTCGTATTCGTGTAAGAGAGAAGTCACCAGGGAGAGGACCATGAAGTCCGGTTCGCATGGAAACGAGGATTCGATCGCCGGTCAATCAGCCGCACACTTTATCGCAATGGATGACTCGCTTGCCTCGTTGCTGGTCAATCATGGCATCAAGGTACGCGACTTTATCCTGCTCTCGTTTCTCGCCGACCAGGGGCCGATGAGTGTATCGCGGCTCTCCCGCACGGTCGGTATAGAACCCGCTGCCGCGCTGCGCAGCCTGAAGCGCTTGTCTTCGGTCAACCTGCTGCTGCGCGACCCGGTTCCCGCTGCTGACAAGTATGAGTCTGTCGCAAGGCTGACGTCGCGCGGCGAGGACATCGCATTGAGAATCGTCGCCCAGCTCGAGTGACCTGCCGGGTCTCGTGACATCGAGATCATAAACATGGATACTGCGCCGCCTTGTCAGCCGCAGAAAGCCCACCATGTTTCGCAACGTACGTTTCTACGCCCTCGACGGCGAGTGGCCCGAGTCCGAAGAGGCCTTGTCCGGAAATCTCGAGACGGCAGCGTTCGAGCCCTGTGGCCCGTTCACGGAACGCAGTTCCGGCTGGGTGCCGGTCGACACCGATACGAGCGACTCGCTGGCGCGTCGCGTGAACGGCGCGGATCTGTTCAGGCTGCGTAGCCAGTCCCGCGTGTTGCCACATGCGGTAATCAACGAGGAACTCGAAGCGCGTATCGAGGAGTACCGCGAACGCATGCAGGAGCCGCCACCGCCTCGCGAAAAGCGCCGACTCAAGGCCGAGGCGCGTGACGAGTTACTGCCCAAAGCGATGCTCAAGTCAGACAGGATCTGGGGCTACTTCGATACCAAAGAGAAGGTCGTCGGCATCGACGCCGCGCAGGAGTCCGGGGCAGAACGATTTTTGCGACGACTGCAGGCGGCCAATGAGCGGGTAAACCTGCAACCATTGCAGTACAGGAAGCCGTTCGACGAGTTGCTGACCAAGGTCTTTCTCGGCGGTGCACCGGGCCAGTTTGCCGTAGGGCGGGAGTGCCGCATGCAGGACGCGGCCGATTCGGGCTCGATTGTACGCTGGAGCAATTTCGACCTGAGTGACCGGTCCATTCGCGATCATGTCGCGCATGGTATGCGCCTGACCCATCTCGAAATCGTCTACGACAACGTCATGCGTTTCGTAATGAGCGATACCGGGGTGATCACCAAGCTCAAGTTCCTCGGCATGGACGACGCTAGCGAGGACCACACGGACCCGCTCGCCAGGCTGGACGCCGAGTTTGTCGTCATCACGGGTACGCTGCGCAACCTGCTGGGCGACCTCGGGAAGCTGTTGGGCCGCTAGGGCAACCTGTACGTCTCTTTAAGCGGTTTCGCCTGGAACAGCAATGCAGAGGCAAACGTCACGGCCGCAACGCAGCACAGGATGACCGTCATACGCGTCGCCGACTCGCCCATTGCCGCACGTGCCTGCGACAGTCGGACCAGCGTCAAGACCCACTCGAGCGCACCCAGCACGAGCGCGGTCTGGACGACCCGTGCTGCCCATGCGCGGCGTATGAACAGGAGGCCGACAAGCAACAGGCAGGCCACCATGCCCGCGTCGTTGTCGTAACGCATGAAATGGGCACCGAGCACCACCAGGCTCAGGACAATGGGTATATAGAGAAGCGCTTTCATCGTCGTATGATGGCAGAAATGAAAACGAAAAAGGCCGCCTTCCATGGCGGCCTTTTTCTTGCGGCACCTGCGTGCCAGTCGATCACATCGTATGTGCCAGCGACTTTTTTACCTGCTCGGCATCGTAGTAGCGGCCGTCTTGGGGCATCTTGCCCTTGCCCATCAGGATTTCCAGCGAGTAGCTGTGGCGCGTCTCGGCGTGATGCGGATGCGAGTCTATCGACCACGTCGAGTAGGTCACGGGCCGTGTCCGCTGGCTGCATCCCAGCAGGCCACAGTTCCGCTCTGTGTAGTACGCACGCTCGTACCCGAAACCGACCTCGGCATGAGGCTCGCGCGTCGCTGTCGTCGCCGCCTCGCGGTCGACGACCTCGAACCACTCGTAGTTATTCGCAAGCGTGATTTCAGCGGCGCGTAACAGGGCGTAATCCCGCGTGTCCTGCAGGCCCGTCCTGCGGCTGCCGTTGTAGTTCACGCGGTAGCGGTTCTCAGAAATCTGGCGTGTGTAGTAGCCATGGTCGCTCGCGCTGGCGGCCTCCACATAGCGGGGTGACGAGGCGCAACCGGCCAGACCAAGCAGTGCAGTAATCAATACAATCCGTGTAATCATCGTGACATCCTCCGTAATTGGCACCAGTGTGGTGTTGTCACCCTGAACACGGCTGAGGGTCCGGTTTTATTCCCTCAATTTGAAGGTTTTTTCCAACCCTCTGAAATCAAAGTATTTTCTTCGTCTTCGCTGAGTGGCTCTCGTGCCCCGATCAGCCCGTCAACGGCGCTTGAGACGGCCTCCGGAATGTCGCTGACGGCGGTTTGGAACGCCCCGTCGGGTGCGTCCGGTGCAGCGGCCGCAACTGCCTCGAGTTGCCAGCCGTCAATGCCTTTACAAGCCACACCATGCACCGCCTGCCCTGGCGCGGCGACGTACAACTGACGGCAGTAATCGCCGCTGCCGCTCTCGAAGCTGAGAATGACCTGCATGCTGGTTGATTCGCCGATTACCCCGGGCCGGCCGCTGACACCGTGCTCGAGGAATTCGTAGACTTCACTGCCCGCCTCCAGCTGACCGGCAACCAGTGCCTCGACGGGGCTCGTCGGCATGCGGTTCTGCAATTGCAGGACCGCAAGGAAACCTGCAACCACTGCAACGCCTGCTGCTATCGCGAAGGGCTGATTCGCCAGCCGCCGCATCGCGCGTAACGGGAACGGCACGACGCGGCTCTCTTCCACCTCGCCCCCGGCAGTGTCGAGCAGTCGCATCACACCATCGGGCAATGGCGCCTGGTCGAGTTGCGCATACAACGCACGCACGGCTTCGTCACCCGAGCGCATCGCTTCGAGTCGTTGTGCCAATCCCGGCTCTCTAGCCAGGCGCTCTGCGAGAGCGGCTGCATCGTCCGTCGACAGTTCGCCGTCGATAAAGGCGGAAAGCAGCTCGTCGTCATTTTTGTGTGTCTTGTCCATGTCGGTATTCCTTTTCAGTGCGCGCTGCCCGTTTCGAAGCCACTTCGCTCCAGCAATGCTGTGCGGGCTCGCGCGAGTCGGCTCATCACTGTGCCAACCGGTATTTCCAGCGCGGCCGCCGCTTCCTTGTAAGAGAAGCCTTCGACCGCGACGAGTTCGAGCACCATGCGCTGCTCGTCGGACATGGAGTGCAGAACGTCCTGGACCTCCTGCAGGGTCATTTCTCCGTGCAACTGCCGCTCGCCGTCCATCACCTGCTCCCCGATGACGGCGGGTTCGTTTGCCGCATCGCGCCGGACCTTCTGCGAGCGCAGCTCGTCGATCCAGAGGTTCTTGCAGACGCGCAAGCTCCACGGCAGCACCGCGGCATCGTCCGGCACGCCGCGCGTCAACAGGCGTTCCACCGTCGACTGCAGCAGGTCGTCCGCATCGGCAAGGCTGCCCGTCAGGCTCAATGCGAAGCGCCGGATATTCGGCAGTACTTCAACGAGCTCCTGCTGGCGGTTTTTGGTCAATTTGCGATCCATGTGCTTGTAGTAACGGGCAGCGGCATGTTTTTATTCCGAAAGGAATAAAGCATTGCGCAGAAACGTTGATTTCCTATCGGAAATCAACGAACTGGTGAACCATGAGACACGAACTGCTGCGAGTTTACATAATTGCCCTGACAACCGCAGGCCTGCTCCTCTGCGCGATGCCCGAGCGTGCAGCGCACGCTCAGCTAAGCGTACCCGACCTGACGCAGGGCTTGCCGGACCTGCGTGACCTCGATGTCGAACGACGCGTGCGCCGCACCGTCGACGACGCTGTCGACAAGACCGGTGACACGGTCGATGAGACGGTACCTGATGCGGTCGACGAGTACGTGCTACCGCTGGCCGTGCAACTCGCACAACAGGCGGATGCTGTCGCTAACACGGTAGCCAGGTCTTTTGTCGGCGATGTCGACCCGGATGGCTATGACATGGAGCGCAATACGGTCGTCATACTTGTCGAGACATCGCGGGTGGCAGCGCTCGACCACGGCGGTGTTGTTCTCTTATCGCGGCGCGACCTGCCGTCGCTCGACCTGACGTTGCTGACTCTCAGGAATGCCGGAGGAGGGACACTGCCATCCCTCGTTGACGAACTGCGTGCCGCCTGGCCAGATGCGATCGTCGACTTCAATCATGTTTACACGACATCGGCTTTGAATGCCGACGTCCCTGCCGGCTCGTCGATGCCGGGTGCCGGCGCCGCGGACATCCCCGAGGATGCGCTTCGCGTTGGCATCGTCGACTCCTCGGTGCAACCGGAGCACGTCATGCTGCAACGCTCGCGTATTGTGACCGCGGACTTTGCCATGCACGAAGGGGAGCGCCCGCTCACACACGGTACTGCCGTCGCATCCCTGGTCGCCTCGAGTTCCGAAAATCGAGCGGTTATCTATGCCGCCGGTGTGTTTTTCCAGCAGCCGGGCCATGCCCCGGGCGCAACCACCGAGGGCCTGGTCGCAGCGCTCGAGTGGCTCGTGGCCGCGGACGTACCGGTTATAAATATGAGTCTTTCAGGTCCCCCCAATGACCTGCTCGAAATCGTGGTGCGACGTACCGTCGCACAGGGGCATGTCGTCGTCGCGGCGGTCGGCAACAATGGACCGAAAGGTGACCCCATGTATCCAGGAGCGTACGACTCCGTCATCGGCGTAACGGCCGTCGACCGTAAGAACAAGGTGTTCCGTTATGCCAACCGGGGCGACCACGTCGATTTCGCAGCCAGGGGCGTCAATGTCCGGATTGCCGACAGTAACAGCGGCGGTTTGCGGATTGAATCGGGTACATCGATGGCATCGCCGCATGTGGCTGTCGTGGTTGCGCAGATGTTGCATTCAGGCGATGTGGCGCTTCCGGCCGTACGGTCGTGGTTGATCGCCGGCGCCGAAGATCTCGGGCGGAAGGGCTTCGATCCCGTGTACGGTCACGGTCTCGTCACCCATCCGCCCGTGATAATGTCAGCCGACTAGAACGCAACCCGCAGTTCAAGCCCGGCCACGTCCTTCTGCAGCATCGCCGTGTCGGCGTTCGACTGGTTCTGGGTGTGCTCCACGATCGTGTGCAACGACACCGTGTCTGAGAACGGTACTTCGGCCTCCAGCCTGGCGCGCCAGCGCTGGTCCCGGCGACGCTCGCCAATGACCGGCAACAGAGACCCATAGTCGCGTTCCTCGTAGCGTACGCTGCTCTTCAGCTTGACTGGCAGTGGTCCTTCGAACGTGTGCGTATAGGCCAGGCCGACCTGGTGCCCCCGGTAGTCGAAGTCGCTTGAATTCGCGTCCTCATCCCCAGCCTGCACGCTGATCGAAAAATAGCGCTCGAGGCCGTCGAGCAACACATACGTGTCGATACGCGCTGCCGACTTCGTCGCATTACGTGACGGCAGTAAGGCATAGTCGCGCGTCGATGCGATCCATGCTGCACGAACGTAGGTGCGATCGCCAAAGAGGTGCGCAATACTCGGCGATACCTGCGTAATCTGCACCCAGTCCTCGCCGTCGAGTAGCCCCTCATAGCGATCGAACGCGAGGGCCGCGTCGATCAGCGCGTTCTGGTATTGCACTTCGGCAAAGCCATGGTGCAGGTCAAGATCGAACTCCTCGAAGCGCCGATGCGACGTGCCCGAGTAGTCGTAGCCGAGGCGCAACGTGAACGGCTGACCGGAGGGTGAATAGCTTACGCTGCCACCGCCCGACAGGAGCATGATGCTGTCTGACTCGCCCGAGTTCGCGTCTAGATCTTCGATACCGACGCTACTGTCATACTGCACACCTGCCGCACCGGAGACGTCGAAGCTCCATGCTGTTGTTTCTGCCGCGGCCACCTGCCCGGCGCAGAAGAACGCGAGTACCAGAACAGCAAGCATCAATTCCTTGAATGACATGATGATTCCTCCATGAAAGATGGCCGGCGGATTGCTCCGCCGGCCATTGGTGCCTGGCACTCAATCGAGCCCAGGAAGAGACAGTGAGCGAACAAGGTCTGAAACGACCTCTTGCTGCACAGCGCTACGTACGTCACCGCGAATTGTCGCGTCGACAGAGGCGCCAACATCGCCGGACAGCGACTCGGCGAGGGTATTGTCGAGATCCTCTCCGGTTTCCGACGCAGCCTGATCCGTGCTGTCGATCAGCGCTTCAGAGGTATCTTCAGCCTCGTCGCGCGTCGTGTCGGCACGGTCCTCCATGGTTGCGATCGAGTCGTCCTTGACCCGCGCTCCAGCCTCGACTTCCGTTGCCAGGGCTGACTCGGCCGCTATTGCGAGTGCGAACAGTACGCCGATGCCAACAATGCGGGACAGTTTTTCCGTGTAGTTGCAAATCATGATAAATCCTCCTTGTGATGAACTTGCACATGGAGAACGTGCGGGACACGGATTTTATTCCATGTATTTCGATCGCTGGACTCGGCCGTTGCCGCAATGGATACTTGCCTGCATGAAAAATTTACCCAGAACAAGGCAGGCTGGAGCAATGCGCTGGAGTATCGTCGTCGCGATCGGCGTAGTGCTTTTTCTGACCGTCGCTACCATGACGGTCATCATGAAGAAGGACGATGCGCCAGGCACGCATGCCGTCGAAGATGGCCGCGCAGCGGCGCTCGCGAGTGAACACTCGCCGACGCTTGGCGAACCGGACGCCGCGGTGCATATCGTCGAATTCCTCGATCCTGCCTGCGAGACCTGTGCGCTGTTCTACCCCATGGTCAAGCAATGGATGGCCGAGGTACCCGGCAAGATTCGCCTGTCGGTACGACATGTTCCCTTCCACAAGGGATCCGAGTATGCCGTCAAGGTCCTCGAAGCCAGCCGGGAACAGGGCAAGTACTGGGAAACACTGGAGACGCTGCTCGCAAACCAGAACCAGTGGACGCAGCACCACACCGTGCTGCCGGAACGCATCGCACCCGCCATCGCGAGCGTCGGCCTCGACATGGACAAGCTCACAGCCGACATGGGGAACTTCGACGTCCGGGCACGTATGGAACAGGACAGGAAGGATGCTGTGTTCCTGAAGGTCAGCGCGACACCCGAGTACTACGTCAACGGGCGGCCCTTGCCGAGTTTCGGCCAGCAGCAGTTGCTCAACCTGGTTCGCGAAGAGCTCGCAAAGGCCGAGCAGGCACAATAGTGTCCTATGCAGCGCCGCGTTGGGCCCAGGCCATCCATCGCGCGACCGACTATCTTGTTAACGACTTCCTCGGCGGTCCGCGGCCATGGAAATTTGCCTGGATCATCAACTTCCAGAAGGCGGGCACCTTCTTCTTCCTGCTCGGGCTGATCGCGTACTACGGTAATACGTCGACCGAAGCGTGGGTCTATACCGCCATGCAGGGCAGCTACGGCCTGGTGTGGATTCTCAAGGACCTGGCGTTCCCCGACCCGGGCTGGCAGCGGCGCATCACGATTGGCGGTGGGGTCGTCGCCTTTGCGGGCGTGCTGGGCTGGTACTGGGTATTCGGCTGGTTGCTCGTATCCGGCACGTCGCAGCCGACTTATCCGCTGCCCGACTTCGCCTGGTACTGCCTGTGCATCAGCCTCTGTATCGTCGGCTGCGCCGTCATGGTGGCGGCGGACGCACAGAAGTTTTTCACCCTGCGCATTCAGCGCGGCCTGATCACCGATGGCATGCACCGTTACGTCCGGCATCCGAACTATCTCGGCGAAATCATGATTTACGGCAGCTTTGCGCTGATGGTCTGGCACTGGCTGCCGGTCGTGGTCCTCGCCTGGGTCTGGGGTGGCCTGTTTGCCGTTAACATGATCGTGAAGGAAGCCAGCATGTCGCGGCATCCTGGGTGGGCCGCGTACAAGAAGCGGACGTGGTGGCTTATACCGGGCGTGCTCTGACTCTCGGTGAACCTGGCGATTGCCCGCGTGGCTGCTACGCGCATCCAGTTTCTGGCCTTATCGTAATCATTGCTTTACCGCAAGTATTGCGATATGATTACTGTTTATCGCTCGTTCAACAGGGGATGGGGCATGCCTGATATCGGTATCGACTGGAACCAGACCTGGTACAACCTCTGGCACCTGGGGCTGGCCTACCTGTTTGCCCTCCCCGTTGCGCTGGACCGCGAGGCGTCCAGCCGCAGCGCCGGCCTGCGTACGTTTCCACTCGTTGCCATAGCGGCGTGTGGCTACACGCTCGTCGGTTTCTCTATTCTTACCACGACAGATGCAGAGGCACGGGTCCTGCAAGGCGTTATCACGGGCATCGGCTTCATCGGCGGTGGCGCGATACTGAAGAGCAGCGGCTCGGTTACCGGTACGGCAACGGCGGCCAGCATCTGGACGACCGGGCTGATCGGCATCGCGGTTGCCGCTGATCGTTTCGAAATTGCGCTAGTCTTGGCGCTTATGACGTTCGCTACTCTGCGACTCGGTCGCAAGATCAAGTCGTCAATGCCCGAATCCGACTAGAGGACCGCGATGCTCGACAGACTTCTCGCCCTTGGCCAGGAATACAGCCAGCTCATCTTTGACTATCTGAGCGGCCCGGTGGTCCTGATCCAGCTCGGCCTGATCGCGGTGCTGTACCTGCCCGCCCTGCTGGTGTCGCGACGCATCGAACCATGGTTCGAAGAACGTGCGCGCAATATCAAGGGCATGCCTGGCCTGCTGCGCGTCATCGTTGCTTTCCTGCGCCGCTTCGAGTGGGTGTTCTTTGTCATTCTGCTGGCGCTTGTGTATGTCCTCACATCGGTTATCGCCTGGCCACAAAGCAACTACCTCATTTACGTCGCCATGCTGCTTTCGGCGGCCTGGCTGCTCATTGCCGTCACCTCGCATGCACTGCGCAGCCGGCTACTGCGCAAGCTGTTTGCCTATGCCGCCTGGATGTACGTTGCAGCGATGATCCTTGGCGTCGTGGACGACACTGCCCGGCTCCTCGATAACGCCGGTTTCAACATCGGCAAGATCCGCGTTTCGATTCTGAGCCTGTTGCAGGCGGCACTGCTCTTTGCGGTTGCCATCTGGGTGTCGTTCACGGCGGGCAACTTCCTCGACCGCCGCATTCAGAAAGCCGAGGAATTAACGCCTTCGTTACGTGTCTTGCTGGGCAAGATAACGCGCATCTCGCTGATCGTGCTTGCAGCGATGATCGCGATCTCGGGTCTCGGACTCGACCTGACGGCATTGACTGTCCTTTCCGGCGCGGTCGGCGTTGGTATCGGTTTCGGTCTGCAGAAAGTGGTATCCAACTTCATCTCGGGCATCATTATTCTGCTCGACCAGTCGATCAAGCCCGGCGACACGATTTCGCTTGGCGAGACCTTCGGCTGGATTCGTGAACTGCGTGCGCGATTCGTCTCCGTCGTCACGCGCGATGGCCGGGAATTCCTGATTCCGAACGAGGACTTCATTACGCACGAGGTGATCAACTGGTCGTTCTCGGACAAGTACGTGCGGCTCGACGTCGATTTCGGCGTTTCTTATGACTCGGACCCGCACGAGGTTACGCGTATCGCCATCGAGGCGGCCGGGAGCGTGGGCCGGGTAGACGCCTCACAGAGGCCGCCGGTCTGCTGGCTGACGGAATTCGGCGATTCTTCGCTGAATTTCAAACTGCGTTTCTGGATAACGGACCCGCAGCAAGGATTGACGAACATTCGCGGTAAGGTGTTGATGGCCCTGTGGGATGCCTTCAAGGAAAACGGTATCGCTATCCCGTACCCGCACCGTGAGCTGATCTTCAAGACACCGGTATCGTTGAGTACGGTCAAGGACTAGGAACGAACTATGGCAAGTCAATCACGCAGCGTCTCCCTGGTGCTCGGTAGCGGCGGCGCGCGCGGGCACGCTCATATCGGGGTGATTCGTGCGCTGGAAGAAATGGGCTTCTCGATCGAGAATATCTCCGGTACATCGATGGGCGCGGTCATCGGCGGGATCTATGCGGCCGGCGAGCTCGAGACTTACAACGAATGGGCGTTCAGCCTTGCCAAGGGTGACGTCGTCAAGCTGCTCGATTTCTCGTTTACGCTGCGCTCGATTTTCAAGGGCGAGCGAATCATTGAAGTGCTCAAGGAACTCGTCGGCGACCGCAAGATCGAGGCGCTCGACAAGCGCTTCACGGCCGTCGCCACGTCGCTCGACGACCAGCGCGAGGTCTGGCTCAACTCGGGATCGCTGTTTACTGCGATCAAGGCATCGACGGCCGTTCCCGGGGTGTTCGCGCCCGTGGAACTGGATGGCCGCACGCTCGTCGATGGAGGACTGGTCAACCCTATCCCCATCGCACCGACCCTGAACGATTCGACCGACCTGACGATCGCCGTAAACCTCGCTGGCATCGATGACGACTACACGCCGCCGGATGCGCAGCAGGCTGCGGATGATGCCGGCAACAGCTACCGGGAAAAGATTGCAGATTTCCTCAACGGGTTCCGTGAGCAGGATGACTCCGCTAGCCTCGACAGCAATTCAGATGCGGCCGATTTGCTCGTGAAATCGATCGATGTCATGCAGGGCGCGATCGCGAGACTCAAACTGGCCGCCTACGCGCCGGACAAGACGATCGAGATCCCCCGCAACGCGTGCAGCTTCTTCGAGTTTCATCGTGCTGAAGAGATGGCCGACCTCGGCTATGAAAGAGCCCGCGAGACCCTGGCGGACCTGGGCGAAAACGACGCAGGTTGAACCTGGCTAGGCAGCGCTGGCCAGGAACCAGCGTTTCATGAAGCGGCGACCCTTGGCCGTCAGGAAGACGCGCTTGACGCGCAGGTTCAGCGGGTCGGTACGCAACTCGAGCAAGCCGGGACCGGGCAGTTTCTTGGTCGTGAGCGACGAGAGATCGGCGATATTGCGCGACAACGCGGTGACCGAGGTCGAATCGAGGAAACTCAGCAGCTCGCGCTGACTCAGGCCTTCGTGAAAATACACGCCGATGAGAATCAACAGGCGTTGTGCCGTGATGTCGGCGCTCAGGTTCGTGCGGGCAAAACGCAGCGCCTTTTCCAATTGCTGGATCTCGGCGCTCACCTCGTCGTCGTGCATCGTTGCTTTCCCGTTCATTGCGTAATGATACTGCAATGATTGCGGTATCGCAAAGGTCTCGGCTATTGGTCCGGGGCCTTACGGACCAGCGCCGTGATCCTGTCGCCCTCCGAGATCCAGTTGGCAACCTTACCCAGGGGGAACCGGATACGGCCATCGTCCGTGGTGACGAACAGCAGGATCCGGTCGGGATGTTTTTCGCGATATTCCTCAAACGTATAGCTTTTCGTAATCTCGGTTGTCTTGGTATCGACATCCCCGGAAAAGATCTCACAGAGTTCGTCCAGGGAGCGCTGCCCGTCGAACAGGAGGCGCCCGGCCGTATCGCCCGTGATCTGGTGCTTGGCATGTGCCGACTCGGAATCCTGCTTCACCGTGTACACGGAGTCCCTGCCGAATTCATAGCGGAACTTCACGCAGGCCAGCTCGTTCAGGCCGGGCCGGGACGACATCGCGAGAAGATTGCCGAGTCCGAGCAGGTCCATATGGCGTTCGGCGTAGCTCGATACCGCGCTGCCATAGAACACGGGCAAGCCCGCCATGCGCGCCTTGCTGATGCCGTCCCAGCTCATGGAGGCGACGAGGACCCGCTGGCCTGCGTCCCGCAGTGCTTTCGCGTAGAAAAGTGCGGCGGGATTGGCGCCGATGACAAGAACTCCGGTGGGCTCCGGGTTGGCGATGCCCAGCCAGCTCGCGACGAGACGCCCCGTCAGGCTCTGGATCACCACGGTACCGACGATAATCGTGAACACCATGGGAACCAGCTTGTCGGCGCCCGGGAACTGCATTTCTTCGAGGCGCAGGGCGAACAGTGCCGACACGGCCGCTGCGACGATGCCGCGGGGGAATATCCAGCCGAGGAACGCTCGGTCTCGCCAGGGCAGCTCGCTGCCAAGCGATGAAACGATGGCACGTAGCGGGCCTGCGACTATCTGCAGCGCACCGAGCACGGCAACGGCCCCCCACCCAAGGGATGCGAGCGCCCCGAGGTCGATTCGCGCAGCCAGAACGATGAACAGTCCCGCGACGAGCACGAGCGTCAGGCTCTCTTTGAAATCCAGTATGTCGTCAAGATCGAGATCCCGCATATTGGCCTGCCAGACACCCATGATGGTGACGGCGAGCAGGCCGGATTCGGTAGCGACGGTTTCCGCGATCGCAAAGACGAGAATGACCATCGCCAGAGCCGCATAGTCGCGAAGATAATCAGGTAGCCAGTGGTTGCGGAGGACCACGCCGAACGCGTGGCCCGCAATGACACCCAGGCCGACACCGCCGGCAACAATGAGTCCTATCGTTGCCACCAGCTGGCCGGTCGTTGCGACGGTTTGCGTAACGACGATAACGTCGAAAACCAGGACCGCAAGAATGGCGCCGAGAGGATCTACAAGAATACCTTCCCAGCGCAATACGTTGGACACGGCACCATTGGGTCGAATACTCCGGATAAGCGGCAGTATTACGGTCGGGCCACTGACGGTAACGACCGCGCCGAACAACGCCGCGAGCAACCAGTCCCAACCGAGAAACTGTCGGGCCGAGAAGGTCGCGGCCAGCCATGTGATGACAACGCCGACGGTGACGAGATTGCGGACGACCTTGCCGTGTCCCTGTATCTCCTTGAGCTTGAGGGTCAGGCTGCCTTCGTAGAGGATGACAGCGACGGCCAGCGATACGAGTGGTGTGAGCAGCTCGCCGAACAGCTCATCCGGCCGCAACCAGCCGAGCAACGGTCCGAGCACGATGCCCGTGACCAGCAGGAACAGGATCGACGGCAACTTGACCCGCCAGGCCAGCCATTGGCACGCGAAACCGGCCACGAGAAGGCCGCTCAGGATAATCAGGTCTTGTCCATGCATCGAATTCTGGGGCCGCGTGTCGTCGGATCGCCTATCTTAATGGAAAACCAGAAAGCCAGCCCGCAGGCTGGCTTTCAAGATTCCGGGAATGGCGCCCCGCAAGGGGGTACCGGCATGCGTCATGCCGCTTTCCTGGCTTCAAGCTCGCGGAGATTTTCCGCCGCGAACTTCCAGTTGATCAGCTTGTCGAGGAACGCATCGACGTAGCGCGTACGCTCATTCCTGTAATCGATGTAGTAGGCATGTTCCCAGACATCGAGCGTCAACAGGGGCACCATGCGCGTCCCAATCGGTGAGTCGGCATTGACCGTTGTGAGGATTCGCAGTTTGGCGCCATCGAGGACCAGCCAGACCCAGCCGCTGCCGAAATGCGACAGCGCCGCGTCCCTGAACTGGCGCCTGAAGGCGTCCAGGCTGCCGAAGCTCTCCTCGACGAGTTCCTTGATACGCCCCTCGGGGATCGAGCCACCGTTCGGCGACATGCTCTCCCAGAGAAACGCATGATTCCAGGCCTGCAGGGCATTGTTGAGAATATCGATTGCCGCGCCGTCGCGAGCTTTGGTCACGATATCTTCGAGCGGCAATCCTGCATACGACGTTCCGTCGATCAGCTTGTTGAGCTTGTCGACATAGGCACGGTGATGCCGGTCGTAGTGGTACGTCAGCGTTTCGGCGGATATGTGCGGCTCGAGCGCATTGTACTCGTACGGTAGTGTGGATTGCGTGATAGTCATGTTCTGACCTCCTTGTATTGAACCCATATACTAGCACAACCGTTGCGTTCTCGCAATGTTTGCGATAACGAGCAACATGGCCTGCCGGCCCCGCCTACGTAGTTATCGCATGGCTTCCCGCCCCCGATTGTGGAATTCTATGGAAAGAGACCAACAGGAGAGTCTTTATGAACACTCATGCGTTTTGGATTTCCGCGATCGCCTTGAGTCTGGCCGCCTGCGGCAAGCAGGAAACCACGGAGCCACAGCCTCTCGAGAGCGACCAGGCCGCCGCTGAGGAAGTGCAGCCGACCCAATCCAATTTTGAAGAGTCATTCGTCGCTCACATGCACGAGCATGCGGCAAAGCTCGATGAGCTGATGTTTGCGCTCGCAGACGATGACCTCATGGGCGCTGCGACACCCGCCTACTGGCTATCGCAGCACGACGCCGTAGACGGCGTCCCCGAAGAATGGCAGGACTACATCATCGGCATGCGCAATGCTGCCTACGAGGTCGAAACAGCAACCGACCTGGACTCGGCGCGAGCCGCGGCGGAGGGAATTTCGGCCCAGTGCCAGGGTTGCCACGAGGCTGCCGGAGTCACCGCGCTCGAGTAGGGCCGGCCTAACTGGCCAACACCCGGTTGGCTCGTCGCCAAAAAAAGGCCCCGCGAAGGGGCCTTTCGAGTTCGTACAGGTCCTTCTTATTCGGGCTCGACCCAGCTGCACATGGACGCCATCTCGGTTCCGCCATCGGTCCAGATATAGCCGTCCGTCGACACGCCGCCGTCGGTCCAGAGGTAACCCTGCATGTTCACGGTGCCATCGGTCCAGAGATAACCGTTCGAGTCGACGCCACCATCGGTCCAGAGATAGCCGTCCGTCCACAGGTAACCGTCGGTCCACAGGTAACCGTCGGTCCAGGCCGTGCCGTCGGTCCAGAGGTAGCCGTCGGTCCAGACGTAGCCTGACTCCCTGCTGTCAAGATCGCCCATCAGGTAGTAATTGCCGTCGGCATCCTGGTTGGCGTAGCCGCCGAAATGCTGGTAGCCGTCTATGTCGTTGTCGAGATCCAGGCCGTTGTTCGCGCAGTCGACCGTCTGATTGGTGACCGCGGAGTAGGCGTCGACCATGCCTGCGCCCTGCTGGAAGACGCTATAAGCGAGGGACGCCTTGCCGCCGTTGCCGGTTACCGCGGGCTTTGCTGCGGACAGGATCTTGCATTTGAGTTCGTCCACGCTGCGCCATGCCTCTGCCTCCAGGGCGAGTGCGGCGATGCCGGAGACGATGGCCGTCGCCTGCGATGTGCCGGACATCTCGAAGTACATGTCGCTGGCATAGAACTCAGGATACGTCGATGCCAGCGTTGAGCTGCCCTGCACGAGTCCTAGCATGTGACCGCCAGGAGCAACGACATCCGGCTTGACGAATCCTTCGTAGGTCGGGCCGGCGGACGAGAACGTTGCCAGCTTGTCGTCGGACTCGTCGTCCGGCGTAAAGTTGTCGGTCATCGCGCCGACCGTCATGATGTACGGAACGTTGCCGGGCACACCGATGGTCATGGCAGAAGGACCGTTGTTACCCGCGGCCGCTACGACGAAAATTTCCTTTTGCCAGGCAACCATGACGGCCTGGTTGATAGGGTCATCCCAGTAGTGTGAGCGTACTTCGGCACTGAACGAAAGATTGAGCACGCGTATCTTGTGCTTTGCCCTGTTACTTACTACCCAGTCTATGGCGCGCACTACGTCGGCATACGTTCCATGGCCGAATTCGTCGAACGCCTGCACGGAAATGAGATTTGCGCCGGGGGCGATACCGTTGTACAGGCCTTCGGGCGTTCTCAGGCTGGAGACGGCGATACTCGCCACGTGAGAGCCGTGGCCACCCGGATCGTCACCGCTCAGCGCGGAATTCGATTCGGTGTCCGTCATCGCATTGTACAGCCCGGAAAGGCGGGTCTTGCCGGCGGGGTTGTAGCGAATGCCGTCGTGTTTCCAGAGACCGGTGTCGAGAACCGCAATACCGATACCGGCACCGGTGTAACCCATGTCATGCACGGCGTCGGCATTAACGAGGGACGCGTAGTGTGTATCCACTGTCGAATAGTTGGAACCGCTATTGCTGCCGCCTGGCTTGCCGGCCACCTGGACCGCGTCATTGCTGTACACCTGGCGCACATCCTCGTGGTTCCGTAACGCAGACACCTGGCGCTCGGTAAGATCGGCCGCCACGGCGCGAATGATACCGAGCTCGTGCGTTATCTCGGCGCCCGTTGAACGGACCAGCGACGCCACCGCGTCGAGACTTTGCCCCTGGATAATGTAGCTCGAGCTTGTCGAGGATTCGTCCTTTGCTCCCGATCCTGCAATCGACGCCAGCCCGATAACGGCAAGGGCTGCAACGATCATCGCGGCACGGCGGTGAAGTATGACTCTCATAGGTCTTTCCGGTCTGTTCTTATGATGCGTGCATTCTAGTGCGCCGGACGACCGGACAGTCCGTGTAGGTGCCCGCATGAGAGGGGTCTTTTTTGTGACGCAGGTCACATAATGCAGGTGTCAAATTCGGAACGACACCTACGCAGGATCGGCCAGCCGCATTGGCTGCAGCGACTTGTACGTCAGTGAGCGCCAGACCCATTCGAGGGGACCGAAACGAAAGCGGCTCAGCCACCACGCCGAGAAGTAGAGCTGGAAGATGACAATGATGGCAACCATGAGCATTTGCGGTGCACGTGAGAGCTGCCCGAACATGCCGCCGGCGTAGCCATAAAACACCGAGGTCAGTATTGCCGAGTGCATGATGTAGTTGGTCAGGGCCATGCGCCCCATCGGCGCGAGTCGGCCGAGCCGCTGCGCCCACCGGGGTGAGCCAAGCAGCGTGACAATCAAGCCCAGGTAGCCTGCCGCAAGCGCGTATTGGCCGGCGAAAAAGAGGATGTTGCCGGTCGCCTGCAGGGATCCCGAAATTTCCGTCGGCGGACTCTGCATCACCATGAGGCCGCCGGTCGTGAAGAACAAACCGACGCTCATACCCAGCCATGCCATGGGTCGGAATATGTGGCGGTGCTCCCGGTGATTTCGCAGCACGCCCGTGGCGATGAACCAGTAGCCGAGCAGGAAGATCGGGATCAGCATGGTGAACGTCAGTACGGGCGAAAACTTCAGCCACTTGAGGGCGTTCCAGAAGCGGTACTTCGTTGCCTCCCAGTACGAACTTTGCGTGAAAGCCGTCGTTTCCTTTTCTATGCCGTCGTCTCTTTCACGCTCGAACTCCACCCGTTCATTTACAGCCAGTTCGAATTCTTGTTCTTTGGTCAGCTCGTCGTCGGGCTCATCAGCCTCGGCTTCGTCAGGCGCCTCCTCGACCGGCAGTGCCATCCGCGCATCCACCGTTGCGGCGATCTGCTGCTCTCGTTCCCACTGCCCTGTCAGCTTGTCATGGTCATATATGACGCTGAAGCCGATGCCGGCAATCGCAGCCGCGACGATTGGAAACGCAAGCCACGTTAACGAGACCTTCAGGAAGGCGCGCGGGTTATCGAATTTCCTGAGCCGCTCCTTGCGCAGGAGGAGAATCCACCCGAGCAGGACCAAGCCGGCAATTGCATAGTCGTGCAGGATGTCGCCGTTCCACAGGAAGATCATGTGTAGCAGGCCGATGACAAGCAGGACCAGCATGCGGCGTACGAACCACGCGGTAAAAGGTCTGCCGGCCTCCTTTGCACGGATCAGCATCACGGCGAAGCCCATACCGAAAAGCAATGCGAAGAGTTTGTAGAACTTGCCCTCTACGAAACACCGGACCAACCAGCCGAACGCATGGTCGAAACCCACCAGGCTTTTGTCAAAGCCCCCGAGACTCGCTATGGGCCGGTTGAACCACTCGATGTTCATCAACAGGATGCCGATCAGCGCAAAGCCGCGGAGGATATCCATAGCATCGATACGCATCGAAGCCGCGATAGGCGCCAGCTCTTGTGGTTCGTCCGTCATGCGTTCCCCCCAGACCGTTGACCGCGAGATCGATCGAGCTTACACGGTAGCGCTACCCGCAACTCACATCAAACCCGACGCGACCATCGTCGGGCCGCCGCCCCTGCCGGAAGAACACGGTACAGCTCTCCGTGCTTACCGAGTCGCCGACATTCATGCGTGACTTTTGACCATTGAGATTGACGTCCACCGTCTCGCCCCAGACCCGGGTAACACCCATCACGTTGGTCCTGTCACCGACGGCAACACTTTCGCCCGAGGCCAGCCAGAAATCCGCGCCTCCTGAGAAACCGCGCTCGTCGAGCGAGGCTTGCCTCAGGTTGGCGACCTGGTCCCCGAGAAAGGCCAGCTCACCATTGGCCTTTGCCTGCAGCTCGCCTTGCCGGGCAAGCAGCTTCTCGAGGTCGGCAAGGCTTTGCTTGACTGCCGGATCGCTCGACTGGTCTCTCAGTTCGCTGAGGCGCGCATTGATATCGCTGAAGTTCGCTTCCTGTTCTTCGAGCAGCGCCTCGACGGACGGTCCCAGCAGGCCGGTGCTTTCAACGCCGGCCTGGACGGCGATGCCAACGATGGCGCCGACAATCATCCCGCCGATTGCGATAGTACCCGCCACGATCTTCTTGCGCGTGAGCAGCGCCTTGATACCGCTGGCGCCCGTCATGCCGCCATCATCTCGTAAGCCTGTTTGTGCTGGTATGCCTTGTAGAACAGGTACAGGCCGAGCGGTGTCAGCAGCAAGCCAACGAAGACGCCTATTGTCACGATCCCCACAAGCGTCAGGATGGCTGCCCACATCATGAGGAACCAGGTGCTGTATCCGTAGATCATGTCGATGGTGTCGTTGCGTACAAGAATGGCCTTGACGCCGCCCCGCGTGTCGCTACCGACAACGGTTGCCTCGTCGCCATTGGTCAGTTCCATCGACTTCTGCATCTTCATCGTCACGGGCTTGTTACCGACGCGAAAATTGATTTCCTTTTCGGTCCGGACCTGGGTGTAACCACTGTTGTATGTGTGAGAACTCGTGACCTTGGTCTCCTCGCGAAAATTGCTCACCGGGCCTGATATTTTTACTAGTGCCATTTCGTATTCTCCTTCCGGGTTATTCGGGTTGACGAATGAGCTCGAGACCCATGGGCCCGTAGAGCCGGTCATCACGGCGAGTCAGGACCACCGTGCCCTGTGCGCTACTGACCAGGATCTTGTTGCCGTCAAGGCGGTACTCGGCGTCGACCTCGCTGCCAAGAACAAGGATCCTCACAGCGCCATTCCCCGCAAACGCATAGCGAGTTACGTTCGCGTCGTCCGCGTAGGTGCCTGTGAGTTCGTCGCCGCAACCCGCGAGCGCAATGGCCAGACACAGGGTTGCGCAGGTTTTCGTTTGCATTGGCCGCCTCCGAGCCCAAAACATAGGCCAGCTGCGGGCGCCAGCGCATCGACAGCTAGCCGAACTTAGGGGCACTTAGCGCGACTTTCCCGTTTTGCTATATGATTTGAGCCCATGAGCCCGGCAAACAGCGGACAGAGAAACCGTGGTGTTCGTGCCTCGCGAGCTAAGCTGGCACACGCCCTGACCGCGGCCGGGTTCAAGACCCAGGCGGCTCTCGCCGAACGCATCGCGGATATCGAGGAGCTCGATAACGCGCCGAAGGACGTCGTAAGCCGCGTGTTTCGCGAATTGCCGGTCGACCCGACGACGCTCGAGCGCGTCGCGCGCGCACTTGGCGTCGATGCCTACTCCCTGTACAAGTCGGCGGACGAGGACGAGCTGCCAACGGACGCCGCAGAACATCAAACGCGATCGCGTCCTCGCACAAGCCTGACGCTCATTGCTGCTGTCGTCGTGCTTGCGTTGGTTCTCGGAATTCGCTGGTGGTTCGAACCGCAAACCCGCCCCGATACCGCGATGGAAAGCTCGCCGGTCGGGCTCGACATGGGCGCGCCGACGCTAGCAGTCATTCCCTTTGTCGGCGACACGGACAGCGCGTTCAGCAACGCCCTGCGCAACGTGCTCGCGAATGACTTCAATGTCGCGCGCCCGACCGCAGACGTACTTACCCAGTCGCGCGATCCGGCCGAGACCGCTACCCGCTTGCGGACGGACGTGGTCGTTGACGGCGAGTTCAAGCAGGTCGGGCGGCTTACGGCGGTACGCGCGTACCTGTTCAGAGGTGGCGTCCGCCAGCAGGTCTGGGCCGACAGCGTACCGACCGTTGCCCTGTCCGAATCGCTGGCGTCGATAGCGAACGACACGGCGCTGGCCGTGCGACGTGCCGTGGGCATGCCTGTCCCCGAGACCGCGGCCACGTATTTTCCGCTCGCGCCGGTGCAGGACGATTATCTCGAGGGCGAGCGCTACCTCGACGCTCCGTCTGATGAGCTGAATATAAAGCGGGCGCAGAGCCGGTTCGAGGCTGCCTTGCGCAGGGATGCGAATTACGCGCGTGCGCATGCGGGCCTGTGCCAGACATTGCTCGAGGAGCACTGGATGGACAGCGAAGAGCGCGCGTTGAACGATGCGTCGCTCGCCTGCGGCCAGGCCGTGCAACTCGATCCGGACGACCGTGTGGTTGCCGCGGCGCATGCCCATTTCCTGCAACGCACGGGGCGCGACGCCGAGGCTGTTGCGATCTACGAGCAGACGATCCTGCGGCATCCCAGGGATTCGATAGCGCTCGCAGGGCTGGCGTCGAGCCAGCTCGAAGCCTACCGGGAGACAGGCGATCACCAACACCTGCTGGCGGCCAAGGGCAATGCGAGGCGCGCCGCCGAGGTCGACCCGTATGTCTGGAAGCCGCTGTTCTTTCTCGCCACGATGGAGTGGTTCGACGGCAACGTGCCTGGCGCCATCGAGGCGAGCGAAGCTGCACGTGCGAGAGACGAGAATGAATACGTGCTGGCCAACCTCGGTAGTTTCTACCTTTGCGACGGCGATCTCGAGCGCGCGCGTGAAGCGTATGCGAAGGCACAGGCGTTAAACCCGAACTCCTATGTGGGCGACGAGTTCCTGGGCCAGGCATATTATTTCCTCGGCGATTTCGAGCGCTCGGCGGAGTTGCGGCAAAAGGCGATCGACTCGGTCGCAAACGGCAACCCGGAGATTCACGAGATGTGGGGCAATCTCGCCGATTCGTATCGCCAGGCGGGAAATACCGAGAAGGCAATTGCTGCCTACGTACGGGCCGCCGAGATCGCAGAGCGCGACTACCTGCGGGGTACCGCGCCCGTCGCGGACCAGTCGGCGCGCGCTTACTACTACACGATGCTGGCGAAACTCGATGCCGGACTGGTGCCCCGGTCCGTACTGCGTACCATTGACGATGAGATAGACGCCATTGCCGCGGAGTTGGTATCGGCATCGGCGCTGCGCCGCATGGCGCAAACCTACCTCGAACGCGGTGAACTCGACAAGGCACGTGCCGCGCTGGGGCGCGCAACCGAATCCTGTAAAGGCTATGCGAAGCTACCGGACCTGGCGCCGCTCAACTGAAGATCGACACGAACTCGTCAAGATGAGATGGCCCTGCGTTCGCTGGCGGGCGGCAAGAGACCCTCTCTTACCCGCAATAACCCTGTTTCCGCCATCCTGGACCACGCCGTCATCCGGGCAATCCTGCACCACTAACCTTTGGTGACCATCCTGTGAGCTTTCTGGCAATCCTCTCCGTAGGGGTCTCTCTCGCAGGCCTCTTTCATTGACTCGCACATCTGCCTTCCGAGCTCAGGTGGGCCTCCCTTACGTTCGAATACGGAGCCGTCATTCTATCTCAGAGCAGGTGACCGGCGGAACGACGGCTATGCAACATGAGGCAGCCCCTAATAATCATGTCAGGCGTCACGAAGCACGTCCTTCGCTCGTCGTTTCGACAACTGTCGATGAACCAGAAAGGACAGCGGCGACAGAATGACGAAGACGAGTATTGACACGATGGGGATTCCAAGGATGAACCAAACGCCATCAAACCGTCCGAATTCGAATGTCAAATCGATCTCCATCGTCGTTTCACCAGCGGCGAGGAGTGAAACGCCAACGATGAATCCCAATACGACAGACGATGTGAAAACGAACTTGCTGAGTTGCTTGA
Organism: uncultured Chromatiales bacterium; assembly: GCA_965368465.1. Lineage (GTDB taxonomy): Bacteria > Pseudomonadota > Gammaproteobacteria > Steroidobacterales > Woeseiaceae > UBA1847. Next base: position 62,326 of record CBDUMZ010000011.1, read on the forward strand.
GGTAATTACTGAAGGAAATCAAATCGCTCCTAATGCTTTGTGCAGCCAAATTTGACGCCGAGTGGTCGCTGGCGCAGAGGGACCGAGAATAACACTGGGATACCCGGGACATGTTGCGACCGTCCGAATTGGACCGGACCGATCACACGGTCATTCTGAACCCAGCGATTCGACATGGGCTTTCAGGTTCACCCGCCTCGCCTCGCATTCTGCCCTGTCCAAGACAACATCCGACAATGAGGCGCGGTCGGCTCGTAGCGCCTCAATATTGGCCATGCGCTGGACCTCGCTCATCTGCTCCGCACGGTCCGCCAACTCGGATTCCAGGCTAACCAGTCGCGCTTCCAAACCAGCGATCGCCTTGTCCAGATCGAAACAGGTCTGGGTTACGGCTGCCAACTGCATCTCGGCATCAGTATGTTGCTGCTCGAGCGGGTCGCTGGCCTGCCTGACGACGGGTCTTTCGGTTGGTGTTGGCGTCGCGCGCGGTGCGCTCGCTTTGGTCATCAGAATGCTAACGAACCCATCCACCTGGTCCGCAATCCACGCATGTTGCCGGGGCCAGTCGGCCTGGTCCTTGTACGCGGAATTGCTGTCTTCCCCGGCGTCGAGGCAGTTCCACACTTTGCCGTTGTTCCAGTACCGCGGCAGATTGCTCACCTCGCGCTCACTGACGCCCCCGCCAGCGTACACGCGCTGCTTTTCCGGTTCCGACCACTTCAAGTCTGGACCCAGCCGTGCTTCCACGCGCTCCCTGTCTGCCAGCAGTTGGTCGATGTAGGGAAGTCGATCGTCGCCACTCTCGAACGCTATCGTGACGCAGGGCCACTGGCTTATCGACAACTCAATCTGCTCCGTCAATTGCCAGTAAAGTGTCGCCTGCCCGTGCAAAGCGTTGCGCTTTGTCGCCGTATCGACGCTGGAGCCAGCCTCCTGCAGTGTGTTGAAAAGAGCAGCCCAGTACTCGTTCCGCAGCGCGGTTTCTGCTTCCTGGCGCGCCTTGTTTTCCGCTTCATACTGCATGCGCCGAACGTTATCGCGCGCCACCAGCGTGGCGATACTCACGACGATCACGATACCTGCAATCCAAACGAGCCGCCGCATCGATGCGGCGCCGAGTAAAGTCCGAACCTTGAGCCCGCCGTGGCCGAGCGCATAGGCAAGGACGATGCCAACGAAGCCACCACCCAGTGATATTGGCAGCGCCGCACCGCCGAGAACGGCACTTCGCAACGCGACGGTGACTTGCAAAAACCCGAGCAGTACGACAGCCCCGATGAAGCGCCCAATCGAAAACCGGAGTGACGTGCCGAACGCATAGACGACAGGCGCGATGGACAAGAGCCCCAGGAACATTCGGTCGCTGCCCTTGGCCGACAGGCGGTAGGACGCGTCACCGAATGCGCCCCAGTTTGCAAGTACCAGGTATAGAATCGGCAGTATCAGGCAGCCACCAATGAGAATCACGGGGGCATGGAACCAAACGACTTTGGGCCAGTCGACCGTCGCGTCCTCGGCCACTTCGACGACCACCGCACGCCCGACTTCCTCCGATGCAGATTGGTCGTGCAGCACCATCTCGAGTACGCCGGCGACGACATCGGCAATGGCACTTCGGCTACGTTCCCAGAGGAGCGTCGCGGAGAGGTCCCACTTGATTTCACAGTTCCGGGATTCGATCTGTAACCACTTGCGCTCGCGCCTTACGGCAGTGATCTCGTCCCACGGCATACGCATCGGCTCGGACCCGAGGGCTTCGCCGAAATAAAGCGCCTGATCGGTAAACAGGAATCCTGCTTTGCCGGAGGCCGTCGCCGGAACCAGCAACAGAACTTTCTCCTCGGCGGCGAGCTGGGCGAAAGTCGCTATGGCATTGTCGAGCGTGTCCTGCGGAATCCGGTCGCCGAAAAAGACCTTTGGTGGATTGTTCGCAGCCCGATAACGATCGATGGCGTCGATGACGTATTGTGCATCCCGGTTTGTCACGGTAGAGCTCCCGGTGTTCTGCGGCTATTCTACAACAGTTGCTCAACACTTCGCGGCCTCAGAGCCCGGTGAGAACGCGCAATCGTTAAGTGCCTTCCGGCCAATACCGGCGGCTCGACAGTTGCGAAAGATCGACGTAGTTAACATGATAACTACGTCGGTGAACCAAAGGAACACTAAGAATGAGAATGTGTTTTCGGATTCTCGTACTCACATTGATCGCACCAATAGTGATTGCCGATGGAATCTCTTCGCATCGAATCTACGCCAAACCCGTTCAACGTACGCCTCCACGATATCCTCCGTATGAGCTTGAAGACGGGCGACAGGGATGGGTGGACCTCAACTTCGTGGTCACGAAAGAGGGTGAGGTCATTGAGCCAGTCATAGAAGCCTCGAGCGGCTCGCGTGCGTTTGAGCGTGCTGCGATTAGAACCGTAGAAAACTGGCGCTATGAACCAGCATTGCTGAACGGCGAGCCAGTACAGCAATGCAAGACGGCGGTCAGAATATCATTCACCGTTGAGGGTGCTGAGGCAGGAGTGTCCAGAGGCTTTTATCGAAAATACAAGAGGATCGGTAAGGCCCTTGATCGAGGCGAAGTTGATTCGGCGAGTGCAGAGCTAGACAATGCTCTCCAGTCAAAGGGACTGTCGTTGAGCGAACTGTCCTGGCTGTGGGCACTAAAATCGCGTATAGCTGAGATCCAGGGCGACAGGGAAATGCAACTAGTTGCCGTTCGGCGAGCATTGGCTATCCCGAGCGGCTTTGTTCCAGATCAACAAAGAGCAGGACTCCTGACGACGCACATTGCTCTGGCAATCCTGAAGAGCAATTTCGCTGAGGCCCTGGATGCGTACTCCGAATTGAAAGCGATTGATGGCGCGGATACATCAGAACTAGACCCTGTAATTCGGCATATCCAGTCTCTTGTTGATAGCAGTCAGCTTCTGTATAGCTTGGCTGAAATCGGTAGCGACAGGGGTTGCGAAACATGCACTACGCAATGGCGATACAGGCCAATGCGACGCGCTTTCGAGATTACTGACGTAAACGGGGCACTAGGGAACCTGGAGCTACGCTGCGAATGGCAGCGATACGTGGATGAGGCCAGGGAGAACGTCGTCTGGAAGATCCCTGCTAGTTGGGGAGAATGCTCCGTGGTAGTGCATGGCGAGAGAGGGTCCACGTTCAAGCTCGTCGAGTTGCCCGACGCTGGATAGAATCTGTCGGTATGATTTGGGTGCCAGCAATGGACGCTGGCTTAAGAGGCAGCCGCTCATTCGTCGGTCTCAGCCCTTTCCCAAGGGTGAGATCTTCATTCGTCTACTCAGGTACGAGAACGCCGAGCCAAGAGCGGGTAGATAGGGCCGCAACAACTACTGAGATAAGAACAACCTTTTTGTCGAAGACAAGTGTCCTCTCAATGGTCATCCAACGCTTTGGAGTAGTTGCTGGCCATACTGGAAGTCGGGCGGCCATCACGGGCTGGCGATTCGCCGAACATCGTGGCGACGTCATAGCTCGCTGACAACAGCAAGTTAGCACCCCTGTCGTTCTTGTCTAAGCGTACCCGGGAGACGCCTTCCATGATCGATTGGTTCCTTGCGGCATCCATCAACTTGACGATGACCTGTCCTTCTGTGTAGATGCACATGGTTCGGCGGCTCTCGCCAGTGAAACCACCGTAACTAAAGTTGAACTCCCGACTATAGTAGTCCTCGTACCTGGGGCAAATAGTGCCCCTTAAGGGCGCCCGACTGACCTCTTCAAGGTCTACGGATACGTTGATGAGGATGTCCGGATCATCGGATTCGGCGAGCCCCTTTGCGTGCAGCTCTTGCATGACGGCCGCACTGAAGTAGAGCTCCAGGTCGCCGGCCAGGTCAGAATCTTCGAACTCAGTTTGGCTACTAAAGCCAAAGGTCTTGTATTGGCTCAAATCCACATCGCTATCGTAGTTCGATTGGATTCTTGTGTTCGTCGCACA
>CBDUMZ010000012.1:0-62659 GCA_965368465.1 uncultured Chromatiales bacterium
CCGAGCAGGAAATGCGGCTGATTATCCTGCCCAGCTGGCTGGTCAGCCTCCTGCGCTTCATCGAGGTCGGGCTGCTGCTGTTGTTCGCGGGTGTTATTGCGGCAGAGATCGTCAATCGCCGCTGGACGCTTCCCGGTGGTCTTGTGCTGGGCCGCAGCCAGGCAGCCAGTTCGGTGGCGGTCCTGCTGTGCGGGTTCCTGCTCGCCGCCAGCCCGCAGGCCAAGGCACAGATGCCCGATGCCGAGCTGCTCCGACAACTGGAGCAGCGCCTGCTCGAGATGCCCGACTGCGTGCCGCGTTGTGCGGAAATCGCAGCTGCCGAGGTGAGCGTCGATGCCGACACGATCAGCATGACGCTGGACATTCATGCGACGGAGGAGGTCGGCATACCGTTGCCCGGCTCGGCGCAGGGCTGGCGCCCTGACGCGGTCCTGGTCAATGGCGCCGGCAACGCGCGCGTCTTGCGCATGGCCAACGGCTCGTTCTGGTTGTCCATGAAACCGGGCCGGCATCGCGTCGACCTGCGCGGTCCGGTGCCGGCCGTCGACAGCCTCGAGGTTCCGTTCCCGACACCGGCACGCGTCGTCACTGTCGCAAGCGATGGCTGGCTCGTTGCCGGCGTCAAGGATCGCCGCCTGCTTGCCGGGTCGCTGCAACTGACACGCCTGCAGACCGATGAGAGCGGCGATGTCGTGCGGTGGGAAAGCAGCCGCTTCCCACCGTTCGCCCAGATCGAACGCACGATTGAGCTGGACCTCGACTGGCGCGTACGAACAACCGTTACCCGTGTCGCACCGGCGCAGGGTGCGCTCACGCTCGACGTGCCGTTACTTGATGGCGAGACCATTGTGAGTGGTGATTTCACCGTGACCGACCAGAGCGTCCTCGTGTCGATGGATCCGCGCCAGTACTCGGTGAGCTGGGTCTCGAACCTGCCGCGGCAGTCGCCCCTGGTGCTGACAGCAGGACAAGGCGTTCCCTGGAAAGAAACCTGGCGCTTTGCCGTCGGTAATATCTGGAACGCCTCTTTCGAGGGTCTGCCCGAGAGCAACAGCGGTGCAAGCAACAGCGATGTGCGCGTCGCCGAATTCGATCCACGTGGCGGCGAGCAACTGACGCTCACGGCAACGCGCCCCGAAGCCAGTGCAGGATCGACGCTGGCATTCGACTCGGTCGCAATGACCACGACGCGCGGGAGCCGGTCGAGCGACGTGGTGCTGGCGCTGCAATACCGCAGTACACGTGGCGCGCAACACGTCATTCGACTGCCGGGTGACGCGGAAATGACGTCGCTGACGATCGACGGACGGGATCAGACGCTGCGCGCCGAGAACGGCGAACTCACTTTGCCGATCCTGCCGGGGGAGCACGCCGTCAGTATCGCGTGGCGATCGAGCGGCGGTATGGGTTTCCGGACCATGACGCCCGAGGTCGATCTCGGGGCGCCGGCCGGCAATATCGAGATGTCGCTGCAGCTGCCGGACGACAGGTGGTTGATCGGGACGCGCGGGCCGCGGCTCGGACCCGCGGTGCTTTACTGGTCCGAACTCGCCGTGTTGATCGTCTTCGCGCTGCTACTCGGGCGCACCGGGCTGGCGCCGCTGAACAGCTGGCAGTGGCTCTTGTTGGGGCTTGGGTTCAGTACCTTCAACTGGCCCGTCCTTGCCCTCGTGGCGATCTGGCTGCTGGCCTGCGGGGCGCGCGAACGCATTGCCGCTACCGATCTGAGCTGGTGGAAATTCGACGTTCTCCAGGTGAGCATCGCCGGCATCACGATCGTTGCCTTGTTGGCGGTAGCCGTCGCGCTGCCGCAGGGCCTGCTGGGTACGCCTGACATGCACGTGACCGGGCATCATTCCTACGGCTCGATTCTCGGCTGGTTTGCCGACCGCAGTGAATCCGCGCTGCCGGTTGCGACCGCGTTCACCGTGCCAATCTGGATCTACAAGGCACTTATCCTCGCCTGGGCGCTGTGGCTGAGTTTCGCGCTGCTGCGCTGGCTGCCGTGGGTCTGGGAGAAATTCAGCAGCGACGGTTTCTGGCGGACGAGAAAGGACGACACGGCATGAGGTGGGTCTGGATCGGCACGTTCGTGGCTGTCCTCGTGTGGTCCGGCATCGGGCCAAAGGACACCGTTACCTGGGGCCTCGAGGTAGCGCCGGCCGTCCTGGGTGGGATCGTTCTCTGGTTTACGCGCGAACGGTTTCCCCTGACAAGCCTCGTCTACGTGCTGATCCTCGTGCATTGCGTCATCCTGATGGTCGGTGGCCACTACACCTATGCGGAAGTACCGCTGGGGGAATGGGTGCGCGAGCTCGTCGACGGTACGCGCAATAACTACGACAAGCTGGGGCACCTCGCACAGGGGTTTATCCCGGCGATGATTGCGCGCGAGCTCATGATTCGCCTGCAGGTTTTCAACTCTGCCAGGTGGCGCGATTTCTTCATTGTCAGTTTTTGCCTGGGCTTCAGCGCGTTTTACGAACTTATAGAATGGTGGGTAGCGTTGCTGTCCGACGAGGCCGCAGAGGCATTCCTCGGGACGCAGGGTTATGTCTGGGACACCCAGTCGGATATGGGATGGGCACTGTTCGGTGCGGTAGCGGCGCTGCTTCTCCTCAGCCGCCTGCATGATCGTCAAATGCGTGAACGCGGCCTGGTTGCCGATGTCTGAGTGTCTATGAAACGCCTGCTCCTGGTTCTCGTACTCCTGTTGTCCGCCGGTATCGCGCAGGCGGACGACTGCGTGGTGTTGTTGCACGGCCTGATGCGCGGGGCGACATCGATGAACAAGATGCAGAGAGAGCTCGACCAGGCCGGGTTCATTACTGCAAATATCGACTACCCGTCGCGCGATCACACGATCGAGGAACTTGCGGACATCGCGGTGCCGGACGGCCTGGCAGCCTGTCGTGAGCATGAAGGTGTGGACAGGATCCACTTCGTGACGCATTCGCTTGGCGGCATCCTGGTGCGTCAGTACCTGAGTACCAACGAGATCCCGGACCTCGGTCGCGTCGTCATGCTCGGGCCGCCGAACCAGGGCAGCGTCGCCGCCGACGAAATGGTCGACGTACCCGGCTATGACTGGATCAATGGCCCGTCAGGTCGGCAGCTGGGCAAAGGTGAGGACAGCGTTCCTCTCAAACTGGGGCCGGCTGATTTCGAGCTGGGCGTCATCGCGGGAAATCGGACGATCGACCCGATCACGTCAGCCGTTCTGCCCAATCCGGATGACGGGCGCGTATCGGTCGAGGACACCAAGCTCGAAGGCATGACGGACTTTGTCGTGGTCGAGCATTCCCACGCGTTCATGATGCGTATGCAAGAGCCCATCGAGCTGACCATCGCATTCCTTACCGATGGCACGTTTTCGAAAGCAGAAGAGGCGCCTGCCGAGCGCCAGTAGCGGAGCAGGACCGCATGAACGACAAGTGTGCCGCGTACCTCGTCATGGACGACATGGGCGACTACGTAACCGATTTTCACCTGAGCCTTGAGCCGATGGCAGCGCTCGGCTGGGACGTGCAGTGCGTGCCCTGGCGCAGCAGCCCCGACTGGAACGCGTTCGACGCCGTGTACATTTGCGTGCCGTGGGATTACCCGGCATTCGCCGACGAGTTCCTGCGCGTGCTGGAACGCATCGACGCGAGCCGTGCCGTACTCCTGAATGAACTTTCCACCGTGCGGTGGAATCTCGACAAGTCCTACCTCAAGGACGTCGCGGCGCGCGGGGACGACATCGTACCGAGCAGCTGGTACGACGACTTCGATACCCGCAATGTGCCGGGTTTTTTCGCCACGCACGACGTCGACAGGGTCGTCATCAAGCCTACCGTCGGCGCCAATGCGAAGGATACCTTCGTTCTGACCAATCCCGTTGCGGATGACAGGCTCGCGCACCTGGCGGAATGCTTTGCCGGACGTGCGTTCATCGTGCAGCCGTTCATCGAAGGCATCTGCAAGGAGGGTGAGTATTCACTCTTCTTCTTCAGCGGTGAGTACAGCCACGCGATCCTGAAGACGCCCAGGGCAGGCGATTTTCGCGTCCAGGAGGAACACGGTGCCGATATCAGGCCTATCGCACCCCCCGACGGCTTGCTGGATGTCGCCCGCCGTGTGTTTTCGCATGTGGATCCACAGCCTGTTTACGGCAGAGGAGACTGGGTGCGCGGGCCCGACGGTCGTTTCCTGTTAATGGAACTCGAGCTCATCGAGCCGTCGCTGTACCTGCGAACGGACTCAGGCGCTGCGCTTCGTTTTGCCCGCGCGTTTAACCAGCGGTTTGAGGAACTCACCGGTAAATGAGCCCCTGGTCGCAGCCACGTCCTCGGGCGTTCCCTGCGCGATGATTTCGCCCCCGCCATCACCACCTTCCGGACCCAGGTCGATGATCCAGTCAGCGGTCTTGATGACGTCGAGATTGTGTTCGATAACGACCACCGTGTTGCCGTGGTCGCGCAGCCGATGCAACACACCGAGCAGTTGCTCGATGTCGTGGAAGTGCAGCCCTGTCGTTGGCTCGTCGAGAATGTAGAGCGTGTTGCCGGTGTCGCGCTTCGACAGCTCCTTGGCGAGCTTTACGCGCTGCGCTTCACCACCGGAGAGCGTCGTGGCGTTTTGTCCGAGGCGAATGTAGGTCAGGCCGACGTCCATGAGCGTCTGTAACTTGCGAGCGACGACCGGTACGTTCTGGAAGAACACGGCGGCATCCTCAACGGTCATGTCGAGAACCTCGTGAATGTTCCTGCCCTTGTAGCGAATCTCGAGGGTCTCCCGGTTGTACCGCTGGCCGCGACACACGTCGCAGGGCACGTACACGTCGGGCAGGAAGTGCATCTCGACCTTGATGACACCGTCACCCTGGCAGGCTTCGCAGCGACCGCCTTTGACATTGAAACTGAAACGCCCGGGCATGTAGCCGCGCGAACGGGCTTCCTGCGTACCCGCAAACAGTTCGCGGATCGGTGTAAACAGGCCGCTGTAGGTCGCCGGGTTGGAGCGCGGCGTGCGCCCGATCGGGCTCTGGCTGATATCGATGACCTTGTCGATCGCATCGAGTCCTTCCACGGCCTTGTGCGGCGCCGGGTTGCGGCTCGCACGATTGATCTCTTCGGCGACAGCCTTGTACAGGGTGTCATTGACGAGCGTGGACTTACCCGATCCCGATACACCCGTTACGCAGGTCATGAGGCCAACCGGGATGGAGGCATCGACTGACTTCAGGTTGTTGCCGGATGCGCCCAGCACGCGAATCTGCTTGTCCGCATTGTTCGGCGTACGCGCGTCCGGCACCGCAATGGCGCGCTTGCCGGAGAGGTACTGGCCCGTCACCGACCGCGGCTCCTTCTGGATCTCCGCGGGTGAACCGGCCGCGACCACATGGCCGCCATGCACGCCCGCACCGGGCCCGAGGTCGACGACGAAGTCTGCCGACATGATGGCTTCCTCGTCGTGCTCGACAACAATGACCGTATTGCCGATATCGCGCAGGTGAGTGAGCGTACCGAGCAGGCGCTGGTTGTCGCGCTGGTGCAGGCCTATCGAGGGTTCATCGAGGATGTACATGACGCCGACGAGTCCCGAGCCGATCTGGCTGGCGAGTCGAATGCGTTGCGCCTCGCCACCGGACAGGGTCTCGGCACTGCGATCGAGCGACAGGTAGTCGAGGCCGACATCCGACAGGAAGCCAACGCGGTCCGAAATCTCCTTGACGATCTTGTCGGCGATGGTTGCGCGCCAGCCGTCGAGATGCATCGTGTCGAAGAACTCGCGCACATGCCCGACCGACAGGTTCGTGATCTCAGGCAGCGAGTGGCCGCAAATAAACACGTGGCGTGCAGCGACGTTGAGGCGCGTCCCGTGGCACTCCGGGCAGGGCTGGCTGTTGAGAAACTTCGACAATTCCTCGCGCACCGCGCTTGACTCGGTTTCACGATAACGCCTGTCGAGGTTCGGCAATACGCCCTCGAAGCGGTGCAGCTTCTTGATCTGCATGCCGCGCGAGTTGGCGTAGAAGAACTCGATCTTGTCCTTGCCACTACCGTGCAGCACGATGTCCTGCAGTTTCTTGCTGAGCTCGTTGAACGGTGTCTCGATATCAAAGCCATAGTGAGAGGCGAGGCTCTGGATCATCTGGTAGTAATACGTCGTCTTGCGATCCCAGCCACGAATCGCGCCACCGGCCAGGGACAATCCCGGGTTAACCACGACGCGCTCCGGGTCGAAGAACTGTTTCACACCCAGGCCGTCGCAGCCCGGGCAGGCGCCGCTCGGGTTGTTGAATGAAAACAGGCGCGGTTCGAGTTCGGTCAGGCTGTAGCCGCAGATGTTGCAGGCAAAACGATCGGAGAACGTGATTTCTTCCGCGTCGCCGTCGTCCATGTAGACGATGCGCGCGACGCCGTCGGCCAGCCGCAGCGCCGTTTCGAACGATTCGGCGAGGCGCAGGCGCAGGTCCTCCTTTACTTTGAAGCGATCGACAATCGCATCGATGTTGTGCTTCTTGCGCAGATCGAGTGCGGGCGGCTGGTCGAGCTCGTAGATCTCGCCGTCGATACGGGCGCGTATGAATCCCTGGGCCTGCAAGTCGGCCATCAGGTGCACATGTTCGCCCTTGCGCTCGGTAACAACCGGGGCAAGCAGCATGAGCCTTGTGCCTTCAGGTAATTCGAGCACGTGATCGACCATCTGGCTGACCGTCTGCGCTTCGAGCGTCACATCGTGATCGGGGCACTTCGGCGTACCGGCACGGGCGAATAGCAGGCGCAGGTAGTCGTAGATCTCGGTAACCGTACCGACAGTCGATCGCGGGTTGTGCGAGGTCGACTTTTGCTCGATCGAAATGGCAGGCGACAACCCATCGATATGATCGATGTCCGGTTTCTCCATCATCGACAGGAACTGCCGCGCATAGGCCGACAGCGACTCGACGTAACGGCGCTGGCCTTCGGCATAGATCGTGTCGAACGCAAGCGACGATTTGCCGGAGCCCGACAGTCCCGTGAACACGATCAGCTGGTCGCGGGGCAGGGTGAGATCGACGTTCTTGAGGTTGTGGGTCCTCGCGCCGGCGATTCGGATATTGCGTTCTGCAGATTTCATCAGGGAGATTTAAGTCGAGGGCGAACAACCTGCTAATATACGCCGCCGCGCCTCCGCGGCGCAAAGGAAGCTCGCTTTGGAATCAGAAAAGCCCGAGGGCATTACCATGCTCGCCGACGAGCGCCGCTCGGTTGGCGTCGTTGCGCTCATCGCGATGATCCGCATGTTCGGCCTGTTTGCGCTGCTGCCGGTCCTGTCGCTGTACGCGAGGGACCTGGAGGGCGCCACGCCGCTGCTGATCGGCCTCGCCGTTGGCGCCTACGGCCTGACGCAGGCCGGTTTCCAGATCCCGCTCGGCGCCCTGTCGGACCGTATAGGGCGCGTCCCCGTCATCGTCGGCGGACTGGTCATCTTCGCGGCCGGCAGCGTCGTCGCTGCCATGTCCGATTCGATCCATGGTGTCGTCGCCGGTCGTTTCCTGCAGGGAGCCGGCGCGATCTCGGCCACGCTGAGTGCGCTGATCACCGATGCGACACGCCCGGAAGTTCGCACCCGGTCGATGGCCGTATTCGGCGTCGGTATCGGTATGTCCTTCATGCTCGCATTTGCCCTGGGACCGCTGATCGCCGCGAAATTCGGGGTGCTGGCGCTGTTCTGGGTGGCCGCCGCGCTGGCACTGGTCGCCGCACTGTTGTTGCGGCTGCTGCCCGACATTCCACGACCCGTGCGCCGCGAGAGCTGGAGCCTGGTGCCGGCGTTTCGCGCCGATCTGCTGCGGATCGACTTCTATGTGTTCCTGCTGCACGCCATCATGACGGCGACCTTCGTGGCGCTGCCCTTGTTGCTGCACGACCGTTTCGAGATGCCGCTCACCACGCACTGGAAGATGTACATCGGTGCGCTTATTGTATCGCTCGTTCTCGCAGTGCCGATGATCATGCGGGATCATCACCAGGGACGTGCGCACCTGATCGGCCTGGCCGTGACGTTTATCGTCGTCGCACAGCTCGGACTGACGTTCTTTTCCTTCTCGGCAGGTCCCGTGTTCATTGCGCTCGTCATCTTTTTCGCGGGCTTCAATTTCCTCGAGGCAGGGCTGCCTGCGCGGCTTTCGGTGCTGGCGGACGAGGCGGTGCGCGGCGCCTCGCTGGGCGTGTTTTCGAGCGCCCAGTTCCTGGGAGCATTCGTCGGTGGCCTGGTTGGCGGGCGGTTCCTGGGCCAGGGTCGCCCGACCGACGTGTTTTTTGTCTGCGCGCTGATGGGCGGTATCTGGCTCGCACTGCAGGGCTTCGGTCGTTTTCGCAAATAATTTGCCGTTTATTCGCCGAAATCGGGCTAGCAATTGCCCGGGCAGGCTCTACAATAGTGTCCCTCTCGCGGCCCGGGGCCGCGAAATCCTATACATACAGTCCCAGAAGAACAGGAGCCAACATGGCCCGCGGAATCAACAAAGTCATCCTCGTCGGTAACCTCGGACAGGATCCCGAGACACGCTACATGCCGAGTGGTTCGGCCGTCACCAATTTCACCGTCGCGACCAACGAGTCGTGGAAAGACAAGCAGACGGGCGAGCAGAAAGAGCGCACCGAGTGGCACAAGGTTGCCATGTTCGGCCGCCTGGCTGAAATCGCAGCTGAGTACCTGCGCAAAGGTTCGCAGGTCTATGTCGAGGGCAAGCTGCGCACGCGCAAGTGGCAGGGTCAGGACGGCCAGGATCGCTACACGACCGAAATCATTGCCGACGAAATGCAGATGCTCGGTGGCCGTGGCGGCGCCGGCGGCGGTTCGTTCGGCGGCGGCGGAAGCGGCGGAGGCTCTGGCGGTGGCCAGCAAGGCGGCGGGAATACGCCACCTGCGCCGGGTCCCGATGACTTCGACGACGATATTCCGTTCTAGGAAGAGCCCTAGCAATTCGCTATTTCAAAGCCGCGCGGGTTATCGCTAGCCTGCGCGGCTTTATTAATTTTCTACACAGGATCTAGACAATGGGCGCGTTTAAAGAGCCGCATGGCGGCGAGCTGAAGAATCTCTACCTGGACGAGGCGGCGGCCGCGGCCGAGAAGCAGGCGGCACGCGATTACGTGTCGTGGGACCTCACCGAGCGCCAGCTCTGTGACATCGAGTTGCTGCTGAACGGCGCCTTCTCGCCGCTCGAGGGCTTTCTCAGCCGGGATGATTACGATGCGGTGGTCGGCAGCATGCGCCTCACCAGCGGCGTGCTCTGGCCGATGCCGGTGACGCTGGATGTCAGCGAAGATTTCGCCGCCAAACTGCAACCGGGTGACAAGGTGGCCCTGCGCGATCTCGAGGGTGTGATCCTTGCCACGCTCGAGGTGGGCGATATCTGGACCCCGGACAAGGCCAGGGAGGCCGAAGGCGTATTCGGCACGACCGACGAGAAGCACCCGGCGGTCCACTTCCTCAACAACATCGCGGGCCCCGTCTACGTGGGCGGCAAGCTGAGGGGCATCGAGGCGCCGACCCACTACGATTTCAAGCACCTGCGCGAAAGCCCGGCCGAAGTGCGGACGCGCTTCAAGAAGCTCGGCTGGCGCAAGGTCGTGGCGTTCCAGACACGCAACCCGATGCACCGCGCGCACCAGGAGATCTCGCATCGTGCGGCCCGCGAGGTCGAAGCGAACCTTTTGATCCACCCGGTGGTCGGCATGACCAAGCCGGGCGACGTGGATCACTACACGCGTGTGCGCTGCTACGAGCACATCCTGAAGTATTACCCGGAGCAAACGACTTCGCTGTCGTTGCTGCCGCTGGCGATGCGCATGGGCGGTCCGCGCGAAGCCCTCTGGCACGCCATCATCCGCAAGAACTACGGCTGCACGCACATCATTATCGGCCGCGACCATGCCGGGCCGGGCAAGGACTCGAAAGGCGAGGACTTCTACGGCCCCTACGATGCCCAGGAGCTGCTCAAGGCGCACGCCGACGAGCTGGATATCTCGATGGTGCCGTTCCGCATGATGGTGTTTGCCGAGAACAAGGCGCAGTACATCCCCATCGACGAGGCGACCGACGCGGATCACGTCCTGAACATCTCGGGCACCGAACTTCGGCGCCGCCTGCAGGAAGGCCTCGAAATCCCGGAGTGGTTCTCGTTCCCGGATGTCGTGACCGAGCTGCGCCGTACGCACCCGCCGCGCCACAAGCAGGGCTTCACGGTGTTTTTCACGGGCCTGTCGGGCTCGGGCAAGTCCACCATTGCCAATGCCCTGATGTCCAAGCTCATGGAGATCGGCGGCCGGCAGATCACGCTGCTCGATGGCGACATCGTGCGCAAGAATCTTTCGAGCGAGCTGGGCTTTTCGAAAGAGCACCGCGACCTCAACATCCAGCGCATCGGCTTTGTGGCCAGCGAGATCACCAAGAACGGCGGCATCGCCATTTGCGCGCCCATCGCGCCCTACACGTCGACCCGCCGCTACGTTCGCGATTTGATCGAACCGGTGGGCGGCTTCGTCGAGATCCACGTGTCGACGCCGCTCGAGATCTGCGAGGAACGCGATCGCAAGGGTCTCTACGCGCTGGCGCGGGCCGGCAAGATCAAGGAGTTCACGGGCATCTCGGACCCTTACGAGACACCCGAAAACCCCGAGATGGCCATCGATACGATCGGCATCTCGCCCGACCTGGCCGCGCATCGTATATTGGTCAAACTCGAGAGCATGGGCTTTATCAAGTGAAGCCAGGTATGAAGCTGTTTATCAAGACAATGGGCTGCCAGATGAACGAGTACGACTCGGAGAAGATGGCGGACGTCCTCCGGGAGTCACACGGGTATGAGTTGACCGACTCGCCCGATGACGCGGACCTGTTGCTCATGAATACCTGCTCGATACGTGAGAAAGCCCAGGAGAAAGTGTTCTCCGAACTGGGTCGCTGGCGAAAGCTCAAAGCAAAGAACCCGGATATCAAGATCGGCGTCGGCGGTTGTGTGGCAAGCCAGGAAGGTGCGGGTATTACGGAAAGAGCACCGTACGTCGACGTCGTCTTCGGTCCGCAGACGCTGCATCGCCTGCCCACGATGATTACGGATGCGGGTGCGAAGTCGTCGTCGGTCATCGACGTGTCGTTTCCGGAGATCGAGAAGTTCGATCGGCTGCCGGAACCGCGTGCCGAAGGGCCGACCGCGTTCGTGTCTGTCATGGAGGGTTGCAGCAAGTACTGCAGTTTTTGCGTCGTGCCCTATACGCGTGGCGAGGAGATCAGTCGTCCATTCGACGACGTCATCGCCGAGGTCGCAGCGCTTGCATCGCAAGGTGTGCGCGAAGTGAACCTGCTCGGCCAGAACGTCAATGCTTATCGTGGGCCGATGCACGATGGCGAGATTGCCGATCTTGCCACGCTCATCTACTACGTAGCCGAGATCGAGGGTATCGATCGAATACGCTTTACCACGTCACACCCGGTGGAGTTTACGGATAGCCTGATCCAGGCCTACGCCGAGGTACCGAAGCTCGCGAGCTACCTGCACCTGCCCGTACAGCACGGTTCCGATCGTGTGCTTGCCGCCATGAAACGTGGCCACACGATACTCGAGTACAAGCAGAAGATTCGCAAGCTGCGCGCGGCTCGTCCGGGTATCAGTCTGAGTTCGGATTTCATCATCGGGTTTCCAGGCGAAACCGATAAAGACTTCGAGCAGTTGATGAACCTGATCGCCGAGATCGGTTTCGACCAGTCGTTCAGCTTTGTTTTCAGTGCGCGACCGGGCACACCGGCTGCCTCGCTGAGCGACGATACGCCGCTCGCGACGAAGAAAGAGAGACTGCGGCTCTTGCAGGCACGTATCAACCAGCAAGCCATGGAGATCAGCCGGAGCATGGTCGGGTCGACACAACGCGTGCTGGTTGAAAAGCTGTCGAAGAAAAGCGATAGCCAGGTGTCGGGGCGTACCGAAAACAACCGCTGGGTCAATTTCGATGCGGATCCCTCGGTAATCGGCAATTTTGTCGATGTGGTTATCACCGAAGCATTGCCAAATTCGCTACGTGGTCGACTTGCCAACAAAGAGGCTGCAGCGTAGTCTCGGAACCAATGGTCTATTGTCTTGATAGATTCTTTGCCGCACGTGGCAACGCCCTTGTCGTCCTGACAGGTGGTTTCCTGCACAGAGGTTACAAATACAGATTTTGAATGCTGTCCAGATTTCTCGGGACGTAGTCCTCGAGCCAGCCGATAACGGCCGCCTTGCAAATCTCTGCGGCCAGTTTGATGAACACCTGCGGCAAATCGAACGCCGCCTCAATGTCGAAATCGCCAGTCGCGGAAATCGTTTCAGGGTTACCGGGCTGCCGGGCGCGGCAGAGGTCGGCGGCGACGTGTTGTCGAGGCTGTTTGCAATGACTGACCAGGAGAGGCTCGACCCCGAACGAGTGCATATGCTGTTGCAGGAGTCTTTTATGGATGAAGCGAATGACGATGCGGTCGATACCGACGAGGCGCAGGAAGAAGTTTCTATCCAGACGCGTCGTAAACTGATTCGTCCGCGCGGTGCAAACCAGACTGCCTACATTCGTTGTATTCGTGATCATGACCTCGCGTTCGGTATCGGTCCTGCCGGAACCGGGAAAACCTATCTTGCGGTTGCTGCGGCCGTCGACGCGCTGGAGTCGGAGCAGGTGCGGCGTATCGTGCTGGTCCGTCCGGCGGTAGAGGCGGGGGAGCGGCTTGGTTTCCTGCCCGGCGACCTCTCGCAGAAAGTGGATCCCTACCTGCGACCGATGTACGACGCACTCTATGACATGATCGGTGCGGAACGGGTCACGCGACTGATCGAACGCAACGTGATCGAGATTGCGCCACTTGCATTCATGCGGGGCCGCTCGCTCAACGAGTCGTTCGTGATTCTGGACGAAGCGCAGAACACGAGTGTCGAGCAGATGAAGATGTTCCTGACCCGCATCGGTTTCGGGTCGAGGGCGGTTGTCACCGGCGACATCACGCAGATCGATCTGCCGAATGGCCAGCTATCGGGTCTCAGGAACGCGATCGAGGTCCTGAACAATGTGAAAGGCGTTTCGTTTACGACGTTCACGCCGAAAGACGTTGTCAGGCATCAGCTTGTACAGCGCATCGTTCGAGCCTACGAAGAACATGACAGTTCGGGTTGACGTCCAGAGTGCCTGTGATGACGACGCGGTTCCCGATACACACCTGGTCGAATCCTGGATAGCAGGTGCAGTCGCCGCCGCGGGCATCGCCGGTGATTGCGAAGCGTCTGTACGCATCGTCGATGTCGACGAGATTCACGCCCTGAACAAGCGCTACCGCGGCAAGGACAAGCCGACGAACGTGCTGTCCTTTCCGGCGGGTGATGTGGCGGGGCTCCCGGGCGATCTGCCTCTGCCCCTGGGTGATATCGTTATTTGCGCCGGCATCGTTCGTGACGAGGCGGCGGTGCAGGGTAAGGCGATAGCGGATCATTGGGCCCACATGCTTGTGCATGGGACGCTGCACCTGCTGGGACTTGACCACGAGACGGACGCCGAGGCCCTCGAGATGGAGGCGCTCGAAGTCCGCATTCTCTCTGGATTCGGCGTTGCAGACCCGTATGGAGCGTCAGGCAAGACCTGATAGAATTACCGGATTATGAACGACAAACCTCCCAGTACCACCGGCCCGGGAACGCCTGGCCTGGTTGCGCGCATCCGCCGTGCGATTACGGGCGAGCCCTGGAGCCGAGACGAAATCCAGACATTTATCGAGTCTGAGGTCGAACTCGACGCTGAAGAAAAGAGCATGCTCACCGGGGTCCTCGAGGTATCCGAGACCCAGGTGCGTGACGTCATGGTGCCGCGGTCCCAGATGGTGGTCATCGATATCGAAGACCCATTCGATGAAACCCTCGCCATGATTGTCGAATCCGGGCACTCGCGCTTTCCGGTCATCGGCGAGGATCGTGACGAGGTGCTGGGTATCCTGCTGGCCAAGGACCTGCTGCGCTACTTTGGCAGGGATGCGGCCAGCGAAGTAACGATTCGCAAACTGCTGCGCCCGGCGGCGGTCATCCCGGAATCAAAACGGCTCAACGCTCTCCTCAAGGAGTTTCGGGCCAGCCACAATCACATGGCGATTGTCGTTGATGAGTACGGCGGCGTCGCCGGCCTGCTCACGATCGAAGACGTTCTCGAGGAAATTGTCGGCGAGATCGAAGACGAGCACGATGATGAGGAAGCCGTGTTCATCCGTCCCGACGGCGATCGCAATGGCAAGCCGAGTTTTGCGGTTCGTGCCCTGACACGGGTCGAAGACTTCAATGAGTACTTCGAGTGCGAGCTGGAAGATGAGGAGTACGACACGATCGGCGGCCTTGTCATGCATGCACTCGGTCGACTGCCGCGGCGCGGTGAGAAAGTATCGCTTGGCGGCTTCGAGTTTGCCGTCGTGAAAGCCGACAAGCGGCGTATTGACGCGTTGCAGGTTCAGCGCACGAGCGAGTAAGCCTGTGGCGAAAGACATTCACCCCATCCTCCTGTTACCGGCGGACAAGCCAAGGCTTAGCCGGCTTATCGCGTTCGTGCTCGGCGCGCTGACGACACTGGCATTCGAACCGTTCGGCTGGTCGCTACTGGCGCCCTTGCTGTTGCTTCCGCTTCTGCACATCTGCCTGACTGTTGCACCCCGCGACGCGGCCGGGCATGCCTTCTGGTACGGCTTCGGGCTGTTTCTCACGGGAACGTACTGGATCTACATATCGGTGCACGTGTACGGCAACGCGGCGCTCTGGATCGCCATATTGCTCATGGTGGGTCTCGCGTTGCTTATGGCGTCTCTGGTCTCCATCGGCGGGTGGCTGATCAGCCGGCTTTCGGAAGGCGAGCCCTGGCAGCTATTACTGATCGGGCCGGCAGCCTGGGCGCTGGTCGAATGGGTGCGAAGCTGGATACTGACCGGGTTTCCATGGATGGCGCTCGGCTATGGCCAGATCGATGCGCCACTTGCAGGCTGGGCGCCGGTCATCGGTGTGTACGGCGTGTCCTTCATGCTCGTCTTTTCCGCCGCAGCGATCATCGCGACCGTCAGGGCCGCTACCGGTCGTGGCCGGCTAGTGGGTATCGCGGCGGTCCTGCTGCCCTGGCTTGCGGGCGGCGTCCTGGCGCTGGTCGACTGGACCGAACCGGACGGTGAGGCACTCCGCGCGACCATCCTGCAGGCGGGCGTATCCCAGGACAAGAAATGGGATCGCGAGCAGCTGCTGCCGATCATGGAGTATTACCACAGCGCGACGTTGAGCGCCGCCGACAGCGACATCGTGTTGTGGCCCGAGGTCGCCATCCCCGCACTGCAGGACCAGGTAGAGAGCTTCATCGCCCGCGTGGAATCGGATGCACGCATGAGCGGGCAGACGGTGTTGTTCGGCATCCTGGAACGCAGCTTCGAACGCAGTGCGGACGGGCGCATTTACAACAGCGTGATGCTGATCGGCGCGGCTGAGCGCCAGAGTTACCGCAAGCGCCATCTCGTGCCGTTTGGCGAGTATTTCCCGGTACCGCCGAGCGTACGGGAATGGATGAAGATGCAGAACCTGCCGCACTCGGACCTTGCCAGGGGTGACGAGATACAGCCGTTGCTGACAGCGGCCGATGGCACGCGCTTCGGCGTGGCGATCTGCTATGAGGATGCTTACGCAGCCGAGCAACGCTACGCGCTGCCGGAGGCCGGCATCCTGATCAATGTGAGCAACGACGCCTGGTTCGGGGACTCGATCGCGCCACACCAGCACCTGGAAATCGCACGCATGCGATCGCTCGAATTCGGTCGCCCGACACTGCGATCCACCAATACGGGTATCAGCGCTTTCATCGCCGCCGATGGCGCGTTGCTGCAGACGGGCAGGCAGTTCGTCCCTGAACTCATGACGGCGGATATCCAGCCGCACCGGGGCATGACGCCGTACGCCGGTGGCGGCGATTGGCCCATTATCGGCTTCTGCCTGGCGATTCTCGGCCTGTTCTGGATTCGCAATCGAGCCAGCCTCTGATAGGCTTGCGGGTTTTCACACCCACACAAACAAGCGACACCGATGAGTACCCCGTACAAGCCCGAAATTGTCGAGCAGGAGGCCCAGCGCCATTGGCAGGAAGCGCGCAGTTTCGAGGTCGATGAAGACCCGGGCAAGGACAAGTTCTACTGCCTGACGATGTTCCCGTACCCGAGTGGCAAGCTGCACATGGGTCATGTGCGGGTGTTCACCATTTCCGACGTGATCGCACGCTACCAGCGCATGCAGGGTAAACACGTACTGCAACCCATGGGCTGGGATGCATTCGGTATGCCGGCCGAGAACGCCGCCATCAAGCATGGTGTCCCGCCGGCCGAGTGGACCTACAGGAACATCGCCGAGATGCGCGGGCAGCTCGATCGGCTGGGTTATGCGTACGACTGGTCGCGCGAAGTCACTACCTGTCGTCCCGAATACTACCGCTGGGAGCAGTGGTTGTTCACGAAGATGTTCGAGAAAGGCCTCGTCTACAGGAAGAACTCGGTGGTCAACTGGGACCCGGTCGACCAGACGGTCCTTGCAAACGAGCAGGTCATCGACGGACGCGGATGGCGTTCCGACGCGCTCGTCGAACGCCGCGAAATTCCACAATGGTTCATGAAGACCACGGCCTACGCGGATGAGTTGCTCGAGGAACTGGACCGCATGCCGGGGTGGCCGGAGTCGGTCAAGACCATGCAACGCAACTGGATCGGCCGCTCCGAGGGCGTCGAGTTGTCGTTCGATGTGAAGGGCGAAGACGAACCGCTGACGGTATACACGACACGTCCCGATACGCTTATGGGCGTAACCTACATGGCGGTCGCTGCCGAGCATCCCCTGGCCGCGAAGGCGGCAAAGGACAATCCCGACCTGGCCGCGTTCGTCGCGGAATGCATCAAGACCGATGCCGCCGAGGCGACCATCGAAACGATGGAGAAGAAGGGGATGCCGCTGGGCATTTCCGCCATTCATCCGCTGACGGGCGACGAGGTTCCTCTCTGGGTCGCGAACTTCGTCCTCATGAGCTACGGCACGGGCGCCGTCATGGCCGTACCGGGGCACGACGAACGCGATTGGGAATTCGCCAGGAAGCATGGCGTAGCCATCAAGCAGGTTATCGCGCCGGCCGACGGTTCACAGATCGATATCCAGGAACAGGTGTTTGTCGACAAGGGTGTGCTGGTCAACTCGGGTGAATTCGACGGCATGGACTATGAGACGGCGTTCAATGCAATCGCCGACCATTTCGAGCGGACAGGGCGCGGTCGCCGGACCGTGAATTACCGCCTGCGTGACTGGGGCGTGTCGCGCCAGCGTTACTGGGGAACGCCGATTCCCATCATTTACTGCGACGACTGCGACGCCGTGCCGGTACCCGAAGAGGACTTGCCGGTGGTGCTGCCCGAGGACGTTACGGTCACAGGGACGGGGTCGCCGCTCAAGGACATGCCGGAGTTCGTCGATGTCGCGTGCCCGAAGTGCGGCAAGGACGCGCGTCGCGAGACCGATACGTTCGACACGTTCGTCGAATCGTCCTGGTACTTCGCGCGCTACGCCTGCCCGGATAACGACACGGCGATGCTCGACGAGCGGGCCGCCTACTGGACACCGGTCGATCAATACACCGGGGGCATTGAACACGCGATTCTGCACTTGCTGTACTCGCGCTTCTTCCAGCGCGTCATGCGGGACGAGGGGCTGACCGACGTGTCCGAGCCGTTCACCAACTTGCTGACGCAGGGCATGGTGCTCAAAGACGGCGCCAAGATGTCCAAGAACAAGGGCAACACGGTCGACCCCCAGGAACTCATCAACAAGTACGGTGCCGATACGGTGCGCCTGTTCATGATGTTTGCAGCACCGCCCGAGCAGTCGCTGGAGTGGTCCGACGACGGTGTGCAGGGCAGCTACCGTTTCCTGAAGCGGTTCTGGCATGCCGTGGTCGATCATGCGGCCGGCGGCCCGGTAGCGGCCCTCGATCCCAAGGCGCTCAATGACGACCAGAAAGCGTTGCGGCGCAAGACGCACCAGACGATCGCGAAGATCGGCGACGATATCGGCCGCCGCAGCAGCTTCAATACCGCAGTGGCCGCCGCCATGGAGCTTCTCAATGCGGTCAACAGGTTTGACGACGATGCAGAGGCCGGACGCGCGGTGGAGCGCGAGGCGCTCGAAGCCGTCGTGCTTATGTTGTCGCCGATGACGCCGCACATCTGCCATGCACTCTGGAAGGCGCTGGGCCACGAAACCGCCCTGATCGACCATCGCTGGCCGGAGTTCGACGCATCGGCACTGGAGCTCGACATGATCGAGCTCGTCGTGCAGGTCAACGGCAAGTTGCGTGGCCGGGTCGCGGTGCCCGCCGATGCCGGCAAGGACGACATCGAAAAGCTCGCCATTGCCGACGACAACGTCCAGCGCTTCCTGGACGGCAAGGAAATTCGCAAGGTCATCGTCGTGCCGGGTCGCCTGGTGAACGTCGTTGTCTAGGCTCAGTGCATGGGTTGTGTTGTTGCTTCTTGGAGGTTGCGGCTTCCACCTGCAGGGCACATTCACGACACCTGCGGACATGGCGCGCACGCATATCGCGACCAGTGACCCGCACAGCCTGTTCTACCGGGAGTTGCGCACAGCCCTCCAGTCGTCCGGCGTCGACCTCGTCGACAATGCGGCCGACGCAACCGCGACGTTCACGATCTCGTTCGACGAGACGGACCAGCGCGTACTGTCCGTCTCGGCGCGCAATGTGCCGACCGAGTACGAGGTCTATTACACGATCAGGTACGCGCTCGAAGGCGGCTCCGGGCCGCTACTGAATGACCAGACGCTGACCCTGACTCGCAACTACACCTATGACCCGACGCTCGTGCTCGGCAAGGCGCGGGAAGAGGCGCTGCTGCGCGAGGCCATTGTCGATGACCTCGTGCGCATCGTGCTGAAGCAAATCTCCACGCTTTGAGCGGCGTTCTTACGGTAGCCGACTCAGGCTACGAGCCGCTGGCGGCCCTGTTGGCGCGTTACGGGCTGACGCTTGTCGTCGAGGCGGATGACGCCGCTATCACGGGCAGTTTTTGGGGCGACGCGGAGGCCGGCGTCGTGGGGCGCTCTGTGTTCGTGCGCGCCGATACACCGGTTCATTCCTTCCTGCACGAGTCCTGTCATGTGATCTGCATGGACGGTGAGCGGCGCAACGGCCTTGATCGCGATGCGGGCGGCGACGACCTCGAGGAAGCCGCCGTCTGCTATCTGCAGGTTGTACTCGCCGATTGCATCGAGGGTGTTGGGCGAGATCGCCTGATGGCCGACATGGATGCGTGGGGCTACAGCTTTCGCCTCGGCAATACGCGCGACTGGTTCGAAAAGGATGCCGAAGATGCCCGCAAATTTCTTGTGAATCACGGACTTATTGACGCGTCGGGCGGACCGACTTTCGACCTTCGTCCCTGAAGCCGGCGCGAGGTGTATAGTTTCGTATGGCCTGGATTCGTTACCCCGTGTATTTCCTCGGCATCGCGTTCGTCACGTGGGCGCTGACGTACATGGAGCTGGCGTCTCCGGGCAGCCTGAAGCTGTATGTCTTCGTCGATGAGAACGACGTGCTCGGAACGAGCGAGTTTTCACCGGTCGAGATTATCCAGCCGATCATCCTTGGTGCATGCGGCGTCATCATGGGGTGGGTCGCGAGGTACTGCCCGTCGCAACGCCCGATCGCGTTCCTGTTCGGCGGCATGGCGCTGGTTTTCCTGATTCGCGAGCTCGATTACTTTCTTGACCGATACATCGTCAACAACCTCTGGCAGGTGCTGGTGGTGATCGTCGGGGCGCTGGTCATGGCGTACACCTACCGGCACCGCCGACGCCTGCGCATTGCATTGGCGCGCATCTGGCCGTCGCCCGGGCTGACGTTCCTGTTCTGCGGCGCCGTGATCCTGTTTGCTTTCGTCTGGCTCGTGGGCCACGAACCCCTGTGGATGTCGATACTGGGTGACGCCTATCAGCGCATCGTCAAGCTCGCGGTCGAGGAGTTTATCGAACTGATCGGCTATTTCCTGTGGATGGTGGGCACCATCGAATACGCGTTCCAGGCCCGGGCTATCGCGTACCGCACACCGCAACCGGCCGCCCGGCGGCGCCGCGAAAAGCGACGGCAGGATTCGAAAGGCCGGTTCTGATGCGGCCGCTCAGGACTGGCTGACGCGCACCCGGCACGCGTTGGGACGGAGTCCGGCGCCTCGTGCCGCCTCGAGTAGCGTCTCTGCCTCGTACCGAAGCCGGCTCGCCCAGGCCGGGGAGGCGGCTATGATGACGAGGTCCCCATCTTCGCGGAGGTTGGCGGCAACAATTGCACCGGCATACTCGGCGGGCAGTGCTTTGCTCAGAACGTGCGTGAGCTCGCCCATCTCCCTGGCGCGGCGAACGATGTCGCCTAACTCCCCGCCACTATTGGGGTTTAGCAGATTTTTCAGCTCGTCTGAGGCCATAAAAATGTGACGCAGTTGGCGCTTTTTTCCCGTTGCGGGTGACGCAGGTCGCCCTTACGAATCAGAACCTTGTAATGATTTCCGACATTATGCATATTGTCGCACACGATAAAGGCAAACCCGCTGCGAGGCGGGGACGCAAAACCACCGGCCCTGGACAATAACAGGCAGGGCAGCGGGGCTACCGAAGTGAGCAGGGACTGCAAGTTTAAAACAACGCGAAGAAGCGAACACGGCGATATCGACCGTGATCTCGCGGCTTGCACGCATACGCGTACAAAGACAGCAACGTATCCGGGGCATACTCGATGAACGTAGTACTATTTGGCAAGGGTTTTGGTAAGCCCCGTCAGCTCAGCCTGTCGGGCCCGATCGCCGGGCTCGCGGCCGCCGCGTTTGCGCTCGTCGTGATGGGTTCCGGTTTCATCGGTGGGTACTACTATTCCTCAAGCACGGGTTCCGGCGTCAGCACCTCGGAACTGGGTGAGTTGACCGGCGAGCTCGACGCGCAGCGCGAGTACATCGCCGCCATCCGGCAAGGCAATGAAGATACGCTCGATGCGCTGGCTATTCGCATCGCGCAGATGAACGCCCGCATGATTCGCCTCGATGCGGTGGGCCGCCGACTGACGGAAATGGCGGACATCGACGCCGATGAATTTGATTTCGACTCGGATCCGGCCCTCGGCGGTCCCGAGGAGCCCATGACGGGCTCGAACGTTGCTGTTCCCGAAGTGCTCGATGCGATGACGACACTGAATTACCAGCTCGACAATCGCGAGGCCCAGTTGAACGTGCTCGAGTCCGTTCTGATGAACCAGAACCTCAAAGAGCGTGTTTATCCGCAGGGTCGCCCGGTCAAGTCCGGCTGGCTGTCATCCTATTTCGGCAAGCGGACGGACCCGTTCACGGGCAAGCCCGCCAACCATACCGGCATCGATTTCGCGGGCAAGCACGGCGCTGAAATAGTCGCTGTCGCGGACGGGGTCGTGACCTGGTCCGGCGATCGCTACGGCTACGGCGTCATGGTCGAGATCAACCATGGCAACGGTTATTCGACGCGCTACGCACACAATTCAGAAAACCTCGTTGCCGTCGGCGACGAAGTGAAGAAAGGGCAGACAGTTGCCCTGATGGGCGAAACGGGCCGTGCAACGGGTCCGAACCTGCATTTCGAAGTCCTGCGCGATGGCAGCCGGGTAAACCCGGTGAATTTCATCCGCGAAACCTCGAAATAATCATCACGAACCCCTGAACCGGAAACGGCGGCTTTTGCCGCTGCGGGAACTTGTGTTTCGGGTTTATGCCCATAAATAGCGAGATTCGATTCTAAATAGCGTCGCTACCCCTTAGAATAGCGGCCTTTGTTTGACCGGGAGCCCTGTGTGGCCAATTTCCTGACTCGCATTTTCGGCAGCCGCAACCAGCGACTGCTGCGTCAGTACTCAAAAGTCGTCAAGAAGATCAATTCCCTCGAGGAAGGCCTGCAAGCGCTTTCCGACAGCGACCTCAGGGGCAAGACCGCCGAGCTGCAAAAGCGCTACGCCGACGGTGAGACGCTCGACGAGTTGCTGCCCGAGGCATTTGCCGTCGCCCGTGAGGCATCGGTCCGGACCATGGGCATGCGTCCCTTTGACGTACAGCTCATCGGCGGCATGGTCCTGCACGACGGCAATATTGCGGAGATGCGCACCGGTGAGGGCAAGACCCTCATGTCGACATTGCCGGCCTATCTGAATGCGATCAGCGGCGACGGCGTCCACATCGTCACAGTCAACGAATACCTTGCCCAGCGCGACGCCGATTGGATGCGCCCCATCTACGAGTTCCTTGGCTTGACTGTCGGGGTGTCGAAGTCCGGCCAGACAACCGAAGACAAGCGCGCGGCCTACGCGGCCGATATCACGTACGCGACCAACAACGAACTCGGTTTCGATTACCTGCGCGACAATCTCGCGTTCTCCATCGAAGACAAGACGCAGCGGAAGCTGAACTTCGCGATCGTCGACGAGGTCGATTCGATCCTGATCGATGAAGCGCGAACGCCGCTCATCATCTCCGGTCCGGCCGAAGCCAGTACCGATCTGTACGCACAGATCAACAAACTGATTCCGAAGCTCACCGCGCAGGAAGAGTCCGACGAGAAGATGAACTACGAAATCCCGGCGAACCGGGTCGTCCTTGCCGACCGTAACGACGCGGTGATGACGCTGGACGAGGCAGTCTCACTGGCCGAAAAGAACGAGGCGGACCTGGTCTTGGTCGACGGCAGCGAGAAACCGGCGAAGTGCAGGCTACTGCCGCGCGGCGATTACACGATCGACCTGAAAGCGAAACAGGTCCACGTGACCGAGGAAGGCCACCAGAAGGTCGAACTGCTGATGGCACGTGCCGGTCTCCTGCAGGAAGGTGAGAGCCTGTACGACGCGGGCAATATCCGCCTCCTGCACCACCTCAACGCGGCACTCCGGGCGCACGCGATCTACCAGCGGGACGTTGAGTACATCCTCAAGGATGGCGAGGTCGTTATCGTTGACGAATTCACCGGTCGTACCATGCCGGGTCGACGCTGGGGCGATGGCCTG
Organism: uncultured Chromatiales bacterium; assembly: GCA_965368465.1. Classification (GTDB taxonomy): domain Bacteria; phylum Pseudomonadota; class Gammaproteobacteria; order Steroidobacterales; family Woeseiaceae; genus UBA1847. Next base: position 23,112 of record CBDUMZ010000012.1, read on the forward strand.
CACCAGGCCGTGGAAGCGAAAGAAGGCGTGTCGATTCGCCAGGAGAACCAGACCGTCGCGTCGATCACCTTCCAGAACTACTTCCGCCTGTACAACAACCTGTCCGGTATGACCGGTACGGCCGATACCGAGGCCTTCGAGTTCCAGTCGATCTATGGACTCGAGGTCGTCGTTATCCCGACGCACAAGCCGATGATTCGTGACGACCAGCCCGACCTCGTCTATCTCACCGAGAAAGACAAGTTCGAGGCGATTGTCGAAGACATCCTCGACTGCAGCGAGCGTGGCCAGCCCGTGCTGGTCGGTACGACCTCGATCGAGGCATCCGAGCTGTTGTCGAAGATCCTGAGCAAGAAAAAGATCAAGCACGAAGTCCTGAATGCCAAGCAGCACGAGCGCGAAGCACTCATCGTGCAGAACGCAGGGCGACCGGGCGCGATTACGATCGCCACGAACATGGCCGGTCGCGGTACCGATATCGTGCTCGGCGGCAGCCTGGATGCCGCACTGGCACAAGCAGGCGAAGGCGCAGACGAAACAGCCATACGAGAAAAATGGCAGCAGCTTCACAACCAGGTGCTCGAGGCGGGCGGTCTGCATATCATCGGTACGGAACGCCACGAGTCGCGGCGTATCGACAACCAGTTGCGGGGCCGTTCCGGACGACAGGGTGACCCGGGTTCATCGCGGTTCTACCTGTCGATGGAAGACACGCTCATGCGGATCTTCGGCGATCCCGAGCGCACCAAGAACCTGCTGTCCCGCGCCGGCATGCGCGAAGGCGAGGCGATAGAAAGCCGCTTGCTCACGCGCCAGATCGAGCGCGCCCAGCGCAAGGTTGAGGCGCACAACTTCGATATTCGCAAGAACCTGCTCGAATACGACGATGTCGCCAACGACCAGCGCAAGGTTGTCTACGTGATGCGTAACGACCTGATGGAGGCCGCGGAGATCGAGGACTCGATCGCAGCGATCCGGGACGAGGTTATCGAAGGAACGGCGATACAACACATCCCGCCGGGCAGCCTCGAGGAGATGTGGGACGCCGAGGGCCTGAGCAACGCGCTCGAGGCCGAGTTTGGCGTTCGCGCGGACGTGGCGCGCTGGATCCGGGAGGACAGCACCCTGACCGCCGAGCAAATCAGCGAGCGTTGCGTTGCCGAGGCGAAGAAGGCCTACGAGAAGAAGGCTGCCGAGATCGGGGTCGAGCTGATGCGCGGTGTCGAAAAGCAGATCATGCTGCGACAACTCGACTTTCACTGGAAAGAACATCTTGCGGCCATGGATCACTTGCGCCAGGGCATCGGGCTGCGCTCCTACGCGCAAAAGAACCCCAAGCAGGAGTACAAGCGCGAAGCGTTCGCGATGTTCGGCGAGATGATCGAGCAGGTGAAGCACGATTCGATCAGCATCCTGTCGCGCGTCCGTATCCAGGGCGAGGAAGACCTGTCCGAACTCGAAAGGCGCCGCAAGAGAGACCAGGCCATGAAGTTCCAGCACGCCGAGGCGTCGGCGCTGGGTGGCGGCAGCCAGTCCGGCGGCGAACAACAGGCGCCCGCCGCGGCACCGACACCGTTCGTCCGCGACGGCCGCAAGGTCGGTCGCAACGAGCTCTGTCCCTGCGGGTCAGGCAAAAAGTTCAAGCAGTGCCACGGCAGGCTGAGCTGATTCGCAGCCGTTCATGAATCACTTCAATGTTGCCGCAGGTATTCTCTGTGATTCGGTCGGTCGGGTGCTCATCGCGGAGCGGATCGGCGGCGGCGACTTCAACGGCATGTGGGAGTTTCCCGGGGGCAAGATCGCGTCCGGGGAAACCTCGGCCGAAGCACTGTCACGGGAGCTCGCCGAGGAGCTGGGTATCGAAGTGACCGTCTGTGCCCCGTTCATGAATCTGCGCCACGAGTACGACGATCGAATCGTCACGATCGAGTTCTTTCTCGTGAGTGAATGGAACAGCGATCCCGTCGGTCGCGAGGGCCAGGCATTGCGCTGGGTGCCGCGGGAAAATCTCGATGCTGATGAATTGCTGCCCGCAGATGTTCCGGTCGTAGAAGCCCTACAACAGAATCACTAGCAAATTGACAGCCGGAAGGGCACGTCGTGGCCGGTCTGGACCGCACGCCTGTTAATCGTTGACCACTCGAGGAAACGAATCGTAAAGCGGTGCTGGCTGCCGCTGATTTCAGGGAACAAGGCGCCGTTGCCTTGCAGGCTGACGCGCAACAGGCGGCAATTACCGTCTTTCTGCATAGTGTGCTGGTACATGCCGTTCACCGCCATTCTCTCGGTGGGATCGGCGCTCTCGCGGATCAGCCACAGCAGTTCCGTGGCGGCATCGCAAACCGGGCGGATCGCGCCCAGCCATTTGTTCATGTCTTCCTGCCTGCGCGCATAGGGCTGTCTCAGCCAATGGCTGTACTCGGGCAGGTCGAACTCGCAGGTGCCGCCGGGAATGGCGCTGCGGTGCTTGATGGCGTTCAGGAAGTCGCAGTCTTTCAGAGGGTTCAGGAACGCCGTCCCGATGCGGCTGAGCTCGGTACGACTCGCCGCCAGGTTGTGAATCAGCGAATCGAGACGACCGCTGTCGACACCCGGCTGGCTCTGAAATCGTTCGAGAATGCCGAGCTGGTGATCCAGCTCCTTGTGAAGGTCACTGCGGACATCACCACGAGACAAAATAGCCAGGATCTCAAGAAGCGTCGCGATGGTTGCCCGTGTCGCCCAGTCAGCTTCCCTCTCGCCGTTGTAAAGCATTTGCTGGTACAGGAATTCGAGGCGCAGGAAGGTACGCATACGCTCGGATAGCGGCTGCTCATAGTGCATGACGGCAGCTGCCGCTTGCGGGGTGATATCGCTGGCCGGTTTTGCCATTGCACTATTCTGCGTCACGGAGGGGGGCAGTGGCAAATGACGTGATGACGCCTGTGTGAACCCGGTTGTATCGAAACGCACGACGGGCGGGCTAGAATGACAGCCAATAATATCAAAGGGATACCGATAATCATGGGTAGTACGGAAATGGAGAAGCGGCGTGACTCACGTTTCTCGGCGACGAGCATTGCGTGGGGTATGGTCTTCCTGGCCGCCGTCCTCGCCTACTGGCCCGGATTGAAGGGACCCTTTGTACTGGACGATTTCACCTCGCTGGGGGCGCTGGGCAACCTGGGCGGGATTACCGACTGGGATACCTTCAAGGCATTCGTCTTTGGCGGTACGGCCGGGCCGACCGGTCGGCCGGTGGCCCTGCTCAGTTTCCTGATCGACGCCAACAACTGGCCGACCGATCCGTGGCCGTTCAAACGCACGAATCTTGTCATTCACCTCGCGAACGGTGCCCTGCTGGGTGTGCTGACGCGGCAGATTCTCAGGTTGCTCGACGTTGAATCCGGGAGCGCCGCGCGCATTGCGCTGGTGTCGGCCGGGGCCTGGATGCTGCACCCTTTCCTCGTCTCAACAACGCTTTACGCTGTGCAACGCATGGCGTTACTGGCCATGCTGTTCTCGGTGAGCGGCCTGGTTCTGTATCTCTACGGTCGTTCCCTGCTCGGGACGAACCGCATGAAGGCCTACCTGGTCATGACGTTGTCGCTGGGCCTCTTTACCGTGCTTGCGACGTTGTCAAAAGAGAACGGCGTGCTGCTGCCGCTGCTGATCCTGGTCATGGAAATCACGGTATGTGCGAGCCGGGGCAGCAGCCTGCCCGCGCTCGACCGGCGCTGGTCGATCGCTTTCCTCGGCTTGCCGTCGGTCCTGGTCGTCGGCTACCTGGGTTACCGGTTTTTCAGTGTCGATTTTCTTGAAGCCCATGGATCGCGCGACTTCAGTCTCTACGAACGCCTGCTGACGCAGCCACGCGTGGTCGCCGACTACCTGCAACACTGGTTCCTTCCCAAGCTCTATACAACCGGCGTCTACCAGGACCACGTGTTGAAGTCCACGGGCCTGTTCGCGCCTGTGTCGACAGCCGTCGGCGCGCTGTTCCACATCGGGCTGATCGTCCTCGCGGTCGCAAAGCGGCGGCAACTGCCGTTGCTCGCATTCGCGATCCTGTTTTTCTATGCGAACCATCTCCTGGAATCGACGACGCTGAACCTGGAGCTCTATTTCGAACATCGCAACTACATGGCAACCGGGTTCCTGTTCCTGCCGCTCATCGTGTTGCTGCGTGACAAGCTCAGCCGGCAAATGGGGACGCTCGTGGCCGCGGCGTTGCTCCTAACCCTGGCCGGATTCACCCGGTATTCGTCGACGGTCTGGTCGAGCTACGAGGGCATGGTATCGGCATCGGCGCAAAAGGCACCGACGTCGGCAAGGGCGCAGACCGAACTCGCAATCAACCTGTTCAACGCAGGCCGGCATGAGCAGTCCCTGCTTGTACTGGATAGGGCCGTCGAGAAAATCCCGACCGACAATCCGCTCCTGTTGATCAATCGCCTGATCATTCGCTGCAACCTTCGCGTGCTGCAGCCGCACGAGCTTGAGTCGACAGTGACGGCACTGTCCCGCCGGCCCTACGATCCGCGATACCTGCAACACTACACGGGTCTTATGCAGGCACTTTCCGAGGAGCGCTGCCCGGGCATGACGGTTGAGCAACTGCGACCGCTGTTCGCGAACATGCTGCGCAACCCGGTCAACACCGAACCCGGCTCTCTGGAGCTGTCGCACATCAAGTACCTGTCCGGCTCCGTCGACATGCTGGCCGGCGACGGCGATGCCGCCATGGTCCAGTTCCTCGCATCGCTCGACGCAAAGCCGGACTCCGGTTCGGCGATGACGATGGCGGCGATGATGGCGACAGCGGGCTTTCTCGAAGAAGCGCTGCTGCTCTCCGAACGTGCGCTCGAGTTCCTGGACATCGAGTCCCGCGGAGTTCGCCTGGGTCTCAATGTAACGGAGAGAGATATCCGCGAGTTTCGCGCTATCGTAACTGCCGAGATCCAGGGCGGCGCCGAGTAAGCCGGCGGTACTTGCGGTCCAGGTCGACGACCTGGTTGCGCACATGATCGAGGCTGTGATCGTTGTTGATCACGTCGTCGGCAATGGCCAGGCGGTCCTCGCGGCTCGCCTGGGCGGCAAGGATGCGTTCAGCCTGTTCCACCGTTTCCGCATCGCGCTCGAGCAATCGCCTGACCTGGGTATCTTCCTCGCAATCGACGACCAGTACGCGGTCGACGAACTCGAGCAGCGGTGAGCCGAGCAGGAGTGGTACAACGATGAGCTGGTATGCGCCGGTGGCAGCCTCGGCCTGCCGGCGCGTCTCGGCACCGATTCGCGGGTGCAGAATGGCTTCGAGGTCCAGCCGGGCCTTGTCGTCGGCGAAGATGGCCCTGCGCATGGCGCCACGGTCCAGGTTGCCCGAGGCATCGATCATGTCGTCGCCAAAGCGCCGGCGGATCTCGTCGAGTGCCGGTTGACCCGGCGCCACGACCTCGCGCGCGATCACGTCGGTATCGATCACCGCAGCGCCGAGTTCTGCGAACATGTCGGCCACAACGGACTTGCCGCTGGCAATGCCGCCCGTCAGCCCGATACGTAATGGCGGTGTTTCAGTCGGGCGTGCCACTCAGAGCATCGTATCGAGGTACAGGGTCTTGATCGTGTCGCCCCAGAGCATCGAGATCCAGCCGGCCGCGGCCAGGTAGGGGCCAAAGGGGATCGGCACGCTGCGTTCGTGCTTCGTGAGCACCACCATGGTGATGCCGACAACGGCACCGACAACAGCGGACATGAGGATGATCATCGGCAGTTGCTGCCAGCCCAGCCAGGCACCGAGTGCAGCCAGTAGCTTGAAGTCACCGTAGCCCATTCCCTCTTTACCGGTCACGAGCTTGAACAGCCAGTAGATGCTCCAGAGGCTAAGGTAGCCGGCCATGGCGCCAATGATGGCGTCCTGCGGCGCAATGAACAGGGTCTCCGCGCCCGCCACGGGGTGGTACAGGCTCATCGCAAGGCCGATCCACATCAGGGGCAGGACAATCGAATCGGGGATGAGCTGCGTGTCGGCGTCGATCATCGCGACGGGCACCAGTGCGAGGGTCATGACGATGGCCATGATCGCCTCGGGACCAGCCCCGAAGCGCCAGGCACACAGTGCAGCCAGAACGCCGGTCATCATTTCGACAACCGGGTAGCGCGCCGAGATCGATGCCTTGCACTTGGCGCATTTGCCGCCGAGCAGCAGGTAGCTGACGACCGGGATATTTTGCCAGGCCTTGATCATGGTGCCGCAGGAGGGGCAGCGCGAACGCGGTACCACGAGGTCGAAGCGTTCCTCGGGGACCTCGCTGACCGTCGGCGACTTCGCCATCTCCTCGCACTGCGCGCGCCATTCCCGCTCCATCATGACGGGCAGGCGGTAGATGACGACATTGAGGAAGCTGCCGACAACGAGACAGATCGCAAAGACGACGGCGATAAACATCGGCGCTGATTCCGTGAACAATTCGAGCATCAGAAAACTCCGTCGGCAGAGCCGCAGGCGAAAATGAAAACGGCGCTCGGAGTTTCCTCCGAACGCCGCATTGTATCAATCCTGAGACGGCTTAGACGACCGCGCCCAGCTTGAAGATCGGGAGGTACATGGCGACAACGAGGCCACCAACGAGCACACCCAGGATCGCCATGATCATGGGCTCGAGCAGGCTGGAGAGGTTGTCCACAGCATTGTCGACGTCTTCTTCGAAGAAATCGGCCACCTTGGCGGACATCTCGTCGAGCGAACCGGACTCCTCGCCGACGGCGATCATCTGGATCACCATGTTCGGGAAAAGGTCCGTGTTTTCCATGGCGACCTGCAGCCGCTGGCCGGTTGCCACTTCGTCGCGCATCGTCAGGACAGCTTGTTCGTAGACGATGTTACCCGTTGCGCCGGCAACCGATTCCATGGCTTCCACGAGCGGTACGCCCGCTGCAAACATCGTTGACAGCGTACGCGCATAACGCGCAATCGCGGCCTTCTGGAGGATCGGGCCGATAATGGGCATTTTGAGCATCAGGCGGTCGAGATAGTGCCTGAACTTGCGCGAACGCTTCTTGAAATACAGGAACGCGCCAATCGCGCCACCAATGCCGATCGCCAGGAAAACGCCCTGGGTTCGAACAAACGCCGACAGATCGATGACCATGCGTGTGAACGCCGGCAAGTCGGCACCGAAGCCCTTGAACAGGTCCTCGAAAGACGGGATGACGAAGATCAGGAGAACCGTCGTCACGACGAAAGCCACGACGAGTACGGCGGCCGGGTAGGTCAGGGCTTTCTTGATCTTTTTCTTGATCGCCTCGGTCTTTTCCTTGTAGGTCGCGACCTTGTCCAGCAGCGACTCGAGGGCACCGGCCTGCTCGCCGGCCTCGACGAGGTTCACAAACAGATCGTCAAAATACAGCGGGTGCTTCGCCAGCGCCTCAGCGAGCGCAGAACCGCCCTCGACATCGGCCTTGATCGCGAGAATGAGCTTCTGCATGGCGGCGTTCTCGTGGCCATTGCCGACGATCTCGAAGGACTGCACCAGGGGAATGCCTGCCGCCAGCATCGTAGCCAGCTGGCGACTGAAAAGCGCGATATCGGCGGTCGTGACCTTGCCACCACCCGAGAACATGCTCTTGCGCTGCTTGCGAATGCGCGTCGGCACCACGCCCTGGCGACGCAGGTCGGCGCGTACCGATGCCTCGTCGTTGGCGAGGCTCTTACCCTTGATCTTCTTGCCGTTCCTGTCTGTTCCTTCCCAAAGGAACGGCGTGTTTTCTGCAACTACTGCGTTAGCCATTATTCAAGTCCACTATTCGGTAATTACCTGATTTAACTACTCAATTGTAACCCGGTTGACCTCTTCAAGGCTGGTAACCCCGTCCTTGACTTTGTTCAATCCGGCTTGTCGCAAATCGATAACCCCCTCTTGTGCCGCCTGCTCCGCGATCTGCATCGCGTTACCACCTTCCATGATGATGCGGCCCATAATTTCGGATACTTCCATGACCTGGAAAATACCCAGTCGGCCTTTGTAGCCGTTATTGCATTGCTTGCAGCCCTTGTCTTTCGGGCCGTAAATGGTGATGCCCGCGTCGAGTTCCTCGGCCGAAAAACCTTCCTTTTCGAGTGCCTCGCGCGGGATATCCTTGATTTCCTTGCAGTTATTGCAGAGGCGGCGGGCCAGGCGCTGCGCGATGATGAGGCTTACGGAGGTCGCGATAGCGTAGGGCTTGACGCCCATATCGACCATACGGGTCAGCGTCTTGGGCGCGTCGTTCGTATGCAGCGTCGACAATACCAGGTGGCCCGTCTGGGCCGCCTTGATGGCGATTTCAGCCGTCTCGAGGTCACGAATCTCACCCACCATGATCACGTCCGGATCCTGGCGCAGAAACGCTTTCAGGGCGGAGGCAAAGGTCAGGCCCACTTTCGGGTTCACGTTGACCTGGTTGATGCCCGGGAGGTTGATTTCCGCGGGGTCTTCGGCCGTCGAGATGTTGCGGTCGACGGTGTTGAGAATGTTGAGGCCCGTGTACAGCGAGACCGTCTTACCGGAACCCGTCGGGCCCGTAACGAGAATCATGCCGTAAGGCTTGGCGAGGTGTTTCTCGTAGAGCTCGCGCTGGTGGTCCTCGTAGCCCAGCATTTCGATGCCGAGTTTCGCACTCGACGGGTCGAGGATACGCAGCACGATCTTTTCACCGAACAGCGTCGGGCACGTGTTCACACGAAAGTCGATTGCGCGGTTCTTGCTGAGCCGCATCTTGATACGGCCATCCTGCGGGACGCGGCGCTCCGCGATGTCCATGCGGGACATGACCTTCAGGCGGGCGCAGACCTTGTTGGCCAGCACGACCGGTGGCTGCGCCACTTCGCTGAGCACGCCGTCGAGGCGGGTACGCACGCGGAAGATCTTTTCATAAGGCTCGAAGTGAATATCGGACGCGCCACGCTTGATGGCGTCGAGCAGCACCTTGTTGACGAAGCGCACGACCGGTGCGTCTTCGATATCGTCCTTCTGGATATCGTCGTCGCGTTCCTCTTCGCCACCGACATCGAGATTTTCGAGATCGAAATCGTCGTCCTCGAGACCGCTCATGCTGGTGTCGACGGCCTCAATGGCCTTGTTGATGCGCTCCTCGAGCTTGTCCTGCTCGACAACGACCGGGTCGATGCTCAGCGTGGTCGCAAACTTGATGTCGTCTATGGCCTGGAGGTTCGTCGGGTCGGCGATGCCGAGGAACAGGCGCTTGCCGCGCTTTACGAGCGGCAGGACGCGGTGCTTGGTGATCAGTTTCTGGTCGACGGCCCGGATGACGTCGAGATCGATATCCACGGCCTCGAGATCGAGGAGGGGTACGCCGAATTCGTGCGAGGCGGCGACGGCGATGGCGCGCGCATTGGCCAGTTCCTCACCCACAAGGTAGGCGATGAGCGGCATGCGTTCTTTCTTGGCAGCCTCGCTTGCTTCCTGAAGCTGTTCTTCAGAAACAATGCCATCCTGCACCAGCCGTCTTGGCAAGCCCGCGAGGTTGGATTGTGATGCTGTTGCTGCCATGAAATCTCAAACTGTCACGTTTACGAGCGTTACAGTCTCACTGATCCAAGTTACCGATTCAACTGGATTTTGTGCTGCTGTTCACAGTTATCAAATTTGATTAAGTAAAACGCCGGAATTAGGCGATTCTGGCGATCAGAAGACCCCAGGACGGGCCTGAACGGGCTTAAGGGCGGCAGCTCGACGGCAGGTAGCGGTTCGCGACCGTCGGGGCCTGGTGAGCGCTGACAACGCCGTTGCCATTCATCTCGGTTGCGCCTCCGCCCGGTGCGAGCGCAGCGCCGCAGCGCCAGATGATACTGCCACCCGTGGACAGGTAGGGTGTAAACGACACGGTCTGGCCGAATATCTCGGCGTGTGCATCGCGGCCAAAGGTCACGTCGACGCGACCGTTCACGATGTTGACCTGGCTGACATACTTGCCTTGCGAGTCGGTGGCCAGGGCGGACATTCCGGCCTCGGTCCGGCCCGCCGGCGGTTCGCCATCCATGTTGTAGGCGTCGACGACCGGGGCCTTGGCGCCTGCGGCCATGTTGATGCCCTCGGCAACCTGTGCACGCACGGTGAAGGTCTGGTAGGCCGAAATGGCGAGCGACGCGAGAATGCCGATGATGGCAACGACAATCATCAGTTCAATCAACGTGAAGCCTTTGTGCTTGTTGTTCATGGTCTTCCTGTTCCCCTACTCAGGCCGGTCAATTGTAGGTGAAAAAAAAGCCCCGGCGGACCGGGGCTTTTCTGACTCTAAGTCTAAAGCGAAAAGCTCTAGCTTTTGTGTCTTAGCGGCAAGCCGCCGGCAGATGCTTCGCAGCGATAACACCACCGCTGGCGCAGGTCCACTCGACCGAACCGGCATTGGTCGTGCCCGTCATCGTGAGTGTCTGGCCGGCGATCAGCTGGTGAGCAGGCCTGGAACCACCGTACGTAACAGTGATGACGTTGCCAGCAACGCCAACCGACGTTACGTAGCTACCGTTGATGTCGGCAGCGGCAGAAAGACCAGCCAGCGTGTTGTCGGTCGGGAACCGGCCACGGTCCATCGTGTACTCAGATACGGCAGCTTTCGCGCCGGCAGCCAGGTTCAAACCTTCAGAAACCTGTGCGCGGATCGTGTAGTCCTGGTAAGCAGGAATAGCGATGGCCGCCAGAATACCGATGATCGCAACTACGATCATGAGTTCGATAAGTGTAAAACCTTGTTGCTTCTTCATCTCGTTCATCTCCATGAATATTGAGAGTATTTAAATTAACGGCAAGATCGCCTGTACGAGAGATAAAGCAAACGGCGTGCCAACTTTCCGTATTTGGCATCAAGTTATTGATTATTAATGAATAAGCTTGGCGATGTAACGATAAGCGGCGTCGGCAGAAGGTGACAAAGCGCCGATCGATTGTCGCTTCGATGTCACAAAGTGACAAAAAATGTCACTCCAGGCCGAGTTTCTTGATGCGATAGCGCAGCTGCCGAAACGACAGCCCCAACAGCTTCGCCGCGGCCGTCTTGTTGTAGCGCGTCTTCTCGAGCGCCTCGACAATGGCTTGCCGCTGCACGTCTTCCACCTGGTCGCCCAGTTTTCCGGAGAGCAGCGGCTGGTTGCCCGTGGCATCCGTGCCCTGCCGCATATGCAGGTCTGCAGCCGAGATAGCAGCGCCCGCGCACAAGGTCACCGCGCGCTCGAGGATATTCTCCAGTTCCCGCACGTTACCGGGGAATGCATACGTCAGCAGCGCCTGCCGGGCATCGTCGTCCAGGCCCGCGGAGGCGTTCAGTCGCCTGAGAATGTGGTCGGCGAGCAGCAGGATGTCATCGCCGCGTTCACGCAGCGCAGGCACATGCAGCTCGATGACGTTGATCCGGTAGTAGAGATCCTCGCGAAACTCCCCGTCCGCGACCATCTTCGACAGGTTCTTGTGAGTTGCCGAGAGAATCCGCACATCCACGCTTTCCTCCTGGGACGCACCGACCGGGCGGACCTTCTTCTCCTGGATGACGCGCAGCAACTTGACCTGCATGGCGAGCGGCAGGTCGGCAATCTCGTCCAGGAACAGCGTGCCATCAGCCGCGCATTGCAACAGGCCCGCCTTGTCGTTGACGGCGCCCGTGAAGCTGCCCTTGCGGTGGCCGAAGAACTCGCTTTCAACGAGCTCGGCAGGAATCGCACCGCAATTGACCGGCACGAAGGGGCCTTCCGAGCGCGGGCCGCTATCGTGAATCATGCGGGCCACGAGTTCTTTGCCGGTGCCGGATTCGCCGGAAATGTGCACGGGTGCCTGGGACTGCGCGACCTTGCCAATCATGTCGCGTAGTTCGCGCATGCGTCCGGAATCGCCGAGCAGCTTGGTGCCGCCGTTCTCGCCGGGGCTGCGCACGCGCAATGCGTTGGCGACGATGGTGCGCAGGTTGCCGAGATCGAGGGGCTTGGAGATGAAATCGAATGCGCCGAGCTTCAGCGCCTGCACGGCCGTTTCCACGTTGCCGTGCGCCGTGATGACCGCGACCGGCAGACCGGCGGCATGGCTCTGTATCCATTCCACGAGTTCCAGGCCGTCGCCGTCCGGCAGCCGCATGTCCGTGAGGCAAATGTCGAAATCCCGGGAGTTCAGCAAGGATTTGGCACCCGCGACGTCCATGGCCGTCTCCGTGCGAATATCCATGCGTCCCAGCGTCAGCGTCAGCAATTCGCAGATATCGGGCTCGTCGTCGATAACCAGGGCCAGCGGTTGGTTCATTGTGTGTCCTGTGTGTCCCACCGATCCGGATCGGCAAATACGATACGAAAGATACTGCCTCCACCGGGCCGGTCAAGGTACAGCAAGGTCGCCCGGTTCAATTCACAGAGCTCCCTGGATATGTAAAGCCCGAGGCCCGTGCCGCCGGAGCGTGCCGTGAAGAAGGGCTCGAAGATCTTGTCGGCCGTTGCCTTGTCCACGCCCAGGCCGCAGTCGAGAACATCGATATAGGGCCGGCCTTGCCCGGCCAGGCGACCGCCGGCGATTTCCACCATGATGCCACCGGTTTCACTTGCGTATTTGACGGCATTGTCACAGAGGTTCCAGAGGACCTGGCGTAAATGGCCGCGATCCATGCGGACTTCGAGGTCCTCGGGCAGGTCAGCCACGCTGAGCTCGCCCTCCTGCAGTTCCAGCGTTCGCTCGAATTCGCTGGCAAACTCATGTATCCAGTCCCTGAGTGCCAGCCGCTCCGGCCGGCTCGACTCGCGTCGCGACAGCTGCAACACGTTGTCGATGATGTGACTGACGCGGCTCGAGTGAGTCTGGATGATCTCGGTGAGCCGCTTGTCGTCGTCGGTCAGAACCGGCGATTCCTGCAGCAGCTGCGCCGCATGGCTCATGGCGCCGACGGGGTTCCGGATCTCATGCGCGATGCTCGCGCTCAGGCGCCCCAGCGATGCAAGCTTGGATTGTTGCACGCGGGCGTTCATGTCGCTCACGTCCTCTAAGAACACGAGAATCGGTCCCTTGCGTTGCCCGTCCTTGCCGAGTGGTGCGAGGTGGGCCGTGATGCGCGCATTGTCGCCTTCTGTAATCAGTGTCAGTTCGGGGTGCGACGACAGCGACCGGTCTGTCCGCCATGCCTCGATGTATTCAGCAAGTGACGCGGCTACCTCATTGAGCGGTCTGCCCGGGGGCGCCGTGTCCGCACCAAGCAGCTGCATTGCCGAACTGTTGATCAGTCGTATGGCGTTCGCACTGTCCAGCACCACGATGCTTTCGCGAAGGTGCTGCACGATGTACTCGTTGAGCTCCGACAGATTCTTGAGGTCGACACCGAACTGGCGCGCGAGCGCCTCCGAGGCGCGAATCCGACGCGCCAGTGGCTGGGTGACCAGCGCCATCGCGAAGATCACGCCGCTGAGAATGCCCGCCGCCGGATAGTTGGCTAAAGTGCTGGCGTTCGAGAACTGCGAATAGAACTGCTCACCCAGGATGAAAAACGTTGCAACGGCCGCGAGGGTTGCTGACATGGTGATCGGAATGACCAGGCTGGCCGCGCCGATGAAGATGACGAGCAGGCCTCCCAGGCCGCTCGAAATACCGCCGCTTGCATGCATGAGGATGACGATCGCGCCGATGTCGACGAGCTGCTGGGTAACGGCCAGGGCGACGCGTGGCACCCACTGCTGGCGCAATGACACAGCGGACAGGATCGCGAACACCAGGTAGCCGGCGGCCGTGGCGGCGAACAGCGTCGGTTTGGCATCCCCGAAGAAATGGGGCTCCGAGCCTACTGCGAAAAGCAGCAGCAGCGCCGTCGAAATGAGCAGCCGGAACGCGTTCAGCGTAATCAGGACGCGCCAGCCCAGCTCGGGTTCATCGACAGCTTTTTGTAACAGTGCATCCCGGCTGCCGCGGAACGTCCGTCTCAGCGGGGCATCGGTTTGTGCCTGATTCATGCGCGAATTGTAGACCGAATATGGACATGGGTGGCGCAAACCTCCAAAATACGCCAACTTTTTCGCGGCAACCGCGATCACCCATCCCGTTCGCTGGCAGACAGACTACTTCAATGAATCTTCACGAATACCAATCTAAACGATTGTTCGCCGACTACGGCATCCCGGTGCCGCGCGGCATCCCGGCCGAGTCGCCCAAGGCGGCGGTCAAGGCAGCCCAGGAACTCGGTGGCGACCTCTGGGTCGTCAAGGCCCAGGTCCATGCAGGCGGACGTGGCAAGGCAGGCGGCGTCAAGCTCGCCCGCTCGCTCGACGAAGTTCGCGAGTTCACCGACAAGATGCTGGGAACGATTCTCGTAACCCACCAGACGGGCCCCGAGGGTCTGCCCGTCAACACCGTGTACATCGAGCAGGGATCGGACATCGATCGCGAGCTTTACCTGAGCATGCTGGTCGACCGCGAAGTCAGCCGCATCTCCTTTATCGCCTCGGCCGCCGGCGGCATGGATATCGAGAAGGTCGCTGCGGAGACGCCCGAGAAGATCTTCTCGATCGCGATTGCGCCGGATGCAGGCCTGCAGGATTACCAGGCGCGCCAGCTGGCCTTCGGCCTCGAGCTGGATAAGCAACAGATGCGCCAGTTCGGCGGCCTGATCAAGAAGCTGTACCAGCTGTACGTCGACACGGACGCGAGCCTCATCGAGGTCAACCCGCTCATTACGACCAAAGCCGGCGATATCGTGGCGCTGGACGGCAAGATCAATATCGATGGCAGTGCGCTGTTCCGGCAGAAGGCCATTGCCGAGCTACGCGACCCGTCGCAGGAAGACGAGGCGGAGCGCAAGGCGGCCGAGCACGATCTCAACTACGTATCGCTCGACGGCAACATCGCCTGCATGGTCAACGGTGCGGGTCTTGCGATGGCGACGATGGACCTGATCAAGCTGCACGGCGGCGATCCGGCCAACTTCCTCGATGTCGGTGGCGGTGCGACGGCCGAGCGTGTCGCCGCGGCATTCAAGCTGATTCTCTCGAACGACAGTGTCGAGGCGATTCTCGTCAACATCTTCGGCGGCATTGTGCGCTGCGACCTGATCGCCGAGGGGATCATCAGCGCCGTCAAGGAAGTCGGCGTCAGCGTGCCCGTCGTGGTGCGGCTTGAAGGTACGAACGTCGACAAGGGACGCGAGCTGCTGGCGAACAGCGGCCTGGACATTATTGCGGCCGAGGACCTGACCGACGCGGCGAAGAAGGCGGTTGCTGCGGCAGCCTGACGGAAATAACTATGAGTATTCTGGTCAACAAAGACAGCAAGATCCTCTGCCAGGGCATTACGGGCAACCAGGGTTCGTTCCACACAGAACAGTGCATCGAGTACGGCACGCAGGTCGTTGCCGGCGTCACGCCAGGGCGTGGCGGCCAGGAGCATCTCGGCGTACCGGTCTACAACACGGTGCGGGATGCGGTAGCCGAGACGGGTGCCGACGTCAGCATGATCTATGTACCGCCGCCGTTTGCGGCAGACGCCATTCTCGAAGCGGCGGATGGGGGCGTGGCTCTCGTCGTCTGTATTACGGAAGGCATTCCCGTCAACGACATGGTCAGGGTCAAGTCTGCGCTCAGGGATTACGACTGCCGGCTGATCGGGCCGAATTGTCCCGGCATCATCACGCCGGGTGAGTGCAAGATCGGCATCATGCCGGGCTTCATCCACAAGCCGGGTCGTATCGGCGTGGTTTCGCGCTCCGGAACGCTGACCTACGAGGCGGTCTACCAGACCACGACCAACGGGCTCGGCCAGACGACCTGCATCGGCATCGGTGGCGATCCCGTCCGCGGTATGAACTTCATCGACTGCCTGGCGCTGTTCGAGGCGGATCCCGACACCGACGGCATCATCATGGTTGGCGAGATCGGTGGCACCGACGAGGAAGCAGCGGCCGAGTACATCAAGAGCAATGTTTCCAAGCCCGTGGTCGCCTACATCGCCGGTGTGACGGCACCGCCCGGCAAGCGCATGGGCCATGCCGGCGCAATCATCGCGGGCGGCAAGGGCACGGCCGAAGACAAGTTCAAGGCGCTGGACGCCGCTGGCGTTGCCACCGTGCGCTCTCCGGCCGAGCTAGGCTCGAAAATGCAGGAGATCATCGGCGACTAGCGATGACCGAGGCCATTAAAGTCGCGCTGGCTCAAATCGACCTTGTGGTTGGAGATGTCGCGGGCAATACGGCAAAGATCATCGACTACGCCAGGCTGGCACGCGATCGCGATGCCGCGGACCTCGTCGTCTTCCCTGAACTGGGCATCTGCGGGTATCCGCCCGAAGACCTGTTGTTCCATGCCGGCCTTCGCCACGATGTCGAAGCCGCCGTCCGGCGCATTTCCGACGAGGTTGCAGGCATCGCTGTCGTCGTCGGCTTTCCGGAATACGACGACGGCCATATTTACAACGCCTGCGCCGTTTTGCAGGACGGTCGTGTTCTCGCGCATTACCGCAAACACCGCTTGCCCAACTACGCCGTCTTCGACGAAGAACGTTACTTCACCGCGGGCAAGGAAGCGGCTGTATTCAAGCTCAATGGTATTCGCGTCGGCCTCAATATTTGCGAGGACGTATGGTCCCCCGGGCCGATCGCGGCTGCACGCTCAGCGGGTGCCGAATGCGTTGTCGTCATCAACGGTTCGCCCTTCCAGATCGGCAGCCAGGAGAAGCGCGAGAACGCCGTGCGGCAGCGCGTCAAGGAAGTCGGCGTGCCGGTCGTTTATGTCAATCATGTCGGCGGCCAGGATGAGCTCGTGTTCGATGGCGGCTCGTTCGTCATGGACAAGAACGGCCAGGTGACGTATCGCGCGGCTTTGTTCGAAGAGGGGATGGATACGGTCGTTCTCGAAGGTGCAGCGACGGGCGTCGTGCCCGGCGCCGCCGAGGTCATCGAGCCCGACGAGCGCATCGCGACCATTTATCGCGCCCTGGTCACCGGCACGCGCGACTACGTGATGAACCATGGCTTCCCGGGCGTTATCGTCGGGCTGTCGGGCGGCATCGATTCGGCGCTCGTCGTCGCGATCGCCTGCGATGCCATTGGTGCGGACAAGGTCCGGGCCGTGCAGATGCCGTTTCGCTATACGTCGACGATGAGCCAGGAAGACTCCGCAAAACAGGCCGAGACCTTCGGAATTCAATACGACGTGATACCCATCGAGCCCATGTACGAGGCAACCATCAGGCAACTGCAGCCGATACTGGGCGATACCGAACCCGATGCCACCGAGGAGAATATCCAGGCACGCTGCCGCGGAATACTGTTGATGGCGCTGTCGAACAAGACCGGGCGGATGTTGCTGACGACCGGCAACAAGAGTGAGATGGCCGTGGGCTACGCCACGCTCTATGGCGACATGGCAGGCGGTTTTGCCCCCATCAAGGATTGCAGCAAGACACTGGTATTCAAACTGGCGCGCTATCGCAATACGCTCGGCGCGGCGATTCCCGAGCGCGTCATTACGCGCCCGCCCTCGGCCGAGCTTCGCCCGGACCAGAAAGACACGGACTCACTGCCGGACTACGATGTACTCGATCCGATTCTTGAGGCGTTTATTGAGAAGGACCTCTCCGTCGCGGAAATTGCGGCACTCGGTTACGACCGCAAGATCGTCATCCGTGTGCTGGAGATGGTAAAGCGTAACGAGTACAAGCGCCGGCAGGCGCCACCGGGCGTGCGGATCAGCAGCAGGGCGTTCGGGCGCGACTGGCGCTACCCGATCACCTCGGGCTATCGCTTCCCGTAAGTTACGAGCCCGCTGAAAAGTCGGGGAAGTTCTCGGCGAGGACCCGGCGCGCGTCGGTGGCCAGTTCGGTCATGCCGAGATTGTCGTAGGCGGTTGCCATGATATGCAGTGACAGCGCATTGCCGGTTGCCCCGTTGTAGGCTTCCAGCGCTCCCTTGGCACGATTCAGCGCGGCGACGTAAGCGCCGCGGCGCAGGTAGTAGTCGGCCACGTAGTTCTCGTAGTCAGCCATGCGGTTCTTGATCGCAATCATGCGCTGTTCGGCGTCCGGCGCGTACTGACTCGCCGGGAAACGCTCGACAAGGCGACGCAGGCTCGAATAGGCAAGATCGGCATCTTTCGGCGGACGATTCGATACGCCCTTTCTGAACCACCGCTCCAGGATGCCCGGACCGTCCTCGAAATAGGACAGGCCCTTGATGTACAGCGCGTAGTCCACCCGCGGGTGAATCGGGTTCTCGCGCATGAAGGTGTCCGCGGCCTCGATCGCTTCCTCACGCTGCCCGCCCTTGTAGTAGGCGTACATGAGCTCGAGCTGGATCTGGCGAGAAAGGTCGCTGAACGGGTAGCGTGCCTGGATCGCCTCGAATATCTGGATGCCCCGGCGATAATTGCCGCGCTTGACGGCGGTCTGGGCCATTTCATAGGCCTCGGTGATGTTTTGAACCTCGCTCTGCGGCTCATCGTTGCTGGCACAGGCGAACAGCGCCACCGGCAACAGGGCGATCAGCAGAAGTCGAAAATGGCGAAGGTCAAATCTCATAATTGTCGGGCTTGGGGCGTTCAAGGTCGGCGAGTATACCGTAAACTGATCGGTAGTCATGAACTCCGAAAGACAAAAATTAGCCGTCCCCGAAGAGCTGGCCGGTATGCGCTTGGACCAGGCGCTGGCCCGGATGTTTCCCGAGTATTCGCGCAGTCGCCTGAAAGAGTGGTTCCTGGCCGGTGCCATTACTGTTGACGGGGGACCGAAGCGGCCGCGCGATCCCGTGGCGGGCGGCGAGACCGTCACTCTCGAGCCCAGGGCGGAGGCCGAGGTTCGGGCTGCGCCGGAACCCATGCGACTGGATGTCGTGTACGAGGACGACGATGTGCTGGTGGTCAACAAGGGAGCCGGACTGGTCGTGCACCCGGGTGCCGGCAACCCCGGTGGCACGCTGATGAACGGCCTGTTGCACCACGCACCCCGGCTCGAGGAAGTGCCGCGGGCGGGTATCGTCCACAGGATCGACAAGGACACCACGGGCCTGTTGCTCGTGGCCAAGTCCCTGCAGGCCCACACGGCGCTGGTGCGACAACTTGCGGATCGGGAAATAGCCAGGCACTACCTGGCTGTCTGCAATGGCGTGCTGACCGGTGGCGGGACCATCGATCAACCCATCGGCCGCCACCCGGTCGACCGCAAGCGCATGAGCATTCAGCAGGATGGCAAGCCCGCCATTACGCACTACAAGGTCCTCGAGCGCTTCCGCGCCTTCACTTATATAAGTGTGAAACTCGAAACGGGTCGCACGCACCAGATTCGCGTCCACTTCGCGTGGCGCCGGCATGCACTGGTCGGTGACCCGGTCTACGGTGGCCGGCTGGCATTACCCAAAGGTGCAAGCGAGCCGGTTATCGCCATGCTGCGCGGTTTCAAGCGCCAGGCCCTGCATGCGTCGAGCCTTGCGTTCGAACACCCGACATCCGGTGAGGTCGTGAAACTCGAGGTTCCTCCACCGGGCGACTTTCAAGCCCTGCTGGCGGTTCTCCGGGACGATACGAAACATGAGTGACGACATCATCAGGCCGGACTGGCCGGCACCCGCGAACGTCGTCGCGGGCACAAGCCTGAAAACGGCGACGGCCGATGCGCTGCCCGCGGGCATGCGCTTCCTGCACCAGGTACATGGTGCCCGCGTGGTCACGGCTGCAGAGGTGCGGCAGTCGGCAGTACCGCCAGAGGCCGACGCGGTCGCCGGCCAGGAAGCGGGCGATTGCTGTGCCGTCCGGACGGCCGATTGCCTGCCGGTCCTGTTCTGCACGGTCGACGGCAGGAGGATTGCTGCCGCCCACGCGGGCTGGCGGGGCCTCGCAGCCGGCGTGCTGGAGAACACGGTTGCGGCGCTGCAATGCGAGGCGGGCGACCTTTTCGCCTGGCTTGGGCCGGGGATATCACAGGCCAATTTCGAGGTCGGCGACGAGGTAAGGGCCGTCTTCATTGCTGCCGACCCGGCCGCCGCAACGATGTTCGAGCCCAATGACCGGGGCCGCTGGCAGGCCGATCTCTACGGCCTTGCTCGGCAGCGCCTGCAGAGGTGTGGCGTGACATCCGTGTACGGCGGCGATTGGTGTACTTACGCCGACGACAAGCGCTTCTTTTCTTACCGACGGTCCGCGGACACGGGCCGCATGGTGTCGTTTGTGGCCTTGAAATAACGCCGGAGGCCACAACCTACCGGTCATCTAGTTAATTCGGGCCTGCGGGCCACCCGGGAGCAACCCCATGCGAATGGACAAACTGACCAGTAAATTCCAGATGGCGCTGTCTGATGCGCAGTCCCTGGCCGTGGGCCAGGATCATCAGTTCATCGAACCCGTGCACGTGATGGTTGCACTGCTCGACCAGCAGGGCGGCAGCGTACGCGGCCTGCTCACCAAGGCAGGCGTCAACGTCAACCTGCTGCGGTCGCAGCTCGGCGATGCCCTTGACCGCCTGCCGCGGGTCGAGGGCTCCGGCGGCGACGTGCATGTCGGCCAGGAGCTCGCGAAGCTCTTCAACATCACCGACAAGCTGGCGCAAAAACGCAACGACCAGTACATCTCGAGCGAACTGTATGTACTGGCGGCGATGGATGACAAGTCGCCGCTCAAGACGATCATGGAAACGGCGGGCGGCGTCCGCGGTGCGATAGAGAAGGCGATCGACGACCTGCGCGGCGGTGCCCAGGTGGACGACCCGAATGCCGAGGACACGCGCCAGGCACTCGAGAAATTTACGATAGACCTGACCGAGCGTGCCGAGCAGGGCAAGCTCGACCCGATCATCGGTCGTGACGACGAGATCCGGCGCACTATCCAGATCCTGCAGCGCCGGACGAAGAACAACCCCGTGCTGATTGGCGAACCGGGTGTGGGCAAGACCGCGATCCTCGAGGGGCTCGCACAACGCATCGTGAACAACGAAGTACCGGAAGGGCTGCGCGGCAAGCGCATCCTCTCGCTCGACATGGGCGCGCTGATCGCCGGCGCCAAGTTCCGCGGCGAATTCGAAGAGCGCCTCAAGGGCGTACTAAGCGACCTCGCGAAACAGGAAGGCCAGATCATTCTGTTTATCGACGAACTGCACACCATGGTCGGTGCGGGCAAAGCCGAAGGCTCGATGGATGCCGGTAATATGCTGAAGCCGGCGCTGGCGCGCGGCGAGCTGCATTGCGTCGGTGCGACGACGCTCGATGAATACCGCAAGTACCTGGAGAAAGACGCTGCACTGGAACGCCGTTTCCAGAAGGTCCTTGTCCAGGAGCCGACCGTCGAGGACACGATCGCCATTCTGCGCGGCCTGAAGGAGCGCTATGAAGTGCATCACGGCGTGGAGATCACCGACCCGGCGATCGTCGCCGCGGCAACCCTGTCACACCGCTATATCAGCGATCGGTTCCTGCCCGACAAGGCGATCGACCTGATCGATGAAGCGGCGTCGCGCATCCGGATCGAGATCGACTCGAAGCCGGAGGCGATGGACAAGCTGGAACGGCGCATCATCCAGCTCAAGATCGAGCGCGAAGCATTGAAGAAAGAATCCGACGATGCATCCGTGAAGCGACTTGACGATCTTGACGGCCAGCTTGCCGGCCTGGAAAAAGAGTTTTCGGACCTGGAGGAAGTCTGGAAGGCCGAGAAGGCCGCGATGCAGGGCACCACCCACATCAAGGAAGAACTCGAGCGCGCGCGCGTCGAGCTCGAGACGGCGCATCGCGCCAACGACCTCGCGCGCATGTCGGAGCTGCAGTACGGCCGCATTCCCGAGCTGGAAAAACAGCTTGAAGAAGCCGTGCAGGCGGAGACGCGGGAAAACACCTTGCTGCGCAACAACGTGACCGAGGAAGAGGTCGCCGAGATCGTGTCGAAGTGGACGGGTATCCCGGTTGCGAAGATGCTCGAGGGCGAGAAGGAAAAGCTCCTGCAGATGGAAGCGGCTGTCCGCGAACGCGTGGTAGGCCAGGATGAGGCCGTCACGGTGGTCGCCAACGCGATCCGGCGCTCGCGCGCGGGACTGTCCGACCCCAGGCGCCCGATCGGGTCCTTCCTGTTTCTCGGGCCGACGGGTGTCGGCAAGACCGAGCTGACGAAGGCGCTCGCCAACTTCCTGTTCGACACCGACGATGCCATGGTGCGTATCGACATGTCGGAGTTCATGGAGAAGCACTCGGTGGCACGGCTGATCGGTGCGCCGCCGGGTTACGTGGGCTACGAAGAAGGCGGCTACCTCACTGAGGCAGTGCGGCGCCGGCCGTACTCGGTCATCCTGCTCGACGAAATCGAGAAGGCGCACCCGGATGTCTTCAATGTCCTGTTGCAGGTCCTCGATGACGGCCGCCTGACGGACGGCCAGGGTCGCACGGTCGACTTCCGCAACACGGTTATCGTCATGACGTCGAACCTCGGTTCGCAGCTCATCCAGGAAATGGCCGGCGAAGAAAATTACGACGCGATGAAGAACGCCGTCATGGAGGTCGTGGGCAGCCACTTCCGTCCGGAGTTCGTGAATCGTATTGACGATCTCGTCGTGTTCCACCCCCTGGGCCGCGAGCACATTCGCAAGATCGTCGATATCCAGCTGGCCTACCTGCAGGAGCGCCTGGCGGACCGCGACATTGGCATTCATTTGTCGGATGCTGCGCGCGATAAACTGGCTGACGCGGGCTTCGATCCGGTGTATGGTGCGCGACCGCTCAAACGAGCGATCCAGCAGCAGGTCGAGAATCCGCTGGCGCAGGAGATTCTCCAGGGCAAGTTCAGCCCGGGAGATATCATCGAGGTTGGCGTGACTGACGACCGGCTGGAGTTCCTGAACGCCGCGTAAGGTACAATCACCGACCACTTTGAGAGACGAACATGCCGATCTACGGATACGTATGCAAAAGCTGCGAGCATCGATTTGACGTCTTGCAGAAGATGAGTGACGACGCGCTCGTCCATTGCCCGGACTGTGGCGAACCGTCGCTGCAGAAAGAACTGTCTGCGCCCAAGTTCCGGCTGAAGGGTAGCGGCTGGTACGAGACCGACTTCAAAACCGACAACAAGCGCAACCTGCACGGCGAGGGCGCGCAGAGTAGCAAGTCGGGCGATGCCGCGGCGAAGACGGAAAAGAAACCCGAGAACAAGGCGGATAGCGCTTGAAGCACCCTTTCATGAAGCGGCTGCGCCGCTACCTGGTTGCCGGCCTGCTCATCTGGGCGCCGCTGGCGGTCACGTTCCTGTTGCTGCGCTTTGCGGTCAACGTCATGGACAAGACACTGGCGATCGTTCCTGCGCAATACCGGCCGGACGAGTTGCTGGGATTCCATATTCCGGGGATCGGTGTGATCCTGACGCTGCTTGTCCTGTTTCTCACGGGCATGCTGGCCGCCAATTTTGTCGGGCGCTACGTGGTCGGCGGCTGGGAGTCGCTGATGGAGCGTATCCCGATCGTGCGGACCATCTATGGCGGCGCCAAGAACTTCGCCGAGATCGTGTTCTCGGATACGAACGACTCGTTCAAGCAGGTGCTCCTGATCGAGTACCCGCGCAAGGGGCTCTACTGCCTCGCGTTCCAGACGTCGACGGACCTGGGTGAAGTCCAGGTCCGTTCCGGTGAAGATGTGGTCTGCTGTTTCGTGCCGACCACGCCGAATCCGACGTCGGGGTTCGTGATCATGGTGCCACGCGGGGATATCACGGTGCTCGACATGGATGTCGACGAGGCGCTCAAGATGATCATTTCACTGGGCGTCGTGGTGCCGACCTGGCGCGCGAAGCAGACGCGGGAACTGCCGTTCGAGAAGCCGCCTGCTGCTTGATAAGCAGGCCCCCAAGCCGTACCATTCCGCCTCCTTTTTTCAGGGTTTTACCCGGACAATACAATGCGTAGCCACTATTGCGGCGAGATCGACGAGACTCTCACAGGACAGGAAATCGAAGTGTGCGGCTGGGTTCACCGGCGGCGCGACCACGGCGGCGTCATCTTCATCGATCTGCGCGATCGCGAAGGTCTCCTGCAGGTCGTTTTCGACCCGGACCGGCCGGAGATTTTCGCCGAAGCCGAACGCATCCGCTCCGAGTACGTCCTCAAGGTGAAGGGCCTCGTACGCCCGCGTCCCGAGGGCACCGTCAATCCGAACATGCGGACCGGCAAGGTCGAAGTGCTCGCGCACGAACTCATGACCCTGAACAAGTCGGAGACGCCGCCGTTCCACCACGACGAGCAGGCCAACGAAGACATTCGCCTCAAGTACCGCTACCTGGACCTGCGTCGCGAGAACATGCTGGGCAACCTCATGTTGCGGCACAAGGTGACGGGCGCCATGCGCAGCTTCCTCGACTGCCATGGCTTCGTCGATGTCGAAACGCCGATGTTGACGCGCGCGACGCCGGAAGGTGCCCGCGACTACATCGTTCCAAGCCGCACGAACCCGGGCAAATTCTTCGCGCTGCCGCAGTCGCCGCAGATTTTCAAACAGCTCCTGATGATGTCGGGACTGGATCGCTACTACCAGATCGTGCGCTGCTTCCGTGACGAAGACCTGCGTGCCGATCGCCAGCCCGAGTTCACCCAGCTCGATATCGAGATGAGCTTCGTCGATGAGGCAGGCGTAACGAACACGATGGAAGAGCTCGTGCGTTACGTTTTCAAAGCCACGCTCGATGTCGACCTGCCCAACCCGTTCCCGCGCATGCCGTATTCCGAAGCCATGCAGCGCTACGGTTCGGACAAGCCGGATCTCCGCATCGATCTCGAACTCGTGGAGGTCGCCGACCTGATGGAGTCCGTCGACTTCAAGGTATTTGCCGGACCGGCGGCGGACCCCGAGGGCCGGGTTGCCGCGCTGTGTGTTCCGGGCGGCGCCGAGATGAGCCGCAAGATCATCGACGACTACACCAAATTCGTGTCGCGTTTTGGCGCGCGCGGTCTCGCGTACATCAAGGTCAACGACATCGATGCGGGAGTGGCAGGCTTGCAGTCGCCGATCCTGAAGTTCATGCCGGACGATGTCGTGCAGCGTATCCTCGAGCGTACGGGCGCCAGGTCAGGCGATCTCATTTTCTTTGGTGCCGACAAGGCAAACGTCGTCAATGACGCGCTTGGCGCACTGCGCTGCAAGGTCGGCGAAGACCGTGGCCTCGTTGCAGACGGATGGGCGCCGCTGTGGGTCGTCGACTTCCCGATGTTCGAGAAGGACGCAACGGGCAAACGCTGGACGTCACTGCATCATCCGTTCACGGCGCCGTCGATCGACGACGCGGACGTACTTAAGGCCGATCCTGGCAAGGCGCTGTCGCGCGCCTATGACATGGTCCTGAACGGTTCCGAGATTGGTGGCGGTTCGATTCGAATCCACGATCAGGCGATGCAGGCTGCCGTCTTCGAACTTCTGGATATCAGTGACGAAGAAGCGCAGGAGAAGTTCGGCTTCTTGCTGACCGCGCTGCAGTACGGTTGTCCGCCGCACGGTGGCGTCGCCTTCGGTCTCGATCGCATGGTCATGCTTATGGCGGGCGCCGAAAGCATTCGTGATGTGATCGCGTTCCCGAAGACGCAAACGGCCAGCTGCCCGCTGACCAATGCGCCGGGCGAGGTTTCGGCCGAGCAGCTCAAGGAAACGGGTATTCGTCTGCGCGCACCGCGCACGGAGTAGGTCAGGCCGGCGCCGTCTGTCGCAGCATGCCGTAGATCGCCCGCCCCTGCAGCAGGTCGACGAGGGCGTGCAGGATCATCGGCAACCAGAGCGATCCCGTCAGGAGATAGAGCCCTGAGAATGCGGCGCCGACGAGGACGATACGGGGTACGGCAGCCAGTCCCTGGTAGGCGTGGGCAATGCCGAAGCCGATCGCACTCATGATCGCCGCGGCCCACAAGGGCATGAAGTGGCCGAGGTACCAGAACAGGAAGCCGCGCCAGAGCGCTTCTTCAACGATGCCTGCCGTGATGGATAGTCCATAGAACCCCCAGAGCTCGCCGGTCGTTCGCGGAAAGAGGAACTGCAGGTCGCCAAAATCCTTCTCGCTTGACTGCGTGATGAGGCGCACTTGCAGTGCGAGCAGAACCACCATGCCGATGGTGAGTAGCGTGCCCACCATGAATCGCGTATCGATCTCCACGCCAAAGCCGAGATCGGCAAAGGCGCGACCCGATACCACCCACAACACCAGCAGCAGGGCGAATAGCGTCCAGTGGTTCGCCATGGTGAATTTGTAGAGGTGGGCGGGACTGATGCTCTCGCCGGCGTGGACGCGACGCAGCAACCGCCGGAAACTGAAGTACCCCAGCACGGGCGCCGCGACGGCGATGAGCAGGAAGTACAGGTGGTCAGCGATGGTCATGTTTGTTTCCAGGGAGATGAATATTTATAATAGCGTGAATAAAAGTTTATTCACGATTTCGTGAATAGTCAACGTCTCTTGTAAGTAAATGATTAAAAAGCACTTTTAATATGAGCACCTACATCGTCAGGCGGATTGAGCAGGCAAAACTCCTGACCGATCCCTTCAAGCTCAGGTTGCTGGAACGCTTCGCGGGCACACCGGCCACGACCAAGCAGGTGGCTGATCGGATGGGCGAAAAGGCCCCGAGGCTGTATCGGCATGTTGATGCGCTCGTCGCGGAACACCTGCTCGAACTTGTCGAGGAGAAGCCGAAGCGAGGCACCATCGAGCGCTATTACCGTACGGTTGCCGATCGCTTCGAGGTGGACCCGGACCTGTTCGCCAGTACGTCAGGTCATGCGGACGAAAGCGTCGACATGGTCCGGTCGCTGTTGCGCGATACGGAGTCCGAGTTGATTCGCTGCTTCGGCGAGCTGCGCGACACCGACGTTGACGACGACCTGCCGCTGGTCGCGAAATTCGCCATACGCGGCACGGCCGAGGACATACGCGTCATGCGCGGGAAACTGGAAGCTCTGCTCGAAGACTGCGGCGCCCGGTGCCACGACCCGGAAGACCCGGACGACGCTGTCACGTATACGGGAATGGTCGCGTTCTACCCGCAACAGGACTGACCCCGCCTCCGCACTAATTAGGTACCGGACACCGTATTTCCAGCAACTAATTAGGTACCGGACACCGTATTTCCGGGATTTGCGGCAACGGGTACCTATTGGAGGTCGGCGGGGAGCATGGGCGAGGACAGCATCGCCTCGAAGCGCGCCCAGCGCTGGTCGGCGTCTGCGTCGTCGCGCTCGACGTAATCGGCGACCAGTGTCTTGCCGTGGTTGTAGTTGATCACGTAACTGCGGTAGGCATCGAAGAAGCGCGTTCGTTGCAGTGACTTGTCGGCCGGCGTCAAGCTGTACGTCTGCAGCCACTCGGCAGCCTTATCTCGCGTGATGTCACCGTTGAGGTAGTCGCGCGCCGCTTCGTTACCGGCGAAATTCAACTGCGCAGTCAGCGCGAATATCTCGTAGTAGAGATCCGCATCGGCGGCGTCAAGACCCGCCAGCGGGAACAGCACGTCTTTCTCGAAGGCGATGCGCTCATCGCCGGGGAAGGCGAGTTCGATCCCGTAGTTGCCGCTGCCCTCGGCGATCAGCGATTGCGGGCTGAACAGCGGGTACAGCGAATATTCCAGCCAGCCTGCATCGTTGACGAGGTTCTTCTCGAGCAGGGCGTTGAACGTGTGGTGACCCGGATAGCCCTCGTGACAGCCAAGGTCGACCGCGCGGCTGATGTAAATAGGGAAATCCGTGTTGATCTGGATGAGACTGATAGCGTTGCCCTGGTACCAGTTATAGCCCGACCAGGGTTTGTCATTGACGTACTCGATCGTGAACGACTCGCCCTCGGGTAAGTCGATGTGTTCGAGTGTGCGCTTGCGGCATTCGGCCATCGCCGCTTCGAAGACGGCCGGCAGTCTGTCGAGGGGGATGACGAACTGGTTGTTGAATGCCTCAACGCGTTTACCCAGCGAGTCCTCACCGGGCAACAACGCATCGATCTTCTGCAGGATCGCCTCGAAATGCGCCGCGTCATGGTCCGGTGCCTGGCTGCCGAACAACGCCTGCGACTCCGCATCGAAATCGGGCAGTTTGCCCTGATTGATCGCGATACGCGTATCGAGTGCGTGCAGGCGCGCAACAAGACCCGCGACACGCTTGCGGAGCAGGTCGTCATCACCGGCATCAATCGCGCTCAATCTGGCGGCGAGGTCAGCGGATGCGGTCAGGATCTGGTCGAGGCTCAGTGCCGCCTCTTCTGCTGCGGCCTTCAGTTCCTCGGGGCCGAAGTAGGCATCAACATGTGCAGCATCGTGCAGGCCCATCGACAGTTCCAGGTAGAGGTATTCACGCGCAAGCTTGTCCATGTCGGGTGCGGCAGGGCCGCACGCAGCGATGGCCAGCGCGAACAGGAGTGGGAAAATCTTCTTAGTCATCGAGGTTCTTCAGTTTGTACAAGGCGTCGAGCGCCTCGCGGGGTGACATGGAATCCGGGTCGAGCGCGGCGACGGCTTGCCGGATGGGGTCGTCCGCGGCCGGCTCTTCGGCACGAAAGTCCAGCTGCGTTTGTGGATTGTTGCCCTGTGCAGCCTGTTGCGACTCGAGGGCCTTCAGGTAGCGTTTCGCGCGCCGAATCACGTCGCCCGGAACGCCCGCCAGCGAAGCGACCTGCAGGCCATAGCTCTGGTTGGCAGGACCTGGCTTGACCGAGTGCAGGAACACGAGTTGCCCACCGTGCTCGGTCGCATCGAGGTGCACGTTGCCACAGGCCGGCAGTTCCTGGGCGAGCGCGGTGAGTTCGAAATAATGCGTCGCGAACAGCGTAAACGCTTTCGCTTTCTCGCCCATGTGATGGGCAGCGGCCCAGGCGAGCGAGAGGCCGTCGAAAGTGCTTGTGCCGCGGCCGATCTCGTCCATCAGGACAAGGCTTTGCTCAGTCGCGTTGTTGAGGATAGTCGCAGTCTCGGTCATCTCGACCATGAAGGTCGAGCGGCCGCCGGCAAGGTCGTCGGAGGCGCCGATACGCGTGAAGATCCTATCGACAGGTCCGACACGCAGCTTGTCCGCGGGTACGAAGGAACCGACGTGCGCGAGAATGACGATGAGTGCCGTTTGCCGCATGTAAGTCGACTTGCCGCCCATGTTCGGGCCGGTAATCACCAGCAGTCGTTTCCCCTCATTGAGCGAGACGTCATTGGCGATGAACGGCGTATCGATGACTTGCTCGACGACGAGGTGCCGGCCGCCTTCGATCTCTATACAAGGTGTCTTGCTGATTTCCGGCTGCGTGAGCCCCAGCGTCAGGGCACGCTCTGCAAAACAAGTTAATACGTCGAGTTCGGCCAGGCCGCTCGCGCAAAGTTGCAGCTTGCCAAGGACGTCATGCAGGAGGTCGAGGAGTTGCTCATAGAGGAACTTCTCACGCGTCAATGCACGTTCGCGGGCCCCGAGGACCTTGTCCTCGAACGCTTTCAGCTCCGGCGTGATGTAACGCTCGGCGGCCTTGAGCGTTTGCCGGCGTACGTACTCGACCGGCGCCTTGTCAGCCTGTGCCTTGCTGATCTCGATGTAGTAGCCATGCACGCGGTTGTAACCGAGCTTTAGTGTTGCGATGCCGGTGCGTTCTTTTTCACGCTGCTCCAGGTCGACCAGGTACTGGTCGGCGTTTTCCGCGATCGCGCGCAGATCGTCGAGCTCCTCGTCGTAGCCTGCAGCGATAACGCCGCCATCCCGAATCAGCATGGGCGGGCTGTCGATTATGGCCTTCTCGAGCAGGTGGTACTGCTGCCGGTGATCGCCGACCTGGTCGGCGAGATCGGCAAGCAACGGCGACTCGACGCCTGCGAGGCAGCGGCGCAGCGCCGGGAGCCGCGACAGGGCTTCGCAGAGTTGCCTCAAGTCGCGCGGCCGCGCGGAACGCAGCGCGACCCGGGAAAGAATGCGTTCGACATCGCCGATGCCGTGCAGCTGATCCTGCAGGGACTCCACGGAGCGGCAGCCCAGCAGCGCATCGATCGCCTGGTAGCGCGCGGCCAGTATGCTCGTGTCACGCAACGGTCGCTGAATCCAGCGGCGCAGCAGGCGACTGCCCATCGAGGTCTGGCACTGGTCCATGACACCGGCCAGCGTGTGCTGGTGATGCCCGCTCAACGATGCTTCGAGTTCGAGGTTGCGGCGTGTCGGGCCGTCCATAATGACCGCGTCGTCACGAACCTCAACGCGTATCGACTGCAGGTGCGGCAGTGCGGCCTTCTGTGTGTCCGTGACGTACTGTAGCAGCGCGCCGGCAGCGGCGACGCCATGCACGAAGTCCTCGCAGCCGAAACCGCTCAGGTCGCGGGTGCCGAACTGGTTGCACAGCAGGCGTGACGCACTGTCGTGTTCGAAATGCCAGGGCGGCCTGCGCGTGATACGGATCCGGTCGCCGAAGGCACCCTCGAGCGGCTCATCTTCGTCGACGATGATTTCGGCCGGGCGCAGGCGCTCGATTTCCCCCTGTAGAGCCTCGAGATCCGGGGCCTCGGTCAGGCGGAAGCGGCCGGCCGACAGATCCAGCCAGGCGATGCCGAAGGTCTCACGGCGCTTGACGACCGCGGCGACCACGTTGTCGCGTTCGGCGGAGAGCAGCGCCTCGTCGGTGAGCGTACCGGGCGTGACGATTCGGGTGACCTTGCGTTCGACGGGCCCCTTGCTGGTCGCGGGGTCGCCGACCTGCTCGCAAATGGCCACAGACTCGCCCTTGCGCACGAGCTTGGCGAGGTAGCCTTCAACCGCGTGGTAGGGCACCCCGGCCATCGGGATCGGGTTGCCACCCGACTTGCCACGCGAGGTGAGCGTGATATCCATGAGCGACGCGGCCCGCTTTGCGTCGTCGTAGAAGAGCTCGTAGAAATCGCCCATGCGATAGAACACCAGCATGTCCGGGTATTCGGCCTTGATGGCGAAGTACTGGCGCATCATGGGCGTGTGGACGGGTGCTATATTATCTTTCATGGGAAGCAACGAATTAGGTACCGGACACCATATTTCCATTCCAGTGTATTTCACACTCGATACCGGAAATATGGTGTCCGGTACCTTATTATGGGCCAGTGAAAATACTGCATGTTGAAACCGGACGCCATTTTTTAGGCGGTCCGCAGCAGGTTATCTACCTGATCAACGCCTTACGCGAGCGCGGCCACGAGAACACGCTGGTTTGTCCGCCCGATTCGGGGATCGATACGGTCGCCCGCGAGAACGGCATCCGTGTCCACAACCTGTTCTGCGCCGGCGATCTCGACCTGCCGTTCGCCTATCGCCTGTCGCAATTCCTGAAGGAGCAGCAACCCGACATCCTGCATTGCCACAGCCGCCGCGGCGCCGACATTCTCGGCGGGCTCGCGGCCAGTGTTACGGATGTCCCGGCGGTGGTTTCACGACGGGTCGACAATACCGAGATGCGCGTCATGGCCGCCATTCGTTACCGGCCGTTCCGCAAGGTC
The DNA here is from genome assembly GCA_965368465.1 of uncultured Chromatiales bacterium. Classification (GTDB taxonomy): domain Bacteria; phylum Pseudomonadota; class Gammaproteobacteria; order Steroidobacterales; family Woeseiaceae; genus UBA1847. The sequence continues at coordinate 54,500 of CBDUMZ010000012.1, forward strand.
ATCGCGATTTCCGAGGCCATTGCGGCTGAGCTTCGCGACCGCGGCGTCGAGGAGGAGCGCCTCGAAATCATTCGCAGTGCCGTCGACGTCGATGCGTTCTCCGTACCCGCAGACTGTGCCGCCGTGCGTGCCGAATTCGGCCTCTCGGCCGATCACTTCGTGATTGCGGCAGCTGGCCAGCTGATCCCGCGCAAGGGGCACCAATACCTGTTGCAGGCCGTCGCGGACCTCAAGGATCGGTATCCGCAGATTCGGCTGGTCGTGTTCGGCGACGGTTACCTCCATAACCAGCTGCGTGCGCAGGCGGCATCCCTGGGGCTCGGCGATGTCGTGCAGTTTGCCGGCTTTCGCGACGACCTCGATTCCTATGTTTCCTGCTTCGACCTGTTTGCGCACCCGGCGCTGGCCGAGGGCCTGGGTGTTGCCGCGCTGAAGGCCGCGGCGGCGTGCGTGCCGGTGGTCGGTTTTGCGGCCGGTGGGATGGTCGAGGCGGTCGCAGACGGGCAAACCGGTTTCCTCGTCGCGCCCGAAGACAGCGATGCTCTCGGCAATGCAATCGCGCGCTGCATCGACGATCCGGAACTCATGACGCAATTTGGCAAGGCGGGCAGGGAACGGATGCAAAACGAGTTCTCGATCGCTACGATGGCGGACAGGCATGTGGCCCTGTACGAAACACTGCTGGGTGACCAGGGAGAGGTATGAGCAACAGGATTTCACGACGCAGCGTCGCGGATTACCGCTGAACAATGGCTGACCACGAAGCACTGCAAAAACTGGCGGCGGCCGTCGTCGCGGACCTTAGCGCCGCGAGCAAAGCGGTCTCTACCGCGGAATCGTGCACAGGCGGGTGGATCGCCAAAAGCATCACGGATATTGCGGGCAGTTCGGCCGTCTTCGCGTACGGTGTGGTCAGCTACTCGAACGGCGCCAAGGAGTCGATCCTGGGCGTCAGGCAAGCGACGCTCGAAGAGCATGGTGCCGTGAGCGAACGCGTCGTCGAAGAGATGGCCAAAGGCGTCCTGCGTCTGAGCGGTGCGGATATCGCTGTCGCGGTCAGCGGCGTCGCCGGCCCGAGTGGCGGAACGGCAGAAAAGCCGGTGGGCACCGTGTGGTTCGCCTGGGCCGTCCGGGACGGCGCCAACGCAAAAACCGACACCCACTGTGAGCACTTCGCGGGCGATCGCGAACTCGTGCGCGAACTGACCGTGGCGCACGCCCTGCAGGGCGTACTGGAGCGCATCGCCTGATGGAAACCAAGCGTCTGTTTTTTGCCTTGTGGCCCGATCACCGGCAGCGTGAGCGCCTGCGGGATGTCGTCGGCTCGGTTGCCAAGACCGTGGAAGGCCGCGTCGTGGACCGCCGTAACTGGCACGTTACCCTGGCGTTCATCGGGCCGTTCCCCGAGAACCGCATCCCGTTCCTGCTGGAGCGTGCGCAGCTCATTCACGTGGAACCGTTTCGCCTGAATTTCGATCGTCTTGAATACTGGCCGCGACCCAGGGTCGCCAGCCTGAGCGCCGCGACCGTTCCCGACGAATTGCAGGCACTGGTCGACGCTTTGAACCGGGTGCTGTCGGATCTGGGTCTCAAACCCGAGGACCGGAACTACCGGCCGCACATCACCGTGGTGCGCAATGCGCGGCCATTCACGACCGAACGATTGACGCAAAGAGTCCAGACAGAGTGGTCGAGCTTCGAGCTCATGGAGTCGGTGTCCGGCCCGGGCGGGGTGAGCTACATCCCGCTGAAACAATAGCTTGGGCGGTTTTTCGAGAATCTGCAGAGACTGGCCGGATTTGGCCCTCCTGAAAGCTACTATTGACGCGGCTTCCATGAAATAATACTGTGCAAATCCACAGTATCTCTAAATCACGCCTTTCGGCGCCCCAATACGACGAAAATAATGGACCAAAACAATGGATGACAATCGCAAAAAAGCACTCGCACAGGCCCTGGGCCAGATCGAAAAACAGTTCGGCAAGGGCTCCGTCATGCGCATGGGGGACAGCCAGGCGTCGAGAGACATAGAAGCCATTTCCACGGGCTCGATCGGCCTCGACGTCGCATTGGGCATCGGCGGCCTGCCGAGAGGTCGCGTTGTCGAAATCTACGGTCCGGAGTCATCCGGCAAGACCACGCTCACGCTGCAAGTCATCGCCGAGTCGCAGAAAATCGGCGGCACGGCGGCGTTCGTGGACGCCGAGCACGCGCTCGATCCGGGCTACGCCGAAAAGCTCGGCGTCAACGTGGACGAATTGCTCGTGTCGCAGCCCGACACGGGTGAGCAGGCGCTCGAGATCACCGACATGCTGGTGCGCTCAGGCGCGGTCGACATCGTGGTCGTCGACTCTGTCGCGGCGCTCACGCCGAAAGCCGAGATCGAAGGCGAGATGGGCGATTCCCACATGGGCCTGCAGGCCCGCCTCATGTCGCAGGCGCTCAGGAAACTCACCGGCAACATCCAGCGGTCGAACACGATGGTGATCTTCATCAACCAGATTCGCATGAAGATCGGCGTCATGTTCGGCAGCCCCGAAACGACGACGGGCGGTAACGCGCTCAAGTTCTATTCGTCGGTTCGCCTGGACATTCGCCGCATCGGCGCCATCAAGAAAGGCGACGAGGTCATCGGCAACCAGACACGCGTCAAGGTTGTAAAGAACAAGGTATCACCGCCGTTCAAGCAGGCCGAATTCGAGATCCTCTACGGCGAAGGTATCTCGCGCATGGGCGAGATCATCGACCTTGGCGTCCAGCATGGCATCGTCGACAAGGCCGGGTCCTGGTACAGCTACGGCGACGACCGCATCGGCCAGGGTAAGGAAAACGTTCGCGAATTCCTGAGGAGCCACCCGGAGATGGCCGCGGAGATCGAGGGCAAGATTCGAACGAAGCTGTTGCCGAGCAAGGCTGAATTGGCCGAGGCGGCGGCCGAAAAGGCCGCGGACGACGCCGCTGAGGCCGTCGAGGCGTAAGCTGCGACCTGTTCATGAAGACATCAGCGATCTTCTTTCTGACAAGGAAGAAGATCGCTTTGCGTCTCCGCTCGAAGCGCGCAAGAAAGCCATGGACTTCCTGGCTCGCCGCGAATACGGGCAGACTGAGCTCATCAGGAAGCTCGCCGACAAGGGTTTCGATCACGACGTAGCAACCCAGGCGGTCACCCAACTCACGGCTGAGGGCCTGCAAAGCGACCAGCGTTTTGCCGAGAGCTTTGTCCAGTCCCGCATCAACCAGGGCAAGGGCCCGGTGCGCATTCGCCTGGACCTCGGCCAACGCGGCCTCAGCGATTCGACCATCGAGATCGCCATTGAGGAAGCCGACGCCGACTGGCGCGCACTGGCACGCGAGCAACGTCGCAAGAAATTCGGCGACGCCGCCCCCGCAGACTTCAAGGACAAGGCCCGGCAGATGCGGTTTCTCCAGTACCGCGGGTTCGAGCAAGACCATATTCAATCGGCGTTTTAGCCGTTACCATACGGCCCATGAAAACCATGACGAGCAACGAGCTCCGCCAGGCATTCCTGGACTATTTCCACGATCACGGCCACGAAGTCGTCGCGAGCTCCCCTTTGGTGCCGGGCAACGACCCGACATTGCTGTTTACCAATGCCGGCATGGTGCAGTTCAAGGATGTGTTCCTGGGCGACGACAAACGCAGCTATACGACGGCGGCGACATCGCAGCGCTGCGTGCGTGCAGGGGGCAAACACAACGACCTCGAGAACGTGGGTTACACCGCTCGCCACCATACGTTCTTCGAGATGCTGGGCAATTTCAGTTTCGGCGACTACTTCAAGCGCGAGGCTATCCAGTACGCGTGGGAGTTCCTGACCGGTACCCTCGGCCTGCCTGCAGAGCGCCTATGGGTCACTGTGTTCGAGGACGACGACGAAGCGGCGGACATCTGGCTCAACGAAATGAAAGTCGACCCGAGTCGCTTCTCGCGCCTTGGTGCCAAGGACAACTTCTGGGCGATGGGCGACACCGGGCCGTGCGGACCCTGTAGCGAGATCTTCTTCGACCACGGCGAGGACGTGCCGGGCGGACCGCCGGGCTCGCCTGACGAGGATGGCGACCGTTACGTCGAAGTCTGGAACCTGGTGTTCATGCAGTTCGACCGGTCGGCCGACGGCACGATGAAGCCGTTGCCGAAACCGTCGGTCGACACGGGCATGGGTCTCGAGCGTATTGCCGCCGTGATGCAGCAGGTTCACAGCAACTATCAGATCGACCTGTTCGCGAACCTCATCCAGGCAACAGCCGATGTGCTGGGCGTCAAGAACGACGGTTCGAGCTCACTCAACGTCATCGCGGATCACATCCGCGCCTGTTCCTTCCTGATCGTCGACGGTGTGTTGCCGGGCAACGAGGGGAGGGGCTATGTGCTGCGTCGCATCATTCGTCGCGCTATTCGTCACGGCAAGAAACTCGGCACGGATGGCCTGTTCTTCCACAAGCTGGTCGCGCCGCTGGTGCAGGAGATGGGCGGCGCATATCCCGAGCTCGCAAAGTCGCAGGCACACGTCGAGAAAGTGCTGGCGAAGGAGGAAAAACGCTTCGCCGAAACCCTCGACCAGGGCATGGAGATTCTCGAAGCGGCGATAGCAGAACTCGACGGCAAGGAGCTGCCGGGCGACGTCGTTTTCAAGCTCTACGACACCTACGGATTCCCGGTGGACCTCACGGCGGACGTTGCGCGCGAACGTGGCCTGAGCATCGACCAGGCCGGTTTCGAATCCGCCATGCAGGCGCAGAAAGACAAGGCCAAAGCGGCGAGCAAGTTCGGCGCCGCAGGGGACGACTCTCTCAAAACGGACGCGAAGACGGAGTTCCTTGGCTACAAGGGCACGGAAGGTTCCTCCCAGATTGTTGCGTTGTTCAAGGATGGCGTCGCGGTCGACGCATTGGCCGACGGTGATGAAGGCGCAGTTGTTCTTGCAGCGACTCCGTTCTATGCGGAGTCCGGCGGACAGATTGGCGACAAGGGCATTCTCGTTGAAGACGGCAAGCTGTTCCGCGTGGACGACACGCAGAAGAGCGGTGATGCCAACGTTCATTTCGGCACGGTTGAGCAGGGCACGCTCAAGGTAGGCGACAGTATAGAAGCGGTGGTCGACGCAGAGCGTCGCCAGGCGATTCGACTGAATCACACCGCAACGCATCTGATGCACGCGGCGCTGAGAAACGTGCTCGGCGATCATGTCACGCAGAAGGGATCGCTCGTCGCTCCCGAACGTCTGCGTTTCGACTTCTCGCACTACGAGGGTGTTACGCCTGAGCAGCTCCAGGAGATCGAAGATCTCGTCAACGCCGAGATCCGCAAGAACGTCGCGGCCGACACGAACCTCATGACCTACGACGATGCGATTGCATCGGGCGCAATGGCGCTCTTCGGCGAGAAGTACGGCGACAAGGTCCGTGTGCTGCGACTCGGGGACTTCTCGGTCGAGCTTTGCGGCGGCACGCATGTCGAACGTACGGGCGATATCGGTGTGTTCAAGATCACGCACGAAGGCGGTGTCGCCTCGGGTGTGCGCCGCATCGAGGCTGTAACCGGTGCCGGTGCCATGGAATGGATCGATGCCAACCAGCGGACACTGGGTGACCTGGCTGGCATGCTGCGCAGCACGCCGGACCAGGCGGCAGCCAAGGTCGAGCAGCTGCTGAAGCGAACGAAAGACCTCGAGAAGGAGCTGGCCGCTGCGAAACAGGCACTCGTCACGGGCCAGGCGACCGACCATGCCGACGCCGTCGAGGAAATCGGCGGCATCAAGGTACTGGCCACCCGCATGGACGGGGCGGATGCCAAAACGCTTCGCGACGCGGTCGACAAGTTCAAGGACAAGCTGCAGAACGCGATCGTGGTGCTGGGCTCGGTCGACGACGGCAAGGTGCGCCTCGCTGCCGGCGTGACCAAGAACAACACCGACAAGGTCCGTGCGGGGGACCTGATCAAGCCCGTCGCGGAGCAAGTAGGCGGCAAGGGCGGCGGGCGTCCGGATTTTGCCCAGGCGGGTGGCACGGATCCGTCAAAACTTGATCAGGCGCTCAAATCGGTATCCGCCTGGGTGGCGGCACAACTCTCCTAGCGCACGCAATTCCGAAATCAGCTAGTATTACAACAGTTTAAGGATGTACGACGCGTAAAAAAGAACGAGGCTTGGAGCCTCGCCAGGCAGGAGTAGGAAGCTATGCTGATTCTAACGCGACGCGCTGGAGAGACGGTCATGATCGGGGGCGATATCACGATCACCGTCCTGGGGGTCAAGGGAAACCAGGTCCGTATCGGGATCAATGCACCCAAAGACGTCGCAGTGCACCGGGAAGAAATCTACGAGCGAATCCAGAGCGAAAAAGCCTCGGGGGAGACGCCCGATTCCGATTGAGCGGAAGCGGTGCCCAAACCACTTTACCGAGGCTACCTCTGACAGTACTATGCGCCCCTCAACGGAGAGATGGCTGAGTGGTCGAAGCGGCTCCCGTGGCTCAAGGGAGTAAGGGTTAAAAGCCCTTCGAGGGTTCGAACCGAGGCGCACCGCGCCGACAGACGCACGCAGTGCGCCGCGCAGCGGTGAGGAGCGAAGCGACGAATCCATCCCTCTCTCGACGTTGCAAATAAAGACAGACAGACGTAGTAAAGAACAACAGGATTAGTGGAGAGATGGCTGAGTGGTCGAAAGCGCTCCCCTGCTAAGGGAGTAAGGGTTAAAAGCCCTTCGAGGGTTCGAATCCCTCTCTCTCCGCCACTGATTCCAAAGGCCCCACCCGGGGCCTTTTTCATTCTCTGTCCCTGAGGAGCAAGCGTTCCCCGGCAAAGTCGATAATGAAATCGTGCCGTTTGAACAGGCTCGTCCCGGCTATCGCGGTCGGCCTCCTGTTCAGGTCCAGGGTGACAAACACCGGGAAATCGGCGATCAGGAAGCTGACTCGGCGCCAGCTTCGCTGTGCGATCTGCAGCTTCCAGACGATCAATTCGGTCGCCTCTATCGTGCTGCCAAACGCGCCACCGACGCGGTTCGTGGTGCCAGGCCTCGGGGGGCGTATCCCGATAGCGCGTGCCGCACGCCGGTTCATGAGATTCGAATCGGTGCCGAGATCGAATATCGTCGGAATCCGCTCGCCACCGATGAATATCTCGAAAGCGAAAACGCCGATATCCCCTTGCCCGACCCGCATCTTGAAAAGCGGGATAGCGCTCCACCCATGGTAGGCGCGTTCGCTGACGAGCTCCTTCGGGTAGAGGCGCAGCATTTCGTCAGCATGCGCATAGGACACTGCGTAGCGACCGAGAAAATCGAGGCCCAGGATACCGTCGAACTGTGATGCGACCGGTAGGGAGTCGGGCAGGATGGCGACTCTTGCCGCATCCCAGTTTTCCTCTCCCACACGAATCGAACGGACGATCGCCGTGGGGAAGGTGCCGAGCGCGGTCATGCCGTGGAGCGTAACGCGTTCGCCGGGCCTCGGCTCGACGTTCAGTTCGGCGGCGACATGCCCGTAGATCACCGAGATGCTTGCACCGGTGTCCACTGCGAACCTGAAAGGCCCCTCGCCATTGACCAGCGTGTCGACAATGAGGTGGCCGGAGGCGTCGGTCCTGCGAGGAATCGCTGTGAGGGCACCGTCTTTTTCCAGGACGAGTTCGGCGGCACACCCCGAGAGCACAAGGGCCAAGGCCAGGAATGAGGCGACCTTTAGCATTCCCCTATAAGAGCACCGATGCAGGTCCCGGGCAATTGGTGGATATGCCCATCAAATGCCTTTACCTGAGGTGCCCGGATCAGTATAGTTTGCGGCCCTGCGAGGGCCTCAGCCCTGCAGACCAGACATTGCGCCCGTAGCTCAGCTGGATAGAGTACCTGGCTACGAACCAGGCGGTCGGGAGTTCGAATCTCTCCGGGCGCGCCAAATACCAAAAGGCCCCTTCATGGGGCCTTTTTGTATTTTGGGTGTCCTGGATGACGATGAGGACTGCTGTTCGACCAATCGCGCCAGCGATTGGCGACGAGCGGCGCAGCCGCGAAGCCCGCAGGGTCAAAACAGCCCAAGGGCTGTTTTGATCAATCTCTCCGGACACATGATTAACATTTTGGAGTTCCCCCGGCCTGACGTACATCTACAGCGCCTCGATATTATTAGCCAGCCAAATGCCAT
>CBDUMZ010000013.1:0-62129 GCA_965368465.1 uncultured Chromatiales bacterium
ACAGACCAGGCCGCGAATCGATCAACCTTGCCGTCGGCGAGCAGGCTGGCCTCCTCGTCGCTGGATGGCTTCGCGACCGCCCACTTGAGTATCAGTCGCTCCGTCTTGAAGGGAAGCGTCGTGTAGAACGCGCGGATGTACTCGGCCTGCGAGACCGCTCGATCGATATCCACGAAATAGCAGTCCGTGTAGTCGCCGCTCTCCCGGTATCGCTGCAACAAGGCGTCTTCCGGCAACTCACCTTTTTCGACTGAAAACATGGCCCTGTTGCTCCGGTTGTGTCGCTCTGAGATGACGCTGTCTAGCCTCAGACCTCAAGAAACCGTGCGATTCCCTTCGCAGCCTCACGCCCTTCGTGCACGGCGGTCACGACGAGGTCGGAGCCACGCACCATGTCGCCGCCCGCGAAGACCTTCGGGTTGCTGGTCTGGTAGGGAACGACACCCATCGATTTCACGAGCACACGGCCGCTGTCGAGCGTATCGATGGAGAAATCCCTGAACCACGCCGGCGGGTCGGGTCGGAAGCCGAACGCGATGACGACGGCGTCGGCCGGGAGCACCGTTTCCGTTCCCGGTATCGGCTCGGGACGACGCCGGCCGTCAGACCCCGGCGACCCGAGTTTCGTCTCGATGACGCGTACGCCTGTCACCTTGTCGTCGCCCAGGATCTCGAGCGGCTGGCGATTGAACAGGAACGTCACGCCCTCTTCCTTGCTGTTCGCTACCTCGCGGCGCGAACCCGGCATGTTCTCTTCGTCGCGACGGTACGCGCAGGTCACGCTGGCCGCACCCTGGCGAATCGCCGTGCGATTGCAGTCCATCCCCGTGTCCCCGCCGCCGAGTACCACGACGTTCCTGCCTTCGAGATCGATGTACGGCGCATCGGCCTCGTCGTGCCCGAGCTCGCGGTACGCGTTGCCGACAAGGTAGGGCAACGCGTCGTAGACGCCCGGCAGGTCTTCACCCTCGAACCCGCCGGTGACGTACTCGTAGGTACCCATGCCGAGGAACACGGCATCGAACTCGTCGAGCAATTCCTGGAACGGCTTGTCCTCGCCGATGCGCGTGTTGAGCACGAACTGCACGCCCATCCCTTCGAGGATCTCGCGGCGCTGGCGCACAACGTGCTTCTCGAGCTTGAACGGCGGGATGCCGTACGTCAGCAAGCCGCCGATCTCGGGGTACGCGTCGAACACCACCGAGCGAATGCCGTTGCGTGCCAGCACGTCGGCCGCGCCGAGCCCGGCCGGCCCTGCGCCGACGATCGCCACACGTTTGCCCGTGTCCGAAACATGCGACATGTCCGGGCGCCAGCCCTGGCTGACGGCTTCGTCCGTGATGTACTTCTCGATGCTGCCGATCGTCACGGCGCCGTTGGCATCATGCAGCGTGCAGGCGCCCTCGCACAGGCGATCCTGCGGACAGACGCGCCCGCAGATCTCCGGCAGCGAATTCGTCTGGTGCGACAGCTCGGCGGCTTCGAACAGCTTGCCTTCCTCGATGAGCTTCAGCCAGTTCGGGATGTAGTTGTGCACGGGGCACTGCCACTCGCAGTACGGGTTGCCGCAGTCGAGGCAACGCCCGGCCTGTGCCGCCGCGCTCGCGCCATCGTAGTCGCCGTAAATCTCGCCGAAGTGCTGCACGCGTCCCTCGGCACTTTCCTTCTCGGGATCGCGGCGCGGGACTTCCAAAAACTGCAGTGGATGCTTGCTCATTACGCCGCCTGCCTGATCGCATCGATCAACGAACTCAACTCCGCCGCCTTCGGTTTCACGATCCAGAATTTCGGCAGGTAGGTCCGGTAATCCTCGAGGATCGCGTCGCCCCAGACGCTGCCCGTGTACTCGACATGCGCGCGCAGCAGCGCACGCAGATGGTGCAGGTGCGCTTCCATGGTTTCCGGCGAAACGCGATGGATGTCTATGGACTCATGGTTGTAGCGATCGACAAAGTCGCGGTCGATATCGAGCACGTAGGCGAAGCCGCCGGTCATGCCCGCACCGAAGTTGAGCCCGCTCTTGCCGAGCACGACGACGACGCCGCCGGTCATGTACTCGCAGCAATGATCGCCGGCACCTTCGATAACCGCGGTTGCCCCCGAGTTCCTGACGGCGAAACGCTCCCCGGCGAGGCCCGCGGCGTACAACTCGCCGCCCGTCGCGCCGTACAGGCAGGTGTTGCCGATGATCGCCGTTTCCCGCGCCACGTAACTCGCGTCCTCCGGCGGCCGCACGACAATGCGCCCGCCCGCCATGCCTTTGCCGACATAGTCGTTCGCATCGCCGGACAGCGTCATGTTCATGCCCGCGATGTTCCATGCACCGAAGCTCTGTCCCGCCGTGCCGCGCAACACGATGTCGAGCGGCGCGTCGGCCATGCCCTCGTTGCCGTGGCGTCGGGCGATTTCGCCCGCGAGCCTCGCGCCTATGGAGCGATTGAAATTCTGGACCTCGAAACCAAATCGCCCGCCGCTCTTCGCTTCGATCGCAGGCAGGGTTTCCGCAACCATCTGCTCGGCGAGTTCGCCCTTGTCGAAGGGCTCATTGCGCAGGTCGGTACAGTATCGCGGCGCGTCTTTCGCCAGGCCGTCCGTCGAGATGATCGGCCGCAGGTCGAGGCGCGCCTGCCGAACGCTGTCGCCTTCCCGGGGCTCGAGAAGATCCGAGCGCCCGATCAGGTCTTCGAAACGGCGCACGCCGAGTTCGGCCATCAGGTGCCGCACCTCTTCTGCGATGAAGCGGAAGAAATTGATCACCATCTCCGGCAAGCCGATGAAGTACTCGCTGCGCAATACGCTGTTCTGGGTTGCGACGCCCGTCGCACAGTTGTTCAGGTGGCAGATGCGCAGGTATTTGCAGCCGAGTGCGACCATCGGGCCGGTACCGAAGCCGAAACTCTCGGCTCCGAGCATCGCGGCCTTGATGACATCGAGACCGGTCTTGAGTCCGCCGTCGGTCTGCAGCCGCACCTGGTGGCGCATGTTCTGTGAGCGGAGTACCTGGTGCGTCTCGGACAGGCCGAGTTCCCACGGGCTGCCGGCATACTTGACGGAACTCAGCGGACTGGCGCCCGTGCCGCCGTCGTAACCCGAGATGGTTATCAGGTCCGCGTAGGCCTTGACGACGCCCGCCGCGATCGTGCCGACACCGGGCTCGGCAACGAGCTTCACGGACACCAGCGCCTGCGGGTTCACCTGCTTGAGATCGAAGATGAGCTGCGCGAGATCCTCGATCGAATAGATGTCGTGATGTGGCGGCGGCGAGATGAGACCGACACCCGGCTTCGCAAAGCGCAGCCTCGCGATCATCTCGTTGACCTTGTGCCCCGGAAGCTGGCCGCCTTCGCCGGGCTTGGCGCCCTGCGCGATCTTGATCTGGATCACCTCGGCGTTGACGAGGTACTCGGCCGTCACGCCGAAGCGGCCCGATGCAACCTGCTTGATCTTCGACCTGCGCTCGGTACCGTGGCGCGACGGATCTTCGCCGCCTTCGCCGGAGTTCGAACGGGCACCGATCCGGTTCATCGCGATCGCGAGCGCCTCGTGCGCCTCCGGGGACAGCGCGCCGAGCGACATGCCGGCACTGTCGAAGCGCGGCAGGATGGCTTCGACCGGCTCGACCTCGTCGAGCGGTATCGACTTGCCCGCCGGCCTGATGTCGAGGAGGTCGCGCAAGGTTGCGACCGGTCGCTCGTTGACGAGCCGGGCGTATTCGCGATACTTCTCGAAGTCGCCGGTACGCACGGCGGCCTGCAAGGTCGAAACCACGTCCGGGTTGTAGCAGTGATACTCGCCGCCGTGCACATACTTGTACAGGCCGCCCTGCTCGATCAGTTCGCGCGGCTCCCATGCCGCCTTCGCCAGCTTCTTCTGGTCGTAGAGCAGGTCGTCGAAGTTGGTTCCCTGGATGCGCGACGACGTGCCCCGGAAGCAGCGCTCCACGACCTCGTCGCTCAGGCCGACGATCTCGAAGAGCTGCGCCCCGCGATAACTCGAGATGGAAGAAATACCCATCTTCGACATGATCTTGAAAAGCCCCTTGCGAATGCCGCGACGGTAGGCGCGACCGAGCTGCTGTTGCCGGTCGACGTTGCCGCGCTGCGCAATGTCATGCAGCGACTGGTAGACGAGGTAGGGGTACACCATCGTCGCGCCGTAACCGATAAGACACGCGATGTGGTGCGCGTCACGCGCGACACCGGTCTCGACGATGATATTGGCATCGCACCGCAGGCCGGTCTGCACGAGATGGTGGTGCACGGCGCCGGTGGCGAGCAGCGCATGCACGGGCAGCTTGCCCTTCTCGAGGTAGCGGTCGCTGAGCATGACGATCAGGTTGCCGGCGCGTACGCCCCGCTCGGCCTCCGCGCAAATCCTGTCCAGCGCCTCGGGCAGGCTCAAATTCTCATCGACGTTCAGGTCGATAAAGATGTGGCTGTCCTCGAACATGCCCGGCCCGACCAGCTGGCGAAGCTTCGCCTGTGACAGCACGGGCGAGTTGATGATCACCTGCTCGGCATGCGACGGGCCGATGTCGAAGAGATTCGACTCGCCACCGACGTTCGTCTGCAGCGACATGACGATGCGCTCGCGCAGCGAATCGATCGGCGGGTTGGTGACCTGGGCAAACTGCTGGCGGAAGTAATCGAACGGCGAACGAACTTTCTGCGACAACACGGCCATCGGCGTGTCGTCGCCCATCGAACCGACCGCTTCCATCTCGGCTTTCGCGAGGACGGCGACAACCTCGTTGATCTCTTCGCGCGAGAGATTGAACATCTTCTGGTACGTCGCCAGCGTCGCGGCATCGAACGGCTCGGCCGCGATGCGCGTATCGACGAGCAGCGAATCGAGATAGCGCACACCCTTCTTGAGCCATTTCTTGTAGGGCGCGCGCGTCTTGAGGATGTCGTGAATCTCGTCGGTATCGAGTAGCACCCCGTTGACGAGATCGACCGCCAGCATCTCACCCGGACCGAGGCGGCCTTTACTCACCACGTCCTTTTCGTCGTAGTCATAGACGCCGACCTCGGATGCGACCGTCAGGTGGCGATCCCGGGTGATGACGTAGCGCGCCGGCCGCAGGCCGTTGCGATCCAGGCAACAGGCCGCGTAACGTCCGTCGGTCAGGACGATGCCGGCCGGGCCGTCCCAGGGTTCCTGCTGGCAGTCGTAGAACTCGTAGAACGCCCGCACATCCGGGTCGATATTGTCGACCGTCTGCCAGGCGGGCGGCATGAGGATCCGCATGGCCTGGATGACGTCCATGCCACCGGCACGCAAAACCTCGAGCATGTTGTCGAGACTCGACGAGTCGGAGCCCGTCAGCGAGATGATCGGATCCAGGTCCGAGATATCGTCGAGCTTGTCGGAGACGAAATTCTTCGTGCGTGCCACCGCCCAGTTGCGGTTGCCGCGAATCGTGTTGATCTCGCCGTTATGCGCGAGGAAACGGAAGGGCTGAGCAAGCCGCCATTCGGGCAGGGTATTGGTCGAGAAGCGCTGGTGAAAAACGCACACCGACGACGCCATGCGCGGGTCCCTGAGGTCCGGATAGAAAGTCGGCAGTGCCGCGGGCATGATCATGCCCTTGTAACTGATCGTGACGGACGAGAGGCTCGCGATATAGGTCTCGTTGTCGTCTATCCTGTTTTCGGCACGACGGCGCGCCTGGAACAGGCGGCGGTTGAAACGGCCCCGCGCCATGCTGTGGGGTGCATTGACGAAAACCTGTTCGATCCTCGGCAAGGTCGCCAGCGCCTGGGCGCCGCAGGCGGACGGGTCGATCGGCACCTCTCGCCAGCCGGCCACTTCGAGGCCGAAGTCGGTTAGCGCCGCATCGATCGCCGCGCGCGCCGCGTCCGACGGGCCCTGTTCCTGCCCCAGGAACACCGTGCCCACCGCGAAGCGCTTGCTGAGCGTAAAGCCCAGCTCCTTGCCGATGCTCCGGAAGAACGCGTCCGGAAACTTGATGAGCAGGCCGCAACCGTCGCCCGTCTTGCCGTCTGCCGCCACGGCACCACGGTGGGTCAGGCGCGCCAGCGCCTCGATCGCGGTCTCGATGACCCAGTGACTCGGCAGGTCGTCGAGATTCGCAATAAGACCGAAGCCACAACTGTCGCGGTGCAGCTCAGGGTCCAGCAGATTGTGTTTTGACCTTTCCGACATGCGCAATAGAGGAGACGCTTGGCGGCGGCTCCTGTTGGGGCTGAGAATTGTGGGTTGGCGCAGAACGCCGCGAACCATGCAGTATAGGCGACAGGCCGGGTAGCCGCATCAGTTGCTTTCGCAACCAAGCGGCCGCGGCATCAGCGGTTCGCTGAGCTCAGCCGGATGGTACCCAGCGTGCGGTAGGGGATCGGCGGCGTGAAGGGAATGTCGACGCCGAGCCGGCCCTCGAGCTGGTAAGGAACATCCCCTCGCGTGCTGTCGCGCACGATGGACAGGAGCTGGGGCGCGGTCGACAGCAGGTCCAGCTCGACCGTGAGCGCGAACTGCGCATCGCCGCTGGCCGGCACCGAGATGTCGCTGGGCGTCTCGCCGCTCGCAAAGCGTTCGCCGTCCAGCCGCAGGCCGTAGCTCAGGTGGTTGATCGGCAGCGTAAACGGGTTCGGGTTGTGGATATCGAACGACAGCAAGAAGGTCTGGTTCTTGAAGCCGAGCCCCATCACCTGCACGTCGCGCAGCTTGACCTCAGGCTGGCTGACAATGTTTTCCGGCAGTGACGCACAGCCTGCCAGCAGCAGCATCGTGCCCGCCAGCGCGGCCAGCGCCAGTCGTTTACTTGATCTCATTACCCAGTTCTCCCCAACGCGCAGCAAGCAGCTGCCAGTCATCGCCGTCCTTCTCGAGCTCCAGCTCGAAACGATAGGCGTCCGCACTGAAGCCGAATGCCCCGTCGTTCGTGCCGGCCATGCCGACGGTCATGACGAGCTTCGCCGCCGTATCACCATACACCGTGATCTCCTCGACGTTCGGCAGCAGCGCAATTTTGTTTTGCCTCAGGAAGTAGACGCGCAGCAGGTTCTCAATGTCACCGCGCTTGTTGCCGCGGGCGTCGGCGTAGGACGCCGAGATCATGCCGACCAGGCTGCGGCGCTCTTTGTTCTCGGCGGCCTCCACCCCGGCGGCCACCCAGGCGCGCAACTCTTCCTCGGGTGCGGAGGGCGGCTCACCGCAAGCCGCCAGCGTCATCAGGATGACGCCAAGTGTGCACAGCGTTCGAGTGAGCCGATTCATCATCTGCTAAAGTCTAAGCCAAGCACCGGCCCTAAATGGTCGAATACGCCCAAATTGTGACCGAGTTCGCACTTTGGCAAGGCAAGTCTCTAAAGAGAACACGACGATGTCCGTAAAACTGCTCAGTGAAAGCAAGGGTTCCACGATCACCGACGACGACCAGGCGCGCATCGAGGCCGTCCTCGCCTTCTGGTTCAAGGAACAGGCGCTGTCGGCACCGCAGATCGACCGCCGCATGGATATCTGGTTCGGTGAGGACCCGGTGTTCGACCACGAGATCGAAAAGACGTTTTCGCAGGACATTGCGCTCGCGAGCGACGGCAAGCTGGACCATTGGGCGGTTGAGCCTCGCGGCCGGCTCGCCCTGATCATTCTCATCGACCAGTTTCGCCGCAACATCTACCGCAATACCGCGAAAGCGTTTTCGAAAGACAAGCTGGCCCTCAAATTGTGTGTCGAGGGCGCCATGGAGAAAAAAGACAGGGGCCTGACGCCGATCCAGCGCGTTTTCTTCTACATGCCGCTGCAACACGCCGAGTCCGCCAAGGTGCAGGCGAAGGCGGTCGAGCTCTACAACCGCCTGGCCGAGTCCGTGTCACCGACCTACCGGGAGACCTTCCTGACGGTGGCGCAGTTCGCCGAGCTGCATAAAGACATCATCGACCAGTTCGGACGCTTCCCGCATCGCAACGCCCTGCTCGGGCGCAAGAACACGGCAGAGGAAGACGAATACCTCGCCGGGGAAAGCCCCGACTTCGGCCAGGGCTAGGTACGCGACAGGCGATTGTAGCGCCAGGTCAGGAAAATCGCGGCCAGGCCGAGGCCGGCGATGAAGGCCGCCCAGATCTGGTTCGCGGGCAGGCGATAGGTGATCGCCGCCATGTAGCCGAGCGGGAAGGCCACGACCCAGTACGAAAAGATATTGATCGCCATCGGGAATGCCGTGTCCTTGTAGGCGCGCAGCGCGGATGCGGCGCCGATCTGTATGCCGTCCGCGACCTGGAAGATCGCCGCCACGAACATCAGGCTCATCGCGATACCGGTAACGACCGGGTCGTCCGTGTACAGCGTCACGATGAAGTCGCCGAACAACAACAGCACCAGGGCGGAGACGGCCATGAACGCGGCGCACATGCCGATGCCCGCGAAACCCGCAACGCGCGCATGCACGGGGCGGCCCGCTCCCAGCATGTGACCGACCTGCACGGTTGTCGCCGAACTCAGGGCGAGCGGGATCATGAACATCGCAGACGCATAGCTCAGCGCGATCTGGTGCGCCGCCGTTATCTCGGCGCCGCGCGTGCCGACGAGAATCGAGATCGCCGCGAACAGCCCGACTTCCGCCGTGATCGTTATCGATATCGGTACGCCGAGAACGATGATCTCGCGGAACAGCGCCGGTCGGAACTGCCCGAGGCGGGTGAATACTTTCAGGTCCCGCAAGCGCGGGCTGAGGGTCATGTAGGAACCCAGTGCGATCGCGACGATCCACATCGTGATGGCGCTTGCGTAGCCACAACCCTCCGCGCCCAGCGCCGGCGCACCGAAATGCCCGAACATGAGCACGTAGTTGAGGAACACGTTGCAGATGAGCGAGAAGACCGACGTGAACATGATCGGCCGCGTGTAGCCAACGCCTTCGGTCGTGAATCGCAGGGCGAGGAAGATGAAGATTCCCGGCGCACCGAGCAGCACCGCCCTCGCATAGTCCCGCGTGAGGTCCCGGAACCCGGTATCGATGCTCATGATCTCGAGCACGGTGTGCATGAGCGAGCGACCGACGACGACCACGACGATCCCGAGCACGACGCCGAGGTACATCGCGTGTCTCGTGTAGCGACCGACTTTTCTCGTTTCCCCGGCACCGTAGAGACGGGCGATGATCGGCGAGATCGCCATCAGGATGCCGAGGCAGGCCGTGAAATTGAGCATCCAGATGCTGTTGCCCACGGCAACCGCGGCCAGCGACGACGCACCGAGACGACCCGACATCAACGTGTCGGCAAGCCCCATACCGGCGACGGCGAGATAGTTGATGATCAGCGGTCCGCCGAGGACCATGATCGACCTGGCCTGGGTCCGCCAGAGTTCCGGGAGGGCTGGCATGCGCGTATCTTAACCTACGGTTAAATCCTTGAATGGTGTAAAGTTGCGTCGCGCCTTGCGTAAGCAATTGGACTGGAGATCTCAAGTATGTTGCATGACGGACGAGCCATTCGGGTTGCCATTGTCGGCGGATCGCGAATTCCTTTTTGCCGGTCGAACTCCGTGTATCGGCATTGCTCAAACCAGGACCTGATGACGGCCGCCATGAACGGTCTCATCGGCAAACTGGACCTCAGGGGCCAGACCCTTGGCGAAGTGGCGCTCGGCGCCGTCATCAAACATTCGAAGGACTGGAATCTCGCACGCGAGTGCGTCCTCGAGTCCCAGCTCTCGAACCGCACGCCCGCCGTCGACATGCAGCGCGCCTGCGGCACGAGCCTCGAGGCGGCGATCATGATCGCCAACAAGATCGCGCTCGGCCAGATCGAGGCCGGTCTCGCCGGCGGCACCGATACCGTGAGCGATGCGCCGATCGTCTACTCGGACCCCTACCGCCGGATGCTTCTCGACATGCATGCGGCGCGCTCGACGCTCGACCGGATCAAACCGATATTCCGGTTTCGCCCCGGCTTCCTGAAGCCCGCCTTCCCCGGTGTCACCGAACCGCGCACTGGCCTGTCGATGGGCGAGAGCTGCGAGATCACGGCCAAGCAGTGGGACGTGCAACGTGAGCACCAGGACCAGCTCGCGCTCGCCAGTCACGTGAAGGCGGCCGCGGCCTACGACGAAGGTTTCTACGACGACCTCGTCGTACCGTTCGAGGATGCCGAGGAAGACAACAATATTCGTCGCGACACGACGTTTGAGAAACTGTCGTCGCTCAAACCGGTTTTCGACCGCAGCGAAGAAGGCACCATGACCGCGGGCAACAGCACGCCGTTGACCGACGGCGCGGCTGCGGTACTGCTGTCGTCAGAAGACTGGGCGCTCAAGAAGAACCTGCCGATCCTCGGCTACCTGACCTTTGTCCGGGCCGCGGCCGTCGATTTCATTACCGACGAAGGCCTGTTGATGGCGCCCGCGTATGCCGTGTCGGACATGCTCAAGCAGGCCAACCTGCGACTCCAGGACTTCGACTTCTACGAGATTCACGAGGCGTTTGCCGCACAGACGATCGCGACACTCAAGGCCTGGCAGTCCGAGAAGTTCTGCCGCGAACGCCTTGGACGCAATGAGCCGATGGGCCCGATCGATCTGTCCCGCCTCAACGTAAAGGGCGGCAGTATCGCCGTGGGTCACCCGTTCGCGGCCACGGGCGCGCGCATCCTGGCGACGCTGGCCAAGACGCTCAGTGAGAACGGTTCGGGTCGCGGCCTGATCTCGATCTGCACCGCGGGCGGCATGGGCGTATCCGCGATCGTAGAGGCGGCGTAGACCTAGCCGCGCGTCTTGCGCTGCAAGGCATCGAGCGCTTTGTCGAAGCGCTCTTTGGCCTGCGCGGTCATGCCGCCGCGCTTGTGCTCGTCGATCACGAAGCCCTCGATACGTCCGACGATATCGTCGATATCCGCGTCCGGGAACGGCTCCGGAAGCTCGAGATCGGGCGGCGCATTGCGCAGCGCACCGAACAGGTTGATCCACCGCTCGCTTTCCTTGCCGACGCCAAGCAGGCGGTAGAACTGCGTCCCCGGCCGGCCTTCAGTGCCCGAGACGAGACTCACGATGCCGACGATGAGCGATGCGGGCACGAGCAACAGGTCGCGCAGGCCGTCGACAATCAGTTTGGCCTGGAACACGGCGATATCTCGAATCAGTGTCCAGCGCTCGTTGGGTTCCTGCGGCGAACCAGGCAGTTCTTCCATGGCGATTCACACAATAATTACTGTCAAGACAAGCAATTATAACCGCTTACGCTGGAACACGACGGACCTTTCCAGTAGTGTTGACCCCGAAATTTGTGGCCTGCCGGAACTATGCCGACCTACCAGCCAACACCTGACTTCAAACACGGATCGCCGGACGTTACCGGGGTTCTCCTCGTTAACCTCGGAACGCCGGACGCCCCGACGACGGCGGCCGTCCGGCGTTTCCTGAAACCCTTTCTTTCCGATCCGCGCGTCGTCGAATACCCGCGCCTGCTCTGGTGGCTCATTCTCAACGGCATCATCCTGCGCGTGCGGCCGTCGCGTTCGGCCGAGGCGTACCAGAAGATCTGGACCGAGGACGGGTCGCCGCTGATGCTGCATTCGAGGGCGCTCGCGGACGGCGTCCGCAGGCAACTCGAGGCGCAGGCGCCGGGAACCTACCGTGTCGAACTGGCCATGACCTATGGCGAACCGTCGATCGCGTCGGCGATCGACAAGCTGCAGGCGGCCAGCGCCCGGCGGCTCCTGGTATTGCCGCTGTATCCGCAGTACTCGGGAACGACAACGGCGTCCGTGTTCGACAACGTTGCCGCCAAATTGCGTACGCTGCGGTGGGTTCCGGAGACGCGTTTCATCAACCAGTACCACGATGAACCGGGCTACATCGCCGCGCTCGCCGACAGTATCCGTGAGTACTGGCAGGCGCACGGCAAGGGCGAGCACCTGCTGTTCTCGTTCCATGGCGTTCCGCAATACACACTGACCGGCGGTGACCCCTACCATTGCCAGTGCCAGAAAACCGGGCGCCTCGTCGCCGAGGCCCTTGGTGTCGGCGACGATGAGTGGTCGATGTCCTTCCAGTCCCGTGTCGGTCGCGAGGAGTGGCTGCGTCCTTACACGGATGAGACGGTGCGGGAACTGGGCGAAAAAGGTGTGCGCCGGCTCGACGTCGCCTGCCCCGGCTTTTCGACCGACTGCCTCGAGACGCTCGAAGAGATCGCGATGCAGAACGCCGAGTTCTTTGCGGAGGCCGGCGGCGAGACGCTGCATTACGTGCCCGCGCTCAATGCCCGGGACGATCACGTCGCTTTTGTCAGCGCACTTGTCGAACGACACGCATGCGGATGGTCCGGCGCCGCGGAGAACCCGGAGAGCCGTGAGCGCGCGAAGGCGATGGGAGCAACGCAGTGAGCACCATCGGCCGCTTCCTGGAGTTCGGCGTCGAGGCGCATGACATCCTCGAGTCGCTGCACTTCTACAAGACACTCGGTTTTACCGAGCTCAAGTGCGCCGATGTCTTCTCACACAAGTACGCGGTCGTCAGCGACGGCGAGTTGAATATCGGCCTGCATGACAGCAGTTTCGATGCGCCGAGAATGACCTTTGTACAACAGGACCTCGCCAAACACGCGCGGGCCATGGCCGACCATGGCTATGAGTTCAGCTTCATGCAGCTCGACGAAGATGCATTCAACGAACTCGGCTTTACGGATCGCGACGGCAACCCGGTCTCCATGGTCGAAGCGCGCACCTTCCACATGAGCGAAGACGCCGAGAAAGACTCGGCCTGTGGCAGCTGGTTCGAACTGTCACTGCCGGTACGCGAGACCGTTCGCGCGGCGCAGTTCTGGGCCCCCGTGGCACCGGCACTGCTGGAGATGCGCGAAGAACCGACGATGCACATGCGCTTCGACGCGACCGGCGTGGCGCTTGGCCTGTCGGAGAGCATCGCGCTCAAGGCACCCTCCCTGTGCTTTCGCAATCCCGATCGCGCAGGCCTCATGGCGCTCCTCGAGCAACGTGGTTTCGATTTCGAGAAATACCCGGGCTACGAAGGCGCCTACGTCGCCATCACGGCACCCGAAGGCACGACGCTGTTCGTCTTCGAGGAAGACTTCCTCGGCGAAGCCTACGAAGTCGACGAGTCCGGTGACGTAACCGACTTCCCCCGCTAGCGCTCCGGAAACTCCACCCAGAACACACCGCGGAAATCGCCCGCCTTGAATCCCGTGGCCTGGTCTTCCGGGTAGCTCTCTGCAAGCAGCGCTACCATCCCGGGTTGCAGGTTCTCGCCGTGGCACGTCAGGCACATCGGCTGCACGATGATCGGCTCGGCATAACCCATGCGGCCATCGTCGAGGGCCATGGCGATGGGCACGAGGTCCTGCGATCCGTCGGCAAAGCCACGCAGAATCGGTGCAAGCCAGTCCGGCGTTGCGTTCGCGGGATTACGCAGCTTGTGACTGCTGCGCCCCATGACCACGCCGTCGACGGACAGGCCCGCCGCAATCCGCGGCGCCTCGACTTTGCAGGCATTGATCGCCTCGATCGGACCCGACTCCATGCCTTCGACCAGCGCCACCTTGAGGTTGGTCTTGAAGGGCACCAGGAGCTCGGCTCCTTTTACCCGGTAGTCGACCGGTGCTTCGGTACAGGCAACACAGAACACGGCCACGGTAAGCGTGAGAATAAGACGAGTGTTCATCGATAGTCCCTACAAGAGTCGGTTGATCAGTTCCTGTGCCCGGCCGAGATACGCACTGCCGAACAGGTTCAGGTGGTTGAGTACATGATACAGCTGATACAGGTCGCTGCGATCGTGGGAACCCGAAGCCGCTGGTTTATGCGCGGCGTACGCGTCGTAAAAAGCCGCACCGAAACCACCGAACAGGCGCGTCATGGCAAGATCCGATTCCGGGTCGCCGTAGTAAACCGCCGGGTCGAAGATTACGGGTTCGCCGTTACAACTCGCCCAGTTACCGCCCCAGAGATCGCCGTGCAACAGGGCCGGGCGCGGCTCGTGACGCTCGAAAAACAGGGGCAGGCGCCTCTGCAGGCGTGCGCCCTGTTCCTGCAGGGCGCCGCCGAAGCCGTTCTCGGCCGCCAGTCGCAGCTGAAACCCGAGGCGCTGTTCGCGAAAGAAGTCCACCCAGCTGTCCGACCAGTCGTTGTGCTGCGGTGTCAGCCCGATCGTGTTGTCACGGTGCCAGCCGAACCGCTCCTGGGTCGTCTCGTGCAGCAGTGCAAGCTGTTTGCCGAACGCTGCTTCCGTGTCGCGGGAGGGGCGGCCGAGCTGCAGCCACTCCGTAGCGAGATACGCCGTGTCGTCGTGCGTGCCGCAGGCCAGCACCTCCGGCACGCGAACGATCCCGGGCGCGGCAAGTTCGGCCAGGCCCTCCGCCTCCGCGCTGAACATGTCGTGCGACGACGCCGGCCCCGTTTTCAGGAAGACGTTGCCAACACGCCAGGCCGAGCTGATGTCGCCGCCGCTCACCGCGACGGGTGTTTCGCCCCCGAGGCCCAGCTCCGACAGGATTGGTGTCCAGTCAGGCATGCCGCTACCAGGAGATCTCGACGTGCAGACCGACAACCGTGTCGCTCTGCCACGCCGGCACGCCCGTGGACGGATCGTACAGGCGCTGGTGCGTTGCGTAGTAAGGGTAGATATGGATATCGGTGTCCCGCCCCATCGCCCGGCGGACGCGGCGATTCAGCGCCCCCAGCGGGTCGGTCAGGACCAGCACCCACCGGTCGCGTCCGGTCGGCCCGCCGCGCGCCGCGATCCTCGCTTTCGTGTTGTCGCGCGCGCGCACGAAGTACTCCCCCAGCAGGGAACCGAGCACGGGGGTCACGATCAGGTCCTGGTAGGAGGGTTCTTCAAACAAGGCTTCGGCGCCGATTTCATAGGATGTCGACAATAGCACCGAATACCAGAACGCGGCGGAACGATCGTAGCCCCGCTCCCGGGCCCGGACGTAGTAGGCAGCGCCCCAGTAAGGGTGCGTGACGTAGTTGATGAAAGCGTCGTCGGAATCCCAGTCGGGATGCGTGACGTTGTCCCACCAGACCGACAGGCTGTACTCGCTCTTCTGCTCATCGGTCCACCCGGTCACGCTTTCCGGCATCGTATAGAGGATGCCGATGGCCGCGAACTGGTAGGCGAAGAAGTAGCGAGTGTCGCGCCAGAGGCCCTCGCTGTCAGGCACGTCGCCGTGTGGCGGGGCCGCATGTCCAACGGTAGCCGCGAGGATCATTGCGGTGATCGCCATGCCCGTCGCAAGACCTTGTCGCAGGGCGGTCAATCTCGTCGCCAGCCGACTCGTGTGAAATGCCCGCTTTTGTCGAAGTGAATATCCAGTTCGCCTTCAAAGGCGCCCTCCAGCGCTGTACCGATGCGCCTCGGGAGGTGCACGTCAGTCGTCGTTATCAGGATCTGCTCGGCGGACTCACGAATCTCCATGATGCGATTGAGCGGATGCTCGCCGTTCTCCGCTTTCTCGATGTTTCTTGCGAGGTTCCGGATCTCGTCCTTGTGTTGTGCAACGAATGCGCCCGTGAGGCTGAGCTCTCCGGCCGGGTACTTGTCGGCGATGCGGTGGCACGCACTGCAGGTTCTCTCGGTCGTAACGGGCCGTGAGGGTGCCGCCCAGGTCCAGCGGCCCTTCACGTAAAACGCACCGCATTGCGGACAACGCGCCATACCTTTCTGCTGACCGCTCTGCTTGTAGGTATCGTGAACCGTCTCGCGTATGAGGCGGTCGCGGCGCTGCGGCGGCTGGGTAGGGGTGCTCTTACTCATGCTCTCGCTCCTCTGCGTCGACGCACACGGTGCGGCAACTCAGTTGTGTGAGCTCCTGGTACATCGGCTGGCTCCTGACGTCAGCCGATATGACCAGCAAGTCCTCTTCGACTCTTACGTAGTTGCGAATCCGTGACACCTCGTGCTCGGCCAACACCTCAAACACCGGTTGCAGCTCGGCACGGATGGCCAGCGCACCGAGGCGCGACTGGACCTGGCTGACGGTGTCCTGGTCGAGCTGCGCCGCACGCTGCGGCGTGAATTCGCGGTGCGAGCCACTGACGCGCGAAACCTCTCTCGTGAAGGGCAGGCTTGCCGCCCGGCGCCATCTTTCGTCCTTGACGTAAAGCGCGACGATTTCCTCGCCCGTGCCGGACAGGTGCTCCTCGACCGCCTCCCAGAGCCGCTGCAACGGACTCCGCTCCGTGACGACCAGCAGGATACGCGGCTTGTACTCCATCTTGCTCACCCGCTAGCCGCCGACTCGGCGAATTCGCGGCGCTTCCTCGCGTAGGCAACAAGCTGGTCTTCCACTTTTCGATTGACGCTGCCTTCCTCGAACGCTCCGCCGGCAACGCGCGTGCCGGCCGGCATGCCGGTCAGTAGCGCGACGGCCTCATCGATGTGTCGCACGGCGTAGACAGTGAACTGCTTCGCGGCGACCGCTGCGATGATGTCTTCCCTGAGCATCAGGTGCTTGATGTTGTCCGCAGGAATGATCACGGCGTGGGACCCGTCGAGGCCCCGTTCCCTGCACGTTTCGAAGAACCCTTCTATTTTCTCGTTGACGCCGCCGACGGCCTGGACGCGTCCGAGCTGGTTCACGGAACCGGTGCACGCGATGCACTGCCGCACAGGGACATCGGCAATCGACGACAACAACGCGCAGAGTTCGGCGACCGACGCGCTGTCGCCGTCCACGCCCCCGTACGACTGCTCGAAGACGACGCTGCCATGCAGTGACAACGGCGTATCGCGCGCATAGCGTGCCGCAAGCGCCGCAGCCAGGATCATGACGCCCTTGGAGTGAATGGCGCCGCCCAGTTCGACCTCGCGCTCGATATCGACAACGTCGCCGCTTCCGAGTCGTGTCGTTGCCGTGATCCTGACCGGATGTCCAAAGCGGAATTCTCCGAGCTGCATGACCGACAGCCCGTTGATCTGGCCGACACACTCGCCGGCCGTGTCGATCAGCAACGTGTCGCGCTGAATAGCATCGAGTATGCGCTTCTGCACCCGGCTCAGGCGCTGTTCGCGCCCTCTCAGTGCAACGAGAATGTCGTCGGTATCGACATTGGCAGCGCTGCGTTGTCGAGCCCAGTAGTCGGCCTGTACGAGCAGGTCGTCCAGCGACTGGATGTGTGTCGAGAGCCGCTCGCTGTCATCCGCGTGCCGCGCGCGCTCCTCGATGACCCGCTGGATCGCCGCATCCTTGAACGGCAGCAGGGCCTTCTCCTGGATGCGCTGCGTGATCAGGTTCGAATACACACGCACGTTGTCCGCCGACCGCTCGAGATCGTCGTCGAAGTCCGCCACGACCTTGAAGAGGCTGTTGAATTCCTTGTCGTAGGCACTCATCAGGTAGAACAACCACCGCTCGCCGACCAGCACGACCTTGATATCGAGCGGGATCGGCTCGGGCTTGAGGGACGTGGTGCTGACGAACCCCATTGTTTCCGCCGGCGACTCGATGCTGACCTTTTTCGCAAACAGCGCCTGCTTGAGCGCCTCCCAGGCAAACGGGCGCGCCAGCACGCGATGCGCATCGAGCACGAGATAGCCGCCATTGGCCTGCAGCAACGCGCCGCCGCGGACCATCCGGAAATCGGTCAGCAGGGCGCCCATTTCGGCACGGTATTCGACCTTGCCGATCAGGTTCGGGTAGCTCGGATTGACCTCGTAGACGAATGGCGCGGGCGTGTCGCTTTCGTTGCTGACCACGAGGTTCACTTCGTACGAGGCAAACAGGTCCGACGGGTCGCGTGCCAGGAACGGCAGCACGGGCGCTTCATCGGTTCGGAATGCTTTCGCGTTCTCGATAATGTCGCGCTGCACGTCGTCGAGGTACTCGAGCACGTCCGGCAGCTTTCGGTACTTCTTCTTGATGTCTTCGATCAGGACGGTGACCGCGTGGGCCGTAACCTCCTGGTCCAGTTCGCGGATGCGCTCGTGGTATTGCTTGTGCAGTTTCGGCAGGCTCTCGATACGCGTCTTGAGTTCGTCGCTCAGGCGCTTGATGGTCGCAGTTATGCTCTTGCGCTCCTTTGCAGGCAGCTTCTGGAAGTCGTCGTCATCGAGGACCTTGCCGTCCCGGACCGGGGCAAGCACATAGCCTGTCGGCGTTTGCAGCATCGTAATGCCATGCTCCTCGGCATCCTTGTTGAGGTCTTTCCAGAGCTCCTGGATCTCGCGTTGCGACTCTCCTTCCAGCGCCTTGAGTTGATTGCGGTAGTCGTCGGCTTCAAAGGCTGTGGGTATCGCAAGCCGAATCTCCTCGAGCAGCGCGCTCATCTCGCTGCGGAACTCGGCGCCCCTGCCCGGCGGCAGGCGCAGCGCGCGCGGTCGGTCCGGGTTGGCGAAGTTGTTGACGTAGCACCAGTCGTCGGGAACGTCGCGCTCTTTTGCCCGCTCCCTGGCGAGCTCTTCGACGAGTACGTGACGGTGACTGCCTGGCGGCCCGAGCACGAAGATGTTGTAGCCGTCACGATCGAGCTGCAAACCGAAGCGCAGGGCTTCGACGGCACGCTCCTGGCCGAGGCAGCTTGCGGCTGCGAGTTCTTGCGCGCTTTGCCGGGACTTGGTCGCAAGGGGCTGGCAGGCCCTGCGAAGGTGCTCGACAGGGACACTGAGAGTACGGCTCTGCTCCAGGCCAACGGACACAAGCTGCCACCAGGCGCTATCCCCGGGAGCTTATGACACCACAGCGGCGCAGCGAAGCGGAATCAGGGTTTCCCCGCATTCCACGCACTTTTGTGTATTGGACGCTTTTTAGTGCCGGTAGATGTCGGACACGCGCTCGGCCTGCCGGCGCAGGGCCGTACCGATACCCGCCTCGTCGAACAGCGCGTTTATCTCCCCGAGCTTCGGCGCGGACGGCCGCAGGGCGGCTTCCATATCCTCGATGGGCGCATCGCAGGCGATGCCGGTCAGCCTGCGGGCGAGCATGGCGTCGTCACGGTGCGTCTCGAGCTTGGCCGCGAGCGTCTTCGAGCCACGCACGTTCACTTCGTGAATCCTGTCGAGATTGGCGTAGATTTCCTCGAGACTGCCGAAATGTTTCAGCAGGCCTTCGGCTGTCTTCTTGCCGACACCCGGGACGCCCTTGATGTTGTCAACCGCATCCCCCGCGAGCGCGAGAAAGTCGGCAATCTGTTCCGGCCAGACGCCGAACGAATCCGGAATCTGCTCGTAACCGAGTTTGCCCTTGCCGGCGAAATCCCAGAACACATCTTCCCGGGCCAGCAGCTGGGTCAGGTCCTTGTCACGACTGACGATCGTCGACGGCCGCCCGATGCGGCGACCGTGTTCGACCAGCGTGCCGATGAGATCGTCGGCTTCATAACGCGGGCTCGCGTGCTCGAGCACGCCGAGCGCGCGCACATAGCGACGGCATTGTGCGAACTGTCGCTTCAGCTCCGGCGGTGCCGGATCGCGATTGGCTTTGTACTCCGGGTAGATCTCCGTGCGAAACGACTTCGACAGGCTTTCGTCGAAGAGCACGGCCACGTATTCCGGCGTGACCTGTTCCATGAAGTCGCCGATGAAGCGCGCGAACCCGTAGAACGCGTTGATGGGGTTGCCGGCGTCGTCCACCATGTCTTCGGGCATCGAGTAGTAGGCCCGAAACACGTAGACGCTCGCGTCGATCAGATATTGCATCAGCGTGTGCGGTCGGCGGCTTTACCGGGCAGGCTTCGACCGCCGTCGATGCGCTCAGTCATGGAACAGGACTTCCACGATTTCCTCACCGTTCTCGAGGTGATCGCTGAGGCGAGCATGCAACGGGCTCGAGCGCGGGATGTGCGCCAGCAGGTATTGCATCTGGTCGGTAAGCACACGCCGGCCCTTGAGGTAGATGTACTCCGCGTAGTTCGGCGTGAACGGTACAGCGATCAGCTCCATCGCCGCCTGTTCCGGTGTGCGACCGCCCTTGTAGTTGTTGCAGCGACGACACGCCGTCGCGACGTTCGTCCAGGCATCGAGGCCGCCCTGCGACACGGGCGTGATGTGGTCGCGAGTCAGGTCCCGCGTCATGTAACGCATGCCACAGTAGAGGCACAGGTTGGCATCGCGCCTGAAGAGCGTGCGGTTGTTCAACGGTGGAACGTACTCGTCGCGATTGCGCGAGAGGCTCTTGCTGGTGCCGTGCGTCGCGATGATTGAGTTGACGTCGATACGACTGCGGCTGCCGTCGATTGCACTGTAGCCGCCAAAGACCGAGTAAAGTCGTGTGCCGCAGTCGTACGCTACCTGCTCGGCATGGTAGAGACGAACCGCTTCGCGGTAGTCAATCCATTCGAGGGGCATTCCTGCAACATCGGTCCTTAGAACCTGTTGCGAGATGTCGCGTGCGAGTCCTGCGAGCATAAGCATCTCCATGGCTTATGCCCGCATTATTACAGCATTTAGAGGTTCTTTAAAACCTCGTCCAGCGTGGACTTCGCATCGCCAAACAACATGCGCGTGTTCTCGAGGAAGAACAGCGGGTTTTGCACGCCCGCATAACCGGTCGCCATGCTGCGTTTCAGCACAATCGAGACTTCGCCCTTCCAGCACTCGAGCACCGGCATGCCGGCGATCGGGCTGTCGGGATCGGTCAACGCGGACGGGTTGACGATATCGTTTGCGCCAATGACGACAGATACGTCGACCTTGGGGAAGTCGTCGTTA
This sequence comes from uncultured Chromatiales bacterium, assembly GCA_965368465.1. GTDB lineage: Bacteria > Pseudomonadota > Gammaproteobacteria > Steroidobacterales > Woeseiaceae > UBA1847. Next base: position 20,620 of record CBDUMZ010000013.1, read on the forward strand.
ACTTCGTCCATCTCGAACACGATGTCGTAAGGCACCTTGGCCTCGGCCAGCAGCACGTTCATGTGGCCCGGCATACGACCCGCAACCGGGTGAATACCGAAGCGGACGTTGACGCCTTTCTCCCGCAGGGTGCGCGTGATCTCGAATACCGTGTGCTGCGCCTGCGCAACGGCCATGCCGTAGCCCGGGATGATCATCACTTCCTTGGCATTCGCGAGCAGCTCGGCCGTCTCGAGGGGTTCAATCGGGACAACCTCGCCCTGATCCTCGCCGGCACCGGCAGCCGGACTGCCGCCGCCCGTGCCGAAGCCGCCCGCGATCACGGCCAGGAACTTGCGATTCATCGCACGACACATGATGTAACTCAGGATCGCACCGCTCGAACCAACGAGGGCGCCCGTGACGATGAGCAGGTCGTTGCCGAGCATGAAGCCCGTCGCCGAAGCCGCCCAACCCGAGTAGCTGTTCAGCATCGAGACAACCACCGGCATATCCGCGCCGCCGATCGCCATCACCATGTGGATGCCGAACAGCAGGGCAATCACGGTCATGATGATCAGCGGTTCCATGCCGCCGCCCGCATGGGATTGCAGCACGAACTCACGACCGAACCAGATGGCGGCGATCAGCAGGCCCAGGTTCAGCCAGTGACGCGCCGGCAGGATCATCGGATTACCCGTGATGCGGCCCGAGAGCTTGCCGAATGCGATAACGGAACCCGAGAACGTGACCGCACCGATCAGGATGCCGACATACGTTTCGATGTCATGGATCGTCAATTCCACACCGGTGAGCGCGTGCGTCGGGTCCATGAAGTTCACGTAGCCGACGGCCACGGCGGCAATACCCACGAGGCTGTGCAGGATGGCCACGAGTTCGGGCATCTGCGTCATCTGCACACGCGAGGCCGCGAACAGGCCGATGCTGCCACCGATAAGCAGGGCAACGAGCAGTATCGTGTACTGCGCGGTGACCACGCCCAGGATGGTCGCGATCAGCGCGATCGCCATACCGATGATGCCGTACCAGTTACCGCGACGTGCGGTCTCCTGGTTGGAAAGGCCGCCAAGGGCCAGGATAAAGAGAATGGTCGCGATGATATACGACACGGTTACGATTCCAGCGTTAATCATGTCGCCCTCACTTCCTGAACATTTCGAGCATACGACGCGTCACCGCGAATCCGCCCGCAATATTGATACTGGTTATGCCGACAGTCACCGCAGCGATCCACATGGTCAGTGGATTCTCGGAACTGATCTGCATCAGCGCGCCGATCACGATGATGCTGGAGATTGCGTTCGTGACACTCATGAGCGGCGTATGCAACGCTGCCGTCACGTTCCAGATCACCATGTAGCCCACGAAGCAGGCGAGCACGAAGACCGTGAAGTGCGCCATGAACGAAGCCGGCGCGACGGCACCGAGCCCGAGCAATGCGATACCGGCCAGGGCCATGCCGATGGCCGGACCGACGAACGATCTCGGTTTCTCTTCCTTCACGACCGGTGCCGGGGCGGGCGCCGCCTTGGGCGGTGCGGCCGACAGCTTCGGTGCCGGTGGCGGCCACGTGGTCTCGCCGTCCTTGCAGACCGTGGTGCCGCGAATGACCTCGTCTTCCATGTCGACGACGATGTTGCCGTCTTTCTCGGGCGTGAGGTCAGTCAGCAGGTGACGCAGGTTGGTTGCGTAGAGCTGGCTCGACTGTGCGGCGAGTCGGCTCGGCAGGTCCGTGTAGCCGATGATCGTGACGCCGTCGACCTTGGCGACGTCGCCGGGGACGGTCAGTTCGCAGTTGCCGCCCTGTTCCGCGGCGAGGTCGACAATGACGCTGCCGTCCTTCATCGAGCGCGCGGTTTCGGCCGTGATCAGTTTCGGCGCGGGCTTGCCCGGGATCAGGGCCGTCGTAATGATGATGTCGACGTCTTTGGCCTGCTCGGCGAACAATTCCATTTCCGCCTTGATGAACGCTTCGCTCATCACCTTGGCGTAGCCGCCTTCACCGGCACCGTCCTCGTCGTCTTCGAAATCGAGCATCAGGAACTCGGCGTCCATGCTCTCGACCTGTTCTTTGACTTCGGGGCGCGTGTCGAAGGAGCGCACGATAGCGCCCATGCTCTTGGCCGCGCCGATGGCGGCGAGACCGGCAACGCCGGCGCCGATCACGAGAACCTTGGCAGGCGGTACCTTGCCGGCAGCCGTGATCTGGCCCGTGAAGAAGCGCCCGAAGTGCTGGGCGGCCTCGACAACGGCACGATAGCCCGCAATGTTGGCCATCGAACTCAGTGCATCGACTTTCTGTGCGCGCGAAATACGCGGCACGCTGTCCATGGCCATGACCGTGGCCCCGGATTCCGTCAGTTGTTTGAGCAGTTCGGGATTCTGTGCCGGCCAGAGAAAGCTGATCAGGGTCTGGCCGGAGCGCAGCTTCGAGGCTTCGTCGCCTTCCGGAGCCCGGACTTTCAGGATGATGTCGGACTTCGACCAGACGTCGTCAGCCGAATCGAGGACTTCGCACCCGGCCTCCCGGTAGGCATCGTCGGAGAAGCTGGATTTTTCGCCGGCTCCCGATTCGACGGCCACATCGAAGCCGAGCTTGGTTAACTGGGTAACTACGTCAGGCGTCGTCGCAACGCGGCACTCACCGTCGTAGATCTCTTTTGGTACTCCGATTCTCATAGGAACCCCTCCAAATGGACTGCGGAAGTGTATCGAAGCGCCTCTGCAGGCACAAAGAGTAAAGGCCCCTAAAAAGGGGCCTTTTTATAAGGACTTTCCGCAAATTATCGGCTGTCTCGGGTTCGGGTACGAGGCCGGTCGTTGAGATGGTCTCTCAGGCGCTGGCGCTGCTCGGGTGTCATGCGCCGGAAGCGGTCGCGGAGCTGTTCGCGACGATCCCGGTTCATTTCGCGGTAGCGCTGGTAGTTTTTCCGAATTCGGTCCTGCTCCTCGGGCGAAAGCTGACGAAACGTCTCCGCGCGCTCGCGAATGGCTGCGCGGCGCTCGTCATCGAGCTCGCGCCAGGCCTTGAAGCGGCCCCTGGCGTTCTCGCGCTGCTCCGGTGTCATGTTGACCCAGCGCTCCGCGCCGCGGGCGAGCCTCGCCTGGCGGTCCTGCGGCAGGCTGTCCCAGGACTCGGCGAACTGGCCCAGCATTTCCTGCTGCCCGGCACTCAGCGAGTCCCAGCTCACACCATGATCGTCGGCTGCGGCTGTGCCAAGCATCAACAGGCAAATCACTGCGAAGATCCATCTAACTCTCATCTTTCTTCTCCGTCGACTCTTCACCTTCCGGTGCGGGTTCGCTCCGCTCTTCAACTTCCATGGCCTGCAGGTCATCGAGCACCAGCCAGTCCTCGTCTGACTCCTCCCACATGCCCAGGTACTCGAGAAACTCGGCATCGGGCGCGGCCTGCTCTTCAGCCAGTGCGGCGCTACCGAGGCAGAGGCCGCAGGCAACCAGCGCGATTGTTCGCTCAACCGACATCGTCACCTTCGTCAATCACATCGAGCCAGCTATAAAACTCGAGCTCCTCGAGCATCTCGATGCTGTCCTCGCCGAGGAGAATATCCAGGTCGGCGACCGCGTCCGGCATGACCTCAACCTGGCCCGGCCCGGGCAGCGCCACCATCACGGCGATCAGTACGGCTGCTGCAACGCCGGCTGCCGGTGCAAAACGCAGTAGCTCGCTGCGCGGCGACTGCGCCGCTTCCAGCGCGCGGTGGCGGCTCCGGTTCAGGCGCGACAACGTCGCTGCATCGAGCTCGTCGACCGATGCGTCGAAGAGGGCTTTCGCCTCCTGCGCGAGTTGTTCGTCCGACTTCTTCATCTCATCCATCCCCGGACCCGTCCGGCCCGTATTCTTCCAGTGTCTCCCGCAACGAGTGTATCGCACGGGAATAATGTGTCTTGACGCTGCCCTGCGAGCAGCCCATGGCTACCGCGGTTCCGGCAACGTCGAGGCCTTCAAACGTCCGCAGCATGAACGCCTCGCGCTGACGCGCCGGCAGCGCGTGCAAAGCGACTTCGAGGCCGTCCATGGCTTCGCTGTTTTCTATCTCCTCGTCGGGCGCCCGGCCCAGCGGGTCGGGGGCTGCCGCGACGGCGTCGTATTCGTCGTCACCGGGAGCGCCGCGGCCGAACCAGACCATGACGCGGTTGCGCACGGCCTGGCGTCGGTGCCAGTCCCGAACCCCGTTTTGCAGGATCCGGTAGAACAGCGGCGCCCACTCGGCACTGTCGCGATCGCCGTACTTGCGCACGAGCTTGATCATCGCATCCTGAACGAGGTCCAGCGCGTCATCCCGGTTGCGCACGCCAATCTCGGCGATACGCAGGGCACGTCGTTCCACCTCGGCCAGAAACCGGTTGAGTTGCGTCTCTTGTTGCAGTGCTCGCGTCCCTGTCGATGGCTCGCTGATCAACGATACCGCATATGTGGCGGCTTCGGCGTTCATATCCCTTGACTCCGTCACGAGGTCCTCTAACTTGTCTGTCCTCAAACAACGTCTGAGTAATCCGCCCGGTTGACAGGATCCAGGGATTTTTTCAGGCGCATTATGTTAACTCGGTGAGCGATATTTCAGAAAACCAGCACCCGGTGCTCAAGGTCGCGGTCAACGTCCCGTTATCTCGTGAGTTCGACTACCTGCCGCCGTCCGGCGGGCCTGTGCCCGCGCCGGGTTGCCGGGTCCTGGTCCAGTTCGGCCCGCGCCGGCAGGTGGGCCTCGTGCTGGCGCATGCCGCCACGTCGGCACTGCCGAGCGCGAAGCTCCGGCGTTGTCTCGAGGTGCTGGACGACGCGCCGCTGCTCGGCGACAACGATCTTGCCCTTATACGATTCACGAGCAACTACTATCACCACCCGGTCGGCGAGGTCGTGGCTGCCGCGCTGCCGGCCCTGCTGCGCCAGGGCAAGCCCCTGCATCCGGTCGTCGAAACCATTGCCGTGACCGACCTCGGCGCGGCCGCCGACGCCGAGGCGCTCGCCAGGAAAGCGCCGCGGCAGGCGGAGCTGCTCGAGACGGTCCGCGACGCCGGCGGTGGCGGCCTCGAAGCCGGGCAGCTGACGGAGCTGCTGCCCAACTGGCGGCGGGTCGCCAGATCGCTTTTCGACAAAGGCCTGGTCCAGCAGCTCGAGGTCCGCAGCGCCGAGTTCGACGAGACCCTGGCGCCGGCCGCAACCCCGGGGCCGGAGCTCAATGCCGACCAGCGCAAGGCACTCGAGGTACTGCGCAGCGACATCGAGGTCGGCGCATTCCTGCTCGAGGGCGTGACGGGCAGCGGCAAGACCGAGGTTTACCTGCAGCGCATGCAGGACATCGTCGACCAGGGCCGGCAGGTGCTCGTCCTCGTACCGGAGATCGGGCTGACCCCGCAACTCGTCGCGAGATTTCGCAAGCGACTGGGTATAGAGCCTGCACTGCTGCACTCGGGTCTCACCGACATCGAACGGCTCGGTGCCTGGCGAGCGGCCCGCTCGGGCGCGGCGCGTCTCGTGGTCGGCACCCGCTCGGCGATCTTCACGCCGCTGAAGCGCCCGGGCCTGATCATCGTCGACGAAGAGCACGACCATTCTTTTAAACAACAGGAGGGTTTGCGCTACTCGGCGCGCGACCTCGCGATCGTGCGTGCGAAACAGCTCGGCATCCAGGTCGTCCTGGGGACGGCCACGCCAACCCTGGAAATGCTGCACCACTGTCGCCGTGGTGCCTACGCGCTCATTCGTTTGCCGAAGCGGGCCGGCGACGCCCGCCCGCCGTCCATCCGGCTGATCGACACGGCGCGCGCACCCGCCAACGACGGCCTTAGCGAGCCGCTGGTCGCCGCGATACGAAAACACCTCGAGGCCGGCGGCCAGGCGCTGCTCTTCCTGAACCGGCGCGGCTTCGCGCCGACGCTTATTTGTGCAAGCTGCGGGTATGTAGCCGGCTGCGATCGCTGCGACTCGCGACTGACCGTGCATGCCCGCCAGGGACAATTGCGCTGTCATCACTGCGGCGCAACACGGCCCCTCACCGACAGCTGTGGCGAATGCGGTGAAACGGTCCGGCCGCTCGGCGAAGGTACCGAAAGACTCGAGGACGCTTTGCGCAAGCATTTCCCCGAGCGAACCATCACCCGCATCGACAGCGACAGCACGCAACGCAAGGGGTCGATGGTCGACGCCCTGGACCAGGCCAGGGAAGGACAGGCGGAGATACTCGTCGGCACGCAGATGCTGTCGAAGGGTCATCACTTTCCCAAGCTGTCGCTGGTTGGCGTCGTGAATGCCGACCAGGGCCTGTTCGGCACGGACTTCCGCAGCAGTGAGCGTATGGCGCAGTCGATCATCCAGGTCGCCGGCCGCGCCGGCAGGGCGCTTCTTGCCGGCGAGGTTCTCATTCAGACGGCGTTCCCCGATCATGCCTTCTGGTCCACTTTGATCGACGGCGGCTACGAGCAGCTCGCCGACGACGCCCTCGCGGAGCGCAAGGCAACGCACTGGCCGCCCTACACCCGGCTCGCGCTGCTGCGCGCGGCCGCGCACCAGCGAGGTGACGCCATGCACTTCCTCGAGATCGCACAGCAGTCGCTGCAGCCGCATTGTGGCGAGACGCTGCGCGTCCTCGGTCCCGTCGACGCGCCGATGGCCCGCAAGGCCGGGCGGCACCGGGTGCAACTGCTGCTGCAATCGAGCGATCGGCCTACGCTGCACACGGTGCTGCGCGAGCTTCGCCTCCTGCTCGAGAAGAATCCGGCGGCCCGCAAGGTCCGCTGGTCAATCGACGTAGACCCCATCGAATTGTTCTGATTCAATGCGCGCCATGAAACACATCGTCGCCGAACTCATACAAAACGCCCTCTCCAGCCTGCCGGAGCTGTCGGCGACGGCGGCCGACCTCGCGATCGAAAGCACCGTGGAGCGTACGCGCGACGCAAGTCACGGCGACTTCGCGAGCAACATTGCCATGCGACTCGCCAAGCCGGCACGCAAGAGTCCGCGTGATATCGCCGCGACTATTGTCGAGGCACTCGGCGAGAGCCCGGCCGTGGACAAGGTCGAGATAGCAGGCCCGGGTTTTATCAACTTCTACCTGAGCCCGGCCGCCTTTCACGCCGAACTCGAGACCATACTCACGGCCGGCGAGCGCTATGGGCGGCAAGCCCCGAAAGCGCACCCGAGGATTCTTCTCGAATTCGTATCGGCCAACCCGACCGGTCCGTTGCATGTCGGGCACGGGCGCGGCGCCTCCTATGGCGCAACCGTCGGCAATCTTCTCGAGGCCGCCGGTTACCACGTCCACCGGGAGTACTACGTCAACGATGCCGGCCGCCAGATGGATATTCTCGGCGCCAGCGTCTGGCTGCGCTGGCTCGAAGCAAACGGCGTCGAGGTCGATTTTCCACGGGGCGGTTACCGTGGCGAGTACATTCGCGAAATTGCGGCGGCCATCGACACGAGCGGCATCGAGCCGCCGCCGGCCTCCGCGGTGTCCCGCGGCCTGCCGGAAAACACCGACGAGAATACCGACGCCTACGTCGATGCCCTCGTTGGGCGGTGCAGGGAACTGCACGGCGAAGACGGCTTCGACAGGATTCGCCAGCAGGCGCTCGAGTCTATCCGCGACGAAATTCGTGACGACCTCGAGGCGTTCGGCGTGCATTTCGACGAATGGTTCTCCGAACAGAGCCTCACGAAATCCAATCGCGTCGACGCTGCGCTGGCCGTCCTCGAAGAGCGCGGCATGCTGTACCAGAAAGACGGCGCCACCTGGTTCCCGTCGACGCAATTCGGCGATGACAAGGATCGCGTCGTCGTACGCGACAACGGCGTCAAGACTTACTTTGCGTCCGACATCGCCTACCACTTCGACAAGCGCGAACGCGGTTACGACCACCTGATCGACATCCTCGGTGCCGATCACCATGGTTACGTTACACGCGTGCGCGCGGGCCTTACGGCAATGGGTTACGAGGCGGATGACCTCGAGGTCCAGTTCATACAATTCGTTACGCTGTATCGGAGCGGAGAGCGCGTGCAGATGGGTACACGCAGCGGGCAGTTCGACACGTTGCGGCAGTTGCGCGAAGAAGTTGGCAACGACGCCGCGCGCTTCTACTACGTGATGCGCTCGAACGACCAGCACCTCGACTTCGACCTGGACGTTGCGAAGTCCCAGTCGAGTGACAATCCCGTGTACTACATCCAGTACGCACACGCGCGCGTCGCGAGCGTCTTCCGCCAGCTCGACGAAAAGTCACTGCAATGGGATGAGGCAAACGGGCGCGGCCAGCTGGATCTCCTGCGCGAGCCGCAGGAGAAATCGCTGATGTCGACGCTGAGCCGATACCCGGAAGTCGTCGAGCTGGCGGCGAACAATCGCGCACCCCAGCATCTCGTGCACTACCTGCGCGACCTCGCCAACGATTTCCACACTTATTACAATGCGCACGCGTTTATCGTGGACGATGCCGCGGTGCGTGACGCACGCCTCTACCTGATTGCCGCGACACGCAACGTCATTGCCAACGGGCTCGGCATCCTCGGCGTTTCGGCGCCGGAGAAGATGTAGTGGCACAGCGAAGAAAGAAACGCCGGTCGACCCGCAAGCCCGCCAGGACGGGAACGTCACCCGTCATTGCGATGCTGTTCGGACTTGCCGTCGGTTTGTCGGTCGCCGTCGCCGTGTACGTCAAGGACCGCCGGCCGCAACCGGCCGCGCTCGAAGCGGCCGCCACGCCCGCGAGCATGCAAAGCGCGCTCGACGACAATGGCGAGAAACCGGCAGCGCCACAGGCTGCGAACGAACCCAAAGAAGAAAAGGAACGGCGCTTCACATTCTACGACATCCTGCCCAACGTCGAAGTCGTCACACCCGAGGAAGCACCGGAAACCGAGACCAGTGCACCGCCCGAAGCGGTCGTGGAGCCCGGTCTCTACGTCCTGCAAGCCGGGTCGTTCTCGACCAGCGAAGACGCCGATCGGCGCCGCGCCGAACTCGCATTGCACGGCATCGAGTCGATCACGCAGCGCGTCAAGGTCAACGACCGCAACTACCACCGCGTGTACGTCGGCCCCACCGACGACCTCGACGAGCTGAACCTGCTGCGTAGTCGCCTGCGTGCGGCCAAGATCGATGTTCTCCGTATACGGCTCAGTGACTAGCGCACGCACGCTCGCCTGCCTGCTCGCGTTGTCGATGCTGGCAGCCTGTGCCACACCGTTGGAACCGGTCCCTGCGCCGGCGCCGGAAAGCCCGCCGGTTGTGGCACCCGTGGAAGCGGCGCCGCCTCCGCCACCGCCCGAGCCCGACAAGTCGGCATTGCGTATCAGCATCGCGTCGGTCGGCGACATGATGATCGGCACCGACTACCCGAGAAACCATCTGCCCGATGACGATGGCGCGGGCTTTCTCGCGCATGTCGCGCCGACGCTTGCGGCCGCCGATATCGCGTTCGGCAACCTGGAGGGCGTGTTGCTCGATGGCGGCGAGCCCGGCAAGAAGTGCAGCAACCCGAACGCCTGCTACCTGTTCCGGTCGCCGACACGCTACGCACAGCATTACCGCAATGCCGGGTTCGACGTGCTGAGTCTCGCCAACAACCATGCACGCGACTTCGGTGAAGAAGGACGCACGGCCAGCATGGAGGCGATCGCGGCGGCCGGCATGTATCACACGGGCCGGGTCGATGATTTCGCGAGCTTCGAACGCAACGGCTTGAAAGTTGCCGTTCTCGCGTATGCCGTTACCAGGAATTCGAACATGCTGCTCGACTACGAACTCGCGTTCACGACGGTGGCTGAGTTCGCGGCAACACATGACATCGTCATTGTGTCGTTTCATGGCGGCGCGGAGGGCGCGGACGTCACGCGCGTGCCGTTCGCACAAGAGGAGTACTACGGCGAACCGCGCGGCGATGTCGTCTGGTTCGCACGAGGTGTCGTCGACGCCGGCGCCGATCTCGTCATCGGGCACGGGCCGCATGTCGTGCGCGGTATGGAACGCTACAAAGAAAGGCTGATCGCTTACAGCCTGGGTAATTTCGCGACCTACTATGGGATCAGTGTTGCCGGTATCAAAGGTGTCGCCCCGATCCTGACCACGACACTGGACGGCGACGGAAAATTTGTCGAAGGCAAGATCGTCTCGACCGTGCAGCGGCGACCTGACGGCCCGAGCATCGATCTCCAGCAGCGCGCGCTCAACCTCGTGCGCGGCCTGTCGTTCGAGGACTTCGGCGAGCCGGGCCTCATCTTCCTGCCCGATGGCACGGTGCTGCCGGCCGACCGGCCGCCGGTCAAACCGCACGTACTCCGGGAGTCGGCGCCTCTAGCGGAAGGGTTCTGACCCCGTTGGGTGCTCAGTCGTCGCCGGTCACCGACTTGAAGTCCACGCCCAGCGACCGGAGCTTGCGGTAAAGATGGGTTCTTTCCATGCCGACGCGTTTCGCCAGCTGCCCGACCTTGCCGCCGCACAACACGAGCTGTTGCTGCAGGTAGGCGCGCTCGAACTGCTCCCTGGCTTCACGTAGCGGCAACGCCAGCAGGTCCTGTTTGACGAGCGGTTCATCGGCCGGGTTAGCCGCGGAAATTTCGGCTTCTACCTCGTCGAGCGCGATGTCCTCACTGCTACCGGACAACAGCAGGCGACGGACCAGGTTCTTGAGTTCGCGGACGTTGTCGGGCCACGGGTAGTTGCGCAGCCGGTTCTGGGCCGCAACACTGAAGCGGCGAAACGTCAGCCCCTCCGCATCGACCAGCTTGTCGACGTAATACGTCAACAGCTCAGGCACATCCTCGGCGTACTCGCGCAATGGCGGGATGCGCAATGACAATTCACTGAGCAGCGATACGAGATCGCGGCGCAGTTCCCCGGCCACGATACGTGCCTCGTACTCCGGGCCGACGGTCGCGACGATGCGCGCATTCACCTTGACGGGTACCGTGCCGCCATTGCGCGTAAAGCGGCCGCTCTCGAGCGCGCCGAACAGGACTTTCTGTGCCGTGAGCCCGAGATCGGAAAGCTCGTCGATCACGAGCGTGCCACCGGAGGCCCGCTCGAGAGCGCCGACCGACACCTCGCCGTTGCGTTCGCTGCCCAGCAACTGCTCTTCGCAATTCGCTTCCGTTATCGAGGCCGCCGACAGCGTCGTCAGCGGCTCATCGGCGCGAGAACTCAGTCCGTGCAGGTAGCGCGCAAAGGCACCGCGTCCCGTGCCGGGTTCGCCGCTCATCAGGACCGTTCCTTCATGTCGCGCGTATTGCTGCACGCGCTCCCGGAGACCCTGCATCAGGGCGCTGCGGCCGACGGGTGCCAGCAATGACGGCAACAACTTGCGTGCTGCCCTGGATTGCTTGCCCGCCGATTCGAGGGCGGCTTCCACGGTGCGCAAAAGCTTCGCGAGGGACAGGGGCTTCTCGACGAAATCGAACGCGCCCAGTCGCGTCGCCTCGACAGCGGTATCGACCGTGCCGTGGCCCGACATGATGACAACGGGGCAATTGAGCTCACCGCCGTCCGACCATTCCCTGAGCAGCGTGATGCCGTCGGTGTCGGGCATCCAGATATCGAGGAGGATCAGGTCGAACCTGCGATTCGCCCGTGCGCTGCGTGCCTCGGCTGCGTTCGCGGCCACGGTCACGCCGTAGCTTTCGTCCGCAAGGATGTCCTTGATCAACGCACGAATGTCCTCTTCGTCGTCGACCACCAGTACATGAGGATTTCTCATGCTTGTTCCCTCCTTTTCTCGACGCGTCCAGGCGCCTTCGCAATCATTAGCTCACGTGCCGCTTCGTTCACGGGCAACCGTATGCTGATCATCGCTCCCCCATCCTTACGATTCCGGGCCCGGATCGACCCGACGTGTTCTTCCACCAGTTTCTTGACGATCGCAAGGCCCAGGCCCGTGCCTTTCGGCTTGGTCGTGACGTAGGGATCGAAAATCTGGCTGACGGAACCCGACTGGAAGCCCGGCCCGTTGTCCTCTACCTTGATCTGCACGATATCCACGCCGTCGATCTCGGCGGCGCTGACGTGCACATCGATCTGGCCATCCTCCGAGCTTTCGAGCGCCTCGACCGCATTGCGAATCAGGTTGTGCAGTATCTGCCGTATCCGGCCCACGTCGGCCTCGACCAGTGGCATGGTCGGGTCCGACGTAAGGACGATCTTCACCTTGCTCTCCTGCGCGCGATACAGGTCGACGACTTCGTGCGCCAGCTTGTCGAGATCGAAGCGGCTCATTTCCATGTCCGGCGCGCGCGCGTAGTCGCTGAACGCGTTGACCATCTCTTTCATCGCTTCGACCTGCTGCACGATCGTGTGCGTGGCGCGATCGAGGATCTGCGCGTCTTCTTCCGTCATGGTTGGCAGGTACTTGTGGCGCATGCGTTCGGCCGAAAGCTGAATCGGCGTCAGCGGGTTCTTGATCTCGTGCGCCAGCCTGCGAGCCACTTCGCCCCACGCAGCGTCCCGCTGGGCCTGCAACAGGGCCGTGATGTCATCGAACACGACAACGTAGCCTGCGGCATGATCCTCGTCGCCCGGCAGCGCCGTGCAGGCGCAGGTCAGTACGCGCCGGCCGACTTCGCCGCGCAGCACGATCTGCTCGCGCCACTCGGTTTCACCGGCATCGAGATGGACGCGCGCAACGTCGACGAATTGTTCGAGCAGGGCGTGGCCCCTGGCCGCTTCCACCAGCGGCTCCCCGGAACAGCGTTCGAGATCCACACCGAGAATCGATCCTGCCGCCTGGTTGGCGTTACGAATCCTGAGATCGGCCTCGAGCGCGAGTACGCCCGTGGACAGACGCGCCAGGATGACTTCGAGGTTGGTGCGCTCGGCTTCAACCAGTGCCTGGCTGAGACTCGCCTCGCGTCGCGCCGTGGCAAGGCGCTGCGTCATGTCGTTGAACGAGCTGATCAGGAAACCGATTTCGTCGCGTGACGGTGTGGGCAGGCGCGTGTCGAAGTCGCCCATCGCTACCGCGCGCGTACCGGCAACGAGGTCCTGGATCGGTGCGACGAGCCTGCGCGACAACACGAACGCACCCATGATCGCGGTCAGCAGGCTCAGCAACAGTACGAAAGCCAGCGTCCAGGTCAAGAGATCCTTGAGGTCTTCGCGGAAGAACAGCAGCTGCTGGTACTCCTGGTACGAGCGCTCGACGCTGCCCACCATCTTGCCGAGCCGGTCCGCAACCGGGTAGTGGGCCTGCACGACACGCACCTGCTGTGTCCGGCTGCCGCGGTACGTAAACACGACGGCCGTGCGCACTGCGACCTGGCCCGTTGCCAGCGATTCGAGGCTGACGAACGGTCGCGCCTGCTGCATCTGCAGAACCACTTCCTCGGTCAGCGGTTTCGGCAGTCGTGCCGTCGCGCTGTCACTGCTGGTCGCCAGCACGGTGTTGTTGTCGCCGTAGAGTGTCATCTCGCTCGCGCCGCTTTCGCGACGCAGCATGCCGAGTTCGAAGACGACCTGCCGGTCGTTCGTCGTCGCGAGGCGCTGTGCGGCCGCCTGGGTCGCCTGCAGGTTGCGGCGTTTCTGGAACTCGAGGGCGGCCTGGCTCAATGCCAGCGCGTTGTCGAGACCCTCCTCGACTTCGACATCGAACCAGCTGTCGATGCCTCGATTGATGAACTGCGTTGAAAAGTAGAAGACGACGATCAGCGGCAGCACGGCCAGGCCGACGAACATGCCGACCATGCGCGCCTTGAGCTTCGCGCCCGGTACGTTGGTGCGGTAGTCGCGGAACAGGCGCGCGAGGTTGCCGATCAACAACGCGATGAGCAGCACACCGCCGATAATGTTGATCCAGAGGATGATCTCCTGCATGCGGTCGAAGTCCGCCGACTTCTGCACGGTCTGTGTCAGGAGGAACAGGGCCACGAGCGCCATGCCGACGCCGGACGCCGCGATCAGCGTATACAGGGCGCGTTTTAGCGTTCGAGCGACCATTCAAACCATTCGCTTTGTAACTGCCACTGGCCGCGCCAGAAAAACAGGACTCGCAGTGCGGCGGGATAGCGCTCCGTATTGAGCATGGCCCGCAGCCGGACGCGGTAGTCCGAACCGGCGTCAAGCAGGGCGTCGTCAATAACGGGGTATCCCTGGACACGGCCCAGGCTGTTTAGCGCGGAGTAGAGCGTCGCGAAGGAATCCTGATCTCCACTGTTAATACTGCGAACAATGTAGCGCTGGGTGATCGGCGAATACTCGAGCTCGTAAGTCTGTGTGAGCTCCGCATCCACGGCATCGACGATGAATCGACGCTCGCGTATCACCTGCAGCTGCAGTTCGATAATCAGCGTAACGCCGCTTTCCAGTGCGGCGAGTGCCTCGGAGGACAGCACGAGTTGCAGGCGCGCATCAAGCGTGTGGACGCCGTCGAGCTGTTCCGTCGATGCGGAACGGACTTCGAAGTAACCCTCACGCTCGAGGTCCTGCGCAAAGCCCGTACCCAGGACAAGCGCAGCGACCAGTGCGAGCAAAGCGTACCGGCTGCCAGTCTTGCCTGTTCCTGCGGGTTTGGGTGACATCGACTTCTTCAGGAGACCTTCTTGACGAGGCATGCGTAGTAGAAGCCATCCAGTCCTGCCGTCCCCGGCAAAACCTGGTAGCCGCACGCCTTCCTCCGCATTAGATCGCGGATGTTGTTATTTGGCAACAGGGTGTCTTCCACCGCGTCGCCATGGGTCTCCAGGAATCCTTGCACTACGCTGTCGTTCTCCGCTGCGAGCACCGAACAGGTGACGTACAACAACCGTCCGCCCGGCGCCAGCACCTGCCACAACGCGCTCAGGATCGCCCCCTGCAGGGCACTGAGATCATTGCTGTCACTGGCTCGCCGCAGCAACTTGATATCGGGATGGCGCCGGATCACGCCGGTCGCGGAACAGGGTGCATCGAGCAGGATTGCATCGAAAGGAGTGCCATCCCACCACTCCCTGGGATTGGATGCGTCGGCGACCTGAATCGTTGCATCGAGGCCGAGCCGCTCATGGTTGTCGCGCACCCGTTCGATGCGCTGCGCGTCGCTGTCGATAGCCGTCAGGTCGAAATCCTCGCCACCGAGCTCCAGCAGGTGGCCGCTCTTGCCGCCCGGGGCGGCGCAGGCGTCGAGTACGCGGGTCGGGTTGCCGGTCATCAGCCAGCGAGCCGCGATTTGAGCGGCGGCATCCTGGACCGATGCATCGCCCTCCATGAAGCCGGGCAGTTCGTCGACGCCACGCGGCTCCCGGAGGCATACCGCATCCGGGATGCCGGCGAGCAGGTCGGACGCTATGCCCTCATCGGCAAGGCGAGCCTGGTATTCCGCGGCCGACTGCCGTTTCGCGTTGGCGCGCAGCCACATCGGAGCGCGCGCGTTGTTCGCCTCGAGTATGCCCTCGACATCATCCGGCCAGTCCTTGCGCAAGGCCTCGATCAGCCACGCGGGGTGGTTCCAGGTAACTTCGTCCGTCCCCCCGAGCCGTTCGACGAGATGCTCGCGGCCAAACCGGCGCATGCAGGCGTTGACGAGTCCCGCGAGTTTCGGCCGGCGCAGCTGACGCGCCGCTTCGACCGTTTGCGACACCGCGGCGTGATCGGGAATGCGCGTGTCCCAGAGCTGGAACAAGCCAACCGCCAGCAACGCGTTGATCACGCTGTCGCGCTTCTTGAGCGGCCGATCGATCAGCTGCCCGATCCAGTGCTGCAACTGCCAGTGATTGCGCACAACCCCGAAACTGAGCATGCGCAGCAGCGAACGCTCGCCGGGCGGCACGCGCCCTTCTTGTTGCGCGAGCGCGGCATCCAGCGACTGGCCGCCGTTGGCGACTGCGTCGACAACCTCGGCGGCAACCGCCCGTGTTTTTGCCCCTGCGTTTGCCATCGCTAGGCCAGCCGGGTCCCGGACAGGTCGAGCTGTCCTGCGAACTCCCGGGACGTTACTCGACGCTTGCCGGGCAACTGCAGCTCGTCGAGGCGCAACGCGCCTGAACCGCAGGCGACGACGACACCTTCCCGGTCGCAGCGGAGGACGGTGCCGGGTTCGGCAGCGCCGTCAACGGCGGTTGCGCGCCAGGCTTTTATACGGGTTTCTCCGGAGTAAAAGTACGCGCCCGGGAATGGGTTGTAGGCACGCACGCACCGGGCAAGATCGGCCGCGGGCCGCGACCAGTCGATGGCGGCGTCGCTCTTGTCGATCTTCGGCGCGTAGGTCGTCTGCGACTCATCCTGTTCGATCGCGCGGAGCTCGCCGGCCAGGATGCTGTCGAGATGCTCAACGAGTGCAACGCCGCCGAGTTCCGCAAGCCGGTCGTGCAACTCACCCGCGGACTCGTCTTCGCCGATTGCAATCCTGTCGATGTGAAACACGGGACCGCAGTCGAGGCCGGCCGTCATCGCCATCAGGCTCACGCCGGTCGATGCATCGCCGGCGAGAATCGCCGCCTGGATCGGCGCGGCACCGCGCCAGCGCGGCAGTGCGGACGCGTGCACATTGAGGCAGCCATGCGTCGGGATATCGAGTACGTTCTGCGGCAGGATGAGGCCGTACGCCGCGACGACCATGAGGTCGGGCTGCAGCGCCGCAAGCGCTGCCACGACGGCATCGTCGCGCAGCGTGACGGGTTGCATGACCGGTATCCCCTGCGCCTCCGCATACCGTTTTACGGGACTCGCCGTGAGCTTCTTGCCGCGTCCGGCCGGGCGATCCGGTTGCGTCAGCACGGCAACAGGTGCGCGACCGGCTTCGACGAGCGCCGTCAGTGACGCAAGCGCGAAGTCCGGCGTGCCGGCGAAAATAATCCTGGGTGAGGTCATGGTGGTGTGTGCCGGTGCAAGGCTCGCCTAGAGCGCGATCGCCCCC
Organism: uncultured Chromatiales bacterium; assembly: GCA_965368465.1. Lineage (GTDB taxonomy): Bacteria > Pseudomonadota > Gammaproteobacteria > Steroidobacterales > Woeseiaceae > UBA1847. Next base: position 37,456 of record CBDUMZ010000013.1, read on the forward strand.
TGGCGGCGTTCTTTCTCCAGCTTCTTGCGAATGCGCTGGCGCTTGGCCTCGGACAGGTAGTCCACGAACAACTTGCCGTCGAGGTGATCGATTTCGTGCTGTATGCACACGGCCAGCAATCCGTCGGCTTCCATCTCCCGGGTTTCACCCTTGCGATCCAAAAAGCGCACGCGGATATGTTCCGCGCGCGTCACCGACTCGTAGTAGCCGGGCACCGACAGGCACCCCTCATCGGTGACGGTGACGCCATCCTTCTCGATGATCTCGGGATTGATCAGCACGTGCGGCTCCGACTTGTCCGAGGAGACATCGGCGACCAGCAGGCGCTTGTGCACGTCGACCTGCGTCGCGGCAAGGCCGATGCCCGGCGCGTCGTACATGGTTTCGAACAGGTTACTGATGAGCGTTCGCAGGGCGTCATCCACCACCTCTACGGGAACCGCTTTTTTCCTCAACCGGGGGTCGGGAAACTCCAATATCTTCAGTTTTGCCATAATTTCCATTGAGCCTTTCGGCCCGCTTGCCGCGCACAATCGCTGTTTTGCAACATAATGAAACCAGCGCTGTTTTCGCGTAAATTCCTATAAATGCGACCTAAATGTTTGACTTTATTGAATAAGATGTCAGACAATGCCGCCAGAAATGCACCCTTGACGACGGTATTCGGGGCCGGAAATGTGACGTAATTAGCAGCCTCGGCAGTACCGGCACGACATAGTATAGCAACGCCTTGAAAGTACAGGCCTAAACCGAATTGTTTGTAGGGAGTCCTCGCGACATGTCACTCAGCAACACTTGCCTGAAATCCAGCCTTCGGCTGACCGCTGCCACACTGGCCCTCTCGCTGGCCGGTTGCGGGGCCAATCCGCCCGCGTACGAGAGCAGCCAAGCCACTCCGGCCTCAACCTCCGGAAGTACTTCGCTGGAGCCGACCCAGAGCAGCTACTCTGCGCCCGCGGCCTATGAGCCCGTGGTCGAGCGCATGAGTGAGCCCGTGCCGCTGGCCGCAGGACACCCGAACGAGTATGTCGTCCAGGTAGGCGATACCTTGTGGGACATCGCGGCAACCTTCCTTAAAGATCCCTGGTATTGGCCCGAAATCTGGTATGTCAACCCGGACATCGTGAACCCACACCTTATTTATCCGGGTGACGTGCTTGGCCTCGTGTACATCGACGGGCAGCCGCGCATCACGAACGTTCGCGCATCGACCTATCGCATGTCGCCGCAGGCGCGCGTCACGCCGCTGACCGAGGCGATCAGCAGCATCCCCTACGAAGATGTGGCCGCGTTCCTGAGCTCGGGCGTCATTCTCGAGAAAGACGAGGCCGATGCACTGCCGTACCTGCTCGAAACCCGCGGCGACCACCTGATCGCTTCGGCGGGCAATGAAATTTACGTGCGCGGCATCACCCAGGACACGCCCGGAGTTCGCTTCAGCGTCGTGCATATCGGCGACCCGCTGTACGACCCCGATGACAACCGCCTGATCGGCTACCAGGGTATTCCCGTTGGCGACGGCCGCCTGCGTCGCGGTGGCGACCCGGCAACCGTCGCGCTGACGGACACATCAATGGAAGCCAAGCCCGGCGACCGCCTGTTGCCCGAAGAGGTCGACATTCCGCTGAACTTCTTCCCGCGTACGCCGAGCAGTCCTGTCGATGGCCGCATTGTTTCCGTCGTTGGCGGCGTCACGCAGATCGGCCAGTACATGGTTGTTGTGATGAACCGCGGCTCGAATGACGGTCTGTCGGTAGGCGATGTCCTCACCGTCTTCCAGACCGGCGAAGTCGTCAAGGACCGCTTCGGCGGCGGCACGGTTCGCCTCCCGGAAGAAGAAGCGGGCACGGTCATGCTCTTCAAGACCTATGACCGCATCAGCTATGGCCTGGTCATGGAAGCGACGCAAGCTATTCATATTCATGACACGGTGCGCAACCCGCTCTAGAAACTCCTGATCATCTGCAATTAATACCGCGCGGCGCAGTGCGCCGACGCGGTATTATTTTGCCATGCAACAAGACCGCCGCTCCTGGCTGATCCTCGCCCACGCTTTTCTGAGCGTTGCCGACCTGCAAACGCTGCTCGATTACTTCGCTACGCCGGCCGCGATCGTTAAGCAACCGCGCAGTCGCCTCGCCGAAACGGGACTGTCCGATGAGAAATGCGCGGCCATCACGTCGCCGGACGAAGCAGCCATCGCGGCAGCCATCGCCTGGCTTGGCGAAGACGGGCATCACCTTGTCGCCTGGGGCGACGACGCCTACCCCGAGATGTACACCCAGATCCCCGGACCGCCGCTGGTCCTGTACGTCAACGGTGACATCGACGTGTTGCATCTGCCGGCCCTCGCCATCATCGGTAGCCGCAACCCGACGCAGGGCGGCCGTCGCAACGCCCATGATTTCGCCCGGCACCTCGCGCGCCGCGGCTTCGCTATCGTCAGCGGACTGGCCCAGGGCATCGATGCCGCCGCACACGAGGGCGCACTCGACGCCGGCGGCAAGACCATCGCGTTCCTCGGCACGGGCATCGATCGCGTGTACCCGCCCGGCAACCGCGAGCTCGCGCATGCCATCGCCGCCAACGGCGCGCTGGTCAGCGAATACCCGCTCGGCGCGGCGCCCGAGCGCTGGCATTTCCCCGAACGCAACCGCCTGATCAGCGGATTGAGTCTCGGCACGCTGGTCGTCGAGGCGGCGCGCCGCAGCGGTTCACTGATCACGGCACGACTCGCCGCCGAGCAGGGCCGCGAGGTCTTTGCGCTGCCCGGTTCTATCCATAATCCGCTGGCACGCGGCTGTCACGAACTCATTCGGCAAGGCGCGAAGCTCGTCGAGACGGCCGCGGATATTCTTGCCGAGCTGAGCCCGCTGGCAGGCCATATGCTGGAAACCACTGAAGAATCAACGGCCGGCGACGCGCCACCGGATCTCGGCGATGACGACTATGACGAGCTGCGCAAAGTCCTCGGTTACGACCCGGTCAGCATCGATGAGCTCGAAAAACAATCCGGATTGACGATCGATCAGCTTTCCTCCATGCTTCTGATCCTGGAGCTCCATGGAGAAGTGGAGTCCTTGTCCGGCGGACGATATGCCTTGGCGCGCTAGGCCGGACAGCTAAACACGATTGCGCAAGGAGCCGCTCCAGGCATGAAAGAAAACGTACTCGACGTACTGATGTATCTCTTCGAAACGTACGTCGACACAGAGGACGACCCCGAACCCGATCAGAACGAATTGCGCATCGAACTCTCGCGAGCCGGCTTTGGCGATACGGAGATTGAGCGCGCACTCGATTGGCTGGATGGCCTGACCGACCAGCAGGAAAGCCTGAACTACGGCAGCCAGACGACGCACGGTACCCGCATCTTCAACGAGTTCGAGCACGAGCGGCTCGATGCGCATTGTCGCGGCTATATCACCTACCTCGAGCAGATCGGCATCCTGTCGCCACCGCAGCGCGAGATCCTTGTGGACCGCCTGCTGGCGCTGGAATCGACCGATATCGACGTGGAGCAGATCAAGTGGGTCGTATTGATGGTCCTGTTCAGCCAGCCCGGACAGGAGCTCGCGTACGCGCGCATGGAAGACCTCGTTTTTGAGGAAACTTCGGACATGCTGCACTAACGCCCGAACCCGGTTTCCTTGACACTTAGCGGTCAAGCATGTAATTCAACCGCGGCACATGCCGCGGTTTTTCGTTTTTCGCACCCCAACTAAAAGGGTCGTACCAGACAGATGTCAAAGAATCTTGTGATTGTTGAGTCGCCTGCCAAGGCGAGCACCATCAGCAAATACCTGGGTAAGGACTTCGACGTCTTGGCCTCCTACGGCCATGTCCGTGACCTGGTCCCCAAGGAAGGCGCCGTCGATCCGGACAGCAACTTCGCGATGAAGTACCAGGTAATCGAGCGCAACGAAAAGCACGTCAAAGCGATCATTCGCGCGCTCAAGAAGGCCGATGCCCTGTACCTCGCCACTGACCCGGATCGCGAGGGCGAGGCTATTTCATGGCACCTGATCGAGTTGCTCAAGGAAAGAAAAGCGCTCGAATCGAAAGAAGTGCATCGTGTCATTTTTCACGAGATCACGAAGCAGGCCGTGCAGGACGCCGTGGCGCACCCCCGCGAGCTTTCCAGCGACCTCGTCGGCGCGCAGCAGGCGCGTCGCGCCCTCGACTACCTTGTCGGTTTCAACCTCTCACCGTTGCTGTGGAAAAAGGTGCAGCGCGGGCTGAGTGCCGGGCGCGTGCAGAGCCCGGCATTGCGAATGATCGTCGAGCGCGAACTCGAGATCGAAGCGTTCAAGGCACGCGAGTACTGGACCATCGAGGCAGATGTCAGCAAGAAGGAACAGCCCTTTACGTCGCGCCTGGTCGCCTACAAAGGCGAAAAGGTCGAACAGTTCAGCTTCGAGAACGAGGACGCTGCCCGCGATGTCGAGAAGACGTTGCTCGATGCGGCAGGCGGCGAGTTCAAGGTGCTCACGGTCACCAAGCGCCAGCGCCGTCGCAATCCGGCCGCGCCCTTTACGACGTCAACGCTGCAGCAGGAGGCCTCGCGCAAACTCGGTTTCAACACGCAGCGAACCATGCGCGTTGCGCAGAAGCTCTACGAAGGCATCGAGCTGCCGGGCGAAGGCCAGGTAGGCCTGATTTCCTACATGCGTACGGACTCGGTAACGCTGGCCGACGTTGCCGTGGCCGAGATACGCGATGTCATCGCGGAGCGCTATGGCAAGCAGAACGTTCCGGATGAGCCCAGCGTGTTCAAGAACAAGTCGAAGAATGCGCAGGAGGCACACGAAGCAATTCGTCCGACCTCCGCTGCCCTCATCCCTGACGACATCAAGGGCTCGCTCGACGAGGACCAGTACAAGCTGTATTCGCTGATCTGGAAGCGCACGATGGCTTGCCAGATGGTGCCGGCCGTGTTCGATACGGTTGCGATCGAGATGGCGGTTGGGCCGGCAGACGCCGGGCATCGCATGCGTGCGAACGGCTCCGTGCTGGTCGAGCCGGGCTTCATGGCCGTCTACCAGGAAGGCAAGGACGACTCGAAGGACGACGACGGCGACCGCCTGCTTCCCGAGATCGCCGAGGGCGACACGATCAAGCTCGAGGAGTTGCGGCCCGAACAGCACTTCACCGAGCCACCCCCTCGCTTCACCGAAGCGAGCCTCGTCAAGACACTCGAGGAATACGGCATTGGCCGCCCGTCGACCTACGCCAGCATCATCGCCACGCTCAAGAATCGTGAATACGTCGAGATGGACGCCAAGCGCTTCATCCCGACGGACATTGGTCGCATCGTGATCGGCTTCCTGACCGAGCACTTCACGAAGTACGTCGATTACGACTTCACGGCTCGTCTCGAAGACGATCTCGATGAGGTTTCCCTGGGCCATAAAGAGTGGGTGCCCCTGCTCGACGATTTCTGGCGGCCGTTCATCAAGCTCTGCGAGGAAAAGGAAGAGTCGGTTACCCGCGAGCAGGTCGCGCAGGCGCGCGAACTTGGCACCGACCCGAAAAGCGGCAAGCCCGTCACCGTGCGCATGGGTCGCTTCGGACCTTTCGTGCAGATCGGCACGAAGGATGACGAGGAGAAACCGAAGTTCGCCGGCCTGCGTCCCGGGCAGAAGATGAACGAAATCGACCTCGCGACGGCACTGGAGTTGTTCAAGCTGCCACGCAAACTCGGTGAGACCCCGGACGGCCTGCCCGTATCGGCCAGCGTCGGTCGCTTCGGCCCCTACGTGCGCTACGGCGACAAGTACGTTTCGATAAAGGACGACGACCCGTACACGATCGAGCTGCCGCGCGCGCTCGAGCTTATAGAAGAAAAGAAGATCGCCGATGCGAATCGCATCATCCTGGACTTCGAGGAGCAGGGCATCCAGGTACTGAACGGCCGCTACGGACCGTACATTACCGACAAGCAAAAGAACGCACGCGTCCCGAAAGATCGTGAGCCAAAGTCGCTTAGCCTCGAGGAATGCATAGAGCTGCTGGCCGCCGCGCCGGTACGTGGCAGTCGCGGCAAAAAGAAGACCGCGAAGAAGGCAGCCACCAAGGCCGCGACCAAGAAGAAAGCGACAAAGAAAAAGGCCAGGAAAAAGACCAAGAAGAAGGCGAAGAAGAAGACCGCGGGCAAGAAAGCCACGAAGAAGAAGGTCGCGAAGAAAAAGAGTAGCTAAATGAAAAGGTCGGTGACGCAGGCTGCGGACGTCCTCCTGCGTGGTGGCGTCATCGCGTATCCCACCGAGGGTGTGTTCGGTCTCGGCTGTCTACCCGACGACCAGGGGGCCGTGCAGCGCGTACTTGAGATCAAGCAGCGCGACGCAAACAAGGGCCTCATCCTCATTGCGGCAAATGCCGGCCAGCTCGAGCGCTGGATCGACCTTCCTGGCGGCGCGTCGTTGCCGGCGCCGGACCCGCAGCACCCCGTCACCTGGATCGTACCGCCCGGGCCCGCCGTAACGCCGTTGTTGCGTGGCGAGCACGAGAACATCGCGGTGCGCATCACCACGAACCCGACCGCGAAGGCCTTGTGTCTCGCCGCCGAATCGCCGCTGGTGTCGACCAGCGCAAACCTGAGCGGCAAACCCACGGCTCGCAACCAGAACATCCTGCGCCGGCAGTTCGGGAGCGTAGTAGACTACGTGGTTCCCGGTGACTGCGGCCCGGCATCCGGTCCGTCCGAAATTCGGGACTTCAATAGCGGCAAGATCCTGCGACCCCGAAAACCATGAGCAATATCGACGACGTAAAGGACTACTTCACGAACCTGCAGAACCGGATCTGTGCGGAGCTCGAAACCCTGGACGGCAAGGCCGTGTTCGCGCGGGACGCCTGGGACCGGCCTGGCGGCGGCGGCGGGGAAAGCCGCGTCATGTCGGATGGCCGGGTGTTTGAACAGGCCGGCGTCGGTTTCTCTCACGTGTTCGGCGACGAGATGCCGCCGTCAGCCACGAAGAGCCGTCCCGAACTCGCAGGCAAGGCGTTCCAGGCTGTCGGCATTTCGCTGGTTCTGCATCCCCGCAATCCCTATGTGCCGACAACGCATGCCAATTTCCGCTTCTTCACGGCCGGCGAGCGCAAACCTGTCTGGTGGTTCGGCGGCGGTTTCGACCTGACGCCTTACTACCCGTTTCACGACGATGTCGTCCATTGGCACACGATCGCGAAGTCGGTCTGCGAGCCGTTCGGCGAGGACCTGTATCCGCGTTACAAAGCGTGGTGCGATGAGTACTTCTTCCTGAAACACCGCAACGAATCTCGCGGTGTCGGCGGCCTGTTCTTCGACGATGTCAATGAGCTCGGTTTCGACAGGAGTTTCGAGTTTGTTCGCGCCGCCGGCGACAGTTTTCTGCCTGCCTACAAGCCCATCGTCGAGAAACGCGTGACGCATCGCTACGGGGACCGGCAGCGCGAGTTCCAGCAGTACCGGCGTGGCCGCTACGTCGAGTTCAACCTGCTCTACGATCGTGGCACGCTGTTCGGGCTGCAGTCGGGCGGACGTACGGAGTCGATCCTGATGTCACTGCCGCCTACCGTTCGCTGGGCCTATAACTGGGCGCCTGAACCCGGGTCGCCCGAAGAAGCCCTGTATACCGACTACCTGCGCGCGCGCGACTGGCTCGGTGACACGGAAGACTGACGCAACTTTTTAGCGCCTTGTGGCATCAAACAACCAGGGGATTAACAGCCGGCGTCGCCGGATTGGGGTCAAGAAGATGAGTACCAGCAATAGCGAGCGATTCTCGTTGTCCGTTTTTACCGCCTCCGTGCTGACGCTCTTCGCGTCGGCCGCGGCCGCCCAGAGCTGGGATATCGGGATCAGCAGCAACGACGTCTCCGCCGAAGAGCTGGACCTCGAGAGGCCGGGTTTTCCCGGCGGCAACATTCGCTCGGGCCAGGAGGGCTGGGTGCGGATGTCTTTCGTCATTGCCCCCGACGGTTCCGCAACAGACCCCCTTATTATCGACTCGAGCGGTGGTGCAGGCTTCGAGGATGAGGCCCGCAAGGTCACGAGCAAATGGCAATTCGATCCGCTGTCGTCGGCGGCAGAGCGCCCGAACAACCTCGTGAACATCCGCTCGGAGATTTTTCGCGGCCGCGACATGGCCACGTCGAACTTCATTCGCCGCTACCGACGGATCGTTACGCAATTGCACAACGAGGAGAACGAGGACGCGCGTCGCCTCGTGGATTCGGCTTACGAGCTCGGTGGCTGGAACCTGTACGAGTCCACCATGCTCTGGCTCATGCTGGGGCGGGTTGAAGGCGTCGAGGGCAACCTGGCCGGCAAGCTCGAGTTCTACCGACGTGCCCACGGCATCGCTGAGAAAATCCAGATGAAGCGGAAAGACCGCGTCGACCTGCTTGAGAAGATCTTCGCGATGGAGGATCACTTCGGGCAGTACGCCGCCGCCATGCGCACCTACGCCGAGTTGCAGCAGGCACTCGGCAAAGCGCCCGTAAACGAACTGATCGAAGCGCGTTCCGCCGAGCTGCGCGCCAAAATCGCCAGTGACGAAGCACTGACCGCGCAGGCGACCATCTATAACCCCTGCGATTGTGATGAAGGCCAGCCGCTCTGGTACTACAAACCGGCTCGACGAACATTCTCTTTTGCCAACCTGAGTGGTAACGTCAATAGCTTTGAAGCACGGTGCGATTCCCAACGCGTCACGGGCTCGGTAGAGCCCGGCAAGGAATGGACGCTTGCGCCGGAATGGGGAAGTTGCAGGGTTTTCGTCTTTGGCGATGACGGTGCAACGTTCGACTTCGTCGAGCACCCGTCCGAGATGCAGGATGATGCGCCGACCACGATGGCTGAGGACGATGTCCTGGATCGAAGAAATCGAGGTCAGCGAAGCTGACGGAACCCTGGCGGAAATGTACGCGCAGCTCGAAAGGCAGCGCGGCAAGATCTCCAACATACTCAAGGTTCACAGCCTCAACCCGGCGGCCCTGGGCAACCACCTCGACCTCTACATGACGCTGATGTTCGGCAAGTCCGGACTCAGCCGCATGGAGCGCGAAGCCGTCGCGGTGGTCGTTTCCGCGAGCAACGAGTGTGAGTACTGCGTAAATCACCACACCGAGTCCCTGCGCCACTTCATCGACGACGAGGAAACGCTGAACATGCTGGCGACCGCCGACGGTCTCGAGACGCTCGAACCTCGTCTTAGCAATATCGTGCGGCATGCAGAGAAGCTCACAACGGCACCTGCCGCGATGACCGAGAGCGATCTCGGCGAGCTCCGCGCCGAAGGGTTGTCCGACAAGGACATCCTCGACCTGACCCTGATCGTTGGCTACTTCAATTTCGTGAACCGGATTGCGATGGGCCTTGGCGTCGAGTATTCCGCCGATGAGCTTGCGGGTTACCTGAACGACTGAACCCATGACTACCTCCCGCCTCATATTGATTCTTGCGCTGTCGTTCCTGTCCGTCGACGGCCTGGCCCAGATGGAGCCATCGCCCTACGAAGTCGACAACGTGCCACTGGGCCCGGCCGAGGGGGATGATGCGGATGACACGAAGGTCTATATCGTGCAGCTCGCCTCGCCGTCCGCCGCGGAACGACAGGCCGCGCTGGCGGTACCCCGCACGAAGTTCGACCGGAACAGTGCAGCCGCCAAGGCCTGGGTCGCGGACATCGAGGCGGAACAGGAACTCGTGCTGGCCAAGGCGGGGCCCGGCGCCCGACCGATCTACAGCTACCGCTTCGGCCTGAACGGTTTTGCCGCGCGCCTGAGCATTGCGCAGGCGCAGAAGCTCGAGCACCTGCCGGAAGTCCTCAATGTCTGGGAAGACGAGGTCCGGCCTCTCGCGACGAGCCATAGCCCGACGTTCCTCGGCCTGTTCGATGCCGACAACGGTCTGCGCAGCGTGGAAGGGCTGGACGGAGACGGGGTCGTCATCGGCGTTATCGACAGCGGCATCACCCCCGAGCACCCGGCGCTGCAGGACACGCGGGATGCCGACAAGCCGCGTGCCTGCGAGAGCAGCTGGGGACAAACGACCATCCTTGGCAGGTGGCTGTGCCGTCGTTACAAGAAACTGCCGAAAGTCGTGGTGTTCGAGCCACCGGAGGGCTGGAACGGCGACTGCATCCCGGGCGAGCGCTTCGAAACCAGCGACTGCAACAACAAGCTGATCGGCGCGCGGTGGTATATCGACGGGGCGCTCGAGACGGGGTCGATCGACGAGAATGAAATTCGTTCACCGCGCGATGCCGACGGACACGGCACACATACCGCGACGACGGCAGCCGGCAATCGTACGAGCGCTTCGCTGTTCGGCACCCTGGTCAGCGATATCGAAGGCATCGCCCCCAAGGCGCGCATAGCCGTCTACAAGGCGTGCTGGCTGAGGCCCGGCGCCTCACGAGCCAGCTGCAATACGTCCGACCTTGCCAACGCGATCGATGCGGCCGTCGCCGACGGGGTCGACGTCATCAGCTACTCGGTCGGCAGCTCGCTGGCGCGCACCACGGCACCCGATGACCTCGCGCTCCTCGCGGCAGCCAAGGCGGGCGTGGTGGCTGTCGTTGCGGCCGGCAACGAAGGCCCCAACCTCGGCACGATCGGTTCACCGGCCGGCGGACCCTGGGTCATTACGGCCGCGGCATCGTCACGCGCGGGCGAGTACAACGTCGAGGCCCTGGAGATTACGGCACCGCCCGGACTGGCGGGCAAGTACGCGGTAAAGGAAGCGAGCTTCACGCCGCCGCTGCAGGACGTCGATCCGATCGAAGCACGCCTCGTTGCCGTCGATGACGGCGATACCACGCTCGACACCGGGAACATCGGCACAACCGCCGATGGCTGCCAGCCCCTGATCAACACCGACGAAGTCAGCGGCAACATCGCACTTCTCCAGCGAACCGGCTGTCGCTTCGATGAGATGGTCAGGAACGCTGCGGATGCCGGCGCCGTCGCGGCGGTGGTTTACAACATCGCCGGCGATCCCATTGTCATGGGCGGCGACTCCGGACTGTCGGATATCCCGGCACTGATGATCGGGCAGGCGGATGCGAACCTGATTCTCGCCGAATTCGACGAGGGCATCGAGGTCACGGTCGTGCTCGACAAGGGGTTCCTGCTGGCATCGAGCGACCTGGGTAACGCGATGGCGACGTTTTCGGCGCGCGGCCCCGGTCCGGTTGCGGACATCCTGAAACCCGACGTAACGGCGCCGGGCGTCAATATTCTCGCGGGCTTTACACCCGACTCTGCCTACTCGACGCCGGGCGAGTACTTTGCGTACCTCAGCGGCACATCGATGGCGACACCGCATGTTGCCGGCGTAGCGGCGCTGCTTCGTCAGGCTCACCCGGAGTGGTCGCCGTCGGCGATCAAGTCGGCGCTCATGACGTCGGCGCGCCAGGACGTCGCCGGCTCCGGCGGCCTGGGCAACGCGAGCCCGTTCGATTTCGGCGCAGGGCACATCGTACCCAATGACGCGTTCGATCCCGGCCTGGTCTACGAGATAACGGATGCCGAATACGATGCCTACGTGGCCGACATGACCGGGCTGGCTCGTGACCTCAACCTGCCTTCGATCGCGATATCGCAACTCGCCAATTCGCAGACGGTTACGCGACGCGTCACGAATGCCAGCGACGAGACGGGCACCTACACCGTGGAGATCTCCCCGCCACCCGGCATGGACGTCTCGGTCGTCCCGAACAGCATTTCGCTCGCTCCCGGGCAATCCTCAACGTTTGACGTGACGGTCACCTACCTGTCGGGCCCGCTGGAACTCTGGCGCTTCGGGTCGTTCGCGTGGCGTTCGGATACTCACGTCGTGCACAGCCCGATCGCGGTTCGGCCGACATCGATTCTTGCGCCTGACGAAATCACGACCTTTGGCGGGACGGGTTCCTTCAGCTTCGATGTCGAGTTCGGTTACTCGGGCGGTTACTCACCGCAGGTGCATGGCCTGAACCTGCCCGAGATCCAGACGGGTTTCGTCGACAACGATCCTACGAAGACCTTCACTTTCCGTGAAGACAACGGCGTCACGCAGCACGGTTTCGTTGTGCCGGCGGACCAGCTCTATGTGCGCTTCGCGATGTTCGATGCACTAACGGACGGCGACGACGATCTCGACATGTACGTCTACTACTGCGGCACGCAGCCCGGCCAGTCCTGCACACGCCTGGGCGAGAGTGGCGAGCCGACATCCCAGGAACGATTCGACATTTACCGGCCCGCGGCCGGCATCTACGGCATCCTCGTGCATGGCTTCGAGACCGACGAGGTCAGTGGCGGACCCGGCTCAAACTACCGTGTCCTCAAATGGAATTTCGGCGTCACGGACGATGCCGGGAACATGACCGTGAGCGGCCCTGCCTTCGTCGCCGCGGGCACTACCGATACCGTGACCGTGAACTGGTCGGGGCTCGGGGCGAATACGATCTACCTCGGCGGCATCTCTCACAACACGCCGCAGGGCCTGTCAGACCTGACGCTGATTACGATCGGCAACTAGGTCAGCCAGCCCTTCGCTTTCGCCCGGCGCGAATACCAGATCTCGAAAACGCAGATCACGATCACCGTTATCGGCAGGAACAGCCATACGGCATCGAAGTGCTCGAGCGCACCGCGCAACACGTAGGCATCGACGTCCTGCACCAGCGCACCGATCAGCGAGATCACGAACATCGGGATCGCCCACGACTTGCGCAGCAACAGCAAGATGACACCGAGCACCCCGGCGTTGACGGCGAACGCGTAACCCGCATGCGCCCAGGCCGGCGTGTTCATGACATGCGCGACCTGCTCCAGGGTATATCCCGCATCCTCGAGCTGATCGGCCGTGATGATCGACATCAGGTAGTACTGGTACAGGCCCGAAAGGTTCCAGACCGCGAGCAAGCCACCGGTTACCCAGAACCCCGTGCCCGGCTTACTTGTTGATTCTTCTGACATTTTGATCACCTCCAGCGAACTGAAACCCAGCACCTGCAGGCAATTGTAATCGGTAATACTGCCAGGAACGCAAGAATTGCGTGGATGGACCGTACTAACTCATCTTCGCGCACGGCTTGTGGCGGAAACAACCGGTCACGTGATCGTTGACGAGGCCCGTCGCCTGCATGTGCGCGTAGATGATCGTGCTGCCGACAAACCGGAAGCCGCGCTTCTTGAGATCTTTGCTCAGGGCGTCGGATTCGGGTGAGGTGGCGGGCACGTCGCCGTCCTTCTTGAAGTTGTTCTGGACGGGCTTGCCGTCGACGAAGCCCCAGATGTAGTCGCTGAAGCTGCCAAACTCTTCCCGGACCTTCAGGAACGCCCGGGCATTGCTCACGGTCGACTCGATCTTCAGGCGGTTGCGTACGATCGACGCGTCCAGCAGCAACTTCTCGATGCGCTTTTTCGTGAAACGCGCGACCTTTTCCGGATCGAACTCTGCGAACAGTTTTCGGTAGCCGTCGCGCTTATTGAGGATGGTGGACCAGCTCAAGCCGGCCTGGGCGCCTTCGAGCGTCAGGAATTCGAAGTGCGTGAGGTCGTCATGTACCGGTACGCCCCACTCTTCGTCGTGGTAGCGAATGTAGTCGAGGGTGGTGCCTTCCGCCCACCTGCAACGCTTTATTGTTTTGCTCATGACAAGCGAATGTACACAAAAAAGCCCGCGCAATGCGCGGGCTTTTCTGTTTCATGTGTGAAGAAACTTAGGCGGAGCCGCCGCAGCTACCTTCGCCGCACTTGCCTTCGCCTTCTTTCTCGCCGCAAGAACCTTCACCTTCCTTCTCACCGCAGCTACCTTCACCTTCCTTCTCGCCGCAAGAGCCTTCGCCTTCCTTGTCGCCGGCCTCACCGCAGGAACCTTCGCCACAGGAGCCTTCGCCCTTCTTGTCGCCTTTGTCGCCGCCGCAAGAGCCTTCGCCCTCACCCAGCATGTAACCGACTTCGAGGTTCGAAATCGAGAATGGGCTTTCGGCCGTATCCGCCGCATTGACTGCGCCTGAAATTGCGAACGAACCGGCCAATGCCGCGCCTACAGCCAGTGCTACCGGCTTGATTACTTTCTTCTCTGCCATTTTCTTCTCTCCTACCAGGATTGATGCCCGCGACCGGGCGCTTGTTGTCGGTGCGGAACGTTAGGTCGTCCACGTCACCGAGTTGATTACCTTGTCTTGAATCGACTCGAGCGGCTCTTCGCGATTGCCGATGAACGCGATGCTGCCCTTGCCAAAGGGAAGAATTACCCCTTTTACGTTCTCGCCATCAAGTGGCAACGCTTCGGCAATACGCTCCTCGGGCATGAGCAGTATTGTGACCGGGCCGTACTGCCCCTGGACAACCAGGTGCGGCACGGTGTTGCCGTTGATGATGCAGGGTTGTGCGTAGGTGATGACTTCCGCGCCGCGCTCATAGGACGCCAGCGAGGCCGGAATGGCACGCGCAAGCCGCTCGTCGGAAACCGCTTCGTCCGTCACCTGCAGTGCCCAGGGCTCATGGTCCAGGTGCGCGAGGACCGCGTCCGGCAGCGAGTCGTAGCTGCGGAACAGGTCGTTCGTGCGAATCGTTATCGACACCGCGAGTACGACGCTTGCCGCCAGCGCATACCAGAGGAGCGTCCGCGAGCGCTTGCGGACCGGCAACGTCGCAACATTGTCGGCTTCGATCGCGGGAAGCTCGGGCATCTTCAGCGCAGGGACGTCGATCTGGAGAGCTTTCGCTATCTTCAGGTCGAGGTCCCGGAACTCATTGTCGTGTTCGCCAGTCATTCTTTCGCAACGCTGTCCTTCAGCTTGTGTCTCGCCCGATGCAGCCGTGTCAACACGGCACCCTGCTTCAGGCCCATCATCCCGGCGATCTCGTCCGTGCTGTAGCCCATGAGGACCTGCAGTACGAGCGGCTCGCGGTAACCGTCCTCAAGACGGAAGATCGCTTCGCGCAAATCGTCTATCTTGCCGTCCGGCGTCTCGGCAATCAGTGCTGCCTGTGACGCTGTCAGGTTGTCGATGTCGACCGTTTCCAGCCGACGTCGCTCGAAGTAGCGGGCATTCTCCCGGCGGACGATGGTCAGCAGCCAATGCTTGGCCGCCGCGTCGTCTCGCAGCGAGTCGAGGGACTTCCAGGCGCGCAAGAGCGCTTCCTGGACGACATCTTCGGCAACCGCCGTGTCCCGGCTGAGCCAGGCGGCGAAGCGATACATGTCCTGGTGAAACACCGTAACGAGGCTGTCAAACCTCTGTCGGCGCGTTCCCTCGGCACTACTACTGTTCATTCGAGATGACCCACTCCTGCTGACATTTATTACGAGATCGGAATAAAAAGGATCTTAACCGTGGAAACCGTACCTAAATACAGGGAAAATAAGTACTTCTTTTCGTTATTCTGAATAGCTATGAGTGTATCGTCCCCCGGACAGTTCCCCTGGATTCGCATGCGTCGAAACCGACGCACCAAGGCCCTGCGCGACCTGGTGCAGGAAACGACCCTGTCGAGCTCCGATTTCATCTACCCCGTCTTCGTCCTCGAAGGCAAAGGGCGCGCAGAAGATGTTCCCTCGATGCCCGGTATTTCTCGCAAGAGCATCGACCTGTTACTCACCGAGCTCGCGGAGGTACGGGACCTCGGCATTCCGGCGGTCGCCCTGTTCCCGGTCATCGACCAGGAGAAGAAAAGCCTCGACGGCAGCGAATGCGCCAACCCCGATGGCCTCGTGCAGCGCACGGTCCGAGCGATCAAGGAGGCTCTGCCCGAACTCGCCGTCATGACCGACGTCGCGCTCGATCCGTACACGACCCACGGGCAGGACGGCATTATCGACGACGACGGCTACGTACTGAACGATGTGACCGTCGACATGCTCGTCCGCCAGGCCGTGTCGCACGCCGATGCCGGCGCCGACATCGTGGCGCCATCGGACATGATGGATGGGCGAATCGGTGCGGTGCGGGCAGCGCTCGAAGACAGGGGGCACGTCAACACGATCATCATGGCCTATTCGGCCAAGTTCTCGTCCAGCTTCTACGGACCCTTCCGCGATGCCTGTGGCTCCGCGGCGAACATCAAGGGTGGCGACAAGCACACCTACCAGGTGTCGCCGGCCAACAGCGACGAAGCCGTACGCGAGGTCGGTCTCGATCTCGATGAGGGGGCTGATATGGTCATGGTCAAACCGGCGATGCCCTATCTCGATATCGTGAGGCGCGTAAAGGACACGTACGAGGTACCGACGCTCGCTTACCAGGTCAGCGGCGAGTACGCGATGCTCAAGGCAGTTGCACAGAATGGCTGGCTCGATGAGCGAGCCGTCGTGTTAGAGTCTCTGCTGGGTATGAAACGTGCCGGCGCCAACGCAATACTGACGTACTTCGCCATAGACGCAGCACGTTGGCTCGCGGAGAGTGAATGACAACGATTGACCGTTATGGAGTGATGGGCTACCCGGTATCGCACAGCCGTTCTCCCGTCATCCACCGCCTGTTCGCGATCCAGACCGGGCAGAACATCCAGTACGAACTTCTCCAGATCACTCCCGACAAGCTCAGTGTGGCCGTTCGCCAGTTTCAACGTACCGGCGGCAAGGGCCTGAACATCACGGTGCCGCACAAGACCGAAGTGACGAAACTCTGCGATCACCTGAGTGAGCGCGCCGCGACAGCCGGCGCCGCCAACACGCTGTCGTTCCGTGACGGCGAGATCCGTGGCGACAATACCGACGGCATCGGCCTGCTGCGCGACCTGGTCATCAACCTGGGCGTGACGCTCGAGGGCGCGAACATCCTGATCCTGGGCGCGGGTGGCGCCACGCGTGGGATTGTAGGCCCATTAGTGGAAATGCAGCCCAAATCGCTGTGCATTGCGAACCGGACTCTCGAAAAAGCCCAGATTCTTGCCGATCACTTTGCGCGGTCGGGCCCGGTCAGTGCCTGTCGCTTCGACGTCGTACCGGTAACCGAGCAATACGATCTCATTATCAATGCTACGTCGGCCGGCGTCACCGGTGCCGCGCCGCCTTACCCCGCCGCGGCGATTTCACCCGGCACGCTGTGCTACGACCTGTCGTACGGCCTGAAGCCGACGCCGTTCAGCGTCTGGGCCCGCGAGCAGGGCGCCGAAAGATCCATCATGGGGTGGGGCATGCTCGTCGAGCAGGCGGCCGAATCTTTCCACATATGGCGCGGCGTGAGGCCCGAGACGGCTCCCGTCCTCAAGCAGATGAAGATTACGGCTTGAGACTCCCCGGGCGCCCGGCACGGCGCTGAACGCCATGGTTAACTTCATCAAGCAGAACTTCCGGTGGATCGCCGGCGGCTTCGCACTGACCTTTTTCTCCAGCTTCGGACAAACGTATTTCATTTCGGCCTCGATCGCCGAGTGGCAGGCCGCGTTCAACCTGAGTCACGGCGAGTTCGGTCGGCTCTACATGTACGCCACGCTGGGTAGCGCCGCATGCCTGCCCTTTCTTGGCCGGCTGGTCGACTACGTTGCGGCCGAAAAGATGATCGCCTTCGTCGTGCCGGTACTGGCGAGTGCCGCGCTACTGGCCGGGTTTGCAACGTCGATTGTGACGCTCGTGTTCGCGATCTTCCTGTTGCGCCTGTTCGGCCAGGGCATGATGACGCACATGGCCCTGACGGCGACCGGGCGCTGGTTTCATGCCGAGCGTGGCCGGGCTATTTCCCTCGTCGTGCTCGGCCACCAGGGCGGCGAGGCCACCATCCCGCTCGTGTTCGCGGTGATTACGCTGGCCTACGGTATCCAGGCGGGGTGGTCCGTCGCCGCGCTCCTGTTGCTGATCGTCGGCCTGCCGTTTTGCTACTGGGCCTACAGCACACCGCGGGAACCGCATTCACCCGGAGCCACGTCTGACAAACCGGTCCGTGATGTGCGTAGCTGGACGCGTCGGGAAGTCGTTCGTGACCCGGTCTTCTGGGTATTGCTCACGGGTGTGCTTGCGCCCGGGTTTATCGGTACGACGATCTTCTACCACCAGGACTACATGGCAACCCTGAATGGCTGGCCGCCGCAGCTTTTCGCAACGTCCCTCGTGGTGTTGTCGTTGACCACCGTCGCGGTCGCGTTGCTGATCGGTGCGGTTGTGGATCGCTACGGTGCCGTTGCGGTGTTGCCGTTTCTCCTGCTACCGCTAGCCGCCTCATGCGCTGTGTTTGCGCTTAGCGGTCCCCCTTTCACGTTGTACGTCGCGATGGTCCTGCTGGGCATCAGCTACGGCGTGTCATCGACGTTGTTCGGCGCGTTGTGGCCGGAGGTGTACGGAACGGTGTATCTCGGCTCGATTCGCGCGGTCACGGTGTCGGCGGTCGTGATTGCCACGGCAGCGGGTCCGGGACTCACGGGTACATTGATCGACCAGGGCATCGCGCTGCCGAGGCAGATGCTGTACCTGGGTGGCTACTGCCTGCTCGCAACCGTGGCGATGAGCGTAGCCGCCTTCTTCCTGCGGCGACGCGCGCAATCCTACCATTGAGGTCGCGGCCAGGAAGTATCAGCGCATCGTGACAAGCTCCTCCGAGCTGGTCGGATGGATTGCCACCGTGTCGTCGAAGTCCTTCTTGGTCGCGCCCATGCGCATCGCCACGGCGAAGCCCTGCATCATCTCGTCCGCGCCTTCACCGATGACGTGACAACCGACGACACGTTCGTCCTTGCCGGCCGTTATCAGTTTCATCACGGAGCGCTGCTTGTTGGTGCCAAGCGCGTAGTACATGCCGATGAACCCGGACTCGTAGACCTTGACGTCGTCACCGTACTCGGCGCGGGCCTCTTTCTCGGTCAGGCCAACGGTGCCAATGGTCGGGTGGCTGAAGATCACGGTCGGAATCAGGTTGTACTCGAGGTGCCGGCCCTCCATGCCGCCATCGAGACGGTCGGCCAGGCGCCGGCCTGCAGCAATCGCTACCGGCGTCAGAGCTGCCCTGCCCGTCACATCGCCCAGCGCGTAAATGTTCTCTATATTCGTCTGCTGGAAGTCGTCGGTCGGGATAAAGCCATCCCCATCCTGCTCGACCCCCGCGGCGGCGGTATCGAGCGACTCGGTGTTCGGCGAGCGGCCGATCGCCCACACGAGGCAGTCGACGGGGCCGAACGCCCGGCCGTCCTCGGCATGCAACACGATGCCATCGGCCGTCTGCTCAACCGTCTGGGGTATCACGCCCGTTTCCAGCTCGATGCCGTTCTTGTCCATAGCCGCCATCAGCTCGGTGCTCAGCATCGCATCGAAACTGCGCAGGACACTGTCCTTGCGGACGACGAGCTGCACATCGGACCCCAGGGCATTGAAAACACCCGCGAGCTCAACGGCGATATAACCGCTACCGGCGATCAGCACGCGTTGTGGCCGGTCTTCCAGCTCGAAGAACCCATCGGACGTTATGCCAAGTTCGGCGCCCGGGATTTGCGGGACCATCGGTCGGCCACCTGTGGCAATTACGATGCGATCGGCCTTGTAGGTTCTGCCGTCCACATCCAGCGTGTGCGCGTCGACAAAACGCGCCCTCCCGGCAATATAGCTAACGCCGCGATTGTCGAGATTGCGCCCGTAAATGCCGTTCAGGCGCTCGATGTACGCGTCGCGCCGGGCCTTGAGACCGCGCCAGTCATGCCCGCCCACCTTGACGTCGAAGCCGTAATCGACCGCATGGTGAAACGCGTGCGCCTGGTGTGCCGCGTACCACATGACCTTCTTCGGCACACAGCCGACATTGACGCAGGTACCCCCCAGCGGGCCGTACTCAATAACCGCGGCTTTCACGCCATACTCGGCCGCGCGTTGCGCATGGGCGAGCCCGCCACTACCTCCGCCAATTACGAGAAGGTCAAATCGTTCCGTCACTTGTTTTTCTCCTTAGATGTTCTCGGTATGGGGTCCGGTCGGGCCATAAGCCTGTGCTAATATGCGGCGCCAGAATAGGATATCAACAGCCCCATGACCAACCCGCTTCTCGATACAACGTCACTTCCCCGCTTCGACGAGATTCAGCCCGAGCATGCACTGCCCGCGATCCGCAAGGTGATCGAGGACAATCGCGCACAGCTTAATGCTCTGTTGAATTCGGGCACTGCGCCCGACATCGACGCGCTTGTGGCGCCCGTAGAGCATATGGATCACGAGCTCGGCCGGGTCTGGTCGCCGGTCAACCACCTGCAGAGTGTACTTGGCTCCACGGAGTGGCGTGAGGCCTACAAGCAGGCCCTGCCCCTGTTGACCGAGTACGGCACCGAAATGTCACAGAACGTCGATCTGCAGCGTGCCTATGCCCGGGTCAGCAAGAACCTGCCGGCGGAGGCAAGTGAGGAAAGCCGCAGCGCCGTCGATCACGCCCTGCGCGACTTCCACCTTGCCGGCGTCGACCTGGAGACATCGGCGAAAGACCGCTTCAAGGCCATTATGCAGGAACTGGCCGAGGCGCAGGCCGACTTCGAGCACAATGTCCTGGATGCCTCGGACGCCTGGACGCTGCCGATCACCGACGCCGATAACCTCATCGGCCTTCCCGAGGGGCTGCTTGCCCGGGCGGCAGACGACGCGAAAAAAGCGTCGCTCGACGGTTGGTTATTGTCACTGGACTACCCGACCTACGACGCCGTGCTCAAGCACGCCGAGTCGCGCGACCTGCGCGAGGCGCTGTACCGTGGCTGGGTGACACGCGGTTCGGACCAGGGACGCGACCCCAGGTGGGACAACAGCAAAGCGATCGAGAAGATCCTCGCGCTGCGCCACGAGGCCGCCAACCTCGTCGGTTTCAGCAACTATGCCGAGTACTCGCTCGCCACGAAGATGGCCGACTCGCCCGCGGAGGTCATCGGCTTCCTGCGTGAGCTGGCGGCTCACTCGCGCCCTGCTGCGGAGCGAGAGCTGGCCGAACTCACCGAGTTTGCCGGCATGCACCTCGAGGCATGGGATATCGCGTTCTGGCTCGAGAAGTTCAAGCAGGACCGGTATTCGATATCCAACGAAGAGTTGCGCGCCTATTTCCCGGCGACGACCGTCAAGGAGGGCCTGTTCGAGCTGGCGTCGCAGCTCTATAGCGTCGAACTGACCGTCGATCCCGATGTCCCGACCTGGCACGAGGACGTTCGCTATTTTTCCGTACGCCAGGATGGCGAGCTCCTGGGCGGCTTTTACACCGACCTGTACGCTCGCAGCGGCAAGCGTGCGGGCGCTTGGATCGATGAGTGTGTTACGCGCCAGCGGCTCAACGGCTATTCAACCCTGCCGGTCGGCTACCTCGTCTGCAATTTCGAGCCGCCCAACGAGGCGGGCGTGTCGCTGCTCACGCATGACGAGGTCGTCACGCTGTTCCACGAGTTCGGCCACATGCTGCATCACCTGCTGACCCGGGTGGATTTCCCGAGCGTGGCGGGCATCAATGGCGTTCCCTGGGATGCCATCGAGCTACCGAGCCAGTTCATGGAGAATTTTGCCTGGAGCTACGAGGTGCTGACGCGCTGCTCCTCGCATCACGAATACAAGCAATCGCTACCGCGAGACCTGTTCGACAAGCTGGAAAACAGCCGTCACGCCGGTGCCGCACTCGCGATGTTGCGCCAGATCGAACTCGGCCTTTTCGATTTCCTCGTCCACAGCGACTACAACCCCGACGCACCCGTCCCGGTACTGCAGGTTCTTGCCGAGGTCCGTGACGAGGTTGCGCTCGTCAAGCATCCCGACATCAACCGGCTGCCGCATGCGTTCTCGCATATTTTTGCCGGCGGCTACGCGGCCGGTTACTACAGCTATAAATGGGCGGAGGTGCTTGCGGCCGATGCGTTCAGCGCGTTTGAGGAGGCGGGCATCTTCGACCAGGCGACGGCGCAGCGATTCCGCCACGAGATTCTCGAGGTCGGTGGCAGCCGCGACATCATGGATGCCTACATTGCTTTCCGCGGTCGCAAGCCGACGGTAGATGCGCTGCTGCGACAGACGGGCATCGAAGTTTGATGAAAATCGCAACGTGGAACGTTAACTCGATGAACGTGCGAGCGCCGCATGTAATCGAGTGGTTGCAGAATAACGATCCGGATGTCCTGGTCCTGCAGGAAATCAAACAGGTTACGGACAAGTTCCCGGCAGAAACGTTTACAGAACTCGGTTACCACTCCATTGCCAGCGGCCAGAAGACCTATAACGGCGTCGCGGTTGTCAGCAAGACCCCTGCAACGGACCCCGTTACCGACTTTCCCGACCTCGACGACCCCCAACGTCGTATCCTGGCCAGCACGATCAACGACGTGCGGGTCGTTAACCTCTATATCCCCAACGGCTCCGAGGTGGGTTCGGAGAAGTACGAGTACAAGCTGAACTGGCTGAGGTCGCTGCATGACTTTCTCGCGGCGGAGATGCAGCAACACGAGAACGTCGTGGTGCTGGGTGACTTTAATATAGCGCCGGCGGACGAAGACGTGTACGACCCGGAAGCCTGGGGCGACGCTGTGTTGTGCAGTCCACCCGAACGCCAGGCACTGCGTGACCTCATCGACCTCGGTCTTACGGATGTCTTTCGCAAGTTCGAACATCCTGAGAAGACGTTCAGTTGGTGGGACTACCGCGCCGCAGGTTTTCGGCGCAACGCGGGCCTGCGGATCGACCTGATTCTCACGAGCAACACGATGACGGCGCGATGCATTGCGAGTTACGTAGACAAGGAACCGCGCGCGTGGGAGCGCCCGTCTGATCACGCTCCCGTGGTCGCCGAGTTTGACGGCTGATCTTACATATTCCCCGTTTTGTCGCTATGACCCTCCACGGTCGCGTGTAAAATGACAAATAAAAAAGCGCAGGGATTTATGTCACAGGATCGCCGTAACGATTACGACGTCACCAACACCGTGCAGGTCAGCGATCCTGCAGCGGTGCGTAATGCTGTGCATGCGCTGTACGCCGAAACCTTCCCGGGCATGTCTTTCGACAAACTGTGGCTCGCCTTTTACGATTTCGAGCGCTTGTTCACCGGCCGCTACCCCGGCTACCTGGGCTGCGATACGACCTACCATGACATGCAGCACACGCTGGACATGACCCTCGCGGTGGCCCGCCTTGTCTGCGGCTACGAGCGCAGCGTCGAGCCGACCGATCGCCTTGGTCCTGCACGCGCACAGATGGCGGTTGTTACGTCGCTGTTCCACGACTCCGGTTACATTCGCCACAACACGCGCGACAAGGACTTCTCGAACGGTGCGGAGTTCACGCTCTACCACGTGTCGCGCAGCGCGGACTTTCTGAGGCGATACCTTCCGGAGCTCGGCCTCGCCAAGGACATCGGTGTGGCCAGTATGATCGTGCACTTCACCGGCTACGAACTCGACCTCGACAATATCGAACTCGAGGACCCACGCGACATCATTTGCGGTCACCTGATCGGCACGGCCGACCTGATCGCGCAGATGGCTGATCGTTGTTACCTCGAGAAGTGCCGCGACCACCTGTACAACGAGTTCGTCGTCGGCGGTGTCGCGGTGGAGAACGCGAAGCCGGGCGAATTCATGGTTCGCTATCGCTCCGGCAACGACTTGCTGAAAAAGACACCGACGTTTTATCAACAGGTCATGCGCGAACGCCTCAATTCGAAGTTCAACCGGGTCTACCGGTACATAGAAGTGCTCTACAACGGGCAGAACCCCTACATTGATGCCATTCGCAATAACATCACGCACCTCGTCCGCATTCTAGAGTCCGGCGACTGGTCGTTGTTGCGTCGCAAGCCCGGCTGTTTCCTGGGAGTCGCGGCGGCGGTACAGGATATTGAGAAGCTGGTCACCGCGCAGCTCGCCGCGTTCAAGGGTGCGAACGTTCGCCCCGACGATACCCTGTTAATGCCCGTCTGATTGCTCGCGCCATTTGCGCAGCGCAAAGAACTGGACGCGTGTTAACCGGCGGTTGGCAAAGAACGCCGCGAATCCTGCCGCGACAACGGCAAAGAAACTGTCCGCCACCGTCCATACCTCGGCAAAGAATACCGGCCAGGTCATCACCGTGACCGAGCGCAGCGTTTCCACGGTAGTGATGCCGTAGTTGCCCGCTGTTGTCGATGCGCCGAGGACGATATTGCTGACAATCGCGCCGGCAAGAGCCATGACCGCGGCGAGCGCCGGGAAGCGCCAGTCGACGCCCCGACCGGCGTGGCGAATAGCCAGGCCGAGCATCGTACCCAGCACAACCGTCATCCAGGGAAACACGCGGTCGGTCAGCACCGACAGGTAGATCCACAGAACGCAAAAAGCCACGAGGACTACCAGGCTCGCGACGATAGCATTCCGCAAAGACTGGGCGCGCACCAGGCGCCCGCCGTCTGCGGCGCTTACGTCAAGGCCGCTACCATCGCCGTGTTTCTTGCGCAGGCGCAGCGGGTTCGGGTTCGGTTTCCTGGTCATGTGTCGAGAGTGAGTCGTGCGGGTTGCAATGCTAGACTGCCAGCCAGTGACTATGCCAGCAAATACCAGGAATATCGTGCTCATTTCGGGCGGTGCATCCGGCATCGGGCGACGCACCGCGGAGCGGTTTCTTGCCGAGGGCGACAGCGTACACATCTGCGACGTTGCACCCGAGTTCGTCAACGACTTCCTTGCCAACAACCCGGGCGCGACGGGCTCGGTTGCCGATATCGGCGAGCGCGGAGACGTGGACCGGGTATACGAGGAGTTCGGGACGCAGTACGAGCGGCTGGACGTTC
>CBDUMZ010000014.1:0-61252 GCA_965368465.1 uncultured Chromatiales bacterium
GGCGCCTCGCACGCGTGCGTGAAAACCTCGGTCATGACGACGGCGAGCCGATCGAGGAAGTTGTCGACGTCGTCGATCGCATGAAATGTCGAGTATCCCTTTTCGAGGAAGTCCTGCATCGCGCCGAAGCCCGCCGCGTGCGCGGGGTGGTGCATGGCGCGCAGGGTCAGGCCGAGCGTCGAACTCCGTACGAGCTTCTTCAGTGAGTGGCCGAGATCGAGGGTCAACTGGATGAGTTCGCGGCACTCGTCGAGCGATGTCGATTGGCGAAACGCCCTGCAATAGTCTCTTTCGGATATCGCTGCAGGTACGTCGGCGTCATCGAACAGCCGCCGGCAAATATCCAGATCGATCGACAGGACCCGCGCGTTCAGCTCCATCGCCGACGCGAGCGCATGCAGGGCTCTGCCGGGCAGCAGACGCACCATGATCGGTATCACGCGTGAAAGATCGGCATCGCGCGCGCTCACGCCCGTGCCGATCAGGTCGGAAACCACGAACTCGACGGCGGCAGCGGTCTCCGGTATTTCCTGGAACTCGCGATAGAAAGGCAAACTGTAAGCGACCTGCCAGTCCAGGAAGTACTCATACTTTTCCAGCAGCGCAGGATCGGACAAATACTGTTCGTGAACCGCGTTACTTTTCTCGGTAAACAGTCTCAGGCGCTCGGCCTGCAATCTCGAATATGTTCCCACGGCGCCCCGCTACACGACTCCGGTGGCTCGTAGTATCGACCACGTTCCCAGCCCGGCCGTGACGAGGACCACGCCTATTCCGAGAACATTGGCCCGGGTTCCATTGACGTGGGCGCCCAGTATGCGTTCCTGGTTCATCGCGTACAGCAGGAACGTGGCGACGATGGGTAACAACAGGCCATTGGCAAACTGCGCCGAGACAATAATTGTCAGCGGCCTGATGCCGGTCAGCGACAAGACGGCACCGACGACGATCACGCTGAGCGCAACCGCCTTGAACAGCGTCGACGAAGTGCCGCCTTTGGATCCCAGCAGTTCGGTCATCACGTGAGCGGTGGCGAGCGGTGCAGTGATCGCGCTCGACAGTCCTGCTGCGAGGAAGCCGAGTCCGAGCAGGTACCTGGAGAAGCGCCCGAACAAGGGCTCGAACTGTGTCGCCATATCGCCGGCGCCGGTGATCTGTAACCCCGACCCAAAGAAACTGGCGGCCGCGGTCGACACGATCAGGATCGCGATGATGCCGCCCAGGCCGATGGAGATTGCAGTGTCCGCCCTTGCATCGGCCAGGTCCGCTTCGCCCTGCCATTTTTCCCTTACCGCCGCTGCATGCAGGAACAGGTTGTAGGGCACTACGGTTGTGCCGATCAACGCGATGACCGTCGTCAGTGCGCCGCCCGGGATGACGGGCAAGACCATACCGCGAAACAGCGCCACGATATCGGGCCTGACGATCGCAAAGGTGCTGATGAACGACAGGGCCATCAGCGCCACCAGCGCCAACAGGATGCGTTCGATGTGCCGGTAGGCCCCTTGCCAGAGGAGAATGCCGGCGGCGGCGGAGATGCCGACGATAGACCACCGGAAGACAGATGTCCCCGAATCGAAGACAGCCTGGAGTCCCAGCGCGGCACCACTCAGGTTGCCGGCCTCGTACGCGGCGTTGCCCATGTACAGCGCCAGGGTAATCAGCAGGAACAGCGGCCACTTTGCCGGTGAGTCGGAGAAGATGCTGCGCAGCGACTCACCGAGCCCCTGTTGCGTTACAACGCCGAGTCGCGCGGCCATTTCCTGCAGGATGATGGTCGCGACGGTCGCGAACACGATGGCCCACAGCAAGCCAAAGCCGAAATTGGCGCCGGCCAGCGTGCAGGTTGTGACGGTTCCCGGTCCGATGAATGCGGCCACCACGAAGGCACCCGGGCCGATCTTGCGAAGTCTGCTGAGCATTGAGGAAGACTAACAGTTTGGCGGCGGCGGGGGCGACGTCTGGCGCCGCCGGCTGACCCCGGTACCTACTGTTTCTTGACGCGATACAGGATGTCCAGGTTGCTGACGGTCCCGGTCCGTGACTCGAGAACCAAACGCTCGCTGAGCTGATACCTGAGCAGTAGCGTGCCGAGCTTGTCGATCAACCCGTAGCCGTATTCGACCAGCAGACGATCGCCGAACCGCTTGCCCGCCACGATCCTGCCATCCTCGGCGCCGCCTTCGACGGTCAGCGTCTCCAGCCCGAGGCTGCCCCTGATCTGCGATGTGATCGAGCCGGCCTGCGCCAGGCCGAGCGCGAACGCGGCATTGTTCAGCGCGTCGCCCTCGGTGGCCGTGGTCGAGCTCGACAATGCGCGACCCGTAAGCAGGTACGACAAAATCTCCGCGTCGCCCAGCGCCGGCTCGCTGTAAAGCGTCGAGCGCAGCTGACTCGGGGTACCCGTCAACTGAATCCCCGCGACGACATCGTTCGCACTTCGAGTGGCCCGCACATCGAGGTTCGGGTTGTCGAGTGGGCCGTTGAAGATCAGCTCACCGCGTTCGATGGTCAGCTCCTGGCCGTACGCTTTGTAGCGGCCTTCGCGAAGGCTGAGTCGCCCGAAACCCAGGTAGGGTTTGTGCGACCCGCCCTCGATCTTCACCGTGCCTTCGATACGCGTCTTCAATCCGAAAGCGTCGAGGTGCACGTCGTCGCCGAGCAGGGTACTGATCTTGACGTCGATGCGCCGGCCAACCGGCGCCGCGGACGCTGCGGACGAATGCACGGTTGCGTCCGGTGACGGTGATACCGCTGTCTCCGGGATATCGTCAATACGCAGGTTGGCCGTCGGGATTGCCAGCTTGCCGGTGACCAGTGCTGCCCGGTCATCAAGTACCACCGTGATTGACGGCGACGCTGCGACCGCGGCGTCGGGCAGGCGAACCAGCTCAAAATTGCTGCCCGTAATCGTAAGGTCTGCCCGCATACCGGTATCGCGGCCCAGCGTCGTGCTGCCCTGTATCGCCACGACACCCTCGCCGGACCGCGCACTGCCGGCGAGCAGCAGGCGACCGACGCTTTGTTGTTGCAGGAGAACGTCGATCTTGTGGATTTCCAGTCCGGCCTGGCGCACGCCGAACGAGCCGTTCTGCAGCGCAACCTCGCCACTGAACTCGGGCGCACCCAGGTTGCCTGTTGCCGAAATCGAACCTTCGATCGAGCCGCGGGGATTGGTAATTCCGGGTACGAAAACGGCGAAGAGGGACACATCCGAGATCGCCACGGTGCCGCTTGCCTGGATCGCGGACTGGATGTCTGTCGCGTCGTCTATGGTGAAATCCAGGCTGCTGCTTCCTGCGCCATCCGCCAACTCGATCTGCGTTGTCGACTCTACGCGGTTGTCCGTGATCGTGGCTCGACTGACCGCACTGGCAACCGTTGCGGAGATCACCTCGTCCTCGAACGTGGTGCTCGCTGCGGTCTCGAGCAGCTCGATACTCGCGTTGCCCGTCAGGCCCCGATCATTGAGCTCGCCGCGCAACTCGGCTTCGACGAAGCCTGAAATGCTGACGTTTGGCGGCGGCCGGAACGGCAACGCGGCCAGTGGCAGTTGGGCAATCGATGCCTCCAGCGATGCCGTACCGTCGTTCCTGTAGTCGAAAGCCAGGCATGCGTTCGCCTCGGTGGACGAGCCCTGCAGGCAGACCCTGGACAGCGACACGACGTCCGGTAACGCGGCCAGCGTCGCGGGTTGCCGGTTCGCCCAGCGTCCGAGTTCGGGATTGGTAATCGCGAGCGAACTGACGGTGCCACGCCAGCCATCCTGCGCATACCCGCCTGCCGCAGCGACCTCGACCTTGTTGCCGGCCGCTTCGAGCTCGGCGCGAATCGAGTGCGCCGCCAGGTTCCCGGACGCGGACACGGCTATTGCCTCGAGAACCGTGTCACCGATTCCAAGCTGCCCGCCAATGTTCGCGCGAATATTGGGGTTGCTGCCTGGACCGTCGACACGAACGCCAGCCTTGAGCGACCCGGTCGTGCCGGGCGCCAGTTCGTCCACAGCGGGCACGTCGAGTTCGGCATCCAGCACAATATTTTCGCCGATCGAGCCCGTGGCTCGCGCGCGGTTGCGACCAACCTGGACCAGGCCGTTGGCCAGCGTGAATGTACCGTCCGCGTACGAGCCCTTTACGCTGCCCCGCAGGCCGACAGCTTTCACGATCCTGGCGAGTGCCATCTCGGGGTCGAGCTCGGAGAGCGCAAACGTCAGTTCGACGGCAGGCACCGGCA
The DNA here is from genome assembly GCA_965368465.1 of uncultured Chromatiales bacterium. Taxonomy (GTDB): domain Bacteria; phylum Pseudomonadota; class Gammaproteobacteria; order Steroidobacterales; family Woeseiaceae; genus UBA1847. The sequence goes on from CBDUMZ010000014.1 coordinate 4,234, forward strand.
GCCAGTCAACATCGCCCGTCGCGGCCAGCCGTCCCAGGCTGCTGGCCAGGTCTAGATCTGCGATACGCATGCCTTCGCGCCCGGCCACACCCTGCAATGTGATCCTGGTTGACGGTATGTCATTGGTTCGGGCGACAGCGTCCAGTGCCAGCGCGAACTTCGTGGTATCGCCTTTGAGCGACAGCGTGCCTCCGGAGCTCGAGACGGTGCGCTCACCGAGGACCCACTCTATTTGTGCCCACCGGTTGAGCAGGTCGGCGAACAGCGCGCCGGATTCATAGCGAACTGTCCCGCTTGTGCTGAGCGCGACCGGGGAGGTTAGCGAGTGCTGCACATCGTATTCGCCCAGTGTTCCGGACAACAGCAGGTGACCGGCCAGGCGCAACTCTGCCGACTGCTGCCACTCCCAGGTGACCTTGGCGTTGTGCGGATAGGCGCCCGACGTTGTGGCGCGGCCAGTCACGTCGAGTACCAGCCAGTCGCTGCGCACGGCCAGCCGCGTAATGCCGAGATTGGAGCCGACTATCCGGCCGGCGAGTCCGATGCGGTCGACGCTGCGTGCAAAGTTCGGGCCGGCCACCGTCACGTTGCGGACGGACGCGTCGGCAATGGAAATGCCGACCGGAAGATCGATGTCGGGCAGGGACCCATCGCCGCTGCCATCACCTGAAGCAAGAACCTGGACGTCGACGCTCCCGGCGTCGAGCTTGTTGATCGCGATACGCTTTGCGAACAAGGGCGCCAGCTCCACGTCCAGCGCCAGTTGCCGCACCGTCACGTGCACGGCATCGTCCCGCCATTCGAGGGAGCGAACGTGCAAGCCGTAGAGCAACGAGCCGGTTGGGTCCTCGATCTGCAGTTGCGGTGGCAGGTAGTCACTCGCCTGGCGCAGCAGCCAGCGCGTGCCGCTTTCCGTCCCGAGGAGCATAAACAGTCCGCCGACCAGGACAGCCGCAATGCCGGCGACAACGCCAAGCAACCACAGTTTGCGAGATCGCCTCAAAGGTCTGCACCCAGTCTGAGGTGCACCCTGACGCCCGGGTCGTCGTCGGTTACAGGGTAGGCAAGATAGAGCTTTACCGGACCGACGGGCGATCGCCAGATAAGGCCCAGTCCCGTGCCGACCTCGGGATTGATTTTCACGCCGTCGAAGGCGTTGCCGGCATCGACGAAAACGGCGCCGTAGAAGCGGCCTTTCAGGAGGCGCTCGTACTCGATACTGGCCGTCAGGAGATTGTCGCCGCCGATGACATTGCCATCCACGTCCTTTGGCCCGAGGCTGTCGAAATCGTAGCCGCGCACCGATTCATCGCCGCCGGCAAAAAAGCGCACCGAGGGCGGCAGCTCGTTGAGCTCGGACTTGGCGGTAATACCGATCATGCCGCGTGCGAGCAGCCGGCCGCGCGGTCCCACGGCGCGTATCCACCGTGCCCATGCGGTCGCCTGTACAAACGACGTGTTCGAGCCCAGGTATTCGTCAGTGCCGCGGAATTCCGCCCCAATGCGGCGGCCGCGATTCGGATAAAGGTCCTTGTCGGCGTACTTGTGATCGAAACCAATTGCCGGCAACACGAGGAGGCTGTCGTTCGACTCTGTGCCGATCGTGAAGCTCTCGTAGCTGACATCCAGGGACAGTGTCCTGATCCAGCTCGTACTAAGTCGCTTCGTCCGCCGCAATCCCAGTCGAGCAGTATCGTTGTCGTACGAATCCGTAATTTCCTTCGAGACCGCGCCCGTGTAGCTCATCCAGTCACTGCGCGGATCCGTCAGCGGCCTGCGAAACTCGGCGGTGAGACCCTGCAGGACAGGCGACAGCCCCAGGTCCGCCTTGAACCGGTTGCCTTTCGCGTTGATGCGGTTGTTCCTGAAGCCGAGGCGAAAGCGCGGGCCCATGTCGGTGGACGCACCGACGCCGACCGTATACTCGATGCGATTCGCAGGCTGCAGCGATACGCGAATCGGAATCTGGCCGTCCCGGGCATTGCCGACGTCCGGGACAAGCTCGATACGCCGGAAGTAGCCGCTGTTCGAGAGGTCGCGGTAGGCGCGCGCGAGATCCTGGCTGTCATAGTAGGCGCCGGTTTCGATATCGATATACGCCGCGACGATTGACGGCTCGAGGAAGGTCTGTTCCTGCAGGACCTCGCCCACGCGATAGCGCGGCCCGCTTTCGAGGTGCAGGGTGATATCGGCCTCGCCGCGCTCCGGCCAGATGTCGAGCCTGCTCTCGGCGAAAACCGCATCGACATAGCCGCGGTCTGCGGCCCTGACCTGCAGGGCTCGCTTGAGCCGGTCGTACTCGGCATGCCGCAGCGGGACGCCGGGCGTCAGGGACGCGGATTGGCGCAGGTTGTCGAACGCCGGGTCGGTAGCGGCAGCCCCATGGATCGCAATATCGACCTCGTGGAGCCTGACCGGCTCGCCCGGGTCAACGGACAGGGTCGCCTGCCAGCACGTCTCGCCCAACGTAAGTGTCGAAGAAATGTCCGCTTCATAGAACCCGAACGGCTCGATAGCCTTGCGGGCTTCCTTCTGCATGACCCGGTAGCGGCGGCGCACCATCCACTCCTCCGCATCACAGGGCTCATCCGCGAGCGCAACGTAGGCGCGAATATTGCGTTCGAGCTCAGGCTCGACGCCCGTGATGGTGAGCTCTGCGGCGACAACCGAGGGCAGCAACATCAGGGCCAATGCCAGGCGACTTGCGTAGTGAATCGACATGTCCGTCAACTAGAGCCACTTCTTCCACCGAAAGAACGACAGGAGTGCCGCGGCAGACACAAGCATGACTGCAATGGAACCCAGGAAGCCCCGGGGGCTTTCGAGCCCGGGGAGTCCGCCGACATTCATTCCCAGCAGTCCCGTTACGAACGTCAGGGGCAGGAATATCGCTGCCACGACAGATAAGACATACATGCGCGAGTTTTGTTCTTCCGCGAGCCACGCATGGAATTCTTCGCGTAGCACCATGGTTTGCTCCCGTGCAAGATCGAGATCCTCGAGGTACCGCGTAATGCGGTCCGCCTCCTCGCGCAATAGCTGGATATCGGTGTCGGAAAACCAGGCGCCCGGCGCCCGGTACAGGCGGTCCAGCGCATCGCGTTGCGGTGCGAGAAAGCGCCTGACGGTTGCGGTCTTGCGCCGCAGCGCAGAAATGACATGGCGAAATATCACCTTGTCCTGCATGCCCAGCTGGTCCTCGGCACCGCTGACATCTTCCTCGATGTCGTTGACGAAGTCCCCGATTCGGTCGGCCAGTCGGCCGATGAGCGCGGCGAGAAATGCCCCGGTTGTACTCGGGCCAACGCCGTTCTCCAGCGTTTCCCGCATATCGGCGACCGAAAAGAGGCGTCGCCGGCGGGTGCTGATGATGCGGTCGGGGCCGATCCAGAGCCGCACCGACACCATGTCCTCCGGGTCCTCGCCCGGATTGGTGTTCACGCCGCGCAGCACGACCAGCAGTCCATCCCGGGTCGCGTGCGATCGCGGCCGGGTTTCCCCTGCGAGCAGGGCGCCGACGATCGAGTCGTCAAGCCCGCTGGAATTCGCCAGCCACTGCCGCGAGCCCTCGTCGTCGACGTTGATATGCACCCACAAAACACCCTGGTCTCGCGTCCAGTCGTTGACAGCCGTCGCATCGATGAAGTCCGCTCCGCCGCGTCCGTCCAGGATGCAGGCGTGAAGGAATTCAGGTGGATTCACAGCCATGGATCTATTCCAAATAAGGTAATCTCGAGCAGATGATATCTGTTGTCGGCCTGATTGTCGGAATTCTCTTGCTGATCGGCGGCGCTACACTGCTGGTACGAGGGGCGTCAGAACTGGCGGTGAGGCTGGGCGTGTCGCCGCTTGTCATCGGCCTGACCATTGTCGGATTCGGTACCAGCGCCCCCGAACTGATCGTCAACATCGTGGCCGCTTTGCGTGGCGCCACGGCCCTCGCGTTCGGCAATGTTGTCGGGTCCAACATCAGCAATGTTGGACTTATCCTCGGCATAGGAGCTCTCATCATGCCGATTACGATCAAGGGGCAGATCGTGCAGCGCGAAATACCGCTGCTCTTGCTGGCGACATCCGTGATCACACTCATGGCGCTTGATGGTCCGCTGGACGGACTCCCGGCGGTCATTGGACGATCTGAATCGATCGTCCTGCTACTGCTCTTTTGCGTATTCATCTACATCCACATGCTTGACCTGGTGAAAACCAGGCGCGCGGATCCGCTGGCTGCCGACATTGAAGACAACCCGTTGCTCGATACCCGATCCGAAGGACGGGTGCCCTGGTTGCTCGTGCCGGCCGGTCTGTTGCTGCTGCTGTTTGGTGGCGAGCTGACCATCCGCAACGGCGTCGCGTGCGCGACCAACCTCGGAGTATCACCGGCGATCGTCGGCCTCTTCATGGTCGCGGTCGGTACCAGCATGCCGGAACTCGTCACGACGATCGTTGCGGCGCTGCGCCGGGAGTCGGATCTCGCGTTGGGCAACGTCGTGGGTTCGAATATTTTCAATTCGCTGGTTGTCCTGCCGGCCAGTGGGCTCATCAGCCAGATACCGATTCCCCGTGGAGGCGTTTTCGACCTGCTCGTCTCGCTCGTACTCGCCGCGTTTCTGATCCCGGTGTTTTTTCTTGGCAAAGCCCGGATGGGGCGAAAAACCGGCGGCGTACTGCTCGTCGCCTATTTCACCTACATGGCTGTGCGTGTTGCCTCCAGCTAGCGGGGAACGCGCAGGCGGCCGTCATTTCCGGGCAGAAGCCCGGGTTCCGGGCAAGACATTGACCTCGAGCGGGTGACGTACGTCGAGGTGAACGTCTCTTTGCGGGAACGCGATCGTTATACCGTTCTCTTCAAACAGTTCAGTGATTCTGAAGCGTGCGGCACTGCGAATTTCCCTGAGGAACTTCTCGCCGCCGACGTCGCACCAGAAATACGCGTCAAAGATCAGCGCGCTGTCGCCAAAATCTTCGAAGACAACGCTCGGGTGAGGTTCGGCTTTGCACTCCGGCTGCTCCCTGATCGCCTGCATGATCAACTCGGCCACCTTGCGCACGGGTGAACCGTAGGCGACGCCGACCCGTAACGTGGTTCTCACTTCGCGGTCGATCAGCGTCCAGTTGACGACGGTGCGTTCCAGCAGCTGGCTGTTGGGGACCAGCAGGTGTACGCCGTCCGTGCGTCGTATGCGTGTCGAGCGATTGCCGATGACTTCGACAGCACCGTAGGTATTGTCGATCTCGATGAAATCACCAATACGAATCGGCCGCTCGGCCATCAGGATCCAGCCACTAATGAAATTATTGATGATGTTCTGGGCGCCGAAGCCAACGCCGATGGCGATCGCACCGGTCGCGAACGCAAATGCCGTCAACGGGATTCCCAGCAGGCTGAGAGCCGTCATGACGACCAGGACGATAAGTACGAAGAACGCGATGCGCTTCAGAATATGGACGATGTCGGGCCGCAGCGACGTTGACGCGAGGCGTCGTCCGAGCAAGTACCCGATAAGCTTGCTGCCCAGGTAGCCGAAGACGAGCAGCAAGACCACCGAGATGATCTGCCCGATCGTAATCGTCTGGCCGCTCGGCGCTGTGGCCAGAACGTAGCCCCAAACTTCCCTGAGGTCATCGAACATTGCGGTCATAAGCTACCCTGTGCCGCGCGTACGGGTCTTGCCGTGTTTCGCGTTCTTCTCGATAAACTCGATAATCATGCCGGCGACATTCTTCTTGGTGGCTTTTTCGATGCCCTCAAGGCCCGGGCTGGAGTTTACCTCCATGACGACCGGCCCGTGATTGGACCGCAACAGGTCGACGCCTGCGACGTTGAGTCCCATGACCTTCGCTGACCGAACGGCCGTCGAGCGCTCTTCGGGCGTAATCTTGATGAGACTGGCCGCACCGCCACGGTGCAGGTTCGAGCGGAACTCTCCCTCTTTGCCCTGACGCCGCATCGCGGCAACAACCTTGTCGCCAACAACGAGGCAACGAATGTCGGCACCGCCGGCTTCGGCGATGAATTCCTGCACCATGAAGTTCGCTTTCAGGCCACGAAAAGCCTCGATTACGCTTTCCGCCGCTTTCTTGGTTTCGGCCAGGACCACGCCAACGCCCTGCGTGCCTTCCAGCAGCTTGATCACAACCGGCGCACCGCCGATCAGTTGCAGGAGGTCCTCGGTATCGCCGGGCGAGTTGGCGAAGCCGGTGACCGGCAAGCCGATGCCGCGCCTGGCGAGAAGCTGTGACGCCCGCAGCTTGTCTCTCGAGCGGGAGATCGCCACGGACTCGTTGACGGAGTAGACGCCCATCATCTCGAACTGACGCACGACGGCCGTGCCGTAGAAGGAGACGGAGGCACCGATACGAGGAATGACGGCATCCACACCGGTAATCGACACACCTTTCAGATGGATGCTGGGGTTGTGACTCGTGATGTTCATGTAGCACTGCTTGTGGTTGATTACCGCCATGTCATGGCCGCGCTCCTCGCCTGCCTCGACCAGTCGCGCGGTCGAATACAGGTTCTTGTTCGTCGAGAGAATTGCAATCTTCATAGTTGTTTCCCGTCTAAATCACGTTTCCGCGGTGAGATCCTGGTGTGTGGAAGCGAATGTCTCCACGACATCGCCTGCTTTCGGTACATCCTCAAACGTGCTCAGGTTGAAGAGGGCATCGCCTTCGTGCGCCAGCGGCAGGTTGCTGCGGCCAATCACGATGCCGTCGAAAGGCGCCACGATATCCTCCTGCGCCTCTCCCAGCGGACTGCAAATGATCGCAATTCGCTGGCCTTTAACGACCGTGCTGCCCAGCCTGGCCCTCGCACTGACGATACCGCTGGAACTTGCCCGGACCCACTGCGTCGATCGCGCGATCACGGGCGTGACGCGCTTGATCTTCGTCTTCTTGTTCGGCGGCAGCATCCCGATATGACGCATGACATTGAGGATGCCTCGCAGGCCGGCCCGAATACTCGTTTCGTCAAACCGAAGGGCCTCACCGGCTTCGTAGATCAGCATCGACATCCCGCGCTCCGCGGCACACGCGCGCAATGAGCCGTCCCGAATATTGGCATTGACCACCACCGGGGCACCGAACGCCATCGCAATGTCGAGCGTGTCCGGATCGTCGAGATTTGCGCGTATCTGGGGGAAATTGGATCGATTGATAGCCCCTGTATGCAGGTCGATGCCAAAGTCCGCCTTGGACATGATCTGCTGTATGAAGAGATCGGCGAGCCGAGCGGCAATGGAGCCTTTCGGGCTGCCTGGAAAGGACCGGTTGAGGTCGCGCCGGTCCGGCAGGTAGCGCGACTGGTCCAGGAACCCGTGCACGTTCACGATCGGGATCGCGAGCAGTGTACCCCTGATCGATCGCAATGCCTTCAGCCTGAGCAGTCGCCTGATGATTTCGACGCCGTTCAGCTCATCGCCATGGACGGCCGCCGATACGAACAGCACGGGTCCGGCTTTGCGGCCGCAAATAGCCTTTACGGGCATGTGCAGCGATGTCGAGGTATAGAGATCGGCCACGGGCAGGTTGATGCTCTCCCGCTTGCCGGGATTGACCACCACGTCGCCAATTGTTATCGGGCTGTTCGCTGTCATGTTTTCTTTCGCTTCTTCTTGCCGACCAGGTACGAGCGCGCCGGGTCTACCCGTGCGCGATTCTGCATTGCCGTGCGGCCCAGTAACATCCTGAAAAGCATGTCGTCACGCGATGTCAGCGTGACCTCTATCGGCCAGGTGGATTTACCGATCGACAGCGTCGTGGCGATCACGAAGCGCTCTTCCTTGTGGCCACCGGAGTCGGTGACGACGCGGCTTTCCAGTATGTCGGCGGTGCACGTCACCACAGTATCAGTATTTTTCTGGATTGGGTGCATCAGGAACTCGACACGGTCCCGGCCGTCTGCGGAGAACGGGCGAACCTCGAACGCGTGGAGTGCCGACGTGCGGGCACCCGTGTCGACCTTGGCCTTGATTTGCCGGATCCCGAGATCGGGAAGGCCGACCCACTCACGCCAGCCAAAGGTCAAGAGATCTGCAGATTCGTCCACCATTCATGCTTCCTGATTCGAACTACGCGGACACGAGCCGTATCCGCTATCGGGACGAATGATAGCCTGTTCCAGGAGTATCTTCTTGTCAGTCGTAGGGGCGGAGGCGTGCGAGGCTGTGGACGAAAATCACCCGGTCCTCGATCGTCAGGATGCCTTCGTCGACCATGTTGCGTAACAGGCGCGACAGGGTTTCGGGCTTCACAGACAGTCTCGACGCAATGACATGGCGCGGCAATTCGAGGCGTACAGTGGCCTCATCGTCATTCGTTGCCACGACATGATCGAGCAGGTAGCTGGTCAGGCGGCTGCGCGCATTCTGAATCGTGAGGTTTTCTATCTCGCGGACGCGCGCGTGCAGGTGCCGGCATACGTCGCTCAGGAGGCGCATGCAGGCATCCGGGTTGGCGTAGACCAGGTCGACGTAGGCCTGGATCGGTATCTGCGCCATCGTGCTCGGGGCAAGCGCCTCGGCGGTAACCGGGTATTTATGTTCCTGCATGAACGCGATCGCTTCCGCGAACGTTCGTCCTGGGCTGACGACTTCGAGGACCTTCTTCTCGCCCGATGCGGCGATCAGGTTCAACTCAATCTGTCCCAGGTCCAGAAAATAGAAGTGGGTTGCCGCATCGCCACGATGGAACAGTACCTCACCTTTTTCGAGCGTCTTGGTGGTAACCCCGGTCACGAGCGTGTCGAAGTCATCCTGCTCAAGGCCCGAAAACAGGTAGTGCCTGCGCAGTGTTGCGTACAAGGGGGAGCCAGCATCCATCGGCTGGGAGTTTAGCACCCCATTGATGCCAACCGCCGTTGGCGAGGAAGCAGCAGTCATGCCGCTGCTCCGGTGCCGAAGCAGGTGTCTTGCGAGCCCGGGCGGTAGTCCATCGATTCGTCTCCTCGGTGACGGATTCAGTCTAGGCATCGCCACCTGCCTGTCCTTGACTTACATCAAGGCGGCAGGCGGGGCCGGCGCTTACCTTGCCGACACTGAAGTCGATGTCACCGCGGTCGCTGGCGGAATCCAGCTATTCATGAATACAGGCAACGTAATGAACTATCCGACGTTCTGGGCGATAATGCCCCAGTCAACGACCACTCCCGCTGTATCGACTTGTTGAGATAGGAGTACCTCCGTGAGCTCCGGCAAATCCATTTTCCTGGCGCTTGTGCTGGCTTTTCCCGTAGCCGCACAGGCATCGGAGGATGGCCTGAGCGACGCAGGGCTGGATGAGATCGTCGTGGTCGCGACCAAGCGGGCCACGAGCATTCGAGATGTTGCCGCCGACGTCACGGTAGTCAACGCAGCGGATCTGCGTGTGACGCTGAGTACCTCCCTCGAAGACATTTTCCGGTTTGTTCCCGGGGTGACGCAGCAATCGTCGGGTTCGAGGTTCGGTACGGAAGGAATCACGATTCGCGGTATTGGCGGTAACAGGATCGCCATGGAGCTCGACGGCGTATCGCTTACCGATCATTTTGCCGTCGGCAGCTACGCCAACGCGACCCGGGATTTCGCCGACACCGGGTTGATCGGCCAGGTCGAAGTCCTGCGCGGGCCGGCATCGGCCGTGTACGGCAGTTCGGCGCTTGGCGGGGTCGTCGCGATGCAGACGCTGCAGCCCTCTCAGTTTCCTGGTGACGACAAGCTCGCCGGTCGAGCGTCGTTGCTCTACCGCGGGCTCGATGCGAGCCGCAATACCGAGGCGAGCGTTGCCCTGCGTGGGGCAGGTACGACGATGATCCTTGCCGGCAGCTTCAGGGAAGGGTCTGAACAGCCGTCGGCGGCACTGGATGTGGCTGAGGATACGCAAGACTATCGACGCGACGGTGCCCTGGCGAAACTGGTCGGGGAGAACCGCTTCGGTCATGGCTGGCAGCTTAGTGTGGTGCGGCAGACCCGCGATACAGCGACCAACATCAGCTCGGTACTGGGCGACGGGCGCTTCGCATCTACGACGCGCCTCGAGGGAGACGATCGGCACACGATCAATCTCGCGAGTGCCGAGTATCGTTTCGATTCGGACCTCGTCAGCGAAGGTCTGCTGCGCGTCTACCATGCCGATGCGCGCATTGCCCAACACACCGTCGATGAGCGCGCGCTTGCACGGGCGCCCGCAACGATAGAGCGCGATTTTTTCTTCAGCCAGCGCCTGCGTGGTGTGGAATTGAATCTCTGGCGAGACGTGGAGCTGCAGAAGTGGTCGCATCGCTTCGGCACCGGCTTCGAGTACAGCGAGTCGAAGACCGAGGAACTGCGCGACGGACTGTCGACCAGCCTTGTCGACGGCAGTGTCACGTCGGACATCCTGGGTGAGAGTTTTCCGCTTCGCGATTTCCCCGTGACCAAAGAACGTGAGTTCGGGGCCTATGTCTCCGACCAGATGTCCACCGGGCCGTGGTCACTGCTTTTTGCCGTACGCCTGGACAAGACTCGCCTGTCACCGGATAGCGATGCGATCTACGCGGCTGACAATCCATCAACACGGGTCGTCGGTCTGTCTCATGCCGACGTCTCGCCAAAGCTGGGTGCGATCTACCGTCTTGGCGACGACACCGACATTTACGTCCAGTACGCGCGCGGTTTCCGTGCGCCGCCCTTCGAGGACGCCAACATCGGGCTCGACATACCGCTTTTCAATATTCGAGCGATCCCGAACCCCGAGCTGCGCTCGGAAACCTCCGATGGCTGGGAACTCGGCATGCGCTGGAGCGGTGAACGGTCCCGGCTGCAGTTTGCTGCATTCCGGACGGACTACAGCGACTTCATCGAAACCAAGGCGCGCATCGGCATCGATCCGCAAAGCGGCCGCCTCCTGTTCCAGTCCATCAACATCGGCGCGGCGAACATCAGCGGCATCGAAGCGAGCTGGATGCAGGAGATTGACGCCGCCGTGCCTGGCATGTCGCTCCGGGCATCCGCGTACTGGGCGCGAGGTGAGAATGACGAGAACGGCCAGCCACTGAACTCGGTCGGGCCGGCCGAAGCGGTCGTCGGTGTCTACTGGGATTCATTCGATCAAAGAACGGAGGTTCGCGCGTTACTGACGGCGACCCGGCGCTGGTCGCGACGCGATGAATCCGGTGGCGAGCTGTTCGAGCCACCTGGCTGTGGCCTCGTTGACGTGTTCATCGCGCATGCCACGAGCGAACAACTGACCGTGAGGGCCGGCATCGGCAACCTGACTGACCGCACTTGTTGGCGCTGGTCAGCCGTGCGTGGCCTGGCACCGGACGACGTATTACTACCGACATTGGCCGAGACTGGCCGTAACTACTCAATTGGCCTGCAATGGAACTGGTAGTCAGTTTCGAGACAGGCACCCAAGGGGAGATACAAATGAAAACGCAAGGCACTTCGAACCTGGTATCCCGCTGGCGCACTATTGCGTTGGCGAGTTGCCTGCTCATTCCGGGTCAGCTGCTGGCGCAGGATGCCGCCGTGCACGCATCCGAAACAGCCGTCGGAGACATGGCCGAGTTGATGGCCAGCGGCCAGGGCCTTTACAACACGCACTGTGGCGCCTGCCATCAGCCGACAGGCCTGGGACTCGCGGGCGCGTTTCCTCCACTCGCCAAATCGGACTACCTGATGGCAGATCGTTCCCGCGCGCTGGAAACCGTTATTAAAGGGCGCAGTGGGGAAATCACGGTCAACGGTGCCGTCTACAATGCCGTCATGCCCGGCATGGGACATCTGACCGATGCCGAGATTGCGGCGATCCTGACCTACGCGACCAATTCCTGGGGTAACGAGGCCTCGGCCTTCAGCGTCGAAGAAGTTGCCAAGGTGCGCAGCGATACCGGTCTCGAGGACCGAGCGGCCGGCGAACGGCACCCGGGCGCAAGCGAAGGTGAGATGCGGTATGCGGGTACGCCTTCTCCGATCTCTGCCGAGCAGACGAGGGCCGTGCAAAGCCCCGAAGGCCCGACGCTGAGTGCCGAGGAATACGCCACGTCAACGCGGCTTTACTTCGAGCGCTGCGCCGGCTGCCACGGTGTGCTGCGCAAAGGCGCCACCGGTAAGCCGCTGACGCCCGATATCACGCGGCCGAAAGGGACCGACTACCTGAAGGCGCTCATCACCTATGGATCGCCGGCCGGCATGCCCAATTGGGGCACATCCGGTGAGCTCAGCGACTACGAAATCGACATGATGGCGCGCTTCCTGCAGCAGGAGCCGCCGGAGCCGCCGGAGTTCGGCCTGGAAGACATGAAGGCGACCTGGAAGGTCATGGTCGATCCAAAAGATCGTCCGACGAAGCCGATGCACGATCGTGACTATGAGAATTTCTTCTCGGTGACGCTGCGCGACAGCGGGCAGGTTGCCCTCATCGATGGTGACACCAAGGAGATCGTCAGTATCCTGAAGACAGGGTACGCGGTTCACATCTCACGAACGTCGGCATCGAGCCGCTACGTCTACACCATTGGCCGCGACGCCAAGGTGGACATGATCGACCTGTGGATGGATCCACCGCAGATCGTGGCTGAAATCAAGATCGGCCTCGAGGCGCGCTCGGTCGAGACGTCCAAGTACAAAGGCTATGAGGACAAGTACGCCATTGCCGGGGCCTACTGGCCGCCGCAATACGTCATCATGGACGGCGATACGCTCGAGCCGATGAAGGTCGTCTCCACGCGTGGCATGACCGTCGACACGCAGGAATACCATCCGGAGCCGCGCGTTGCCGCCATTGTCGCGTCGCACGAACACCCGGAGTTCATCGTCAACGTCAAGGAGACGGGACACATCCTGCTGGTCAACTACGCCGATATCGACAACCTGACCGTGACCGATATCGGTGCCGCACGCTTCCTGCACGATGGTGGCTGGGACCGCAGCAAACGCTACTTCCTGACCGCGGCAAACCAGTCGGACAAGATCGCAGTGGTTGATTCGCGAGACCGCAATCTCGCGGCCCTGGTCGATGTCGAGAAGATCCCGCATCCGGGGCGTGGCGCGAACCTCGAGGATCCGAAATACGGTCCCGTCTGGGTTACCAGTGCACTGGGTAACGCGAACATCACGTTCCTCGGCACGGATCCCGAAGGCCATCCGAAGAACGCCTGGAAAGTCGTGCGGGTTCTCCAGGGTCAGGGCGGTGGTTCGCTGTTTGTGAAGTCGCACCCGAAGTCGACCAATCTCTGGGTCGACGCGCCGCTGAATCCCGATGAGGCGATCAGTCAAAGCATTGCGGTATTCGACATCAACAATCTCGAAGCAGGCTTTGAGGTATTGCCGATCGCCGCCTGGGCGGATCTCGGTGAGGGTGTCAAGCGCGTGGTGCAACCCGAGTACAACAAAGCCGGTGACGAGGTCTGGTTCTCCGTCTGGAGCGGCCAGGAAGAGGAGTCCGCGATCGTTGTCGTCGATGACAAGACGCGAACACTCAAACACGTCATCAAGGGTCCGGAGGTCATCACGCCGACGGGCAAGTTCAACGTCTACAACACCGTAGAGGATGTTTACTAGAGATGGCACGCAAGACTTCGCGTAGATATCTTGCGGCAGCGCTGTCAGCGGCATTGACCATGTCGCTGACAGCAGCGGCTGTCGCGGAGCAAGACGCCAATACAGATCTCGCCACGGCGATAACGTCCGGCGATGCCGGCCTGGATCTTCGCTACCGCTATGAGTTCGTGGACCAGGATTCGTTCACGAGGGAGGCTAACGCGTCGACACTGCGGCTGCGCCTGAACTACAAGACGGGTGCCTGGTATCACTGGACAGGCTTCGTCGAGTTTGACCACGTTGCGGAAGTGCTGGTCGACGATTTCAACAGCGGCATGGGTACGAGTGGTGGAAATCGTGCCCAGTACCCGGTCGTGGCAGACCCGGACGGGTCGGACCTGAATCAGCTCTACCTGCAGTATGCGCCGAGCGACGAATGGCAGGCACGTATCGGCCGTCAGCGGATACTGCTCGACGATCAACGCTTCGTCGGTGGTGTTGGCTGGCGGCAGAACGAACAGACCTACGACGCGCTCTCGATGACGTACAAAGGCGTGGAGAATTTGCAGTTGTTTTATGCCTACGTTGCCAACGTGAACCGCATTTTCGGGTCCGAGGTGCCGGCCGGTGACCACGATCAGGACACTCATCTCCTGAACGCCAACTTCAAGCTGAACGCCGACTGGAACGTGGTGGGCTATGCCTATCTCATCGACAATGACGATGCGGCCTCGTTCTCAACCAATACGCTGGGTGCCCGGTTGCAGGGCAAGTTCGCGCTCGGCGACGGACAGGCGGCAGTGCTTGCCGATATTGCTCGTCAGTCGGATGCCGCCAATGCGCCTGCAAGTTTCGACGCGGACTATATCCGCTTGCAGGGCACCTGGAGCAAGGATGCGCTCTCGTTGGGCATCGGCTTCGAATCGCTGGGTAGCGACAACGGCCAGGGCTTTCGCACGCCGCTTGCGACGCTACACGCGTTCAATGGCTGGGCCGACCAGTTCCTTGCCACACCGGCGAACGGGCTGGAGGATCTCTACTTCAAGGCGTCGTACGGGATCGATGCGTGGAGCCTGCAATTCGTCTACCACGATTTTTCGGCCGAGTCGGGCGGTGGCGACTATGGCAGTGAGATCGATCTGTCAGCGGCAAGGACACTCGGCGATCGCTACAAGTTGTTGCTGAAACTCGCTGCGTTCAATGCGGATTCAACGAGCTATGCGGATACCACCAAGGCCTGGGTGATGTTGAGCGCCGGGTTCTGATACCAGGCAGAGCGAGGACAGCCGGGCTCGTATAGCCCCGGCTGCCCTCAACTCTCTGGCGGCCAGGCGGGTTTACTGCACCACGATGAAGATGCGTGCGTTGCCGCGCAGAATACTCAGCGCGATCGTCGAGCCCACCCTTTCAAGCGCAGCCGCCATCTCGTCGACGCTTTGCACCCGCGTGCGGTTGACCGCGAGAATGATGTCGTTTTCGCGTATACCGTTGCGCCATGCCGGGCTACCCTGTTCCACGCTCACGACGATGGGTCCTCGTGCGTCGTCGTAACGCGGGTGGCCTGGATCGAGGTTACGGATTTCAGCGCCGCGCAGCTGCGGATAGGTGCTGCCGCCCGCCATCGCGACTCTGCCGGAATCCCCGATTTCGACATCGAAAGACCTGCGCCGGCCATCGCGCAGAACAGTCACCTCGAGCTTCTCTCCCAACGGGGTCAGGCCAATGCGATTGCGCAGCTCCGAACCGTTGGCAACGGGCGTGCCGTCGACCGCAACGACGACATCGCCGGCCGCCAGTCCTGCATCGTCTGCGGCGGAACCGGCCTGTACTTCCGTGATCACGGCACCCTCCGAGGTGCGCAGGTCGAGCGCCTCGGCGAGTTCGGGTGTGACGTCCTGGATCATGACGCCAAGCCGGCCACGGCGTACCTCGCCATACTCGAGGATCTGGTTCATGACTGCTGCGGCCATTTCGACAGGAACCGCGAAACCGATTCCGACATTGCCCCCGGAGGGCGCAATGATCGCCGTGTTGATGCCGATCAGGTCGCCGTCGATATCGATCAGTGCGCCACCGGAATTACCCGGGTTGATCGAAGCATCGGTCTGGATGAAGTCCTCGTAGCCGTCGGCATTGATCCCGGTGCGGCCCAGTGCACTGACAATACCCGAGGTCACGGTCTGCCCGAGGCCGAACGGATTGCCGATGGCGAGGACGAAGTCGCCGACGCGGACTTGCTTCGAGTCGCCGAGAGGCAGGGCCGTGAGGTTGTCTGCATCGATCTTTAACAGTGCAATGTCCGTGCCCTCGTCGCTGCCGATCAACTCGGCTTCGATGCGCCGCCGGTCCTGCAGTGTGACTTCGATGCGATCTGCGCCATCGATGACATGGTGGTTGGTCAGAACGTAGCCCTTGCGAGCATCCACGATAACGCCCGAGCCGGCGCTCTGGCGGGGTATCGATCGCGGTTGCTCGGGGATGTTGAAGAACCGCCTGAAAAACGGGTCTTCCAACATGGGGTTGGTCCGCACGCGAACGCTGCCCGTGACCGAAATGTTCACTACGGCCGGGGTGACCTGCTCGAGCAACGGGGCCATCGAGGGCCGGTCGCCGTTCATGAGTGCGGCCGGCCAGTCCGCACTGCCGGCCAGGGGCACCACCATCATCAGCAAAGCAGCAAGTGCGGCTGCCGTGATGCCCGTCTTCCTGGTTCGGATTGTCATGAGATTTCTCCCGCGGTGCTAACGCCGGGTGCCGGCCCGGCGCTAATTTTTTTCTGGATTGCGGAGTAGGTAGGATCAATGAAAAGGATTTCAAGATTTTTTTTGCAGCCAGCCTTGAAACTTTGCCGCGCACCCCTATTTTGGGAGACGTTGGCAGTAAATTGCCATGTTTTCAAAGAGTTATATATTGGAGGCAAAGCAATGACATTAGTCAATTACGAACCTTTCATGGGCATCCGTCAGTTGCAGGATGACATCAACCGGCTGTTCTCTGGCGCCACAACCAATGACAGCAGCAGCATCACGGCGGACTGGGTTCCGAGCGTCGATATCAATGAATTCGACGAAAAATTCCAGCTCTACGTCGACGTGCCCGGGGTTGACCCCAAGGACGTCGAAGTCACGCTGGAAGGCGGCGTTTTGACCATCACGGGTGAACGCTTTGTCCAGGCCGAGAAGGCTGACGAAAACATCGTCCGTCGCCGGGCGGAACGCGGCGCCGGTCGTTTCTATCGGCGCTTTATCCTGCCGGACACCGTCGATGCCGAAAGAGTCAAAGCAACAGGCCGCAATGGCGTGCTCGAAATCCTGATTCCGAAACAGGCGAAGGCGTTGCCTCGCCGGATCAAGGTCGCTGCCTGATCGGCAAGCCCAGCGGACGCGCAGTCCTGAAGACAGTCCGGGCCGGCGAGTTTCTCGCCGGCCCGGCTTTTTTTTTCGCTTGCGAATTCCTGCTGCAAAGGCCCAAAAAAAATCCCCGCACGAGGCGGGGATAAAGGGGATGCGCATGTTCGCGCGGGGGGATATGTTGCTGCTGTCCTGTCAGGGGGTGGGGCAGGCAGGTACAGCAGAGTAGTCAATGACAACAGCCTGCGGACCGGTCTCGCCAGCCTCGGGATCGCGTGCGATCACATCAAGGACTTCGCCGCCCGTGAACGCAAGGCCCGGCAGGGAGATTGCGGCTGCCTTGCTGCCAGCACCGGTAACGAACGCATCGTAGTCGCCAGCGGCGATGGAGAGCTGCGTCGTATCTGCACCGAAGGGCACGTCGGCAAACGTCGGGTCAACCGTGTTGATGTCTGTACCTGCAGGTACCAGGTAGAGGTCGACATTGCCGGTGCTCGGCGAGGCGTGCGCGATACGCAGCTTCGTCTCGGTGATAACGCTGCGCGTGTTGCCTGGCAGCGCGATCGGCGTGATAGCCGGCGTCAAACCGCCCGTCGCGAAGCCGGAAACTACGGCCGTAACCTCGTCGCCCTGCATGACATTGAGGGGGAAGGACGTGGCAATCGTGCTGTTGTCCGAGTTCAATGCGACGTTGATCGTGTAGTCGCCCGGGGCGGGTACGCTGTTGATATCGCAGAACTGGGTGAACGAAACGTCTCTTACCAGTGCGATTGCCTCAACGGCTGCAGTGCTGTTGTCGTCGGCGAGGATGTCCACAGCCGGCGCATCCGGAGAAAGGTGCACCGCTACGGCGGATGCCGGCGTGTTGGTGTCGTACAGCGTGGAAGCGGCCGTTCCATCGAGCACGACGAGCTGCACGAGTGCATCGCCAGGGCCGGTGTTGTCGAGCGCCACGATCATCAGGTCAGCACCAGCGGCCAGTGAGATCTCGCCAGAGTCGTAAACGACCGTTCCGGGCGTGTCGTCAGGCGTGATGCGGATCTGGTAGTCACCCGCGGGTACTTCGAGCTGGTCCGTGTAGTCTTCGAAGAATACCGCTGTGCCAGCGCCATTGATCGGTGCGGACGCGGTCAGGTCGGCGCCAAATGCCGTTACGAAGACGTCAACTTCAGGAGCGCCCTGTGCGGCGTGTACCACCTGCGCGCGGAAGTAGCCGTCGGCAATGCGGTTGTCCGACGGGTTCGTGATGACGAGCGGGCGTACCGGACCGGCTACATCGTCGACAGCGATGACCGTCGTTTCAGTGCTGTAGTCGAGTGTCGGCAGATCCGCATCGATCACAACGGCGTTGCCGCCCGGGATGATTGCCTCAACCTGTACGTTGTTGTCTTCCACGACCGGAACAAAACCTGAGCCTTGAGCGTAATCAACGCCGGTCAGGGCCGGTGCGCCGTTGACCCAGATGTTGACGGCGGGGGCATCCGGAGATGCGTGCAGCGCCCGCAGTACCGGCGTTGCCTCGCACTCGAGGTATTCCGTGGCGGTTACTTCACCGGCATCGAGAACGCCATTGCGGTTGGTATCGAGGCCGCTGTCGAGGGCCAGACCGCCGCCGAGGCAGACTGCGTCGCCCCTGGGTACGTCGCGCGTCACGACGAGCGAATTGAAGCCGTCGGTGCCGTCAGCACCATTGGCCCCATCCATGCCGTTCATACCATCGTCGCCTTCGCACGCGGCGAGGAAGACGGCGGCAGACAGCAGGGTTACTGCGTAAGCTTGTTTTTTCATTTCGATCTCCGAGTAAAATTCAGTGCGGGTCTTTCAGGGGCAGACTGTAGAGACAGGGACCGCGGAGATCTGTCGATTGGTGTAACCGGATGTTTCCAAATGTATCGGGCCGCGAGGTAGTTGCGACTCCCGGTCAGACAAGCGCTATTATTGAGGCATGACAAAAGTACTTCTCATAGATGATGATCGGAAACACTCGGAGCTGATGCAGGCGTATTTCAAGCGCCACGGCATCAACCTCATTTGCGCCTATGACTCGGTCGAGGGTTTCAAGAAGCTGGCTCGTGAGGATCCGGACCTGCTTCTGCTGGACGTGATGTTGCCTGGGAAAGACGGGTTCGAGATCTGTCGCGAAGTTCGCAAGAACAGCAATATTCCAATCATCATGCTTACGGCTCGTGGCGACGTCATCGATCGGGTGTCGGGTCTAGAGCTCGGCGCGGACGACTACGTCGGCAAGCCGTTCGAGCCACGCGAGCTGGTGGCGCGTGTGCAGGCGACCCTGCGTCGCTCCGAGGCGGCGGGCTCATCGGTCGGCAAGTTGAGCTTCGAGGGCCTGACGATCGAACCGGACACGCGATCCGTTGCCGTCGATGGATCGCTCGTCGACTTGACGTCAATGGAATACGAACTTCTGTACATCCTCGCGCGGCGCCACGGCCGCAAACTCTCTCGCGACGACATCTTGAGTGAATTGCGCGGCATCGATGCGGCAATTCTCACCCGGTCCGTCGACATCATGGTCAGTCGGCTGCGCCAGAAACTCGGCGACAACGTGAAACCCCCGCGCTTCATCCAGACGATCTGGGGCCGCGGCTATTCGTTCATCGGTGTGCCACTGAAAGATGCTTAGCCGTCTTTCTCGTTCGCTCTCGTTTCGCCTGCTCGTCATTTTCGTCGTTCTGGGAAGCGCGTTCGTATTCGGTACGTTCAAGGCCGTCCAGCGTTTCTACAACAGCGATCAGATTCGCGGACTGGTCAGCGGCCACCTGTCATTGCACGTGAGCTATGTCCGCGAGGACATCGGGGTGCCGCCGAGTATTGCCCGGGCCATAGCAATCACGCAGAAAGTGCCAGTGGACATTCGTATCCTGGGTCCCGACATCGACTGGGCATCCGATGTGGCGTTCCCGCGGCTTGAGCAACTGGAGTTCGCACCCAGCCCCAGGTTCAGCGGTGATTCGAGCGCCTGGGCCGACGAGCTGCAGGGCGTCGATTTCGCGAGCCTGGATCATCACGACTTCCTGCGCATGCAACAGGGCGGCTACGACATCGTGGTGGCGACACCAAGAATCTCCGAAACGTCCAGCGGACCGGCCCTCGTTCCGCTCGTGCTGGGGCTCGGCCTGTTCCTGCTCGTGCTGGCCTATGCGGCGGTGAGCTGGCTGTTTCGTCCCATCCGCGCGATTCGCACGGGTGCAGAACGTATCGGTCGAGGAAACTTCGATTTCCGCATAGCGAACATTCGCAGCGACCAGCTCGGCGATCTCGCAAATGACATCAACCGCATGGCGGGTGACGTTGAGAACATCCTGGACGCGAAAAGAGCGCTTCTGCTCGGCATCAGTCACGAGTTACGGACCCCGCTTTCAAGAATGCGGCTGACGCTGGAGTTTCTCGAAGATCAGGAAAATGCCGAGAGCCTGAAAGCCGAGATCGCGGAGATGGAAAAGATTGTCGTGTCGCTGCTTGAGGCTGAGCGTCTCAACAGCCGGCACGCGCAACTAACGCGGTCCAGGACCGACATCGGGGACCTGATCGAGGACATGGTCAGCGACTTCTTCGCGAGGGACCGCGACAGGATCCGGGTTACGCTGCCGACGAAGGCTGTCGTCACCTCGGTGGACGAGGCGCGCATGACGCTCCTTCTCAAGAACCTCGTCAGCAATGCATTGCGGTACTCGAAACCCGAGGACGGTCCGGTGACGGTCGAACTCGCCGGCGGCGACGACGACCTGGTCATCACCGTTGCGGACCACGGACCGGGCCTGTCGGCGGACCAGGCCGCACATATTGGCGAAGCCTTCTATCGAGGCGACCCGTCGAGGACGAGGGAGTCCGGCGGCACAGGGCTCGGGCTGTATCTCGCGACACTGGTCGCACGTGCTCACGGAGGCACGTTGCAGCTACTCGGCGACCACGGTCATGGTGCGACGTTCGAAGTACGCATTCCCTTGACGGACTGATAGGCGGCGAGCGCCGCCTGCCGGGCCTGGCCATGGTCGACGATGGGCTCAGGGTATGTTGCCTCGCCGGCGTCGGGAACCCAGCGGCGCACGTACCGGCCGTTGGGATCGAACTTCTTCTCCTGCAAGGTCGGGTTGAAGATCCGAAAATAAGGAGCCGCATCCGAGCCGCAACCGGCAACCCACTGCCAGCTCGCCGAATTGTTGGCGAGGTCGGCGTCGACCAGGGTGTCGAGAAACCACTCGGCCCCGGCCTGCCAGGGCACCATGAGATCCTTCACGAGGAATGAGGCGGCGATCATGCGCACACGATTGTGCATCCAGCCTGTTTGCCAGAGTTGCCGCATGCCGGCGTCGACGATCGGGTAGCCGGTCATACCCCGCTTCCAGGCCTCCAGCAGGTCCTCGTCCGTAGACCAGGGAAAATGTTCGAACTCGCTGCGCAGGGGTTTTTCCGGCAGCTCGGGGAAGTGAAACAGGAGGTAGCTGCTGAAGTCGCGCCAGTACAGTTGGCGCAACAGGGCTTCTCCGCCGGACGTTGCAAGCGCAGACAACTCGTACTGCCGGATCGCATGCCAGACCTGGCGAACGCTGATTTCGCCAAAATGCAGATGAGGCGACAGCCTGGAGGTTGCATCCAGGTCGGGGCGGTCACGAGCTGCGGCATAGCCCGAGAGTATCGATTCGGCCGCATCGATGCATTGCAAGCCACCGGTTTCGCCCGGCGTCCAGGCGTCGTGAAGCTGGCGTGCCCGGTCGTCCGGCAGGGACAGAAGAGCCAAATCATCGACCGACATCGAGCCGGCCGCCGGTTCGACAAAGCTGGCGGCTGCAGGCGCTGGCACCGGCATGCCCGGCTCTCCCAGGGCGGCCGCGGCCTTCCAGAACGGCGTAAACACGCGGTAGGGGGAGCCAGACTGGGTCTTGACGGTCTCCGGATGATGCAGGAGCCCATCATCGACGGCATGAATGTCTATCCGCTCGGCGAGCAGCGCCTCCAGGTCCTGTTCCTGCTTCCTGCTGACAGGTTCGTAACGCCGGGCGTAATACACCGCCCGCGTGCC
Organism: uncultured Chromatiales bacterium; assembly: GCA_965368465.1. Classification (GTDB taxonomy): domain Bacteria; phylum Pseudomonadota; class Gammaproteobacteria; order Steroidobacterales; family Woeseiaceae; genus UBA1847. Next base: position 26,127 of record CBDUMZ010000014.1, read on the forward strand.
CGTCTCGGCGCAAAGCCCGGCCAGGATTTCAGGCGGCGAACCGCGAAAAACACGCAGCGCGGAACCTCGCTCCCGCAGGTCGCTATCGAGGCTGGTGAGGCTGTGGTGCAGCCACCAGCGACTCGCACTGCCCGTGTCCTGTTCGTCGACAACGTACACAGGGATAAGCGGTCGACCCGAAGCCACCGCCTCAACTAGCGCGGAATTGTCAGAAAGTCGCAGGTTTCGCCGAAACCAGAGTATTACGGGTTGCATCGGTAGAGGCCCCAAAGTAAGCAATGATGCGATGTTAAGTTACTGAACCAAGACAATGTGTAAGCGAATGTAACAACACCACCCGGGCGGTTGTTGACCCCGGGGCCGCTCCGTATATTCGCGGCCATGGAATCTTGGAGGTCGCCATGAGCGCCGTAACTGAAAAAGCTGTCAGCTGGACCGAATCGGGCCTCGTTCCCGATGCCGTGATTCGCGCCGGAATTCGCAGGCTGCTCGAGAGCAAGCGCCGGGAAATCCACGCGGGTGACGAAGAATACGCCGCCAACGCGCTGAACCGGTTCGTGGCAATGATGAACACGTCGCCGATCGCACACGTGCCGGATCTCGCGAACGAACAGCACTACGAGGTGCCGGCAGAGTTTTTCACGCAGGTCATGGGCGATCACCTGAAGTACAGCTGCTGTTACTGGCCGAGCGGCGTGAACAACCTCTCGGAAGCCGAGACGGCGGCGCTCGAGCTCACGGTGCAACGCGCAGGTATTGCCGACGGCATGCGCGTGCTCGATCTCGGCTGTGGCTGGGGTTCGCTGTCGCTCTGGATCGCCGAGCATTTCCCGAATGCGTCGGTTACGTCTGTGTCCAACTCGTCGTCTCAGCGCGCGTTCATCCTCGAGCGTGCAAGAGAGCGGTCCATTGGCAACATTGACGTCGTCACGGCAGACATGAACGACTTCTCGACCGAGCAGCGCTTCGATCGCGTCGTTTCCATCGAGATGTTCGAACACATGCGCAACTACGCGGAGCTCTTTCGCCGTATTGACGGCTGGCTGCTTCCCGAGGGCCGCTTCTTCATGCACGTGTTCTGTCATCACTCGACCCCGTACGAGTACATCGACAAGGGGCCGGGCGACTGGATGAGCAGGCACTTCTTTAGTGGTGGCATCATGCCGAGCGCCGACTTGCCGCTGCGCTTTCCCGCACACCTCAGCATCGACAAGCGCTGGCACCTGAACGGCCGGCACTACGCAAAGACCTGCAATGCCTGGCTGCAGAACATGGACAGCAGGGAATCTGCCATCAAGCCCGTACTCGCCGCGTGTTATGGCGAGGAAAACGCAGCTTTGTGGTGGCAGCGCTGGCGGATCTTCTTCATGGCCTGTGCGGAGCTGTTCGACTACGACGACGGTCACGAGTGGTATGTCGGTCACTACCTGTTTCGAAAGGCTGGTGAGTGACATGCTGTTTCTCATCAATTTCGCAGGTTTTGAGCTCGCCTGGCTGTCATCGGTCATCGGTGGCGCCCGCGAGATGCCGTGGCTCGGTCCACTGGCCGTGCTGATCGTACTGGCGATTCACCTGTCCGCCGCGCGCAAGCCCTTCGACGAGATTCTGCTGATCGCCTGCTGCGCGCTCATTGGCGCCTGCTTCGACAGCGCACTCGTTGCCTTTGGCTGGGTCAGCTACAAGGCAGGCCTGTTCAGCGAGTACCTCGCTCCCTACTGGATCATCACCATGTGGATGCTCTTCGCGACGACGCTGAATGTGTCGATGCGCTGGCTGCGCGGCAAGCCCGGTCTGGCCGCCGTGTTTGGCCTCATTGGCGGGCCCGTCACCTACGCCGCGGGTGAAAAGCTTGGCGGGATAATTCTGACGAGCCCGGTCGCCGCGATGGTCGCCCTTGGACTCGGCTGGGCGGTCATCATGCCCATACTGATGCGCCTGTCCGAGACCCTCGATGGCATGCCTGGCAGGCGCCGTGCCTGGGTTGCGGAGCGTAGCCGATGATGCTCTATCCCTATTTGAATGCGCTCGCGGCCATTCTCGCCGTGGGTGTTGCAAGCTGGCTTGTCAGCGTCGCGAAGAAGGACGTCAGTTTCGTTGACAGCCTCTGGTCCCTGTTCTTCCTGGTTGCGGCGGCAGTTTTCGCAATGGAGGCGGCGTCATTGTCGGCTCGCGGGACGCTCGTGCTCGCACTGGTCGCGATCTGGGCGCTCCGCCTGTCGCTTCATATTACCGTGCGCAACTGGGGCGAGTCCGAGGACTACCGTTACCAGACGATTCGCAAGAACAATGAGCCCGGCTTCGCTTTCAAGAGCCTTTACATCGTCTTCGGTCTGCAAGGTGTACTGGCCTGGCTGATCGCGTTGCCGTTGCTTCCTGCGATCACGTCCGATGCCGCGCTGAACGTCCTGGACATTGCCGCCGTACTGCTCTGGCTCGTCGGCTTCGTCTTCGAGGCGGGCGGCGACTACCAGTTGGCGCGCTTCAAGGCGCGCGAGGACAGCAAGGGCCGGGTTCTCGACACCGGGTTGTGGCGGTACACGCGTCACCCCAACTATTTTGGCGATTTCTGCATCTGGTGGTCGTTCTACCTGTTTGCCGTCGCATCGGGTGGCTGGTGGAGCATCGCCTCCCCGTTGCTGATGAGTTTTCTCCTGCTCAAGGTTTCCGGCGTCGCGATGCTGGAAAGCACTATTTCGGAGCGTCGGCCCGAGTACGCGAACTACATTCGTCGTACGAACGCGTTTTTCCCGGGGCCGCGCAAGACAACATCAATGAATGAGGCAAAATCATGAGGCGCAAGTACCTTGGCGTTATTCTAATCGCATTGTTCACGCTCACTATCGCTGCCGAAGCGCCGGCTGAAGATCGTGCCGGCGAAGTTGCGCAGTGGAACTTCGATGTTTACCTGAACGACAAGAAGGTCGGCAAGCACCTGTTCAAGGTGTCTGAGACCGGTGGCACCAGGCAGGTCCTGAGCGAGGCGAAGTTCAAGTATACGATCCTCTTCATACCTGCTTATCGCTATGAGCACAGCGCAGCAGAGCGTTGGGAGGATGAGTGCCTCGTGGAGATCGATGCGCGCACGGACGCAAACGGCGAACGCATGCAGGTTGCCGGCGAGCGGACCGGTTCGGGTTTTCGACTGGTCGCCGGCGAGACGCCCGCCGAGTTGCCCGAGTGCGTCATGACGTTTGCGTACTGGAATCCCGATTTCCTCGACCAGCCGCGCCTCCTGAACCCGCAAACGGGCGAGCTCGTTGACGTAAACGTGGAGAGGGTTGGAAACGAAGTACTCGAAGTCCGTGGCGAGCCCGTCGCCGCGACGCGCTTCAAGCTGACGGCCTACGACGTCGACCTCACCCTCTGGTACTCGGCCAACGACGAGTGGCTGGCGCTCGAGTCGGTCGCCGCTGGCGGCCACATCATTCGCTATGAGCTTTCCTGATATGAACCGACAAATAGGATTGGCATTCACCATGCTGCTGGCATTCGCAATGGCGGGCTGTGCGGCCAAGGGACCTGAGATGCAGACAGTAGAGAAAGTGGACCTCGAGCGATTCATGGGACCCTGGTACGTGATCGCGAACATACCCACGTTCCTGGAGAAGGATGCGTACAACGCCGTCGAGACCTATAGCCTGAACGATGACGGCACGATCGCGACGCAGTTTACGTTCCGGAAGGGCGGCTTCGACGGCGACGCGAAGGAATACAATCCGAAAGGTTTCGTCCTTGACGAGGAGACGAATGCGCGATGGGGAATGCGCTTTGTCTGGCCGATAAAGGCGGACTATCGAATCGTCTACCTCGACGATGACTACACGCAGACCATCATCGGTCGTCAGGACCGCGACTTTGTCTGGATCATGGCGCGCACGCCCGAGATCTCCGATGCGGACTACGATGAGCTCGTTTCTTTCGTCGAATCGCTCGGCTATGACACGAGCAAGCTGCAGCGCGTACCGCAAAGCTGGTGATGTCGTGAAGATCGCAATTATCGGCACCGGCATCGCGGGCAATGTCGCCGCCTACAAGCTGCGGCAGCAGCACGACATTACGGTGTTCGAGTCCGGGTCCTACGTCGGCGGCCATACCAACACCGTGGACGTCGAGGAGGACGGCTCACAGTATGCCGTCGACACGGGCTTCATCGTATTCAACGACAGGACTTATCCGAACTTCATCGCATTGCTCGATGAGATCGGGCAGGAGTCGCAGCCCAGTGTGATGAGCTTCAGCGTGCAGGCCGAGAACAATGGCCTCGAGTACGCCGGTTCGTCCCTGAACACCCTGTTCGCGCAACGCAGGAACATCCTCCGGCCCCCGTTCTATCGCATGATCAGGGATATCTTGCGCTTCAACGAAGCCGCGTCATCGCGGGCTGATGAGCTGGATGAGTCGGAAACGGTGGGCGCGTACCTGCAGAGGAACGCCTACAGCAGCGCGTTTGTCGATCAGTATCTCGTCCCCATGGCGGCCGCAATCTGGTCCGCGGAGCCGGTTGCCGTGCTCGATATGCCGATCGGGTTCCTGGTGCGCTTCTTCTCCAATCACGGCCTGCTGCAGACCAGCAACCGGCCGACATGGCGTGTGATCAAGGGTGGTTCACGTGAGTACGTCAGGAAGCTGGTCGCCGGTCATCGCGACCGCATACGTCTTGACAGTCCAGTGCAGTCCTTGCGCCGGCTTGGTGACGGCGTGGAGGTGTGCTCGGCGGCCGGTGGCAGGGAGAAGTTCGACTACGTTTTCGTGGCCTGCCACAGCGACCAGGCCCTGTTGCTGCTCGGGGATGCAACCGCTGCGGAGCGCGAGGTCCTCGGCGCGATTCGCTACCAGTCGAACGAGGCTATCCTGCATACCGACGCAAGCCTGATGCCGAGGCGTCGCCGCGCCTGGGCGGCATGGAACTACCATATTCCGGCCGATCGGCAACGCCACGTTGCTGTCACCTACAACATGAACATCCTGCAGGGACTTGCGACGAGCAAGCAGTACCTCGTAACCTTGAATGACGATCGGCATATCGAGCCGCAGAATATCCTGCGCCGCATTCAGTACGACCACCCGATCTACTCGCGCGAGTCGGTGGTGGCACAGGGGCGCCAGGCCGAGATCAACTGCGACAGGACGTTCTACTGTGGAGCGTACTGGCGCAACGGCTTTCACGAGGATGGCGTTGTAAGTGCACTCAATGCACTGGAGCACTTCGAAGCGAGGCTTGCAGATGAACAGCTGCATCTACGAAGGGCAAGTTAGGCACAGCCGCAAAAAGCCCGCGGTACATGCATTCAACTATCGCCTGTTCATGATGTACCTGGATCTCGACGAACTGCCGACGCTGTTCAGGAAACGCTGGTTCTGGTCTTCTTCGCGACGGGCGCTTGCGCGTTTCCGGCGATCGGACCACCTGGGGCCGGAAGAGCAACCGCTTGCCGAATCGGTTCGGCTGCTCGTGCAAGACGAAACCGGTCGCCGGCCGGAGGGTCCCATTCGCCTGCTCACAAACCTGTCGTACTACGGCTACTGCTTCAACCCGGTGAGTTTCTACTACTGTTTTGCGGCGGACGGCGAGACCGTCGAGTTCATCGTCGCGGAAGTCAGTAATACGCCCTGGGGCGAACGCGACACCTACGTGCTGGAATGCGAGAAACAAGGCGCGCCGCGCTCGTCCTGGCATTTTCAGCCTGCGAAGAAAATGCATGTTTCTCCCTTTATGTCGATGGAGACCGAGTACAACTGGGTCCTCTCGACGCCCGCCGACAAGCTGTCCGTGTTCATGGCGAACTCGACCGATGGCAAGCGCTTTTTCGACGCAACGCTCAACCTGTCCCGAAAAGAAATATCCGGAGCGTCGCTGGCCGGCGTCCTGGTCCGTTTTCCGCTAATGACCGCCAAGGTGATCCTCGCCATCTACTGGGAGGCGCTGCGCCTGTGGTTGAAGCGTTGTCCCGTTTACCAGCATCCAGAGAAAGAAACAGAGGTAGTTGTTCGATGAACTCGAGAGCGATTTCAGTCGGCGCGCGCGATGGCGCCACCGAGACCACGAAGCCTTCAATGCTCGACAGGGTGGCGCGCCGCCTGGTGCTGTCTCGCCTGGAGGGTCTCGAGAATGGACGGATCGTCATCACGGAGCAGGATGACCAATGGTCCTTCGGGCAGTTGACCGAGGAATTTCCCCTGGGCGTTCACCTGCAGGTGAAAAACCCGACGTTTTACAGCGATATTGCGTTTGGGGGTTCGATCGGCGCCGGTGAGGCCTACATCAACGGCTATTGGTCCAGCAGCGAGCTGCGCGAATTGTTGCGGATCCTGATCCGCAACCGGGATGTTCTCGAAAAAGTCGACTCCGGCCTGGCACAGCTGGGTCGGCCACTGCAGAAGATGCTGCACGCGCTGAACCGGAACACTCGCAAGGGCAGCCGCAAGAACATTGCTGCGCACTACGACCTCGGCAATGACTTCTACTCGCTCTGGCTGGATCCGACGATGATGTATTCCAGCGCCTATTTCGAAACCCGGGAGACGCCGCTCGAGGATGCGGCGGTCGAGAAGCTGGACCGTATTTGCCGGAAGCTGGAGCTCTCGGCAGGCGACTCGGTCATGGAAATCGGGACCGGGTGGGGCGGGTTCGCCATTCACGCGGCAACGCACTACGGCTGCCACGTGACGACGACCACCATTTCGCGGCAGCAACACGACTACGCGCAGAAGGCAATCGCCGATGCGGGTCTCGAAGACCGGATCACGCTGCTGTTCAAGGACTACCGCGATCTCGAGGGGCGTTTCGACAAGCTGGTTTCCATCGAGATGATCGAGGCGGTCGGGCACGAGTACCACGACGTGTTCTTCAGGAAGTGCTGCGACCTTCTCAAGCCCGACGGGCAAATGCTGCTGCAGGCGATCACCATCGCCGACCAGCGCTACGATGAGTACAGGAAAGGCGTCGACTTCATCAAGCGCTACATCTTTCCCGGCGGGTGCCTGACGTCGGTGACGGGCCTGTCGCGAACGATGACAGCGCACACCGATATGCGGGTCATTCACCTGGAAGATATCGGCCCCCACTACGCGACCACGCTGCGCCACTGGCACGACCGCTTCTTCGCTCGCCTCGACGAAGTCCGGGAGCTCGGCTACTCCGATGCATTCCTGCGCCTGTGGCAGTTCTACCTGGTCTACTGCGAGAGTGCGTTCATCGAGCGGGTTATCGGCGACGTGCAAATGCTCATCATGCGACCAGGCGCCCGTCGGGAGCATGTTCGATACTGAGGCGTTGTCGAAACTGCACTCGAATTCGGGGTTTGAAGAAGAGTACACTTAGGCTGGCGTTGTCCTTGAGATCTCGCAATTCCGGCCATGAACCTCAAACACTGTTTCAACACCCGGCAGTTTCGCTTGCTGGCGAAGAAGCGCCTGCCCGGGCCCATTTTCCACTACATCGACGGTGCCGCCGACGACGAAGTCACGTATCGGCGCAACACCCAGGCGTTCGATGATTGTGACCTCGTGCCGAGCGTCCTTGCGGGCGTCGAAGAGATCGACATGTCGACGACGGTGATGGGCAGGAAGATCGAAATGCCCCTGTTCCTGTCGCCCACCGCGTTGCAGCGCCTGTTCCATCACGAGGGCGAATACGCTGTGGCCGGCGCGGCGGAACGGTTCGGCACCTGGTTCGGGATTTCGTCACTGGCGACGGTAGGGATAGAGGACATTGGCGCGCGCATCAGCACGCCCAAGATGTTTCAGCTCTACTACCACAAGGACAAGGGGCTGACGAACAGCATGATCGAGCGCTGCAAGGAGGCTAACTTCGACGCAATTGCACTGACCGTGGATACCATTGTCGGCGGCAATCGAGAAAGAGATCTCGTTACGGGGTTCACGTCGCCGCCGCGCCTGACCGCGAAAAGCCTTTTCAGCTTTGCCGCGCACCCGCGCTGGACCATGAACTACCTGTTCAGGAACAGGTTCGAACTCTCGAATCTCAAGGACTATGTCGACGAAGGTACGAATGTCAGCCTGTCCGTGTCCGAGTATTTTTCAACAATGCTCGACCAGTCGATGGACTGGGTCGCGGCAGAGAACGTTCGCAAGCAGTGGGGCAAGGAGTTTTGCCTCAAAGGCATCATGTCGGTCGAGGATGCGCGTCGTGCGGTCGATATCGGGGCCACGGCGATCATGGTGTCGAACCACGGCGGACGCCAGCTCGATGGGTCCCGGACCCCGTTCGATCAGCTGGCAGAGATCGTCGACGCGGTGGGCGACAAGGTAGACGTCATCTGCGACGGCGGCATCCAGCGTGGCACACACGTCCTCAAGGCGCTGTCCGTCGGGGCGAAAGCCTGTTCCGGCGGCCGACTGTACCTGTATGCGCTCGCGGCAGCCGGGCAGGCCGGCGTCGAGAAGACCCTTTCCAATTTCAAGGCCGAGATCGAACGCGGCATGAAACTGATGGGCGCCCGGTCGGTAGCGGACCTCGGGAGAGACAACCTTCGCTATCGACACCCGCCGCAACACGCCTCGTGAGACTGTCGCAAGCGCTGATCGAGTCGTTTACCGGGTTCGTTGCCAATAACGAGGCGGTCGCGCTTGTCACGGTCCTGTCGACAGCAGGCTCGACCTACAGCAAGCAAGGCAGCCAGATGCTCATCGGTGCCGACGGGAGCGTCCACGGACTCCTGTCCGGCGGTTGCCTCGAGAACGATCTGGCTGAGCGCGCGGCAAACGTCATCGAGTCCGGGCAAACCGACTGGGTCGAATACGATCTGCGCGACGATGACGACGTATTCGGACTGGGCGTCGGTTGCGAAGGCGCGATGCGCCTGCAGATTCAGCCGCTGTTGCCCGCGTCGGGCTACGAACCCTTCGCCGGCTGGCTAGCGACGCTTGTGTCGTCACCAACGGTCGATGCCAGCTTCGAGACAGATCGCGGCCCGGTTACCCTTACGCTCGATCGACCGTATGCCGTGCTCCTGCTGGGCGCGGGCCAGGACGCAGATCCGCTGCTGCTGTTCTGCCGGTCCTTGGGGTGGCGCGTGATGGTGTTGGATCATCGTCCGGCCTACATCGCCCGGATCGAGAGTGCGCATGCGTGCGACTGCCGGTGTGTCCCGGTTGCGAACGTCGGCCAAGACGTCTATCTCAACCAGTTCGATGCCGCGATCGTCATGAGTCATCATCTTGCGAGCGACCGCCAGTACCTCTGCACGCTCGCCGATTCGTCGATCGATTTCATCGGCCTGCTGGGGCCGCCGCATCGACGCGATCGGCTACTCAGGGAAGTGGGCGCAGTAGGCGAGCAACTGGCGCCGCGCTTGCGGAGCCCGGTTGGCAAGCGCATAGGCGGACGAGGCCCGGCAGCCATTGCCCTGGAGGTTGCCGCGGAGCTGCAGCAGTACTTCTGCGAACTCAATCCGGACTAGGCAGCGCTTCGAGATCCGCCGGCGTATCGATGTCGATCGCGGCCTGTTCGAATTTCACAACACTGACCGATGCGGCGTGGGCGCGAAGTACGCTTTTCGCGCCTGCATCGCCTTCGAGCGTCTCGAGTTGGTTGAAATGGGCTTGTCCGAACAACACTGGCGGGCCCTCGATACCGGAGAAGCTCGTTGCCACGATCGCATCGGACTGACCACCCCACTGCTCGATCAGGGCAGAGAGATGCTCCGCAGTGACCAGCGGTTGGTCGGCCAGCATGATCACCACGGCGTCTGCCTGCGCACGGCACGCGGCAACGCCGCAGGCGATGCTCGAGCCGATGCCCGTTTCGAAGGCGTCGTTTAGCGCGACACGATCGGCAAGTCCGGATGCGGCACGCATGAGTTTGTCCGATTCATGACCGAGTACGAGGCAGACACAGCCCGGGCATGCTTCCTGCGCAGCGAGAAGCGCATGCTGCAACAATGGCCGGCCATGCAGGTCGTCGAGGAGCTTGGTCTTCCCGTACCGCTTCGACTGACCGGCTGCGAGAAAGACAATGTATATGCGCTGCGACATGCCGTGGTCTCTTCAGATTGCCGAAACCATGGTATCAACAATGCGGCGAGACGGTCGTGTCACCCGGGCTACGTCGACCGCGACGCAGCTGTCGATCCATATCGGACATGAACGACACGTTGTACAAAGTGCGTGACACGGCGTTGCGCGTCTTTCGCATTGCCCGTTGGATCCAGACATGAGCTTCTGTCGGTGGTCGTGTCCGCTCACCGATCTCGGAATCACTGGCGAGCGCCGAGAGCGTCACGAACGGCGGAACGATGGCGAACACGGGTCGCTGGAAACGCCAGAAGCGCTGCAGGTATTTATCGACCGGCTCCTCGACGATGCCGCCCAGTGCAGCGAGCTGTGCCGCGACGCCGGGCGAGAGTGCGTAACCGAGTGCCAGCAAGGGCGCGCGTCGACAGTAGTGCAGATCAAAAGGTCCCAGCCGATCCACAACAATGGACGTCTTCAGATCCGGCAGCGAAACCCTGATAAAGCCGAGTTGCCGAATCCTGCAGCTTGTCACCAGCAGACCGGCAGCGAAGTTGTCATGCAATTTTGCGTCATCCTCGAGTATCAGGTAGGGCTCACCTTCCGCGGCACACTGCCGCCATAGACTCAGGTGGCTTGCGTAGCAGGCGATCTCGGTATCCGTCGCCGCACGCCCACAGTTCAGATGAAACTCATGTTCGTCGTATCCTTCGATATGCGCGAGGGAGTCCTCCGGCCGAAGCGCGTCGAAGAAGTCGAAGCCCGTTTCGAGCCGACCGAACTGTTGCTCGATGTTCTTTCGGCGATGCGTTGCCGAAGTCAGGCTAATGACCTTGATCTTCATCGGCTTTCCCGGTGCGCAGCGTCTGGCTGTCGTTAGCCGGTTTGACGGTAAATAGTGCGAAAACCGGTCGCCGCGGTAAGATAGTCTCTGTCCGGCGCTTCGTCTGAGGGATTCATGAGAAAAATCAAACAGCCCATTCACATCATCAACGTTCCACTGGATCTCGGCGCATCCCGTCGCGGTACGGATGCAGGTCCGTCTGCGTTTCGCGTGGCGGGACTTGGACGGGAGATCCGGGACATGGGCTACACGATCTCGAGCGAGACGGACATTCCTGTGCCGGCCATGGAGACACGCAAGACGAGCGATACCAGGACGCGCTTCAAGGACGAGATCCTGGAGGTCTGTGAGGAGCTTGCGAATCACGTGATCGCCGCGCTCGAAGCCGGCGAGTGGCCGTTGGTGATCGGCGGTGACCACTCGATCGCCATGGGAACCGTATCCGGTCTCTCCGCGCACCTCGGTAAGTCAGGCGAGAAACTCGGCCTGATCTGGTTCGATGCGCACGGCGACATGAATCTTCCGGACTCGACGCCGAGTGGCAACATTCACGGCATGCCGCTCGCGCACCTGCTTGGCTACGGAGATCCTGACCTTGCCAGCATCCACGGGATTTCCCCGGCCGTCGATCCCGAGAACGTCGTCCTTATCGGTATCCGGGACATCGACCAGATCGAGCGCGATTTCATCAACGCGTCCGGCGTCACGGCATTCACGATGCGGGACATCGACCAGCTCGGCATGGCCGAAGTTTCACGGCGGGCCCTCGAGATCGTGAACGACGGTACGGGCGGTTTTCACGTGAGTTTCGACCTCGACGGCTGCGATCCCGAGGTCATACCGGGAACCGGCACGACGGTCCCGGGCGGCGCAAGCTTCCGTGAGGCGCATCTCCTGCTGGAGGAGTGTGCGGCAGACGGCCGGCTTCTTTCGCTCGAGGTTGTCGAGCTGAACCCGTTCCTCGACCACGCCAACATCTCGGCCAGGCGTGCCGTATCGCTGATCCAGAGCGCGCTCGGCCGCAGTATTCTCTAGTTATCCTCGCCTAGCGGCACGACGCCGGCAGGTGCTTCGGCAGGATCGTCGGGCTGGAACAGACCCACACCACGTTGCCTGAACCGTCAACCGCAGGCTCCATAACGATCGTCGCGCCATCGATAACGACATGCGCTTCATTGCCGTAGGTGATGACGATCGTGCCATCGGCGACACCCACACTGGACGTGTATTTGCCCGCAATCCGATTCGCCGGGCTGAGTCCCGCGGTGTCGTTGTCCGCCGGGAACGCTTGCCTGTCGAAATAGTATTCCGAGACTGCCGCCTTCGCGCCGCCCGCAAGATTCAGCCCCTCTGAAACCTGCGCACGAATCGTGTAGTCGTTGTACGCCGGAACAGAGATGGCAGCGATGACGCCGATGAGGAATACGAGGATGATCGGCAGCAGGACCAGAACGATATTGCTCGTGCCGCCGATTCTGTTCAGCTCCGCTGCCTGCTGTTCCGCGGAGGAAGTGATAGACGCAACCTTGTCGGCTTTTTTCTGCGCGTGCCGGTAATAAAGCCGGTTGGCGAACATCGGCACGAGCAGAAATGTGATCAGCAGGTAAGACACATAGTAAAAACCGGATGCCGCCTCGGCGCCAACAGCCGCAGCGGCGAAGCCGCTGATAATGCCCAGCGAAAACGGCAGGACTATCCAGTACAGGAACGCATAGAGCCACATCTTGCGGTACAGCAGCCACCACGACGAGATAAAGAACGCCGGCCAGTGCCAGGAGACTGAGCTTCCGCCACGTTTTATCTGGTCAAAGCGTCGGGCGTAGTAGTCGGCGTTCTTCGGGCCAACGTACGCGGCAAGCAGATCGCCTTGTGGCGCGAACGTCGTCTCGCTCTCGGGTGCACGGTAAATGGACTCTGAATCGTTCTCGCGGCTCATGGCATACTCCGGTCTGTACGTGGTCGGATGGTAGCAAACATGACTGATGAAAATCCCTATGAAGCGCCGAAGGCAGACGTTGCCGTGGCATCCATTCAACCTGGCGAGCTGGCCTCAAGGGGTGCCCGCCTGGGAGGCTCGATCGTCGATGGGCTGATCGCGGCGGCCATCATCTGGCCGGCGATGTACTTCACCGGCATGTTTGACCGGGCAATGGACGGAACGCAGTCCTATGAGGAAGTTATCGTCGGCGCTCTGTTTGGTTTTGCCGTCTTCCTGGTGCTGAACGGATACCTGCTCGCGACACGCGGGCAAACCATCGGCAAAGTTGCTGCACAAACACGCATTGTCTCCATAGAAGACCGCAAGATCCTCCCGCTCTGGAAAGTTATCCTGTTGCGCGCTGCCCCGGTCTCGCTCGCGTCGATGATTCCCCTGGCCGGGTCCTTCCTGACCCTCATCGATGTCTTGTTTATCTTCCGCCAGGATTGTCGCTGCGTGCACGACCACATCGCAGGGACTATTGTCGTCAAGGCCTAGCCCGGCTGTCGATGCGCCTCTACAGGACACCCGCGCGCTTGATCGCGAGATAGCGATTCGTGATCGCGGCCGGCAGGTCGTCACTCAGGCAGTCTTCTACGTAGACGCCTTTCGCCTCGAGCAGCCGATGGGACTCGCGCCGGCTGTCGAGATATCGATTGGTCGATGCGAATAACAGTGCGTCGTCGAAACTGCTTATCTCGCGGTCGATCGATTCATCCAGCGCACGTTCCCGGAGGCTCGCGAGAATCACGAGGTGGCGGCGCTGCAGCAGGTCGGTGGCGATTTGCAGCTCTGCAGAATCCTCTTCGCGAACGTTGGTCAGGAAGACGACCAGTGAGCGTCGCCGTTGCCTGGCTGCGAGGTCGGTTGCGGCCGCAATGTAGTCGATCTCGACGGGTTCCGGCTGGATGTCGTAGACGTGGTTCAACAGGCCGTTGATCGTGTCGGCTCCCTTCCTCGGCGCGAACCAGGTGCGTTCACTCCCTGCCGTGAGAATGCCCGCGGCGTCACCCTGCCTGAGCGCGACGAAACTCAGCAGCAGCATCGCGTTGAGCGTGTGATCGAAGTGGCTCAGGGCGCCGTCCTTGGCGAGCATGCGGCGGCCGGTGTCGAGGATGAAGACAATCTGCTGGTCGCGTTCGTCCTGGTACTCCCGGGAAATCAGGCGGCTCATGCGGGCTGTCGCTTTCCAGTCGATCGCCCGCATGCTGTCGCCCTCACGGTACTCGCGAAGCTGGTGGAACTCGATGCCTTCGCCACGCCGCCTGCTCAGGCGAACACCGCTGAGCTGCAGGCGATTGTCGACCTCGTATGCGAGCAACTTGGAGATTGCCGAGTAGTTTGGATAAACGCGAACCTGTGACGGTGCTTCGACAAAGCGGCGCCGCCACCACAATCGCAACGGCGATGCGATACGCAGGTCGCAGCCGGGGAACTGCACGGAGCCGCGCTCGAGCGGGCGTACCCGGTACCCGGCGTCGACGAAGCGACCAGCCTTCACCCTGAGGGTTAGCGGCAGACCGTCGGACTCGAACGACGGGGGGTGGTGGTCGAACGCCTGCAGCAGCAGAGACCCATGGGCGCGGTTATTGCGCATCGTGAGCTGAATATCCGTCCATGTCATCAGCGACATCGAGCCCGGAATTCTGCGTTCAAACCCGGGCGCCCCGGTCAGCCAGCACAGCAGACCATCGACGATGGCGACTAGCCCGATGAGCCCCGCTGCGATCAGCCACAGGGTAGTGGCCGCCGGAAAGAAAGCGACTACCAGTCCCGCGGCCATCAGTACGACGGCGAGGACAATGATGGGCAGACGGGGTATCACGTTCGCGGCGCGTCCACGCTTTCGAGAATGTCACGGAGAATGTCGTCGGGCCGGTAGGCTTCGATTTCCAGCTCCGGCGCGAGGGCGATGCGATGACGTAATGCCGGAACCGCGACTTTGCGAACATCGTCGGGCGTCACGAAGTCACGACCCTGCAATACCGCGCAAGCACGCGATGCGCGCACGATCGAGATTGCGCCGCGCGGACCCGCGCCCATGCGAATGCCCGATGCCTGGCGGGTCTGGCGCGCGATGCGAACCGCGTAGTCCAGTACCACGTCGTCGATTCGCGTGCGTGCGACGAGCTGTTGCGCCGCGATGACATCGGCGCAGCTCATGACCGTCTTGACGTCATCAACGTACAGGGAGTCGCCGACCCGTTCCGCTGTCACGGCCGACACGATCTTCTTCTCCGCTTCGTGGTCGGGATAGTCGATAAGCACTTTGAACAGGAAGCGGTCGAGCTGCGCCTCCGGCAGCGGGTAGGTTCCCTCGTGCTCTACCGGGTTCTGCGTAGCGACTGCCATGAAAGGCGGTTTGAGTCTTGCCGACTGGCCTTCGATAGTGACCTGGTTCTCCTGCATGACCTCGAGCAAGGCGGCCTGTGTCTTCGCCGGAGCGCGATTGATCTCATCGGCGAGCAACAGGTTCGTGAATACGGGGCCGCGCCTCACCCGAAACGTCTCGCTCTTCGGGTCGTACACGGCATGGCCGCTGACGTCGCTCGGCATCAGGTCGGGAGTGAACTGGATGCGCGAGAACTCGCCGCCGATGGCCTTGGACATCGACTTGACCAGGAGCGTCTTGCCGAGACCCGGCACGCCTTCGAGGAGCACGTGGCCGGCCGTGAGCAAGGCCAGTACGATGTGATCAACAACGGTGGCCTGGCCGATAAACGCGCGCTCGATCTCTGAGCGCAATGCCTGCACTTGCTGGTACAGCTTCCCGGCGTCGGTTTGCTGGTCGGTCATAGGTTCTTCCTTATTCGTTGAAGTACTTTCATCAAGCGAGTGAATTCACGGTGACTGGTGTGGTCCTGGTTGAACATGGCGTCGAACACGTAGGAGTCGCGCATACCCGTCATTCTCGCGAGCTGCGTTGCCTGGGCCTGTGGCGCGAGGCGGCTCAGCCCCGGGTGTCGCCGTTCCGCTTCATGCAGGATCGCCGCGGTTGAGCTCGCGACGAGATCGGCTGCACTGCGGTTTCGCCAGGCGAAATTACCGGCGGCACGCACGTGTTCGAGGATCGAGCGTCGCGCCAGCGAATCCGGCCCGACGGGTGGCCCGAACCTTGGCGCCCGGGACCAGAGCCACAAGACCAGGGAGGCGATAAACCCCAGTACGACAAAGGGTGCGTTCCTCCAGATCAGTTCCCACAGGGAAGGGAACGCGGTGCTGTAGATAAACCAGGTTTTTCCTTCGTCGACGTAGCCGGCCACGATATCCATGAGAAGGCGGGCATGATCGTGCTCTTTCAGGTTGTAGTTCGTGAAATACCAGGCGCCGGCAACGACGGTGACGTAGCCTTCTCCCCATTCTCTGCGCGCCGCGACAATGCCTTTTTCGTCGGACAGCGTCGCGCTGGTCGCCTGGTCTTCGTATGACCGGATGCGTACGTACGTCGAGTCCAGGTCGAGGATATAGTCGAAATCCTCTTCCTCGTCGTCTCCGTCAGGCGCCGGTTCTCCTTCCTGGTCCTCATCATCATCGATCTCAATGGCCTCCAGCGCGAAGCCGAAGGCGTCGAGAACCAGTTCGGCGAATTCCGTTTCGCGTTGCGGCGGTAGCAGGACGAGGTGACCGCCATTCGCAACCCAGCCGCTGAGCATGCTCAGCTCTGTGCCGAACGCGATGGGCTCGGACGCGTGGACGACAAGCGTGTCGTAGCGCTCTGGAAGCCAGTCGGAGGGCACCAGTTCGGATCGCGAGTCGGCATCGATGCCGAGTTCCCGCAGGAGCATTTCCGCCGCCAGGAAATCATTGACGCGAGCTTCGCCGGAGTAACCCACGTACTCTGTCCTGATGACCTTTTCGTGGTACGTGAAGAACCACGAGGCGAAAAGCACAGCGGCAAGCACGGTCAGCAGGATCGCTGTCGTTTGCCTCATTGTGACGCCCCGAAATGCCGTGACCACTCATCGCACAGTGGCAACACGGCGTCATCGGCCGGGTCCTGGTTGCCGTAGGCGCAACGGACCCAGAGGTGGACAACACGACGGAAGAATTCGGCGCGCGACGTGTCCGTCTGTGCGGTCACGGCACTGACGCAAGCGCCCTCGGTTGCACTGCGCGGCAGGCGAACGCCGTACTCCCTGACCGCGGCAAACACGCTGCCGCGATAGAGAATACTCAGCGCCTCGCGCTTGCGGCCGGCTCGCCAGGCGCTCCGCACGGCGGCAACGATATCGTCCGGCAACTGCTCGGCGGTCAATTCTCCGCCCGCCAGAAAGATACGTTTCTGCGAGGGTGCCGTGGCGCCGGGCAGGCCGAGGTACGGCAACCAACGATCGCGCATGAGAAAGACGATCAGCAGCAGGATTGCGACGCCGATCCACAGGGCGAACTCGATAGCCCTGGAGAACAGCTCGAAGAACGCGTCGAGCATGTTTCTCGACCAGGCACGGTCTTTCGACGTCTCTTCCTCAGGATCGTCGGTCCGAATCCGTTGCCAGTCCTCGACCCGTTGCCTGGTCTGCAGGGCTTCGCTGGCGTTGACAGACTCGAGCGCCGGCACGACGACGTCGTCGCTCCAGAAGCCGGCGAAGCCAGGGTCGGGGTCGGCGGTCTCTTCGGCAACGTCCGGGTCGGTTTCCTGCGCGATAGCGACCGGTGGTGACAGCAAGGGCGGCAAAACCAGCAGCGCCAGCACGGCAATTGCGGCCGTCGCGCCGGCACGGCGCTGCACCATGCGGCGGAAGGCAACCTCGATGTCCCAGGCCTCGAGCTGCGTGCGGCAATTGATGTACAGGCCGAAGCCTGCGCCGACAAACCAGGGTTGCAGGGCCGTCTGTGCGAGGTAGAAGGTCAGCAGGCCGATCGCGGCAGCGACATTGCTCGACTCCATCCAGAAGAGTTCGAGCCAGGTGTCCCCGAGCGTGTGCCGGTATGCGTCGGGAATGAAGGCGTAGCCGATCAGCATGATGCCGAAATACAGTGCGAGCACGAGGTGCTCGTACGCCGCCGTAATACCAATGCCGTAATTGAAGATCTTCATGTTGAGAACTTTGCTGCGTGCTCGCCGGGCCGACCCCTTGAGCCCTTCCAGCTGCGTCACGGGCATCGCCACGGAGCGCGCGAAGTGCAGACGGTAGGGCGTAACCAGGAATATGCGGTTCAGCCACGCCAGTCTCGGCACGGCTTTCAGCGTTGCCGCGACGTCGGCATCCTCGCCGAAGAGCCGGCGCGAAATGATGCGCAGGATGGCGCCATCGGCGACGGGCTCGAACCACCAGTAGAAGAGCATGGCCCATGCACCGTAGGGCGTGAAGAAGATCAGCAGCAGCGCGAGCGCCAGGAAAGGCAGGGTGACGGCGAACCAGACCAGGTAGATGGCCCTGGCGTCGCGCCGGATCATCCGCGCGCCGAAATCCGTTGCCTCCCACTCGCTTCTGGGTCGCATCTCGACAGTGACGTTCTCAAGATTCATTGCGACCCAACAGGAAGAAGTAGAGACCGTGCATTACCCACAGGAAGGCACCGACCGAGTACTTGAAGCTCGCCGGTGGCCAGACGGTTGACGACCAGAAGGCTTCGACGAAGGCGGCGGCAACGAGCATCAGTGTGCCGCCGTAGATCAGCGGCAGCCCCTTCTGCGCGCGGCTGCGGATCGACTGCCAGCGCGTCATGCGTCCCGGTGCAAGGGCGCCGTAGCCGAGCATCAGGCCAACGCCGCCGAAAATCGTGATGGCGGTCAACTCGAAGGAGCTGTGTCCCGAAACGAATGGCCAGAATGTTTCGGTAAAGCCGGCCACGGTCAGGTGGGTGCTCACGGCACCGAAGTACAGACCGTTGAAGATAAGAAAGAACAGGCTGCCAAGCCCGAACAGGAGCCCGCCGGCAAACGTACGAAAGCCGATGCTGATGTTGTTGTAGATGTAGAAACCGAACATCTGGAAGTCGGAGCCCGATCCTCGTTCGCGCCCCATTGCCTCATTGGCCGGGTCGTACATTTCCTCCATCCTCGACACGCTGCCCGGGTCCAGCAGCGAGTAGATCGTTTCGGGCAGGAGCACCACGGCCAGCGCCATGACCAGCGCGGGCAGGTAAAACAACAAGGTCGACGCCAGCATGAACCGCCACTCTTTGCGGAACGTGGCGGGAAAATCCCGGGCCAGGAAGAGACCGATCGAGGTGAGGAAAGGCGTGCGCGTCCGGTACATGTGCTGGTGGCCGTCCAGCGCGAGCTGGTTCAGGCGCTGCTGCAGCCCGATGCTGTAGCGGCGGGTCCTGGCAAGCGCCAGGTGATGACAGACCTGGCGGTACATGGCCGGGAAGTTCTTGCTGATGGTCTCGCGGGATTCATGCTCGGAACGCTGCGCGAATCGCGGTGTCGACAGTACGTCGATCCATTTCTCGAAAGTTGCCCACGTTGCGGCATGCCGCGATTCGAACGCTTCCTGTCTCATGGCACCTTCCGTTCCCCGATCAGCCAGTTCGCGTGGCCGACCAGCGCGTTGCGATCGATGCCCTCCAGCACGGGGTCGAGAATGGCTGCCAGCTCCTCGGCGCGCTCGGCGTTCAGGAAATTGGCACGTTCCCCGAAACTGACAATGGCCTGTTGTTCGTCCAGCGACAGGTAGGCCTTCAATGGTACGGGGGGTGCGTCGCCGGGTTTGCTGCCCAGCGTCTGCCGGGGCGCATAGACTACGATGGTGCCGGCTGCGAGGTCGCCCAGGCGCTGGAACTGCCTGCTCAACAGCACGGCAATACAGCCAAAGGCGTAGCAACCCGGCAGGGCATCGACAACGCGGATCAGGTTTCGCAGCAGGGAGCCGGACCAGCCGACCGGGGTGCCATTTGCATTCATGACCCTGATCCCGAGCGCGCGCTTCCCGGGCGTTGCACCGTGATTGAAGACCTCGAACAGGACGTTATAGAACCAGAGCAGGGAGAAGATCAGCAGCAGGTAGATCCCGGTACCGAGATCGCCGAGGAGTTCGAGGACGATCGAAAGCACCGTCAGCGAGAGAAACTTGATCAGCGCATCGATAAGCCAGGCAAGCGACCGGGGTGCCAGTCCGGCAACGGGCAGCCGCAGCTCGACACCTTCGGGAGTCCCGATGTTATAGGCGGTGTCGAGAAGCAAGTCCGGTCGACTTTATTGTTAGCGTACTCACGAGCTTCCATTATCGGTATCTGCCACCCGAGCGCAACTACTGGTTGTTGATCGTGCCGTCTGCCAGCTACCATGCGAGATCCCCGCGCACAAAGGCAGCTTCAGCCTGGAGTCAAAATAAGCGATGAAAGACGTAGTCATTGTCGACAGTGTTCGTACCGGCCTCGCCAAGTCCTATCGGGGCAGTTTCAACCTGACCCGCTCGGACGACATGGTCGCGCATGTAATCGATGCGTTGCTGGAGCGCAACCCGAACGTCTCGCCGGATGAGGTAGAAGACGTCATCGTCGGCATGGCCATGCATGAAGGTGAGCAGAGCGGCAACATGGCGCGCCTGTCCACCGTCCTGTCCAGGCTGCCGATCACGGTCGCGGCGTCATCGATCAACCGCTTTTGTTCGTCCGGTGTGCAGTCGATCGCGTTTGCCGCCACGCAGATCGCCTCCGGGCAGACGCAGGTTGCCATGGCAGGCGGTGTCGAGTCGATCTCGATGAACCAGCGGCAAAAGGCCTGCGAGTACCAGCAAAACCCGAGGCTGCTCGAGGAGAAGCCCGAGATCTTCATGGCCATGGGCAACACGGCCGAAGTCGTCGCTCGACGCTATAACGTGACGCGCGAGGTCCAGGACGAGTATGCCGTGCAGAGCCAGGCGCGCTATGCACGGGCGGTCGACGACGGGCGCATCGCCGAGGAGATCGCGCCGATGCACACGACGATGCTCACGATCGACAAGGCGTCGGGCGAGCAGAGCAAGGCAGACGTGGTTGTCGATCGCGATGAATGCAATCGTCCCGGCACGACCCTCGAAGGGCTGGCCGGTCTGAAACCCGCTTTCGAAGAGGACGGCACCGTGACCGCCGGCAACGCCTCGCAGCTCAGCGATGGTGCCTCGATGACGCTGCTCATGAGTGCCGAGCGTGCGACCCGGCTCGGGTTGGAGCCGATGGGCGTGTTTCGTGGCTTCACGGTGGCGGGATGCGAACCTGACGAAATGGGCATCGGCCCGGTTTTCTCGGTACCGCGCCTGCTAAAGAACGCCGGTCTGTCGATGCACGACATCGACCTCTGGGAGCTGAACGAAGCGTTTGCCTCGCAGTGCGTCTACTGCCGCGATGCCCTGGAAATCGACAATGAGATTTACAACGTCAACGGCGGCAGCATCGCGATCGGTCACCCTTTCGGTATGACCGGCTCGCGCATGACGGGTAGCCTGCTGCGTGAGCTCAGGCGCCGCGGCAAGAAATACGGCGTCGTCACCATGTGCATTGGCGGGGGCCAGGGAGCCTCCGCGTTGTTCGAGGCGCTGACCTAGAGCGCGCTGCCCCTGGCGGTACCGGTCAGCTTGTTGGCATTCATGTCGTAGACTGCGCAAATTACCTCACGGTCGTTCTGTTGCCAGCTTTTCGGTGAGGGGAACATGGTCGTGATGTCCAGCGAGGACGATTCATAGTCCTTGCCGACGTACGACTCGAAATGCTCCTTGCAGGAATTGAAGGCCAGCTCAGACATGCCGTCCCCTTCCGGGTAGCTCGTGACACTGACGTCGAAGACGGCGTACGCCTCGTTGTCATGCGGTTGGGAACAAGGCACACCGGGGACGGAGCTGACTTCGTCGTCAAAGCCGACGTCATTGAAACAGTCGCCAACCCGGACGTTGAACGCGCCGATACTGCCACTTTCCACGATGGCGCCACTGCTGTCGCGATCGGCATTCGTTGATGCGCCGTAAATTGCGAAGCCGGCTATCGCGGCCAGATAGACCATCCAATTTTTCATAATGCCTCCCTGGCACCGATGTGCATCCACAAGCGTCGAATAATCGGCCATCGGCCGCCGCAAACGAACGACACAGGTCTCGAATTCGCGAAAAAAAGGCGTGTTTTGCCTATAGCGGCAGGTAAATCACGGTATTCGAGATGAGGATCATCACGAAGATCAGCGCTGTGACCATCGGGCCCAGGTAGATTTTTCCGGTCATACGAAAGAAGAATCGATTGAAATACGGCAACACGAACATCATTGGCACGACGCCGAACAACAGGTTCACGTACAACCAGCCGTCGGTCCAGTAGACGGTGCCGGTCGCCGCGAACGTCGTGTACTGCACGACGACAATGAGTACCAGGCCGAGCGAGTTGCCGAGCCCGCCGAGCAACATGCTGCGCCACTCCGGTTGGCCGTCGAATCGCATCGCCGCGTTCACGCGCAGCGAGTTCGACAGGAAGAACACGAAGAAGAACGGCACGTACATGGCGAGTAACAAGAGCAGCTCGGGCTGGAACGGGCGCACGCCCATGAACAGGAAACGGTAGTCGACGTGCAGGAAGTAATAGATGGCAAAGAGCGACAGGAAGAAGAACGTAAACAGCAGCAGCGCCAGCTGCAGAGTACGGGCCAACTCCCGCGCGGATACGGACGCACCCCAATAAGCCGGCGTGATGCCGTGCCTGCGCCCGAAGTAGCGATAGCTCAGCCAGAACATCAGGTACCCGACCGTCCCGTTGAGCACCGCCCAGAGCATGACGGCATTGTTCATGCGTTGCGGGAAAAACCACGTTAGCTGACGGCTAGAGGCAGCGACGAACAACTTCTGTGACAGCTCCGCCATGGGGATGTAGGTCACGCAGGCGACAAGGGCACCCACGGTGAACGTCGTCCAGAACAGGAGGCGTCCGCGACCCCTGGGCCTCGGCAGGGGCTCCGGAACCGGGTTCACGAGGCTTTCGAATCGCTTCGACTGCAGCAGCAGCTGCCCCATCGGCACGATGGCGGCGAGCGCGGCGATCAGGGCGACCACGCCGAGCAACTCTCGCCATTGCCAGACCTGGTCGTAGGGGTCCAGCGAGCGCTCGACGTCGAACACGCGCTCGAAGTACTCGATCTGGTTGGCTATCGCCTCGGCCATGTAGGGCTGGAACGGATGCAGGGTGCGCTCGTTATGCACGACCCTGAGCGTCTTCTCCCGCCTGTCCCCGTAGTACCTGCCAATCTCGACCTCGGTAATCGCCTGGTCGCGAGGTAAGCCCGAATTGACGGTCCGCAATGCCTCGGGTGCCGTGCGCATGTCGCCGTTGCGGTGTTCATTGCGGTATGCACCCTCATCGTAAAGCGCGTACGCGACGCCGACATTGGAGCGCACGTCCTGCAACACTTCGTCGGTGAGCGTCAGGACGTAGCCGGACACGTAGACGGAATGCAGTTTGCCGGGAAGGCCTGTACGGATCGCCTCCCGGCCGAAGTAGTTCGCCCCGCGAATGGCGGCATTGCCGCCGGCCGAGTGGCCGGTCGCACCAATACGCGCGCGGTCGACGTAGTTGAGGTTGGTGGTGCTCGCGACATAGTCGATGAGTGCGAACATGCCGTAGCCTTCCGTCGTGGCTGCGATGCGGCTCAGTGAGGCACTGGACGAGCCTTGCGCATAGGGGTCGAGCGATGCCGTGACAAACCCGCGGCGTGCGAGTTCGATAGCGACGTTGGACAGCGCTTCCTTGGAGCGCTGAAAACCCGGGACGACCACGACAAACGGCGCCGGCGTTTCCGCCGTGGCGGAACGCGGCTTGAACAGGTCAGCGACGACCCATTGACCGTTGTGCGTCGGGATCCTGATGGAATGCACGTGGACGTCGCCACCCGCTGTCTGGATCTGCGCCGCAATCCAGCAGGACACGACGAGAACCAGGAGGGCAGCGAGCAGGTGCCGGGCGGGTTTCGAGAGGGACATCTATGGATGTATATCAGCATTTTGGTATGGTGGCACGCGCCCCCACAAAGAAGGGAGAGGAACATGCCACTGCCGATCACCCTGTTCTACGCGGGTATCTTCGCGATATTTGCTTTGCTACTGAGCTTCATGGCGGGCAGTGCCCGCGGCAAGTCCGGTATTTCCATCCTGCACGGCGACCCGGTCGATATGAAACTCGCCGAAAAGGTCCGTCGTCACCAGAATTTCCTTGAATACATACCGATGTTTCTCATCGTGTTTGCTGCGCTCGAGGTCAACGGTGTGTCGTCAATGTTCCTGTACATCGTGGGCGACCTCATGATCGTCGCGCGGATCTTCCACGCGTTCGGCCTGCACCATGACAACATGGGCCACATCGGGCGCCTGATCGGCGCCGGCGGCACCGCGCTGCTCACGCTCGTCTGCGCGTGTTATGCCGTGTGGTTGTCCGCGAACGCGCTATTGGCCTAGTAGACTTTTATTCCGCCGGAACCGGAGTCTATTCTCAGGAGGTCGCCACCGCCGCGAACTTCGCCGCGCAGGTGACGCTTTGAGATCTTGCCCTGCACCGTGACGGGAAAGTCGACGACGATGCTGCCCGAGTTGGACTCGGCGTCGAGTTCGAACGCGGCATCGTCCGGCAAGTCGACGCGAATGCTCCCGGACCCCGTGTCGATTATCCAGGTGCCCGCCTGGCGGCCGACCACCTCGACGCTGCCGCTGCCGGAGCTGACGTCGATCGCGCCGTCGATGCCATGCAGCTCAATGCCGCCCGAACCCGTGGACGCCTTGATGTCGCCCGGAGCGGTCTGGAAGACGGTAATGCTGCCGCTGCCGGTGTTGGCCGCAACGGCGCCCGCGATGCCGTCAAGCCTGATCCGTCCGGACCCGGTGGTTGCTTTTGCCGGTCCGGCAATATTGCCGGCCACGACGCTGCCCGATCCGGAACTGGCTTTCAGAATTGCGGCGACGCCATCGATCTTCGTCGAGCCGGACCCCGTACTCGACTTCACACGCGTAGCGGCGGGGACCGTTATTTCGTAGCTGATCGAGACGTTGCCATTGAATCTCCGCCCTTTCAGGTGACCGACCTGCAATGTCCCGTCGACCATCTCGATCGGGGGGTTCGCAAGGATCTCGTCGACGAGTTCCTGCGCGCTTTCGCCGCTCCGGCGAAACAGGCTGGTGCCGACTTTGACATGGCCGACAATCTCTACCCGGCCGGCGGGCCCGCTCTGCACGGTAATACTGCCGCTGCCCGTGCTGACGTCGAGAACGACGGGTCCATCGACGTCAAGTGTTTGTTCAAATGAGCCTTTTGCGGCTTGAGCCTCGGAAAACCACAGGCTTGCGAGGAGCGCGAAAGCCAGCAATATCCACGTCGAGTTCGACTTCGGGTTCATTTTCTTCCTCCGGGCCAGCGGCCCCCAAAAAAACCGGTTCTACAGCTTAGATACCTGCCAGCGCGGATTGGTTGCGAGGGGTGTCGACTATTTCAGCCACACCACGTAGAGCCCCTGCATCGTGGCGCAGCGCTCGTCGTCGTGGAACAGCTCAACCTGGATGTCGAGCCTGATGCGGCTCGCGTCTTTGGCCTGCAGGCGCGCGAGACACGCGGCGAAATCGTCCGGCTTGAGGCAGGCCCGAACCACGAGGTGGCCGCGGGCAGGCCGCTCGAACGTCATTTCGTTCTTGTAGACGACGATCTCCGTGTTGTGGATGTCGTTGTCCGCGAAGGCCAGGGTCGATACAGCCCAGCCGCCAAACAGGCAGATGCTCGCGATGCTGCCGCCAAAGGCGGTGCCCTTGTTGTTGATGTTCGGTGCGAGCGGCGCTTCCATCGTCAACACCAGGTCGTCGAAGTCGACGAAGGACAGGTGCATCGCCGTGAGCAGGGGTATTTCCCGCCGGCACTCGGCTTCGAAGCGTTTCAGGTCTATCATGCTGAGTCCGGTCGGTGCTTGGAGCAATGGATGGATTTCGAATTCTCACCCAAGGTACAGGAACTCCGCAAACGCCTGCTCGCGTTCATGGACGAATTCATCTATCCGCACGAGACGCTCTTTCGCGCGCAGGTTGCAGCCGGGGACCGCTGGGCAGAACCCGCGATCCTTGCCGAACTCAAGCCGCGCGCGCAGGAAGCCGGTCTCTGGAACCTCTTCCTGCCGCAGTCCTACGGGGATCTGAGTCCCGGTCTCACCGTCCTCGAGTACGCACCTCTGGCCGAAATCATGGGTCGCGTGCTGTGGGCATCGGAGGTCTTCAACTGCAGTGCGCCGGACACGGGCAACATGGAAGTGCTGGCCCGCTATGGCAATGCCGAGCAACAGGCGCAGTGGTTGCAGCCTCTGATGCGCGGGGAGATTCGTTCCGCTTTCTGCATGACCGAGCCGGACGTCGCTTCGTCGGACGCGACGAACATTGAGACGTCGATGGTCCGGGATGGCGACGAGTACGTCATCAACGGTCGCAAATGGTGGTCGAGCGGCGCCTGCAGCAAGCGCTGCAAGATCTTCATTGTCATGGGCAAGACCGACCCGGACAACGAGAGCCGTTACCACCAGCAATCGATGATTCTCGTGCCCGCCGACACGAAAGGCGTCACAGTTGAGCGCGCGCTCGACGTCTTCGGCTACGACGATGCACCGGAAGGGCATGCTGAAGTCGTGTTCGACGATGTACGCGTGCCCGTGAGCAACATACTGCTTGGCGAAGGCCGCGGATTCGAGATTGCCCAGGGGCGCCTGGGCCCGGGGCGTATCCATCACTGCATGCGGCTCATCGGTCTCGCGCAACGCGCACTCGAAGCCATGTGTGAGCGCGCCGAAACGCGCGTCGCTTTTGGGCGTCCGCTGTCAAAGCAGCAGTCGGTTCGCGAGGACATCGCACGTTCGGCCTGTGAGATCGAACAGGCGCGGCTGCTTACGCTAAAGGCAGCCGAACGCATGGACAAGGGCGGCACCAAGGCGGCCAAGGACCTGATCGCGATGATCAAGATCGTGGCACCGGCAATGGCCTGCCGGGTGCTCGACAGGGCCATCCAGGTTCACGGCGGTGCCGGTGTCTGCCAGGACTTCTTCCTGGCGCATGCGTATGCGGCCGCCCGCACGATCCGCCTCGCCGACGGACCGGACCAGGTACACATGATGCAGCTCGGTCGCAATCTCGCCGCAGCCTACGCGCAGCTGCCGCGCTAGGGGCTACAGGCCGAGGATGCTGCGAACCGGGCGCAGCTCGTCCGCGAAGTGTTTCCAGTGGTCGACCGAGCGCTCGTGCGGCGCTTCCCGTACCTGGTAAGCGCTCGCCGTGGTGACGCCGGAACGCCGGGAGGCGTAGTCAAGGCACGCTTCGTTCCATGACAGCCCGATGAACTGCAGGACAGGGCGCAGTGTCTCTTCGGGCGTGCCGACCAGCGCTTCGTAGTCGACGTCGATAAAACGCTCGCCGAAGCGCTGCCGCCACGTGTCCATCAGGTCCTGGTAGCGCTTGTAGTGGCGTGCGAGCTCACCCAGGTCGTAGGAATACAGGTAGGCGTCGGCAAACAGCTGCTTGTAAATCGCAAGGCAGGTATCCAGCGGATTACGCCGCATGTGAATAATGCGCGCATTGGGCAGGGCCGCGAGGATCAGCGGCAGGTAAAGGTAGTTGGGCGGCAGCTTGTCGATGATGTGCGGTGCGTCGAGACGCAGGCCGGACGTCATGTCGACATAGGCTTCGCCGATCGCCAGCACATCCGACTGCGCAGCCTGCCGCATCAGGTCCGGCGTGAATTGCCGCAGCTCGGTACTGCCCGTCACCTGCCTCACGGCCAGGCCGAAATGACGCACTTCACCCGCCGACGTTACGGCAGGGTGTGCATCCAGCATGCGATCGAGAAGCGTCGTGCCCGTGCGCGGCTCGCCCACGATGAAGACCGGCCCTGCGTCAGCGCAGCCGCCCCGGCGCGCATTCAGCCACTCCTTCGTAAACGTCGCTTGCAGCGTATCGAACAATTCGATCTCGGATGCCTCATCGTAAGCGACGAGTTCACGTCGGGCGGCTGCGCCGGCGGACCAGGCCGCAAACGCACCCTGCCAGTCCCCGAGGTCCTCGAGTTCCTTGCCGGTCGCGTATTGCAGGTAGGCAATGGACTGCGGCGGCTGATCGTTCGCCAGGAGTTCGGACATCGCGCGGATGTGCTCGCGTGAGCTCGCCTTGCCCGCGCGCGACAGGAGCCAGTGTGCCTGGGCATGCCCAGGATCGATCTCGATGCAGCGCGCCAGCACGTCGCGGGCTGCGTCACGCTCGCCGAGAAACAGGTGCGCGTTTGCGAGGTTGACCTGGAACGGCACGTGATCGGGACCTGCCTTGCAGGCCTTCTGGTGCCACTCGAGCGATGCGGGCAGATTGCCGGCGAGACGGAACACGGTGCCGATGTGATCCAGTGTCGTCGGGTTGCCCCGTTGCGTGCTGACCGCGTTCTGCAGGCACGCCGCCGCACGGCGCAACGCCCCGCCGGTTGCGTAGAGTTCGGCAAGCCGGGTCCACGCCGTGGCATTGCCTTCGTTCAGCCTGACCGTGGTTTCGAGCGCCCGTTGCGCCGCTGCCCTGTCATTGCTGGCAAGAGCGATCAGCGCGGCAAGGTAGTGCGCGCGACCCATGTGCGGGTAGGCGGCCAGCGAGTCTTTGCAGATTTGTGCCGCGCGCGGCAGGTTGCCCGCCCGAAACGCGTCATAGCCGGCCTGCAACAGGCGCTGGGCCGCGGCGGGCGGACGTGCTGGCGGTTGATCGGTCATCTGATCCGGGTCAAAAAAAGGGGCGCCGGAACATCCGGCACCCCCGTTTTACACGCTTGTTAACGGCTAGTCGAAGTAGTAACCGAAACGCACTCCGGCGGTACGCGGGCGATTCGGTCCGACAAACCAGTCGGGCGTAAGACCGCCGTTGACCTGTGCACCGGCGTAATTCACCTCGTCGGTCAGGTTTTCCACGTAGCCCGTAACGCTCCAGTTGTTGTTCGACTCGTAGCCGACACGCACGGCGATTTCATGCTGCGCGTCGAGCTTGGCCCATTCGAGTGCCTCGTAGCCGCCACCCCGTTCGCCTTCCCAGAAGGCCTCGAGGTTGCCGACCCACGTGCCGTTGGCTGCCGGGAAGTTGGCCTTCAGCAATGCCGAACCCATGAACTCCGGTGCCCAGTGGAGCGGGTTGCCTTCGCAACCCTCGGGGTTCCCGTCCGGAATTCCGCTGCCGTCGTCCATGCCACCGCAAATCAGCTGGATGCCGTAGGCTTCGGTCTTCAGCCAGCCCGCACCGACCACGAGGTCCCAGTTTTCGCTGATCGCCCACTGGATCGAGCCCTCGATGCCCTGGCCGTCAACCTGGCCGAGGTTGTCCACCTTGGCGCCCTGGTCGAAGTAGTTGACCTGCAGGTTTTCGTAATCGAACCAGAACGCGGTCAGGTCCAGTGCGACACTGCCCGAGGCCAGCAGGCCCTTGTAGCCGATTTCGTAGGACCTGACGTCTTCGGGTTTGAACTGCGACGGCACAACGCCGTCTGCCGGCGTCAACGGGTCCTGGTCGCCTTCACCGAACCACTGGAACACCGCATCGCCGGTCACGGCGTCCTGGATCGAGAACGTACCGTAGCCGCCCGACTTGTAACCCTCGGTATAGCTTGCGAATACCGTGTGGTCATCGCCCGGCGTATACCGCACGATGAGGCGCGGTGTCGTGTCGCTCCAGTCGTTCGTGTCCGTGAGACCCGTTGTCATGTAGCCCGGCAGGAAGTAGCCCAGCAGCATGCTGTCCGGTTTCGGGGAACGCGTCGAGAAACGCTTCTTGTCGTACTGGTAGCGAACGCCGAGTGACACGTCCCACTGCTCGTTGATCTGGTAGGAAAGGTCCACGTAGGCCGCGTAACCCGAGAACTTGCCGTTGATGAACGTGTTCTCGGTCATCATGCCATCGGCCGTCGGCGAGAACGGTCCGACCACGATGCCGTAGGCCGGGTAATACGCATCCCAGTAGGCCTGCCAGTAGTCGAAATAGTCGGAGCAGTTGTAGGCGCCGTAGTACGAACCGTAGTACGCGCAGATACCTTCCTCTTCGAGCGAGCTCGTCACGTGATAGTCGAGACTCTCCTCGTACATCGAGACACCCGCGTACCAGGACAACGGTCCGTCACCGGTAGACGTCAGGCGCAACTCGGTCTGGAGGTAGTCGCCCGTCTGGTCCTGCTTGTAGAGGCCCAGCGTCCGCGGCGTCGCGTCGTAATCTTCTGCGTACAGGTAATCGTGATCCTTGTAGCCCGACGACCAGGACAGCGCCATGTTGTCGAAGTCGTACTCGATGTGAAGCCCCAGGTTCAGGATCTTGGCGTCGTCGGCATTGCCGCCAAACATGTTGGAGTTCATGCCGCGCGGGTCGTCGGGCATGTTGAACGGGCCGAGAATCGCCTCGAGGTCCGCCAGGCGCGGGGAACGGTGGTCGACACGGTACGCCGAACCGTCACGGTCCGAATCCTCGTAGTCGACGGTCGCGAACACCTGCGAACGTTCGCCGACATACAGCCCGGACACGCGCACCGCGGTCTTGTCGTGACCGAGATAGTCCTTGCCGTCGAAGGCGTTGCGCGAATGACCGTCCTGCTTGGAGTGGTAGCCGGCGACACGCAGCGCAAAGTTGTCGCTGATGTCGATATTCGTTGCGCCTTCGAAGACGAGGCGACCGTCTTCGCCAACATCGAGCTCGACGAGGCCGTCTTTCACACCACCCAGCGTGGGGCGCTTGGTGTGGATGTTGAACGCGCCGCCGATCGCGTTGCGCCCAAACAAAAAGCCCTGCGGGCCGCGCAGGATCTCGGCGCGCTCGATGTCGAAAAGGCTGCTGATGACAGCGCCATTACGGCCTTCATAGAGGCTGTTCTTGAAGAACGCCG
Organism: uncultured Chromatiales bacterium; assembly: GCA_965368465.1. Taxonomy (GTDB): domain Bacteria; phylum Pseudomonadota; class Gammaproteobacteria; order Steroidobacterales; family Woeseiaceae; genus UBA1847. The sequence continues at coordinate 56,720 of CBDUMZ010000014.1, forward strand.
CCGAGGGGTCGCCGCCAACACCGAAGTCCTGGGTGCGAATACCGCGTACCGAGATGCCGTCGATGAAGCTGTCCGTGCTGTTGCCACTGACACCCGGTGTAAAGGTCACGAGATCCTTCACGTCGTCGAGATTGACGTCCTTGATGAAGTCACCGGTCATGGCGGTGATCGCGAGTGGTACGTCCTGGATGCTCTCCGCGCGCTTCGTCGCGGTAACGGTGATCTCTTCAATCTCCTGGGCGGCGCCGGTGCCGGCGACGGATGTCAGGACGGCTGCCGAGATGGACCGCGCAAGCACTGTTTTCCGAAATACGGTCGGTCGGGTCTGTTGATCGGACACGTTTACTCCCCCTGCTTTTGGATAGTCTGAATTGAGACAGATTTATGCCTGTGAGGCAATGGCCAATATTCGACATATGAGGTGCCGCGCGGGCATGGTGTAAGCTGTGCCGCGTCCTGTGAGGCAGGCATCAGCGCCCGCACGACGATCGTCAAGCGACGGATTCTCAATGAAGAAGAACCAGCCAATAGCGCTGTGGATGCGCGATTCCCTGAACGAGGGTTTCTCTTACCTGCAGGCCGGGCAGCCCGAAAAGGCAGCCGCCTGTTGCCAGCGCGTCCTCGAGTCGCGGCAGGATCTGCCCGAAGCGCATTTTCTCGTCGGCCTCGTCGCGCTGGAACTCGAAAACCGCAAGATCGCCATCGAGGCATTCGGCTCGGTCACGAAACTGGACCCGACGCACGGCCCGGCGTGGGCGAACCTTGCCCGGCTGTTCATGATGGCAGGGCAGCCCGCGAGGGCCGACACGGCGCTCGAGAATGCCGTCAGGTACGCCGATGACAACCCGGTCGTCCTGGATCTCATCGGCCAGGTCTCCTCGATGCTGGGCAACGACACAGGTGCACTCGAGTGGTATGGCAAAGCCGTTGCCGGCGCGCCCGACAACGTCGGTTTCATGGTCAACTACGCGAATTGCCAGATGCACGTCGGCAAACTGGACGATTCCGCCTCGACGTTGCAGAAGGCCCTCGAGCTGTCACCCGGCAATGCGAACGCCCACTGGATTCTCGCCGGGCTGAGCAAGGCAAGCGACCGCAGGCACGTCGAGGAGATGCAGGGCCTCATCGAGACCGGTCGCTACCCGGCCAAGGCACTCGCGTTTCTTTGCTACGCACTGGGCAAGGAGCTCGAGGATCTCGAAGACTGGGATGCCGCGTTCGATGCTTTCGCGACAGGGGCAGAGGCAAGGCGCAGCACGCTCAACTTCGACGAGGCGGCCGAAGAAGCAATGTACGCGGCCCTCGAGCGGATCTACACGAGGGAGTGGCTCGAGACGCCGGCGGGAAGCTGCGAGTCCGAGGCACCGGTTTTTATCGTGGGCCAGCCCCGGACCGGTACCACGCTGGTCGAGCGGGTCATCACGGCGCATTCCCTGGTGCACTCGGCCGGCGAACTCAAGCAGTTCGGCAATGCCGTCCGGCGCCTGACGAAATACACCGGGGCAAACCGGTTTTCGGCCGAACTGGTCCAGAACGCCGCAAGCGTCGATTTCGAGAAACTCGGCAGGATGTACCTGGAGACATCGCGCACGCTGGCCGGGGACACGCCGCACTTCGTCGACAAGTTGCCGTTGAATTACATCTACCTGCCCCTGATTCTCAAAGCCTTGCCGCACGCAAAAGTCATTCACCTGCGACGCAACCCGATGGATGCGTGCTTTTCCAGTTTCAAGCAGCTCTTTGCCGACGCGTACCCGCATTCCTACGACCAGGAAGAAATGGCGCGTCACCACGCGCGCTACTATCGACTCATGGAGACCTGGCGCGAGCGCTTCGGTGACCGCTTCTACGAGGTGGCTTACGAGGACGTTGCCCGCGACCTCGAGCCGAATGCGCGGGCACTCATCGACTTCCTCGACCTGCCCTGGGAGGACGCCTGTCTCGAGTTTCACAAGCAGAAGACGGCGGTCACGACGGCGAGCGCCGTGCAGGTTCGCCAGCCGGCGCACACCCGGTCGATCGGACGCTGGCGACGTTACGAACGGCAACTCGAACCCACGCGCAAGGCGCTCGAGGCGCTCGGTATTCCGCTGGAGACAAACGCATGACCAATAACAAGAAAGCGCTCCGCCTGGGGGACATGACGCTCCTGACCGTCTCCGCGATCCTGCTGCTGGATACGGTCGCGGCCTCGGCGTCTATCGGTGTGTCCAGCCTGTTCTGGTGGGCTTTTCTCGGCGTAACGTTTTTCATTCCCTACGGGCTCATGAACGCCGAGATGGGCACGACGTATCCGGAAGAAGGCGGTATCTACGCATGGGTGCGGGATGCGTTCGGCGGGCGCTGGGCATCGCGCATTACGTGGTCGTACTGGGTAAACAACCTGCTCTGGGTACCCTCCGTATTCATCCTGTTCGCCAGCATCTTCAACCAGCTTTTCGGCCTGGCCCTCGGTCTCGGCGCACAGATGGCGATGGGCATCGCTCTGTTGTGGGGTGCGGTCGCCGTCAACGTATTGTCGCTGAACATCGGCAAGTGGATTCCGAATATCGGTGCGACCATCAAGATCCTCGTGTTCCTGGTCTTGATCGCCGGCGCGCTCAGCTACGTCGCCGCCAATGGCACCGTCAACGAGATCAGCTTTGCAGCACTCGTGCCCTCCTGGGGTGATGGGCTTGTTTACCTGTCGACGATCATCTACGGCATGCTCGGCTTTGAGCTGATGTGTGCGACGCCAGGCGCCATTCACAATCCGACCCGAAACATTCCGCGAGCCGTGCTGTTGTCCGGCGCCATCATCATCACGATGTACGCGTTCGGCACGTTTGCCGTGCTCGCAGCCATACCGGTTGAGGACATCAACCTGGTCGAAGGGCTGGTCGATACGCTCTACCTGTTCTTCGGTGGTTCGGAGCCGGGCAAAGTGTTTGCCTTCACGATCGGTGTGGGCGTCCTGTTCACCTTCTTTTCCAATGCGGTGACGTGGGCGATCGGTTGTAACAAGTCGGCGTCCGAAGCCGCTGCCGAGGGTGAGCTGCCAAACTTCCTTGCGATCGAGCATAAGACGCATGGCACGCCGCTGGGGGCCGCTCTTGCCATGGGCGTATTCGGTTCGCTCGTGATCCTCCTGTATGGCGCCCTGGCAGGTTCCAACGAGGAGCTGTTCTGGAACCTGTTTGCCTGCAGCGCCGTCATGTTCCTGTTGCCCTACGCGGGCATGGTCTTGTCCTTTGCACGCATGCGCCTGGTCGACCCGCACCGGGTGCGGCCCTACCGCATGCCGGTCGGCAATGGCGTTGCTGTCGTCCTGGCAGGTTATTGCGCCATGTGCATCGGGATATCGGCCGTCTTCCTGATGTACACGCCGGGTGAGGGATTCAACTGGCCCGTGACGATTGGCGTCATCCTTGTGATGGCGCTGGGTGAGATCACGATTCGTTCTTCGGAGCAGCGCCTTGTTCATGAAATCGAAGAGGGCAAGCGGCGCTAATTACGTATTTGGTTTCACTGCCACATATATATAATCAGTCGCCAAGCCCAACCGGGGCATTCAGGCCGATCTGCAGGGGATATCGATGATGAGGACGGGGTTTTTTGCGTTTACGTTGTTTGTGGGTTGCAGCTTCGCGACAGGCGCGGCCGCAGAAGACTATGACTATGAACTTCGCCTCGCTTATGGATGGGGTCAATCCGATGGCACGTTTGCCGCAACCGTCAACGGCGTCCCGGACCCATCGCTTGGCCTATCAACCACGTCTTCAGACTCAGACGCCATCGACCTGAGCGGCGCCTGGTATTACGCCGGGCTGTCCGACGCGGACGGCCCGAAATCCCGGGCGGCCTTTCTGAGTCGTGCATCGAGCATCGTCGTGGGTTATTCGCGTGGGGACGAATCGGGTTCGTCCAGCTTCACGGGCGGAGGCAATTTCCCACCGGTTTCCAATACGTTCGACTCGACCTCCAACGAGATTTCGGTAGACCTCCGCCACGTTTGGGTCGACAGCGGCTGGTACGCGCTTGCCGGCCTCTCTCATGCCGAGTTGGAAAGGGATTCCGTGATCAATGGAGCGGCAGTGTCGACCGAACGGGACGCCACCGCCTACGTGCTCGGAGTGGGCAAGTATCTTGGTGAAGCGACGACGCTGGACTTGAGCGTTTTGACCCTGGACGCCGGGGGCTCAAACCCCACGGTGGTCGCATTGACCTTCAACCATATCGGCTCAGTCGGCGAGACCTGGCAATACGGCGCCAGCGCAGCCTACGCAAAGTCAGATACTGGCGGCGACGGTGATGTCTTCGCGGTGCAGGGTGCGCTTTACCCGTCGGCGGCGATTGAGTTCGGACTCGGATTCTCCCGGCAGGAGTCGGCGCGAGGGTCTGACCAGGACGCTATCGAAGCTTTCGCCGGCTGGTTCGTTCGCGATCACGTCGAACTTACTGCGCGATATCGCACGATCGATGCCGGCTCTGGTCTGGGAGAGGACGTTGACAACGACGAGTTCGGCGTCGGTGTAAGAGTGCGTTTCTGACGTT
>CBDUMZ010000015.1:0-60817 GCA_965368465.1 uncultured Chromatiales bacterium
TCGAGCATTGTGACCATGTTGTCGTGATATTCGCCCATGCGATCGCCGTCCTCAGGGTGCATCGGCCAGCGCGGGGATCATCGTTCTCAGGCGCACATACATGAAAAGGTAGATCAGCATAGCCGCCAGCGATGCCATCGCACACATGATAAATACGCCCTGGTAGCCGAGCCCTGCGGCAAGGATCGAGGCGGCGATGTTCGGCCCGAGAATTTGCCCGATTCCCTGCGCGCCCGGCATGAGTGCCGCGAAGCGACCCGAGTGATCGACGTTGGCAATCGTCGACATCTGGTACACATCGATAAAGATCCATAAGAAGTTGAAGCTGAACATGCTGACCAGGATGTTGGTGTTATTGATGCCACCGGCCAGCATGCCAACGATGATCGCGTGAAAGACCAGGGTTACCAACAGCGGCCGGGCGAGACCGTACCGGTTGCTGATAACGGTTGCGACAAGGCAGCCGACAATCGAGAAGAACGATGTGTAAATAAGCAGCTGGCTCACCCAGGTGGGCGACGCCGCGGACGCCAGGCTGGCCAGTTCGATGTAGGTCCAGTAGGCGCCAATGTTGATGTAGGTTGCGACGATCGCGCCAAGCACCAGCCACGGCACGTAAGCGGGTACATGCAGGTGTTCGACGTGGTGCCCGCCGTCGCTCTCTTCAATGTCGAGTTCGACGTCCAGGCTCTTGTCCACGGGGCGTGGCGGAACCCAATGCAGGAACAGGAGGCCGAATACATAGCAGCCGATGAACACGAGGTAGATACCGTTCATCGACAACTGCGGCAGGATGTACATTTCCAGCGCCTGCGAAAACGCGAACGCAAACAGCATCATGTTGAAGGCGCGGGCCGGCCTCGATGTGCCGCCCAGCGTCGCAATGGCGACCGCGGTGTAAACGCCACTGCCTATGCCGGCAACCAGGCGCAGCCAGAGCACCTGCTCGTAGCTGACCATGACCATGCAGGCGGCATTTGCGCCTACGGCAATCGCCACCGACAGCAACACGAGATAACGCCGGTTGACGGTTGCGACGACAAGGGCCGTCAGGATCGCGCCGATCGCAAGTCCACCCAGGTCCGCGCCCGCGACGCGCCCGACCTGCACCTCCGAGAACCCCAGCAGGTTGACCCATGCCGTACTGATAACCGGCACGCCAACCAGCACTCCATAGCCGACCAGCGACATGTACAACGCGATGGAGATCGACTTCCAGCCGTCGAACACGGTGCGATGGTGCCTCAGGTGGGCGTGTTCGTCGGTCATCTGGTATGCAAATCCCCGGGCAGGTCTGTCAGAGCCTGTCTTTTATCCTGTAGTACAGCATGCCAAGCGCGATGAGCTGGTTACCCAGCCATTGTGAGCCGGGTATCCGGAAGTGTCCGATATCGGCGAACAGGTCATACCGCTCCATTGTGCCACCAATCGCGTCGGCCATGATTTCGCCCATGACGTGCGTCGCATTGACGCCGTGACCCGAGTAGCCCTGGCAATAATACACATTGCCATTGATGCGACCCACAGCCGGAATGCGGTTCAGGACAATACCGATCTTGCCGCCCCATTCGAAATCGATGCGCACTTCCTGCAACTGGGGATAGATCTTGAGCATGCGCGGCCGTATGAACGACTTGATGCTGGCAGGATCCCTGCCGGAGTAGTTGCACGCGCCGCCGTACAGGAGCCGCTTATCGGCGGACAAACGGTAGTAGTCAACGACCTCGTTGGTGTCGCACACGGCGACGTCCCTGGGATTGATCGCGTTCACCACGGCGTCGGACAAGGGTTCTGTCGCGATGACGTAGCTGCCGGCAGGGAAGACAAGGTTCGACAGGTGCCTTGGCTCGAACCGGCCGTAGGCATTGCCGGCCAGGACGACGGCGTCGGCGTCGACATGCCCCGAGGCCGTTCTGACTCGCGGACGCGCGCCGTGTTCAAGGCTCGTGACCGGCGACTGCTCGAAGATCTGAACGCCGAGTGTGTGCGCTGCGCGGGCTTCGCCGATGCAGAGGTTCAAAGGATGCAGGTGCCCGTCGCGGTAGCAAACGAAGCCACCGTGGAAGGCATCTGTACCCAGGTTGAGTCGTGTCGTCTCGCGGTCCCAGACTTCGTAAGGGTACGGGAAGTTGTGCCGCTCACGTTCTGCAACGAACTCATCGAAATACGCGGTGTGGCGTGGCTTCGTGGCGACCTCGAGAAAGCCGCTCTTCAGGTCGCATTCGATGCCGTACTTCGCCACGCGTTCATGGATGATGTCGTTGCCGCGCCACTTCAGCGCCCAGAGCATGTCGTCGTAGCCGCTGCCGCGGCGCTTCGCGATCTTGGCGAGGCCACTGATGCCGTTGATAAGCTGGCCGCCGTTTCTCCCGGAGGCACCCCAGCCCACCCGGTTGGCCTCGACCAGCGCCACGGAAAAGCCTCGTTCGGCGAGGGTGAGGGCGGTTGCAACACCCGTGAAGCCGGCCCCGACGACGCACACGTCCGCTGACCGGCCGCCCTCGAGCACCGGGTAATTCGTTACCTCGTTGACCGTAGCGGCGTAGTAGGAGTTCGTATGTTCCTGTTTTTGATTTTCGTTCTTCACAGGCGGTCTTTGAGCTGGTAGTAGAGCACGCCGAGCGCCACCATCGGCGTGCTGAACGTGTGCGCGAACGGTACAACGAAGGGTTTGACGTTGGCGAAGAGATCGAAGCGCTCCAGTGTGCCACCGATCGCATCCGCCATGATCTGGCCGGCCAGGTGCGTCACGTTGACGCCATGCCCCGAATATCCCTGGCAATAGAAGATATTCGACGCAAGCTTGCCGAGCTGCGGCACGCGGTTGACCGGGACGCCGATGGTGCCGCCCCAGGCATAGTCGATCTTCACATTCGCCAACTGTGGATAGTGCCTCGCGATCTTGCGCCGGTGCCTGGCCTCGATGACCTTCGGGTCGTCGCCGAAGTAATTGAGACGCCCACCGAACAACAGGCGCTTGTCGGCACTCAGGCGGTAGTATTCCAGGACGAAATTCGGGTCGCAGATCGCGAGGTCATGCGGGTTGATCGCGGCAACTGTCTCGGCCGACAACGGCTCAGTGGCGACGATAAAGCTGTTGACCGGAAACAGGATGCCGCGCAGTTTGCGTTCCAGATAGTGATACGCATTGCCGGCAAGGACCACCGCGTCCGCAGAAACAGAGCCCTCTTTCGTCACCACCCTGGCCTTGCTGCCACGCTGGATTTCAATAACCGGCGAGTTTTCATAGATCGTGGCGCCACGGGCAACCGCGGCGTTGGCTTCGCCGATGCAGAGGTTCAGCGGATGCAGATGGCCGTTGCCCATATTGAGAAGAGCGCCGATGTAGGCGTTCGTTCCCGTTGCCGCCTGTGTCTCTTCGCGCGACAGAATACGCACCTCGTGCGGGAAGTCGGCTTTCTTCAGCCGGTCGTAATCGTGCTGGATGTCCTGCATGTGGCGCTTCTTGATCGCCACATCGACATAGCCGTACTTCAGGTCGCAGTCGATACGGTAAGTGGCGACACGCTCCCGGATTATCTCGTGGCCAGCCCAGCGTAACTCGCCGAACAGCTCCTCGATGTCGCGTCCATAATGCCTCGCGATGTGACGTTCGCCGGCAATGCCACCGATCATCTGCCCGCCGTTTCGGCCCGACGCTCCCCAACCGACTTTGTTTGCCTCGACGACATGCACGTTGTAGCCGCGTTCGGCAAGATGCAACGCGGTCGAAATCCCCGTAAATCCCGCGCCGACGACACACACATCGGCAGCCTGGTCGCCACGCAGGGGCGCGAAGTCGGTGACTTCGTTGACGGTGGCCGCGTAGTACGAGCCGGTGTGTCGTTGTGGATTCATCCGCATGGGTCAGACCGAGTATATAATTCCCGTCAGTCTCTCTTATACAAGCCGGAGCGGGTAGTGGCCATACTGACAGGGTGGGTCGAGGTTGACGTGCATGGAACTCCGGTCCGGTCGGCCCGTTCGCCCGACTGATGGATATCTATACGACCGCAATCGCGGTCAGCATCCTCGTCTATATCGCAATCGGTAACTACGCCGGTCGCGGCGTCAGGAATCTCGACGACTACTACGTAGCGGGGCGCAGGGCACCGACACTGCTGATCGTCGGTACGCTTGTGGCAAGCGTCATGAGTTCCACTATGTTTCTCGGCGAAGCCGGCTTCGCCTATGACACGCAAGCAGGTCCATACGTCCTCTTTCCACAAGGCGCAGCGGTTGGCTATGTGCTCGGCGCACTTTTCTTCGGGCGGTACCTGCGGCGCAGCCGCACGAACACGTTGGCCGAGTTCTTCGGGCAGCGCTTCAACAGCAAACGAATCCAGGTGCTCGCGGGCATCACGATCGTGCTGGCACTCGGCGGCTACCTTCTTGCGGTCACGCAGGGGGCGGCCATCCTGCTCGCGGAACTGACCGACCTGAACTACGTGCAGGGCCTGGTGGCTGCATGGCTTAGCTACACGCTGTTCACGATGTATTCCGGCTCGCGCGGTGTCATCCTGACGGACACACTCATGTTTCTGCTGTTTACGGTTGCCAGCGCTGCCGCTGTCATCTTTCTCGTTGGTGATCTGGGCGGCGTCCCGACGATCGTCGGGGACCTGGTCGCCGTCGAGCAGAAGAAAGAGCTGCTGTCCTGGCACGGCATGATCGGTCCCGGGACAGCCTGGCCAACCGCTATGGACTACCTGATCTGGGCAATCGTCATCGACATCAGCTGGATGCTCGTCTACATGGTCAGCCCCTGGCAATCCAGCCGTCACCAGATGGCGCGCAGCGAACACGTGGTCTTGCGGTCTGCCGTGCTCGCCGCGTTGTTCGTGGCGTTGCTGCAGGTCCTCGTGTACGGCATGGGCGGCATCATCAATCTCGGCAACGCCGAGATCTCGCCGCCAGAGCGAGCGACGATCTGGGCGTCGTTGCATATGCTCCCGACCGTTCTCGGCGCACTTATGCTTGCCGGAATCATGGCGGCCGTCCTGTCATCGGCCTCCACGTTCCTGTCACTGGTCGGATTCAGCGTCAGTAATGACATCGGCATTCACGATACGGACGACGAGACGAAATCGCTGCGCTTCAGTCGCCTGATGATGCTGCTGACCGGCGCCGTGGCACTGGCGGCGGCGCTGGTTTTCCCGCCACAGATCTTCTGGCTGACGACGTTTATCGCGACCGTGTTTGCGTCCTCCTGGGGTCCCGTCGGTCTCATGGCGATCTGGAGCAAGCGCATTACCGAGAAGGCGGCGTTCTGGGGAATGCTCACCGGGCTCTTTTGCAACATCGTCCCGAAGTTCCTCACGTTTATCGACGTCATTCAGCTACCGTCCTACCTCAATCCCGTCATAATCGGCGGTCTCGCGAGCCTCTTGGTGACGATTGCCATTTCTCGCAGGACCGCGGTGACGCCAGCGGAGCGGAATTACCTGGCCAGGCTGCACGTGCGGCCGGAGGAGGAGGTCGGTCCGCGGCGCACGCGCACAACGCTGATCGCTCCCCTGGTATTGATGGCGGTCAACGGTGTGTTGCTGCCGGTTCTCCTCACTGTCTACTACGTACTGCCTTACCAGCGCGCGACCGGATCGCTGGCGCCGGGCGGCTGGCTGGACTGGGCCACCGGGGAGATGGCGCTCATGGTGAGCTGGAGCGTGATCTGGATCGCGCTCGGCGTCTTCACGATGCGCTATATCAAGAGGGCGTACACGGCTTAGCCGTCCGCCTGCTATAGTCAGGAGACGATGAAACTACGTTACAAGATCCTGAATGGCCTGCTTGGCCTGCTGGTCCTCGCGATCGCGGCCCTGGCGGTGACAATCGGCTACACGGCGCCGTGCAAACCGGCTCCGGAGGGTGCGTCGGCGGGAGCGGAGATGCGGGCGATAGTCTACCGCTGTTACGGATCGCCGGACGTGCTTGCACTGGAGGACGTGGACAAACCGGCGCCCGTCGGGAACGAAGTGCTGGTGAAGGTCGAGGCCGCGTCCGTCAACCCGCTGGACTGGCACTATATGCGCGGTTCGCCGTATATCATGCGGCTCGCATCGGGTATCGGTTCACCGAGCGATCATCGCCTGGGTGTGGATTTCGCCGGTACCGTCGAGGCGGTCGGCGACAAGGTAACGCTCTTCAAACCCGGTGACGAAGTATTCGGTGGGCGCACCGGGGCATTTGCTGAGTATGTGCTTGTCGCCGAAGACCGGAGCATCGTCCATATCCCGCCGGGCGTCTCATTTGAGCAGGCCGCATCACTGCCGATCGCCGCGCTGACCGCGTTGCAGGCATTGCGCGACAAAGGCGTCCTGCAGTCCGGGCAAAAGGTTTTGATCAACGGCGCATCGGGCGGTGTAGGGACCTTCGCCGTACAGATTGCGAAATCGATGGGGGCGGAGGTGCACGGCGTATGCAGTACACGCAACGTCGAACTCGTGCGGTCCCTCGGCGCGGACCGGGTCTTCGATTACAAGAAAGAGGATTACACGCAAAGCGGAGAGGCCTACGACCTCATCGTCGATATGGTCGGCAATCATTCGATCTCGAAGAATCGCCGCGTATTGAAAGCCGATGGCCGGTACGTAATGGTCGGTGGACCGTCGGGTAACTGGATCGCGCCGCTCAAACGACCCATCGCGGCCATGCTGACCGGGCCATTCGTCGACCAGGAGCTGATCCTGCTGCTTGCTCGACTCGACAAGGGCGATCTCGTCGACGTGGCGAAGCGGGTGCAAGACGGTGATGTCAGGCCGGTGATCGATCGGCGCTTCACGCTGGACGAGGTGCCTGCGGCGATCGTCTATTCAGAATCGGGACGTGCGCGCGGCAAGATCCTGATCGAATTCTGAGCCTGCGACGGGCGCGGCAAGGGCCTGTTACCTGGCGAATCCGATCGAGCCCAGTGCCTCCCTGATCTCTTCGAGCACGACCGGATCTTCGATCGTGGCCGGGACTTTGTAGGCCTCACTATCCGCGATCTTGCGCATCGTCCCGCGGAGAATCTTCCCGGAGCGCGTCTTCGGCAGTCGATGCACGATCACGGCGTTCTTGAACGCTGCGACCGGGCCGACCTGCTCGCGCACCAGGGAGATGGCTTCGCCAACCACGGCGTGGCTATCGCGCTCGACGCCGGCCTTGAGGACAAGAAAGCCGACTGGCAGCTGACCCTTGAGCTTGTCCGCAGCGCCGATGACCGCGCACTCGGCGACATTGGCATGCCTGGCCAGCACTTCCTCGATCGACCCTGTGGACAAGCGGTGGCCGGCCACATTGATAACATCGTCGGTCCTCGACATGACGTTGATGTAGCCGTCTTCGTCGATAAAACCCGCATCGCCTGTCTCGTAGTAACCGGGAAAAGTCGCGAGGTACGAGGAGCGGAAGCGTTCCTCGGCCTGCCAGAGTCCTGCGAGGGATCCAGGGGGGAGTGGCAGTTTGCAGGCGATGGCGCCCGGTTCGCCGGGTGCGACCTCGTCGCCGCTACCGTGCAGTACACGTACGTCCCAGCCGGGCGCTGCCGGCCCGACCGAACCGGCCTTGACCGGCAAGCGCTCGATGCCGACGCAGTTGGCGGCGATCGCCCAGCCGGTTTCTGTTTGCCACCAGTGATCGATAACCGGGATGCCCAGTTTGTCTTCCGCCCAGTGCAGCGTTTCCGGGTCGCAGCGCTCGCCGGCGAGGAACAGGGTGCGCATTGACGAGAGATCGTAATTCCCGATGAGTTCGCCGTCGGGATCCTGTTGCCGGATAGCCCGAAACGCGGTGGGCGCGGTAAACATCGCCGCGACCTTGTGCTCGGAGGCGACGCGCCAGAATGCCCCCGCGTCTGGCGTGCCGACCGGCTTGCCTTCGTAGAGCACGGTCGTGTTGCCGTGCAGCAAGGGCCCGTAAATGATGTAGGAGTGGCCCACGACCCAGCCGATGTCGGAGGCGGCCCAGTACACCTCGCCGGGGTCGACGCCATAGATATTCTTCATCGACCAGTGCAGCGCAACGGCATGTCCGCCGTTGTCCCGGACGATTCCCTTGGGCTGCCCGGTCGTCCCCGAGGTGTACAGCAGGTACAGCGGATCGTTGGCATCGACTGTTACGCAGCCATGCGGTTCCGCCGTTGCCATGGCTGCCTGCCAGTCGAGATCGCGCCCGGCGATCATACTGGCCTCGACCTGCGGTCTTTGCAGGACGATGCAGTGCGAGGGCTTGTGCGTCGACAATTCGACAGCCTCATCGAGAAGCGGCTTGTACTCGACCAGTCGCGAGGGTTCGATGCCGCAGGATGCCGACACAATGGCTTTCGGCCTGGCATCGTCGATACGGGTTGCGAGCTCGGCAGCGGCAAACCCGCCAAACACGACGGAGTGGACAGCGCCGAGTCGGGCGCAGGCCAGGACCGCGACAATCGCTTCCGGAATCATCGGCATATAGACAATCACCCGATCGCCCTTGCTGATGCCGTTTGCGGCGAGGACCCCGGCAAAACGGGAAACGTCCCCGAGGAGGTCGGCATAGCTGATGGTCCGCTTGGTATCGGTGACGGCGCTGTCGTAGATGATCGCCGCCTGGTCACCGCGTCCGCGCTCGACGTGCCGGTCGAGCGCGTTGTAGCAGGTGTTCAGCTTGCCGCCGGCGAACCAGCGGTAGGTCAGGGGGTCCGGGTTGTCGAGAACGCTGTCCCAGCGCTTCTCCCAGTCGATGCCCTCAGCGGCCTTGGCCCAGAATTCTTCCGGGTTTTCGATCGAAGCGCGATGGGTATCAAGGTATGAGGTCATGGCAGGTTTCACCGAGGTTCTTTGGCAGACAAGTCTAGGAAAAGTACCGCCATGGAGATATACGACAAAAGGCGTATGGTGCGCAGCGCCGACCGGACGACATAGCGATGAGTGCGTATAGCAAGAGTCGCCTGACCCGTGCAGGATCGATTATCATCTTCGGCGCAATGATTGCCTGGCAAGTCCACCTCTTGAGAAAAGGAGTTCCCGTGCGACTTTCAACGTTTCGTTTGCCGCGGACGCCTGTCGGAACATTGGTAATACTGCTGCTTGCCGTGACCCTCCAGGTCGCCGCGGCGGAGTTGACCGTCAATGACTTCCTGGCCGAGCCCGATGTCCTCGATGCTGAATTGTCTCCGGACGGCAAACACCTCGCACTCGTTGTCAACGAGCGCCGCAAGAAGATCGTCGTCGTCCGGAACGTGGAAACGCCGGACATGCCGGTCGTAAGCGTACTGGCCGAGGACGCCATGGAACCGGAGTGGCTGGTCTGGGGGAACAATGACCGCTTGCTCATTTCGATGTCCGTGCCCTGGGCCGCCGTCGCGAAGAAGCTGCAGAGGAGCGTCTTCCTCGAGGGCAGCGATGGGCCCGATTTCAGCCGCATGGTGGCTGTCAACAAGGACATGTCGGGCATGGCCGTCCTGATGCAGGAAGAGCGAAACCTCAGGAACAACTTCTCGCTGTCGCGCGTCACGAACTTCCTTCCGGAAGACCCCGACCATGTGTTGATGGCGGCGTACCAGTTCAGTACGAGAAGTTTGTACAAAGTGAACATCAACACGGGGAAAGCCGAGTTTCTCACCAAGGGTTCGGCCAATACGTATCGGTTTTTCAGTGACGATGAGGGCAAGCCCTTGTATCGCTTCGACTACCGGGAGCGCAAGAAGACCTATGAGATCTTCAAGTTCACTGGCGACGATAAATGGGAGCTCATCGACACCCTACCGTTGAACTGGGACGACGAGGCCAGTATCGGCACGAATCAACTCGTCGCCTTGCGCGGCGAAAGTATCGTATATCGCAAACTCAATGAGGAGACCGGCTACTTCGACCTGGTTCTCGCCGACCGCACGACACGGGAGCAGAGCGTCCTGGCGTCCATCGACGGGCAGGACGTCTACGGTGCGCTGTTCGACAACAGGTCAGATCAGCTTGTTGGTTATCGGGTCGAGAAGGACAATGTACGCAACGTCTATTTCGACGCGGCGCAGCAAGAGCAGTACGATGCGATAGCCACGCAGATCGGGAATTACAATTTCCACGTGTCGACGCTCGATCCCGAGCATCGGCGCGCCCTTGTCCGTGCGCACGGCCCCGATAGTCCTTACATGTATCTCCTGTGGGACTTCGAGAAGCAGGCACTCACGTTCCTGGCTCACGAAAACGAGCTGTTCACGGCTGAGAACCTGGCGGCACCCGCGGTAACCAGCTACGTCGCACGAGATGGGACCCGATTGCGCGCCTACATCCTGTTGCCGAAGTCCTTCGAGAAAGGAAAACCGCACCCCACGATCATCATGCCGCACGGCGGGCCGAGCGTGCGCAGCAGGCAGGACTACGATCACTTTGCGCAGTTCCTGTCGACGCGTGGTTACATCGTCGTGATGCCGAACTTCCGTGGCTCCTCGGGATACGGCCGGGACTTCGAGACTGCAGGCTACAGGCAATGGGGTGGCGTGATGCAGGACGATGTTACCGACGCGGCGAAATTCATGGTCGACAAGGGATACGCGGACCCGGAGCGCATGTGCATCGTCGGCGCCTCTTACGGCGGCTACGTGGCGCTGATGGGAGCTGTCAAGACACCGGACCTGTTCAAATGCGCGATCAGCGTGAATGGCGTTACTCACCTGGCGGAACAGATCGAGTATGAGATGGATGAACGTGTTGACGAGATTGCGTGGCAGGCCGTGCTGTTCGATCAAGTCGGGCATCCGGTTCAGGACAAGGCGATGCTCGACGCGAATTCTCCCGCACTCCATGCCGACAAGATAAAGATTCCCGTGCTGATCGTAGCCGGCACCGACGACAGTGTCGTGCCTTTCAGCCAGGCGAAGAAAATGGTCAAGGCACTCAAGAAGGCCAAGGTTCCCCACCAGTTCCTGTCGCTGGCGAATGCGGGCCACTACGTCTTCGTTGACCGGGAGAACAGCTTGTCGGCGTACAACGCGATCGAACGATTCCTGGCGATGTACCTGTACTAGGCAATTTGAATAAGCACACTCGTACTATCGAACAATGACTCGACGCGCTCTGCCGCGCAAAAGAAAGACGTCACCTCGAGTAACGACAGGCTAGCGAGCCGTTGCGGGCCTTTCCCCGGAATCGAGGAACACCGTAGGCACTTCCGCGTACCAGGTTGCACCGTCCGCGGTGACCGCAACGCGCAGAATCGAGTCCTCCCCCGAAGGGCTGTCTATCCGCGCCGTCCAGTGCAGTGACTCATCCGTCGTGGCTGACATGGGTGATGGCGACGTCGGTACTCCGTCATTGACGAGCCCAAGCGTTGCGCTCTGTAATGGGAACGCAGACGTCATTTCCAGCTGGACTGCGTTTTGCGTGACTGACGTCGGCCGAATGCTCAGCTTGAAGTCCGAATTCTCAAGGTCGCACTGCCCGCTGTCGTAGCGGCAATTCGATTTTGCGATCAGGGTATAGGCCGCCCCCTCTTTCGCTGCGTGCGGTCGCTCCGCAATAAAGTAGTCAATGGCAAACCACGCCATGATGGCGAGTACGGGCGCCACCAGCATGGCGACGACAACGTGTTTGTTGGTGAACATGTTCGTAGTCTACCCCATAAAAAAAGGGGGGTCGCGATGACCCCCCTCCAGGCTGATTCAAGGGAATCAATGGGATGAAGCGGCACCTGCACCTGACGGCACGCGGATGTGCTCGACGAGGTCGATGATTTCCTGCGGCGGTGCTGCCGTCACCCTCGAAACCGCAAAGGCGACTGCGAAGTTGACCATGGCACCGACGGCACCGAAGGCGTTCGGCTCGATGCCGAGGAACCAGTTCTCCGGCATGTCGCCGAGGAACGAAGTGCTTTGCACGAACATGATGCCCTTGTGCTGGAATACATACAGCAGCGTGACACCAAGGCCTGCCACCATGCCGGCGATAGCACCTTCCTTGTTCATGCGCTTGTAGAAGATGCCGAGCATCAGCGCCGGGAAGATCGACGATGCGGCGAGCCCGAAGGCGAGCGCCACTGTTCCCGCAGCGAAGTCCGGTGGATTGAAACCCAGGTAACCGGCCAGCAGGATTGCACCAGCCATTGCCACACGACTTGCAAGGAGTTCCTGCTGCTCCGTGATCTCGGGCTTGAAGACGCCCTTGAGCAGGTCATGGGATATCGCCGAGGATATCGCGAGCAGCAGGCCGGCCGCCGTAGATAGCGCTGCTGCCAGGCCACCAGCCGCGACGAGTGCGATCACCCAGTTCGGCAAGGCCGCGATCTCCGGGTTCGCCAGCACCATGATGTCGCGGTCGACCTTGGTCATCTCGTTCGTTTCAGCATCAGCCGAATACTGAATCCTGCCGTCGCCATTCTTGTCCTCGAACGCCAGCAGTCCGGTGGCCTCCCAGTTCTTGATCCAGTCAGGACGCTCGTCGTAAACCATGTACTCGCCGGGCGTCGGTTCGATCGTTTCGATCAGGTTCAGGCGTGCCATGGCAGCAACAGACGGTGCCGTCGTGTACAGGATTGCAATAAACACGAGTGCCCAGCCGGCGGAACTGCGAGCGTCTTTCACCTTGGGAACCGTGAAGAAGCGAATGATCACGTGCGGCAGGCCCGCGGTACCGATCATCAGTGACAGCGTATACATGAACATGTTCGTCGTACTAAGCCTGACGTTGGTCGTGTATTCGAGGAAGCCGAGATCTCGCAACACCATATCCAGTCGGTCGAGCAGGAATACGTCGGTGCCGACCATCGTTGAGCCCAGGCCAAGCTGGGGGATCGGGTTGCCCGTGAGATTGAGCGAGATGAAGATCGCCGGAATCGTATAAGCGAGAATCAGGACGCAGTATTGTGCGATCTGCGTATAGGTGATGCCTTTCATACCACCCATGACCGCGTAGACGAAGACGATACCCATGCCGATCGTCAGGCCAACGTCGTAGTCAACTTCGAGGAAACGCGAGAACGCGACGCCGATGCCCTTCATCTGTCCGATGACGTAGGTCACCGAGGCGACGATCAGGCAGATAACCGCGACGATGCGTGCTGCCTTCGAGTAGTAGCGATCGCCGATAAATTCGGGAACCGTGAACTTGCCGAACTTGCGCAGGTAGGGCGCGAGCAGCATGGCCAGCAGTACGTAGCCGCCGGTCCAGCCCATCAGGAATACCGAACCGCCGTAACCCATGAATGCAATCAGGCCGGCCATCGAGATAAATGAGGCAGCGGACATCCAGTCTGCGGCAGTCGCCATTCCGTTTGCGATCGGATTGACACCGCCGCCGGCGACATAAAAGTCCTTGGTCGTTCCGGCACGCGCCCAGATGGCAATGCCAATATAAATCGCAAACGTGAAGCCGACTATCAGGTACGTTGTTGTTTGAAGTGTCATGGATTTCCCCTATTCGTCGTCTTCATGGACGTCGTGCTTCCTGTCAAGCTTGCCCATGCGATTGGCGTAGAAGAAAATCAACGCGACAAATGTGTAGATAGACCCCTGTTGCGCGAACCAGAAGCCGAGCTTGTATCCACCGATCCTTATGTTGTTCAGCGGCTCGACGAGAATGATTCCGAACAGGTAAGAGACGACAAACCAGATCACGAGGCAGATGGCCACGAGCCTCAGGTTGGCACTCCAATAGCTGCTGTTCTTAGACATGCGTTTCCCCTTGTTTGCGGGTGCTTTTATGGTTATTGCGCCGCCGAATCTAGCAAACGCCTCTATTCGCGGGCATTCGACGTTAGTAGTAGACTCACGCCATAATCATAAGAAACGGGGGGCTATCGGTTGATTAACTGGTGGGTGTTGCTGGTCCTGTCACTCGGCTACGTGACGGTGCTGTTTGCCATTGCGTACTGGGGCGACAACGTCGGTCCAGGCCGTTTTTCGACCTTCAGCCGCTCGCTGGTCTATAGCCTCACACTCGCCGTTTATTGCACATCCTGGACTTTTTACGGTGCGGTGGGCACGGCCGCCCAGAGTGGCTGGGGATACCTGCCCATCTACCTCGGCCCGATGCTGGTGATTTTCTTCGGGTGGCCGCTGATCAACAGGATCGTGGCCATAAGCAAGCGCCAGAACCTGACCTCCATCGCCGATTTTATCGCCGCGCGCTACGGCAAGGCGCAGAGCCTTGCGGCCCTGGTCACAGTCATTGCGACGATCGGGTCGGTGCCGTACATCGCATTGCAGCTCAAGGCCATCGTCAGCGGGTTCAGTATCGTTTCCAATTACTCGGTGTCGGGCGGCGCCGAGTACGATACGGCGCTTGTCGTGGCGGCGGCGCTCAGCGTCTTCGCCATACTGTTCGGTACGCGCAAGATCGATGTCACTGAGCACCATGAGGGCATGATGCTCGCTATCGCCTTCGAATCGATCGTCAAGCTGCTTGCCTTTGTGGCGGTCGGTGTGTTCGCGTTGTTCCTGCTCGGCGACGTTGGGGGAGAAGTAAGGGCAACGGCGGTACGCGCCGAAACGGTTTTCGGCCTCAATCACGTTCCCGACACGTTTGTGACGCAGTTGATCCTGGCCAGCGCCGCGATCTTTTGCCTGCCACGCCAGTTTCACGTCGCCATTGTCGAGGCCCACAAGGACGCGAACATACATACAGCGCGGTGGGCGTTCCCGCTCTACCTGCTTGTGTTCACCGTCTTTATTGTCCCGATCACACTTGCCGGACTGACGATCCTCCCGGCGGGTGCGTTTAATGGCGATGCGTTCGTCCTGGCCTTGCCGATGGAACGGGGCAGCGACCTGTTGACCATTCTCGCGTTTCTGGGTGGCTTTTCCGCCGCTACGGGGATGGTCATCGTGGCCTGTGTGGCACTTTCGACCATGATCAGTAATGAGATCGTCATGCCTGCCTTGCTGCGCGTCAAATACCTGGGATTGTCCGAGCGCGCGGATTACTCGAGGCTGCTGATTCATATTCGCCGTAGCTCGATCGTAGGCATCACCGTGCTTGCGTATTTCTATTACCGCGCGCTGGACGAGTCGGCCGCACTCGCGAGTATCGGACTGCTATCGTTCGCGGCCGCCGCCCAGTTCATGCCGCTCATCGTCATCGGTATGTACTGGCAACGTTCGACTCGCATCGGTGCGATTGCCGGATTGTCCACAGGCTTCGTACTGTGGGCTTACACCCTGTTTCTCCCGACGCTCGCACGCTCGGGCGTATTTGATGCAAGCTTTATCGAGCATGGCCTGTTCCAGCTCGCCTGGTTGCGGCCAGAGTCGCTACTGGTCGACGTCCAGTCGAATCCGCTGACGCATGGAGTCGCGTGGTCTCTGTGCGGCAACGTGCTGGTATTCGTCGTTGTTTCGTTGCTCAGCCGGCAGTCGATGGTCGAGAAAATCCAGGCGCGCGCATTTGCCAGCCCGGTTGCGCGACCGGGCCAGGCGAGGGCGGTGACCACGGGTTCCGATCTGACCAATGCGGACCTGCGTGCGCTGGCCGACCGGTTCCTCGGCGAAAAGAACGCCGAGCGCTCTTTTACCGATTTCGCCATGCAGGAGGGGCTCGATATCGCACCGTCCCTGCCGGCCGACAGGCGCTTGCTGCGGTTCACCGAAAGACTGCTCGCCGGCGCGATCGGGGCCGCGTCGGCCCGTGTCGTGATCACCACAGCGCTGCGCAGAACCGGCACGGAAATCGGCGATGTCGTCATGCTGCTCGACGAGACCTCCGAGGCCATTCGTTTCAATCGACGCCTCCTGGAGGCAACGCTCGAGAATATTTCGCAGGGCGTCAGCGTGGTCGATTCGTCGCAGAGACTCATCGGCTGGAACTCTCGCTATGTCGAACTCATGGACTATCCGTCCGGCATGGTCCACGTGGGCGAGTCGGTTGCCGACCTGATTCGCTATAACGCCAAGCTGGGTCGCTTCGGCGACGTCGATGTCGACAAGGCCGTGGAGAAACGACTGAAGTACATGCGGGAGGGGTCGTCCTACAGCTACCAGAGTACCTTCTTCGATGGCAAGGTCATCGAGATCCGCGGTCAGCCCATGCCGGACGGCGGGTTCGTAACGACGTATACGGATATCACCGAATTCAAGGCGGTCGAGAGGGCCCTGGTCGATGCCAAGGAGTCTCTTGAGCAACGCGTGGCCGATCGCACGGCCGAACTCGAAGAGACAATGCTCGCTTTGCAGCGCGCGAAGGCAGAGGCAGAGGATGCAAACGCATCGAAAACGAAATTCCTCGCCGCGGCAGCGCATGATCTCCTGCAGCCGCTAAACGCGGCCAAGCTGTTCGCCGCTTTGCTGAACGAGCATCGCAGCGAAATGACTGACGAGCAGAGCAAGCTCGTCGCGCGGGTCGAAAGCGGTCTTTTGAGTGTTGAAGATCTTCTCAGTGCGTTGCTCGATATTTCCCGTCTCGACACCGCCGCACCCGAGCCCAAGAAGAGGGACTTCGCGATCAGCAGCATATTCAAGGCTCTGGATACGCAGTTCTCGCAGACGTTCGAGGAGCAGGGCCTGAGCCTGCGCTTCGTGCAGTCGGATATCTGGGTGCACTCCGATCCCGCATTGCTGCGTCGCATTCTGCAGAACTTCGTGAGCAATGCCCGGCGCTATACGCGCGAAGGCGGGGTGCTGGTGGGTTGTCGCCGCCGCAATGGCAATGTGTCCATCCAGGTGATCGACACGGGCGTCGGTATTGCGAAACGCGACCAGAAAGCCGTATTCGAGGAATTCCACCGCCTGTCGGACGGTGCGGAACAAACCAAGCGAGGCCTCGGCCTCGGTCTGGCGATTGTCGATCGCATTGCCCGGTTGCTGGGGCACGAAGTATCGTTGCGCTCCACGCTCGGCAAAGGCAGCTGTTTCGAGGTGCTCGTGCCGCGCGCGACCGAAAGCAAGTTCGTACCTGAAACCTCCGCCAAAGCGGAATCCCGCCCGGTGTCCGCCATCGATGGCCAGACAATCGTCTGTATCGATAACGAAAAAGAGATCCTCGATGGCATGTACGGGCTTCTCCGGAAGTGGGGCGCGATGCCGATCGTCGCGAGCAACCAGGAGGAGGCGATACAGGAACTGGAGCGTTTGAAGATGGAGCAGGGCCGGTCAGCCGCGATGCTCCTGGTCGACTATCACCTCGACAACGATGTCACCGGGCTGGACGTGATTGCCGGCTTACGCGCGGCTGTCGGCGTTGAATTGCCCGCGGCCGTACTGACAGCGGACTACTCGGTCGAAGTATCGGAACTGGTGCGCGAAGCCGGGCATGCCCTGTTGCACAAGCCCCTCAAGCCGGCGGCGCTACGTGCGCTTATCAGTCGGATGCTAAGTCGCAGCCTGGTCGTCTGAGGTCGCCTCCAGCAGGGCCGGCGCATTGATCCTTAGCTGCTGCACGGCAAGCACGGCCTGTGTGCGGTTATTGACGCCCATCTTGCGAAGTATGGCTGTTACGTGTGCCTTGATCGTGGCTTCGGACACGCCGAGCTGGAAAGCGATCTGTTTATTGAGCAGGCCTTCGCCCAGCATCATGAGCACCCGGAACTGATGTGGCGTCAGCGTACTGATGGCAGTCGCTATCTCGGCCTCCTCGCTGTCGAGATGATCGTCCCGCAGGTCGATGTCGTCCGGTATCCAGACCTCGCCATCAAGCACGGCGCGGATGCCGCGTTCCAGCGTGGCTATGGCGGACGATTTCGGGATAAAGCCACTCGCACCATGCTGAATGGAACGCCGGATCACGGCGGGATCGTCCATGGCCGACACGATGACCGTGGGTAGCGACTGGTGCTTGCTGCGGATGTATGCCAGCGCCGAGAAACCGCTCACGCCCGGCATGTTCAGGTCGAGGAGTAAAAGATCGGCTTCCGGGTTGGCCTCGACGACGACCTGCAAGGTATCGAGACTGTCCGCCTCGATGATCTCGGCGTCGCTGACGCAATTGCCGATCGCGTGAATTAGCGCCTCGCGGAACAGGGGATGGTCGTCCGCAACGATAAATGTGCTCTTGTTCGTCACCGCCCCTAGGTTACCGCAACCGTCCGTATTCGTCGCGCCGCATTAGACCTTCGTCTAGCCGCAAGCCGGATTCGACTTTTGGCTAATGGTCAGTCAGGCATTCGTCGATGAGTATCCACCATGCCTATAAAACACTCCGCATTGGGGGACACAATGACGCGCATACAATTACAATCACTCGCCGCATCAGTAACGCTCGCATTACTGGGCGCCGGCGGGCCGGCGATGGCGCAGGACTCGGATACTGCGGCACTGGAGGCCCGCGTCGCTGAACTGGAAGCGACGCTCAAGAAGCTGGTCGACGAGAAGAAGGCCGGGTCCGCACCGGCCCCGGCGCCTGCAGCCAAGCCTGCACCCGCGCCCGTACCGTCCGGTTCCGGGACAACCTACAAGTTCGGCGGGTACGCCAAGTTCGACGGCATGTTCTCTGATTACAGTGACGCGACGCCGGCCAGCAGTGCCGTCATTCGTCAGTTCTACCTGCCGAGCCAGACGCCGGTCGGCGACGGTTCCGCGAGCGGCGATGTGACCGCGGACTTCCAGGGCAGGGAAACCCGCCTGAATTTCACCGCCGCGACGACCACAGCCCGTGGCGACAAGGTTTCCGCCTTTGTCGAGATGGACTTCTTCACGCATGCCGACGGTAACGAGCTCGTTTCCAATTCGTACAGCCCGCGCCTGCGCCACGCCATCGTGAAGTACAACAACTGGACGCTCGGCCAGACCTGGTCGACCTTCCAGGACGTCAGCGTGCTGCCCGAAAACCTGGACTTCGTCGGTCCCGCCGAGTCGACCACCTTCGTCCGGCAGGCCATGATCCGCTATACCAACGGCAACCTGGAGTTGGCGGCGGAAAACCCGGAGACCTTTGTCCTTGGCACGGCATCGACTGCCACAGGCCACGACACGATTCCTGACCTGATCGCGCGGTACACGTTCAAGCTCGATGGCGGCAGCTACATCCGGCTGGCCGGACTCGTGCGCTTTTTGAACATCGATGAGCCGGGTGGCGTCGAGGCGGATGAGAATGCGTTCGGCATCAGCGCTTCGGCGAAATTCATGGTCGGGGAGAAGGATGACGTTCGCGCCATGCTCACCTACGGTGATGGCGTCGGCCGCTACGTCGGCCTCGGGCTGGTGCGTGACGGTGCCGTCGATGCCCTGGGTACCGGCATTGACACGATCAAGACAACCTCCGGCTTCGTGTCGTACCGGCATCACTGGAATGAGAGCTGGCGTTCGAATATCACCTACGGCATGAACTCGATCGATCTGCCTGCCTCTGCAGGCAACCAGACCAAGTCGGCGTCCAGCTTCCATCTCAATGTCATCCACACGCTGCTGCCCAAGCTGGATGTCGGTGCCGAGATCATGTTCGCGGAGCGTGAACTCGAAAACGGCGTCGACGGCGACTTCACACGTATTCTGCTTTCGGCGAAATACGCATTCTGAGCGCATACTCCGAATTCACCCTTCGGATTGAACACTGGCGGTGCCGGCGACGGCATCGCCGGTTTTCACGTTCGGGAATGCATGTCAGAATCCGGGTATGAAGGAAATCCCCGAGATTGCCCGGTTTCTTCGCGAGCTGCCTGGCTTCGATCGACTTGATGACACGCGGATTTCCGACTGCGCGAAGAACATCAATATCGCCTACTATCGAAAAGGCGACGACATACTCACGACCGGTAGCGAGAATCGATGGCTGCACATCATTCGCAGCGGTGCCGTCGAGCTTCGCGACGACGCCGGAGAGATGATGACACGGCTCGCCGAAGGCGACTGCTTCGGCTTTCCTTCATTAATGAACAATGCCCCGGCGCGCAACCACTCGGTCGCCATGGAAGACACACTGGTCTATCACCTCGATGGCGAGGCTTTTGCACGGGCGCGATACGCGAGCGAAGCGTTCGATACCTGGTTCATTCGCGCCCTGTCCGATCGACTGACAACGCAACCCGCAGCGCCGACGTTTCGCGGCGTGTCGGGCGAAACCGTTAAAACCCTGATTTCCCGGCCGCCGGTCAGCATCGACAGCGCTACGTCGATCCAGCAGGTTGCGGCAAAAATGGTCGAGCATCGCGTGTCGGCGATGCTGATCACCGACGCGGATGGCCTGTGCGGCATCGTGACGGATCGCGATATTCGCGAGCGCGTGGTCGCGCAGGGCCGCCCCGGCGATCTTCCCGTCACAGAGGTAATGACCACGTCTCCGATCACGCTCGATGGCGATGCCCACGCGTACGAGGCGGCCATGATGATGATGCAGAACAACATCCATCACCTGCCGATAACCTCGGACGGTGCCTTGATCGGCATGGTGTCACGCAGCGATTTCATGCGTCTCGAGACCGAACATCCTCTCTACCTGGTTAGCGATATCGGCAAGCAGACGAGCGCCGAGGGTGTCGTCGAGGTTTGCCGGCGGTTGCCCGGCCTGATCGTCGGCCAGATCGAATCGGATGCGAACGGTGAGCAGCTGGGCAAGTTCATCACGATGATTACCGATTCCGTAACGCGGCAACTGCTGCGCATTGCCGAGGCGGAGCATGGTCCACCGCCCTGTGACTACGCGTGGGTGGCGCTGGGTTCGCAAGGGCGCTTCGAACAGTCCGCAAAGAGCGACCAGGACAACGCCATGGTCCTGTCGAACGACGCTACGGAGGCCGACGACGCCTATTTCGCAGCGCTTGCCAGGGTCGTGAACGACGGCCTGGACGCCTGCGGTTACGTCTACTGTCCCGGCGACGTGATGGCATCCAACCCGAAGTGGCGCCAGCCGCTGCGCAAGTGGAAGCGGTATTTTCACCGGTGGATCACGGTGCCGGAAGAAAAAGCGCTTATGCACGCAAACATATTCTTCGATCTGCGGTGCGTTGCCGGAACGACGCAGCTCGTCGACAAGCTGAAGAAGAGCGTGCGCGAGGATGCGCGCAAGAACGAGATCTTCCTGGCGCTCATGGCCAAGAATGCGATGAACTACCAGCCCCCGCTCGGGTTCTTCCGGCAATTCGTGCTCGAGAAATCGGGCGAGCACAAGAACACGCTGGACCTCAAGTTGCACGGAATCATGCCGATTGTGGAGATCGCACGGATCCGCTCGCTGGCGGCCGGCGAGCTGCGTATCAGTACGCGCAATCGCCTGCTGGCGGCCGCCAAGGCCGGCGAAATAACAGCCACCGATGCCGCAAATCTTATCGACGCGCTGGATTTTATCGAGGCGCTGCGTATCGAGCATCAGAGCCGCCAGCTCCAGGCGGGTAAAGCGCCGGACAATCACCTGTCGCCGGAGGAATTGTCGCCGCTGATTCGGCAGAATCTCAAATCGGCCTTCTCACAGGTGCGGGTGAGCCAGAGCGCGCTGCTCAATCGATTCCACCTCGCATGAGCCCTTCCTGGTTAAACGCCAGGCGATGGTATCTCCGCCGCAGGCGCCCGGCTGCGCCATTCGATGAGCTGGTGGCCGCGAAGCTCCCGGCAATCTCCGCGCCGCTCGACGCCGCCGAGTTCGTATGCCTCGATATCGAAACCACGGGCCTGGACGCGGCAACGGCCGACATGCTCAGCGTCGGCTGGGTCGTGATCCGCGCCGGTAAAGTCGACTTGTCCACGGCAGAGAGCTACATAGTCCGGCCCACCGGCGGCGTCGGGGACAGCGCGTCCGTGCATGGACTGACCGACACGGTCGTCGGCGAAGGCCTGGATTGGGGCGTCGCGCTCGACAAGATCGTACGGGTTCTGGCAGGCCGCATCCTGGTCGTGCACCACGCAGGTCTCGACAAAGCGCTGCTGGATCGTATGTGCCTGAGACGCTTCGGTTACCGCTTGCCGGTGCCGGTCATCGACACGCTGGTCCTCGAACACCGTCGCCGGCGCAGGAACCATCATCTCGAAACGCGGAATTCGCTGCGTCTTTCCGATCTCCGGGATGAATACCGGTTGCCGAGGTACCTGGCACACGACTGCCTGGTCGATGCGATCTCGACGGCGGAATTGCTACTGGCGATGGTTGCGCACCGGCAGGTCGTGCGACTGGCCGACCTGCTTAGCTAGGCCGGGTATTCCCGCGCCAGCAGCTGCAGACGCTGACCGCGGTCCTTGCAGTAGCGGCGTGTCGCCTCCAGGTCGATATCGCCGTCCTTGAACCGTCGCTGCCGGTGGAAGTACTCGGCCGGGTCGGAGCCGTCCGGTTTGACGTTGATGCGGTAGCGCGCGCCATCGAATACCTCGTAGACCGGGAACAAGCCACTCGCGACCGCGATGCGGACCAGTTCCACGGAATCCTCCGGCTCCGATTTCCAGCCGGTGGGGCACGGCGAATGCATGAGCAGGAAACGCATGCCCGTCATTGACAGGGCGGTGGCCAGCTTGCGCGAGAAGTCCTCCGGATGCGCCATGGACAGGGTCGCGGCATAGGGAATGCCGTGCGCGGCCATGATCGACATGATGTCTTTCTTGTTCTCTGCCTTGCCGGCAGGTGTCGTCGTGGTGCGCGCGCCGGCCGGCGTCGCTGACGATCGCTGGCCACCCGTATTGCCGTAGATTTCGTTGTCGTAGCAAATATAGATGATGTTCTCGTTGCGCTCCGCTGCAGCCGATACGGTGGCAAAGCCAATGTCATAGGTGCCGCCGTCGCCGGCCCAGCAAATCACCTGTCCGGGCTCGTCGTTCAAATCGCGGATACTCGCGTAGCCCGAAGCGACGGCCGCAGACGAGGCGAAGGTTGCCGCTATTGTCGGTACCCCGTAGCTCGTCGTCGGAAATGCGCCGGCCGCAACGATGCCGCAGCACGCAGGAATCACCAGTGAACAGCTGTCGTCTGCTTCGACCAGGGCCCGGCCCAGCATGGTCAGGCCCACACTCATGCCACAACCGCCGCAATTGGTATTGCCGGCACGGAGCAGGCAGGCGTCAGGTTTCTGCAGTGCTGCGGTTGCGTTCATTGCAGGGCCCTCCCGGACGTATCGATGCCGACCCAGACGGGGTCGCCCGCACTATCCCGCGATGCCAGGTCCGCCAGGATCTGGTCGATGACGGCGGGCGTAACGTCTTCGCCACACAGGCCCGTGAGGTAGTTCTGGATCAGTATGTCGTCCGAGTGTCCCTGGAATGCGGCGCGTGTGTCCTGCCAGAATATGCCGCCAGAGCCAGCCGCGTAGTTACGGTCGAGTACGGCGATACGTTTTGCCGATCCGCAGGCCGCGCGCAACGCCTTGTCCGGGAACGGCCGGAACATCTTCAGCTTGATCAACCCGATCTTCTCGCCGGCTTCCCGGCGTTTGCGCACGACATCGCGAGCGGTTGTCGCCATCGTTCCGGTCGCGATCAATACAGACTCGGCGTCTTCGATGCCGACTGCCTGGATGACATCGCCCGGGTCGCGGCCAAAGACGTCCATAAAGCTCTGCCGACACTCCTGGTAAACGTCGGGCACGCGCTTCATCGCTTCGTCTATCTCGAGTCGCTGTGACAGGCCTTCGTGTGGCCAGGACATGCCACCGATGGTGCGCGCTTCGTCGTAGCGCATGCGGTGCGGCAGATCGAGATCCGGCAGGTAGGCGTCAACCTGTTCCTGTTCCGGCAGCGTCGTTTCGGTCTGCGTGTGTGACACGATGAATGCATCCATGCAGGTCAGGACCGGCAACAGGATGCGGCGGTCTTCGGCGAGACGAAATGCCAGCAGGGTTGTGTCCAGTATTTCCTGGTTGGTTTCGCAGTAGAACTGCAGCCAGGCAAAATCCCGCAACATCAGCGTGTCGCCCTGGTCGGCCCAGATATTCCATGGGGGTCCCAGTGTCCGGTTGACCGCGACCATGACGATGGGCAGGCGATAGTAGCCGGCCACCATGATGTTCTCGGTCATGTAAGCAAGACCATTGGACGAACTGGCGGTGAATGCGCGCGCACCCGCGAGTGACGCGCCGATGGAGACGGCCATGGCGCTGTGTTCGCTCTCGACGGGGACCACGCGGCCCTTGCTGAACGGGAACTTGGCGACGAACTCGACGATTTCCGTCTGCGGCGTAATCGGGTAGATACCGCAAGCGGCGCCGCGAGCCGTTCGGTTTGCCTCGCCGGCTGTACTTAGTGCGTATCCGGCGGCATGGTTACCCGTGATGACCTGTACAGTCATTGTCGTTCTCCATTCCCGCTACAGATGACTCATGACGATGACGTTGCGTGGGCATTCGGCAGAACAGACGCCACAGCCCTTGCAATACGCGTAGTCGAATTCAAAGCGGTGTCCGACGCGTTTCAACATGCCCTCCGGGCAGTAGGTGACGCAGAGGTCGCACTCGTTGCAGACGCCGCAGGACAGGCAGCGCGCAGCTTCGGCCGCGCTCTCGAGACCCATGTGAACCTCGTCGAACGTAGAGCGTCGCTCCTCGGGCGGTATTGCGTCGCCCTCGGCAACCGCCTGTCTCTCGAACAGGTGGAGTTTCATCGCATCGGCACGAATGACCTCGTCGCGCCAGGTGTCGACGTCTCTGGGTGCGTCGGCGTGCGTCGTGATCTCGATGTGCGAGCCGCTCAGGACATTGTGTATGTGCACGGCCGAGCGCCGCCCGCTGCCGATTGCGCCGGCAACGGTGCCTTCCCGCGTCGCAAGATCGCCGACCGCGAAAACCGGGGTCTCAAGCAGCCCCAGTAGCTGCATGCCTTCGCGGACCTCGGTTCCTTCCGGGAAAACAGACAGGTCGGGCGACTGGCCGAGCGCCAGGATGACGCGATGGCAGTCCAGGTCGAAATCCGAACCCGCGACCTCCTGCGGGGAACGGCGACCGGACTCATCCGCTTCGCCAAGTTCCATCCGGCGGCAGGTCAGGCGGTAGTGGCGGCGCGCGCCGTCGGTCCGGACTTCGTGCAGGGCGACGGGCTGGGTCAGGTAGTCGATCTCGATGCCTTCTTCCAGCGTCTCGTCGATTTCCTCGGCAATGGCCGGCATTTCCTTGCGGGTACGGCGATAGACCACCCGCACGCTCGCCGCGCCAAGCCGCAGCGCCGAGCGCGCGGCGTCCATCGCGGTATTGCCGCCGCCGATAACGACGATGTCTTCGCCGTCGACGCGGACCTCGTTGCGATGCACGCGGTCGAGGAAGTCGATGCCCTGTGTGACAGCCGTGGCACTGTCCATGCCGAGCTGCAGATCGCGCTGCTCCTGCTGGCCCGTGGCGACCAGCACGGCATCGTGGCTGCGAGCGAGGTCGAGCACGGCCTGCCGGTCGATCCTGTGACCGGTTTCCACCGCTACACCGAGATCCAGGATGCGGTCGATTTCCTTGCTGACGACATCGTCGGGCAGGCGGAATTCGGGGATGCCGGTACGCAACAGCCCGCCGATTTCCGGGCCGGATTCATAGATCTTCACGCGGTAGCCGTAGCGGGCGAGGTGCCAGGCTGCCGTGAGTCCGGCAGGGCCGGAACCGACAATCGCAACCTTTTCGTCGCGCTTGGTCTCGGGTTCGATGCTAACTGTGCCCTTGTCGCCGGCGTAGCGTTCTAGCTGCCGGACATTGACCGCGCCGTCGAGTTCGATGCGATTGCAGTTCTGCATGCAGGGGGCAGGGCAGGCCCTGCCACAGACGGACGGGAACGGCGAGGTGCGCAGAATGATCTCCAGTGCCGCGTCGACTTCGTCGTGCGCCAGGGCATTGAGGAAGCCCTGTACGTTATTGCCGGCCGGGCAGATGTGGTTGCAGGGCGGAATCATTTGCTGCCGGTGTGGTTGTTCGGTCGCCCATTGCCCTGTCTTGATCGCCGGCGGCGGCATTGCCGCACCGCTGAGAATACTGTGGCCCCGAGCCGTGTTTGGCGGCGCGAGACTGTCGGTAAGCGGAGTTGTGTCGGAGGGTGTCTCGACAAGGCGTACTGCTTCGAAGGCGCGGTTCGCGGCGGTGATGTTTGCCCCGGTAAAACCGAGGTGCTCGAGCGCGGCAATGATCTCCTCGAGCGGAATGCCGAGCATCCTGCCGACGGCGCCCGCGAGTGCCGTGTTGACGATGGGCACGCTGCGGGTTCCGAGATCGTTGTCACGCGCGATGGACGTCGCATCGACGGTGGCTATGCGGTTGCGCGGGAACTGGTCCGTGAATTCCCCGGGTGGCTGCGGCGCGTTCAGCAGGATCCAGCCGCCGGCCTTGAGACCCGCAGAGATCTGGGTTCCGATCAGGGTCGGGTCGAGCACGACGATGTGATCGGGCTCGTAGATCAGATTGCGATTGGTGATGGGATCGTCTGCGAAGCGGCAGAACGCCTGTACCGGGGCCCCGGATCGTTCTGCGGCATAGAGACCGAAAGCCTGTACCGACTGTCCCTGTAAGAAGCGCGACGTTGCAATGAGTTTCGCGAGAGTGACGCCGCCCTGGCCGCCTCGGCCATGAATGCGAATTTCAATCATTTTGGCACCGTGGGGAATATAAACCCTCCGGGCGCCTGGCCAAATAAGTACATGCCGCCAAAAATCGCGGCTTGCCGAGGTATTTAACTAATTGATATTAAACAGGATTATGGTGATTCCGCCGGCGTGCGCGGCAGGTAGCGGACGAGCATGGAGAACTCGTTGACGATGCCCGGATCGATGTCTTCCGGAAGAGGGATTTTCACGACGTGCCCCGAGCCGGGCGCGACCTCGACCGGCTGGTCATCCCGGTTCCTGATCTCCGGAAGGTCGAACGTGATATTGCCCGACGGTGTGACGAGCTCCATCAGGTCGCCGGGAAAAAAGCGATTCTTGACGTCGACGGTCAACCAGCGATCGTTGATGTCCAGCATCTCCCCGACGAGTTGCTGGAGGTCGGACTTGGACGCACCCTGTTCGTAGTTCTGGTATTCCTTCGGTGGATGGCGCCGATAGAAGCCCTCCGTATAGCCACGGTTGGACAGACCCTCGAGCTCGTCCATCATGCTCATGTCGAACTCCCGACCTGCCGCCGCATCCTCAATGGCGCGGTGATAAACCTGGGTCGTGCGCGCCGTGTAGTAGGCCGACTTGGTGCGGCCCTCGATTTTCAGGGAGTCGATACCCATTTTCGCGAGTTCGTGCACGTGCTGGACGGCACGCAGGTCGCGCGAGTTCATGATATAGGTGCCGTGCTCGTCCTCGTAGGCCGGCATGAGTTCGCCAGGTCGTGTCTCTTCCTCGAGCAGCGCAGCTTTCATCTCGACGGGCTCGGCACCGGCAGGTTCGTACTCGACCGGAACCACATCGCCCGTGCTGGTTTCGCGGCCCTCGTAGGCGTTGTACTTCCACCGGCAGGTGTTGGTACAGGCACCCTGGTTCGAATCGCGATGCGACAGGTACCCGGACAGGAGGCAGCGCCCGGAGTACGCGATGCACAGGGCGCCGTGAACAAAAACCTCCAGCTCCATGTCGGGGCATTCCTCGCGGATCTCCGCGACTTCCCTGAGCGACAGTTCGCGCGACAGGATGATGCGCGTCAGCCCCATCTGCTGCCAGAACCGGACCGACGCGTAGTTGACGACGTTTGACTGCACTGACAGGTGAACCGGCACATGGGGGAACGCCTCCCGCACCATCATGATCAGGCCGGGGTCCGACATGATCAGGGCGTCCGGGCCCATGCCGATGATAGGTTCCAGGTCGCGGAGGTAACTCTTGAGCTTGTTGTTGTGCGGGGCGATGTTGCTGGCCAGGAAGAACAGCTTGCCCGCAGCATGGGCCTCCTCGATACCCTGGGCGAGGATCTCTTCCTTGCTGAATTCGTTGTTACGCACGCGCAGGCTGTAGCGCGGCTGGCCCGCATACACCGCATCGGCACCGTACGCGAAGGCAAAGCGCATGTTCTTGAGCGTGCCCGCGGGCGAGAGGAGTTCGGGTTTCTTCATGGGATCGGCCGGGCCAAAAAGTCGCGCAATTATACAGGGCGGGCACGGTATGTCCCGGTTATGGCGAAATTCGTCTGCTACTTTCCACGATAGTACTAGCGATCCGCGAAGCATCTAATGACGGGGTCTAATCAGGCACCTGTCATCCCCCTGTGCTTTGGAGGCAAGAAAATGCTGGATAAACGAACTGACCTGGCAGGCCCGGGAATCAGTACCTACGAGGCCGTTGAGAAAATCCTGCCCAGGGACTACGCGTCCCTGCTCGACGTGAAACGCACACAGCAGGCCATCTATGACGTCAAGGAGTACATCGAAAAAGGACTTGCCCGGGAGCTGAACCTGATGATGGTCCAGGTACCGCTGATCGTCGAGGCCTCATCGGGCATGAACGACATGCTGGACCGCGATGGTTCGAGGACCCCGGTCGAATTCCCTTGCGGACTCGGGCTGGACGTACCGATTCGCGCGTCGATCGTGCAGGCCGCGACCAAGTGGAAACGCTGGGCGTTGCAGCAATTCGAATGCAACGTGCACGAAGGTATCAACACGGACATGCGGGCCGTCCGCAAAGACTACTTCCTCGACCACGACCACAGTGCCTACGTGGACCAGTGGGACTGGGAGCAGGTCATTACGGAAGAGGACCGCACGCTCGAGTACCTGACGATGGTTGTGAAGAAGATCTGGAAGGTCTTCGTCGGTGCCGAAAAGATGGTGATGGACAAGTACCCCGAACTGCAGGATCCCCGTTTCCCGCCGTTGCCGGAAGAGCTGCATTTTATCCATGCCGAGGAGATCCTGGCCCGGTATCCCGATCTGCCCCGCAAGGAGCGTGAGACGAGGATCATCGAGGAGTTCGGCGCCGTCTTTATCTACGGCATTGGCTGGGTCCTGGACGATGGCTACCCGCATGAAATGCGTGCTGCCGACTACGACGACTGGGTCACGCCGACGATCGAAAAAGACGGCAAACTCATGCATGGCCTGAACGGCGATATCCTCGTTTACAACCATGTAACGAAACGTCGCCACGAGCTCTCCTCGATGGGCATTCGCGTCACCAAGGACACGCTGCGCGAACAGATGAAGATCGCCGAGCGCGAAGACGAGCTGTCGCAGCCTTATCACCAGATGATCCTGAACGATGAGATTCCCTTGTCGATCGGTGGTGGCATTGGCCAGTCGCGCGTGCAGATGCTGTTGCTGCGCAAGGCTCATCTCGGCGAGGTCAGCACGACGGTGTGGCCGAGAGCGCTGCACGAGGTTTGCGAGAAGCACAACATTCACGTGCTCAGGTAACGGACAACAGGGTCAGAAGGTGTGCGAGGTACGTACATCTTCTGACTTCTGAATGCCGCCACGACCCGTATATTGCTCCATTAGAAGCCTCTAATGGAGTGAAGCCCATGTTCTTTCATCGTCGTCCCCTGATTGCGCTGCTGTCGGTTACGGGACTGGTGTTCCTGCCCGCGGCGGCAAACGCGACCGACCTCGCGGCCGGCAAGTCCATCTTCGAGTCGACCTGCGCGGTGTGTCACGGGGTGAACGGTCGGCCCGATCCCGACAGCCCTGTCGTGAAGGGGCTCGGTACGCAACCCGCGGATCTCTCGGATCCGTTGTTCAACAGCCGCGAACCGGCCGGCGACTGGGAGATGGTCATCAAGTACGGCGGCCATGCCATGGGTATCGGCGAGCAGATGCCGGCCCACAAGGACGCACTGACCGATGAGCAAATCGCCAATGTGACCGCCTATGGCAAATCGCTGGTCGACACGAGTGCTTACCCGCCGGGCGAGATGAACCTGTTCCTGCCCACACGCACCAAGAAGGCATTTCCCGAAGACGAGGTCGTGTACAAGGGTCGCTACACAGACCAGGTGGGGGAGAACCCGCTGAAGAGCGTGCTCGAAATAGAGAAGCGTATCGGCAAGCGGGGGCAGGGCATCCTGGAACTCGTACACGTCAACGATGCGGCCAGGAGCGAATTGACCGACATCGAGCTTGGTTACAAGCATGCCTTGTCATGGAGTGAGTCGCACATCCTGTCGGGCGCAGTTA
This sequence comes from uncultured Chromatiales bacterium, assembly GCA_965368465.1. Taxonomy (GTDB): domain Bacteria; phylum Pseudomonadota; class Gammaproteobacteria; order Steroidobacterales; family Woeseiaceae; genus UBA1847. The sequence goes on from CBDUMZ010000015.1 coordinate 29,849, forward strand.
TCTTCGCGGCACCCGTGGATTCCGGTGACCGCGATGGCGAGCTGCAGACCTATCTTGCCTATGGCAGGGAGTTGTCGCCGTCATGGATCCTGCAAAGCAGTTTGCGACTGAAGTTCCCGATGGACAAGGCCAGCGATGGCGCCGTCGAACTCGCCGGCGCCGTTCATTATGTCCACACTCCCTGGCCGAGGCGTGTGTTCCCGGGTCTGGAAATTATCGCAGAGAGCCCTTTCCGGTCGCGGAACGGGGACGTGGAATGGACCGCTCTGCCCCAGGTTCGCGTCGGGCTGACGCGCGGTGGGCACGTGGCGTTGAACCTCGGCGTCGAGTTGCCGCTCTCCGGGCAGTCCTGGGACAACCGGGCCTATCTCACGCTCCTGTGGGACTTCGCCGATGGTGGTTTCTTCAAGGGCTGGTGATGCGCGATTTTGTGAAATTAACAGTGTGAAATTCTTTTTGTAAAATTTAAGGCAGTTCTTTCGTAGTATCGGCTCAAGGCCTCTATACGTAGAAGCCGCAATACTGAACCTACGGGGGAATTGCGATGCAACACACGACGCTGGAAACGAAGGACGCCCAACAGGGTATTTTAGCCAACGAGCTGTGCCGCGTGCCGCGCGGCGATGCCGGCCTGCTCGAAAACACCGCAAAGATTCTCGACAACCTGGTGCCGCTGCGAGGCGCGAGCCACGCCGACGTTGTCGAGTACCGTGTCGAAATCCCAATGCGTTACGCCGAGTGCGTCGCGGTCCTTGCAGACGGCAGCAAGGCGCGCTTCGTCAACCCGCGCAAATTCCTCGGCTGGTCGAGCCACGACGCACGCCGTTCGCTGCTGTTTCGCAACAACGACATGACGCTCGAGGTGGAAGTCGACAACCGCGCGGCAGAGCGGGAGCGCAGCACGGTGCGTAGCATCAATCTCCAGGCGGCGATGCGCGAAGGCGCGAACCGCATCAAGAAGTTCATCGGCATCAACGGCGACCTGCTTACTCTGCCCGCGATGTAAGGCGGTAAATATGCTCGAAATCGGCGGCGGCGAGATCGTCGATGACGAGAGCCGCCTCGGCAAAGCGCTGCCCTGACGTATAGAGTCCGGGCGTAACCACCGTCGCGATGCCTGCCGCGACCGACGACAACAGGCCGTTTCTCGAGTCTTCGATTGCCACGCAGGCCCGGGCAGGCAGCCCTAGCGTCGCGAGCGCCAGCTCGTAGACATCCGGCGCAGGCTTCTTGTTCGCCACACTGTCACCTGCGCAAATCGCCTCGAAGTAGTGGTCGTTGCCCAACGTTACCGAGAGCAGGGCATCGACATTGGCGGGCGTCGTGGTCGTCGCGATGGCCAGGCGAAAGCCCCTCGACCGGGCATCCCCGAGCAGCTCACGAATCCCGGGGCGCAGCGAGACGTCGCCGCCTGACACGATCTCCGTATAGTGCCTGGTCTTCGCGGCATGCAGCGCGGGAATGACCGCATCGAGTTCGTCCGGCCCAATACCCGTGCCGCCAAACGATTCGACGTAGTAGCGAATGCGTTCCTTGCCGCCGGTTACCTCGAGTAACTGCCGGTACAGGGCCGGGTCCCAGTGCCAGTCCAGGCCGGCGCCCGTGAACGCCCGGTTGAAGGCACGCCGGTGAGTTTCCTCTGTCTCGGACAGCGTACCGTCGACGTCGAAGATGATGGCCCTGTCCACGCCGCTAGCGTACCGGTGGCGTTTCCCATCCAGCCGGCATCGGGCCGTTGTCCGAGATGATCTCCCGATGCGCGCTCCAGGTGAGCTGGATCGCCTCGGGCGTGCCGATACCGGCGCCGCGCGGGTCTCCGCTCGGGCCGAACCAGTGGTTCTGTGGCGCGCCGGTCGTGCGTGCGCGCATACCGCAGTAGGTCGTGCCGTTCACGGTGGCACCGAGGACTTTTTGCTGGAACAGGATATCCGCACTGACGACAGCGGCCGTCAGGTGGTTCTCCATGCGTTCACACATGTCGAGCACGGTATCAATGTCATTGTCGCCATACGTGACAACGATCTGGAACGGGCCGAACAGTTCCCGGGCGACCACGTCGAAGGCGCTGCCCTGCATGGCTTGCAGCGGCACCCGGATCGCCGTCGGCTCGTAGGCCCCGAAGCAGTCCGGAATAGTGTGTCCGGTCAGGGGCTTACCGCCAAACAACAGCTCCGTGCCGGCGACGGCCAGGACGGCATCGATGTGCCCCTTGATTTGCTCGTTGGTCCACGACAGCACGGGACCGACCGTCAGGTCGTCGAGGCTGCGTCGTGCCGCAAGGGCACCGAGCTTCGGCAAGAGCTTGTCCGCCCAGTTCTCGTGCACGAACAAGGCGCTCTGAGCGGAACATTTCTGGCCGGCCGCATTGTAGGCGTCCTCGTCACACTGCCACGCAACGTAGTCGAGCCACTGTTCGTCAAAGTCGGGCCCGATGATTTTCCAGTCGAACCCGGCATCCTCGAGCCGCACGCGGCCGTTCAGCGTATCGGCGACGCGTTCGGCAACCGTACTCGACCCCGTGAACTGCGCGAGCCGAATGGTGCTGGCGGCCTCGGCAATCAGTTCCCCCATCTTTTCGCCCCGACAATGGACATAGTCGAGATCGGCAGGGTCGAGGCCACAGTGAATGAGCAGGCGAATGAACTGGTCGAACACGACGCTGACCTTGGAGTCGACCTTGATCAGCGGCCGATTGCCCATGAACAACGCGCCCATGGTTTGCAGCGCTGGGATCTCGAGCGGAAAGTTGAATGGTGCGACGACGACCACCGGGCCGAACGGCCAGCGGTAGCCGCGAGATTCCTGTCCCTGGTGATCGCCCGGATTGGAAAAACCGCGCGCCAGGAAACGTACGCCGTCGCCTGAGAAGTTCTCCAGGAAGACCCGCGTGACCCGAACTTCGGCGAGACACTGCTGCCAGCTCTTCGGCATGACGCGCTGGGTCAGCCTGGTGAAGAACTCCTCGACCGCCGGTGTGGCGAGCAGCGCCGCCGCGCGGGCGCAAACGCTGCCGAGATGCACGTAGCGGTCGTTGTTGCGCAGCGGGTTGTGGAGTCCGGACTTCGGACAGCTCTCGAGCCCTGCGATGAACGGTGCCATGTCCGTCGTGTCCGGTACCTGGAGAAAGGACTCCCCGTTCATCGGATCCACGATATCGTCACGATAGGTGTCGACATCATGCCACTGGCCGCCGGCCAGGTTTTGCAGCCGGCCGGGGTTACTGCCTGTCATGCCCGCGAACGGGTCAACCGTCGCGAACGCTTTCCACGATGCTGTCATGCGGGTGTCCTGGGTGGTCGTTTTGGCGCATTGTACTCGACCTGTCCGCTCGTTACTTCCTGACCTGCAGCATGAATTCCGCCGCCGCCATGCGCACCTCCTCGGACAGGTAATTCTGCGGCGGCATTTCCGGGTAGTCGTCGCGCTTCTTCGTCGGATTCGTGATGTAGTCGACGATGCCCTGGGGATTGTTCATGTACAGCGCCTGGATGGTCTGGGTCGGTGGCCCGATCATCTTGATGTTGTAGGCGTGGCAGCCGGCACAGATGCCGTAGTAGGCGCGTTTGCCCATGTCTTCGGCGGCGATCTCGCGCCGCTCCGCGGGTTCGTCCAGCAGGTAGCTCTTGACGTCAGCCGTTGTCGTAAAGCCGCATGTACCGAAATCCCTGAGTCCCACGGTGACGTACTTGTCGTGGTCCAGTATGCAGCTACCGGTGCTGCTGCCGATGTTCAGGATCTGGACATCACCGTCGACGAGCTCCAGGGTCTTGAGCGCCGTGATTTCCGGAATCGTGTCAAAGCCGTTGTTCCACATCATGTTGTCGAGAATGGCGATCTCGTCAGAATTCGGGTCCGCGTCGGGGTCCAGCGTGACGTTCGGGGCATTCATATGGTCCGTGATCAGGATGCCGATCACCTGGTTGCCGGTAATGATATTGCCTTCGATCGTGGTCTGGTCGCCGGCCATGTTCAGGATGCCGGTACCGGCTGGAATACCGGCTACCGTGGAGCCCGGGATGCCGAAATTCGGTGTGTTGTTATTCACGATGAAGTTATTGCGAACAATCGTGTCGTAGGTCGTCTTGATGGGCAGGCCCGGGGTGATGAACACGAGGATGCCGCCGGTGTTGTCATGGGCGTAGTTGTTCTCGACGATGGAATGACGCGAGTTCTCGATTTCGATGCCGGCGACATTGTTGAACACTTCGTTGTGCGCGACATGGATGTTGTCGCACATGCCGACGTAGATCGCGGCATCCTCGATACCGCTCAGGACGTTATGCGTGATGAGACCGTTGGTACCGAACTCGGGAAAGATGCCGTAGACCCCGGTATCGACAATGTTGTTGTTGCGGATCAGGAAGTTATTGCCTGCCTGGCCCATGATCGCGTTGCCCTTGTAGTGCTGGATCTGGAGGTTCTCGACGGTAATGCTGTTACCGGAGTAGAGGACGGCGTCATTAAGCTTCTTCTCGCCTTCCATGACGGGCCAGGCATCATCGACGATCACGCCGCTCAGTACGATGTCATCCTTGTCGATATAGACCGTCTCGTGGTACGTGCCCGGGAAGACCTTGATCACGTCGCCGGATGCGGCCTTCGCCACGGCTGCCTGGATCGATTCGCCGTCCCGAACCTCGTGCACGGTGCCGCTCCCGGAGCCACCCACCGAGCCGGTCAGCGCGCCGCTGCTGCGCGCGTCGGCACTGTACCGCGACGTATCGCCAACGACGGTTGCGCGATTATCGCCGGCGTACTTCATGCCGCCGATGGCGCCGATAACGAGCAGCGCGATGGCGGCGACGATCAAACCCAGTTTCTTGCCCATGTTTTTTCCTTCCCGTTTTCTTCTTCTAGTTCGTTTGGCCCAGGTGAGGCGCAAGCGCCTCAGGCAGCTTGCCGATCGGCAGCAACCCCGACGGCATCTGCGACGGTACCTGCGGCTTGAAACTCTCGTCGGTCAGCGCACCGAGAAAGTCGACCAGGCGATCGAGCTCCTCCGCAGCCAGGTTCGGCTCCCAGATGTGCCAGTGTACGGTAACGCGATCCTGTTCCGCGACGGGCAGCGCATGGCCGCGACCGAGCGTGTAAAACTCGGCCGCCTCGCGCAGCGTGGCGAAGGTGCCGGAGTGCATGTAGGGCGCAGTCCGGGCGATATTGCGCAGGCCCGGCACCTTGAAGCCGCCGCGCAGGCCGGGATTGCCGGTTACGGCCCCGGCGCCCGGATCGAACGCCCGTCCATCGGGTTCCCTGACGCCAATGACGGCCACTTGCTGGTTGGTGAACAGCGGCGGCGTATGGCATTCGGCGCAGCGTGCGACAAACGAACGGAACACGTTCATGCCGGCCTTTTCCCGATCCGTCAGCGCGTCGTGATAGCCGTGTGCATACTGGTCATAGCGGCTGTTCAACGAGACGAGGGAAGCCTGGAACGCCGCGATAGCCTTGTAGATCTGGTCAAGTGTCGGTGGCCCCTCGCTACCCGGATACGCATCGCGGAACAGCCGGCGGTAGTGCTCGTTGTCGCCGATGTCGGCGAGCAATTGTGCCGGCGTGGTCCCCATTTCGTCGTCGGCGTACAGCGGTCCCTGCATTTGTTCCTCGAGTGAACCGGCACGGGCATCCCAGAAGAACTTGCGCAGGAACCCTACGTTCCAGAGGCTGGGGGCGGCTCGCGCGACTTCGGCCCCGCCGATGCCGATACTGCGCGGGCGGCCGTCGGCAAAGCCGAGGTCGGGATGGTGACAGCTCGCGCAGGACAGGCTGTCGTCGCCTGATAACAAGGGATCGAAAAAGAGGTAGCGCCCGAGATCGATCTGCTGCGGCGAGAAACCATCGCGGGCTTGTGGCAGCCCCGTCCTGGGGCCGCCTACGCCTGCGTGGTGCAGCGAATCGTAGTTCTGGTACAGCGTGCGCAACTCACACGCATTGTTGTCGGTCAGCTCGAACCCGGGCGGGCAGTCGCTCTGCAGCTCGACCTCTGGTTCGGCAAGTACGGTCCTGCAGAACGCCAGGACGACGAAACCTGCCAGGGACGCCTTACTGCTGAGGGTCCTGCGCATTCAGGAAGGCGGCGATGTCTTTGAGCTCATCCTCGGTAACGGTCTTTGCCATCATTGCCATCTGCTGGCCGTACTTGGAGTCCTCATGAGCACCGCGCAGGCTTTCCTGGAACTTCGCTACCTGGCGCAGGAGGTACCAGTCACCAATGACCGTCAGGCGCGGCGTGAACAAGGCCTCGTTGCCCCAGCCCTGGCCACCATGGCAGGCGCCGCACTTGCTCGTGTAGAGCTTCTGGCCATGCGCCGCATCGCCGGTAATAGTTGCAGCCGGCTGTGCCGCAGGCATTGCAGCGATATACGCTGCAACGGACGTAATCGCGTCACCATCCGGGAGCGTTGCCGCCATCGGCAGCATCTGGGCACCCGTTGTATCCCCGGGTTCCTTGCCACGGCGCCCATCCTTGAAATCCCAGAGCTGGCGCGCGAGGTAGGACTCGGACTGGCCGGCAATACCCGGGGCATTGAGTGCCTCGTTGCCTTCGCCGCTGGCGCCATGACAGGCGGCGCAGGTGGCGTAGAGTGCTTCGCCGGAAGCGTCGTCACCAGCGGCGGCGAGGCCTGGAAGAACGAGCGCTGTGAGCAGGAAGATCGCTGTTCGAAGGTTCATTGTCTGTGCGTTCCGGAAGTGCCAATATCAGGGGAGACATTAGTCTGGACAACCGTGCAACTAAAAACAAGTACGGGAAAAACACATGCCGGGGCAGAAAAGCGACATCGTAATTATCGGGGCGGGTATCGCCGGGCTGGTCGCCGCCCACGAATGCCTGGAGCGGGGCAAGTCGGTGACGCTCATCGATCGCCATGCCGCGGCAAACGTCGGCGGGCTGGCCCGCACGGCCTTCGGTGGCATGGCGCTGGTCGGTACGCCGCTGCAACGCAGGATGGGCATCAAGGATTCGCCGGATCTGGCCCTCTCGGACTGGCATTCCTTCGCGGAGTTCGGCGAACTGGATATCTGGCCAAAACGCTGGGCCGAGGCCTACGTGGAGCAGTGTGCCGACCGGGTCTTTCACTGGCTCCGCCAAAAGGGCATGCGCTTCCTGCCGGCCGTCAACTGGGTTGAACGTGGCAATTTCTTACCGGGGAACAGCGTGCCTCGCTATCACATCCTCTGGGGCACGGGGCTCGGCCTTGTCGAACGGTTTGCCGCTCTGCTCGCGGCGCATCGCCATGCCGGCAAGCTGAGTTTCGTGTTCGGTTGCCGGGTGGAAGAGCTGCTCGTCGACGATGGACGCATCAGCGGTTGCCGGGGCGTCATGGAGGCAAGCGGTGAGGAGTGTGAGTTCCTCGGCGGACAGACGATGGTTGCGACCGGCGGTATCAACGGCAACCTGCAAAAGGTGCGTGATCACTGGTACTGGGGAGAGGCTCCCGAAGAACTGCTGAATGGATCGCACCCGTATTGCGACGGCGCGATGCACGAAGTCGTTGAACAACACGGTGGCGTCGTCACGCATCTCGAGAACATGTGGAACTACGCGGCCGGTATCCCGCACCCGTTGCCGCAGTTCGACGGCCACGGTCTCAGCCTTATACCGTGCAAGTCGGCATTGTGGCTGGATCACTCGGGCAACCGCATCGGCCCCGAACCGCTCATAACCGGCTTCGACACCAACGACATGTGCGGCCGCCTGTCCGCGATGGAGAAGCCCTGGAGCTGGCAGGTGCTCAACTGGCGCATTGCGGCCAGGGAGTTCGCGATCTCCGGGGCTGAACACAACCCGCATATTCGTGACAGCCGGATGTTGCCGTTCCTCAGGGAATCACTGCTCGGCAACCATCGGCTTGTGCGGCAAATGCAGGAGGAGAGCGACCACTTCATCGTCGCCGATACGCTTGCAGAGCTCGTGGCGGAAATGAATGCGCTTGACGGCAGTGATTACGTGAAACTCGACAATGTCGCCCGGGCTATCGGGTCGTTTGATGACAACGTTCGCCGCGGCCCCGCGCTGTGGAACGACGACCAGGTTCGCAGGATCGTGCATGCGCGCGCCTGGCGCTCGGACCGCATACGCACGTGCAAGCCGAAACCGCTGCTCGAGCATGGCCCATTGATCGCCATCAAGCTGCGCCTGATCACGCGCAAAAGCCTGGGCGGTATCCAGACGGACCTCGAGAGTCGTGCGCTCGATCGCAACGGCAAGCCGATCGCCGGTCTTTTCGCGATTGGTGAGGCTGCCGGCTTCGGCGGTGGCGGCGCCAGCGGCAGACGCTCGCTGGAAGGCACATTCCTGTCCGGGTGCATCCTGACGGCGCGGGCAGCAGCCGACGCGCTCGGCTGATCAGACGCGTATCTGCTCGTTGACTGCGCGCTCGGCGGCATCGATAGCCCCGTCGACGTAGGCGTACGCCGCCGCGTCCGAATTGGCGATCGAAATACGCCCGATGCGGGCAGCGCCCAGCAGGTGAGGGCCCTCCCGCCGGTTCCAGGTTGGCGGATCGAACAGCTCGTTGTACTCGTAGGCATAGCCATGCGGCCAGCGGTTGATGGTGATGCCCGCGATGTCCCGAGCCGCATCGAAGCCGCCACCGCCCAGTGCACCCTGCAACGTATTCACTATCGACGACTCGAGTTCGTCGTAGCTCTTCTCATAGAGCATGGCCCGGCCGGCGACCATTTGTTCGCGGTGCGTCAGGCCCTTGCCGGGCAAGGTGGGGCAATAGGTGCCGTGCACGATGATCGGGTCGTGTGTCGTCCGGGCGAAGTCGTAGCCACCCATGGAGACGGGAAAGTCCAGCGTGAAGCTGTGCATGATCTCGTTGCCCGGAACGTAGAAATAGCTGTAACCGAGATTCGCGAATGCCGTCCAGTTGCGCAGGGCAACATTGATATAGACGAGCGGCGTTTTCGTTGCGAGGTCGATCGCCTGTTTCTGCTCCGCCGGCAGCTCCGGGCAGATGTGCGGGATGAGGCGGTTGTAGCAAGCCAGGATCGTATGCCGGCCGCGCACGCGGAACGCCTTGCCGCTCTTAACGTAGGTCACATCCACCGTCTTGCCGTCCTTGCTGTGGCGCACGTCGACGGCCGTGCTGTTCAAGCGGATTCTCGCGGGGTTTGCAGCAAGGTCGAGCGCAGCGTAGTCGGCCCTCGTGGTCACGAGATCGCCCATCGTATCGCCCGGCATTGCCGCGGGCACAAGCTGCCGGACCAGGGCCCTCGCAACGCCCGCATTGCCGTCCGGGAAATGGTAAATGTACGGCTCGTCGTCCTCCGCGAAGCTCGGATCGATACGCGGGTCCACGTCCCAGACGCCGGGCAATCCCATGCGTGCGCCTTCCAGCGCCGAGAGCACGTCATGGCCGACGCCCCAGTACGACTTCCAGTAGTCGCGCAGGAACGTTACGACGTCTTCGTGTACCTCCCCGTATTTTCGCAGGAAGTCGCAATAGCTGATGCCGGCCATGAGCTTCGCTTTCGGGGCCAGCGGCATGTCCGGCAACAGGTCCTGCGGTCCCGTCAGCAGCCTGAGGAAACTGTCCCTGGCCTCATCCGGTATCGGGTAGTCCGCCAGGATCGACGCCGTGGCCTCGCCGTGCCCGCGTCCCCACATGACCACGGCGTCGCGGTGCACGCTGTTCCTGCCGTAGCGTTCAGCCGCGAAGTAGACGCCGCGCCCGAGCCCGCGCTTCGAGTAGAAGTCCTGGTCGAAGTAGTCGTAGAAGCGGCGCGGTTCGACGCCAACATCCCTGAGCAGCCGCCTGGCCGCCCGCGAGTACTGCCCCGGTGCCTCGAGTGACTGGCTGCCGCCATAGCCAATGAGTGTCTTGCCGTCGACGTCGAACTCGTTTCGCTTGGCGTGGCCGCCGAAATCGTCGTGGTTGTCGAGCACGAGTATGCGGGCGTCGTTGCCGGCCTCCTGCCGAAACCGGAAAGCGGCCGTGAGGCCGGAAATGCCGCCGCCGACAACGACGAGGTCATACACATCGTCGGTTAGCAGAGAGGGAACGGGCCAGCGTTTTCCTTCCCTGGCGACGGCGTGTCCAACCTCGAACGAACCGGCGTGACTGCCGCGCATCCCCGTCAGTGCCGGCGGGTAGGGCGCCTTCACGCCCGCGAGCAACTCCAGCGGCGACAACGCGCTGCCCGCCGCGACGCTCATGGCCACGCCGTTGATAAAGTCACGGCGCGTGATGTTCAGCTTGCGGCTCATCGCAGCGGCTGTACCTTCCAGTAGGTCGCGGAGCGCCACAGCCACTCGACGGGGCCGAAACGAAAGCGCGCGAGCCACCAGGTGCTGAACCAGAGCTGGAACCCGACAACGCCGGCGACAAAGGCCATCTGCGCGATTCTCGGCACACTGCCGAACAGGCCGAGCCCATAGCCGTAGAAGATACTGGTGAGCACAACCGAGTGCATCAGGTAGTTGGTCAGTGCCATGCGCCCGACGGCGGCGAAGCGCTCCAGGACACGCTGCAGGACGCCGGTCCTGGTAAGCAACATGACGAGTCCGATGTGCCCGAAGGCAACGAGCACGCTGCCGATATAGTTGGCGATGCCGCCTGTGCGCATCATGTAAATGGGCTCAAAGCCGTGTGCAAACAGGTCCCAGGCGCTGAAGGCGGTCAACGGCAGACCGAGAACGTAGCCCGTAAGCATGAAACGCGTATAGAAGCCGGCCGAACGCTCCGCCGTGAGGATACCCAGCTTCATGAATGCCATGCCGATGAGCATCAGCGCACCGACACGCCAGATCCCGTAAAAGATCGGCAGGAACAACTGCATCATCGCCACCAGCGGCGCGCGGAAGGCGACGATTTCGGCATAGCTTCCCCGGTAGGCGTCAAGCTCTGCCTGCACATCCTCGTCGGTTGGCATCATGAACGCGCGTTGTCTTTCCCAGCCCTCCAGCAGCTCATTCTGCTCGTCGTCGAGTTCCTCGCCACGCTCCAGTTGTGCCTCGGCCGCCGCGACCTCTTCCATCATCATTTCAACCTGGACGGCGTTGCCCGCATTAAGCAGGAGCGATACCGGCAGCAGCAGGCAAGCGATGATGATCAACGTGCGTGGCTGGCGCTTGCGGAACAGGTAAGCGAGAAGTCCGATGAGTGCATAGACGAACAGTATGTCTCCCGCCCATAGCAGGTAGCCATGCGCGGCGCCGATAACCATCAGCCACAGTTGCCGTCGCAGATAGATACGGCCGGGTTTGGCGCCCCGCGCCTCGGCTCGGTCGGTCATGAGCACCAGCCCGGCGCCGAACAGCATCGCGAAAATACTGATGAACTTCTGGTCGAAGAGAAGGTGCGTGAAGATCCACGTACCGAGGTTCCAGGCCTCGGTACCTCCCATGCGCAGCGGATTGGTGTAGCCGATGAACGGCATCGCAAATACGTAGATGTTCATCACGAGGATGCCGAGTATGGCCACGCCCCGCAGGCGATCGAGACTGACTATACGCTGACCCGCTTCGACCGGCCCCGCCGCTGCCGGATTCGTATTTGTCTCCATCGGCCCCCCTCGAATCAGTCGTCGAGATGGATGTTAACACGCCGGTTCTGGCGGCCTTTTTTCTCGACTTTGCCGATGCGCACGGCACCGACCTCGGACGTTGAACGCAGGTGCGTGCCACCGCAGGGCTGCAGATCGATGCCTTCGATTTCCAGCAGGCGAATCGCCCCTCGGCCACGCGGCGGTTGTACCGACATCGTGCGTACGAGCTCGGGGTTGGCGTCGAGTTGCGCCTCGCTGATCCAGCGACAGCTGACCGCGTGATCGGCGGCAACGAGGTCGGCCAGCGCGGCGCCAACGGCCTCCTTATCCACCGTGTCTTCCATGTCGAAATCCAGGCGGCTCTTCTCAGCGCCGATGTTGCCGCCCGTTACCCCGTACTGCAGCACCGAGCCAAGGAGGTGCATGGCCGTATGCATGCGCATGTGCCGGTAACGGCGGTCCCAATCGAGTTCGAGCCTGACCTCGGTGCCGACGGCAGGAGCGCTGGCGCCGTCTTCCAGGAAGTGGGCGATGTCGCGATCGACATAACGCGTATCGACAATCCGCGCGGCATTGCCGTCCCAGGACAACGACCCGGTATCGCCGGGCTGACCGCCCCCGAGGGGATAGAAGACCGTCTGGTCGACGCGAATCCACCCGTCGCCGCATTCGGTCACCGTGGCGGTACAGGATTTCAGGTAGGCATCGTCGCGGAACAGGTCTTTGGTCAAAGGTGCGTCTCCAGCCAGCGGCTCATGTCGGCAAGCACGGCTTCTTGCTCGGGCTCGTTGAAAATCTCATGGTACAGGCCGGGATAGGTCTTGAGGGTCTTGTCCGCGGAACCGATGGCCTCGATCAATGCCGCGGATCCGGCCGGCGACGTCAGCCGATCGTCCTCGCCGTGCATCGCGATGATCGGCAGCTCGATGTCCCCGGCTCTCGCCAGCGTGTTTTGCATTGCCGCCGACATCTCGGCGATCAGGCGGGCGGACAACTTGCCGTGATGGACGAGCGGATCGTTCATGTAGTTGCTGACGACATCCTTGTCCCTGCTTACGCCGCTCGCGTCGAGCCGGATCAGCGGCACGGTTGGCACGAGAGCCGACAGCAAGCGAACGATCGCCATGACGATCGCCGGCGGCGCCTGGTCGGATTCGATGGCCGGGCCCGAGAGCACGGCGGCGCGAAACGCGTCCTGGTGATCGATCAGGAACGCTGCGGCGATCAGGCCACCCATGCTGTGGCCGAGGAGGAACACGGGCAGTTCCGCATGCTCGTCACGGATTTTCTGCAGCAGGGCGGCGACGCCGTCCAGGTACACACTGAAGCGCTCCACGAAGCCGGCGTGGCCATCGGACTTGCCGTGACCGTAGTGGTCGAGCGCGTAGACCGCGAAGCCGCGATCCGTCAGGTGCCGGGCAACGTGGGTGTAGCGGCCGCTGTACTCACCGAGACCGTGGACGAGCAGCACGATGGCGCGCAACTCGGTATCCGGAAGCCAGGTTTGCTGGTAGAGACGACTTGAGCCACGCGCCCGCGAATGCCGAACGTCGAGGTAATCGTCAGAGTGCCGCAATCTTCTTCTCACCAAACTGTTGGAGGTGTTCCTCTTCGTAACTGTGGAGGATCGGGTCCAGCGTCCTGCTGATGAGAGTCTGTATACGTATGCGCTCGAGCTGCGGCCAGGTTGCCCGTTCGCCTTCATCCATGAGCCCCACTATTTCCTCGTGCGTACGCCAGGACAGGGCACGGAACGGGTTGTGGAACTTGGTCAGCGGCAGGATCGTGATATCGCCGACGTAGCTCTGGTTCATCACCGACAGCAGGGAGTTTGTCACGCGCTTGATCTCGGGTACCGCCGACAGCGGTCTGTTGAGCACCGTCGCACCGGCATTCACCCAGGTCTTGGCGCTGCTGAAGGTGGCGTGCTTCAGCGCGGACCAGGTGTCGGGTTTGCGCTCGCGATCGTTGATGAACGGGATCACCAGCGGGTTGGTCTGGCTCACGATGTAGTGGTTTACGCCGTACAGGCGCGACAGTCGCTTGGCCGGCAGGTCCTCGCTCAGGGAACCGTCAACCCAGCGTCGTGAGCCATGGTATTGCTGCCGCTCACCGGCATCGTTCTTGGCCATGAGCGTCACCGGCGGGAAAAATCCCGGGAACGCGGTCGATGCGAGTACGGCCTCGCGCATGTAGACGTTGGGTGACGTGTCGGCGTTCAACAGCCGCGAGCGCTGCAGGGTTTCCGCCGGCGCAACCGAGACGTTCATATGTCGGCCGGTGCGTTCCGCAGCCTCCTGGAACGTGTAGTCGGGCAGGAATTTCTCGAGCATGGTCCAGACTTCCCCGGCCGTCACCAGTTCCGGGCTGACGAACGATGAAATCGCGTCCAGCACGCCGGAGGACAAGCGTCTGCCCGGCATGTTTTCCGGATCGAAGAATTCGCTGAGTTCGTCATCTGTGCTGGCGCAGGCAACCGCGCCGACAAATGCGCCACCGCTCGATCCGGAGATGATGTCCGGCAGCAGGCGCTCTTCCCACAACGCCTTGACCACGCCCAGGTGGAAGAACAGCAGGGTGCCGGAACCGCTCATCATGAATGCCGAGCGGCCATAGCAATGGCTGGCGCGGCGGAAGAAGTCGAGCTTTTGCTCAAACGTGATGTCGGCGACAGCGGGACTGGCGAGGTGCTCGAGGGACGCGGCAACTTCCTCGACGTACTCGCGAATCAGGTCCTTGGTGCCAAAGCGCGTCTTGCCATAGAGGGCACTGCTACCCATGCCGCCCAGGTTGCCGTGAATGCCCTCGTTAAGCGTGAACAGCAAGGCGCTGTTGTCACCTTTCTTTCTAAGCCGGCGCAGGTGATCGAGGCGCGAGCGGATCGACGCGAAGTCGAAATGCTTGGATTCGTCAACGGCTTGCCATTTGTCGGTGCCCGACGCCTTGTCGTGCTCCCTGGCCAGCTGTTTCCATTCCTCGTAACTTGCCGCCGCTTCCATCGCGGCGTCCAGTTTCTTGAGGCGAGTTTTAAACACCAACAGGTTTCTCCGTCAGGCAGCTCCCCTGAGAGCTTCTGCCATCATGGCGCGCATCTCAATCTTACGGATCTTGCCCGTGACTGTCATTGGAAACTCGTCAACAAAACGCACATAGCGTGGAATCTTGAAATGCGAGATCTGGCCCTTGCAGAAGCTCCTGATCTCCTCTTCGGTTGCGGTCTGGCCTTCCTTGAGCTGGATCCAGGCACACACTTCCTCACCCATCTTGGGATCTTCAACGCCGAAGACCTGTACTTCGCTGATCTTCGGGTGCGTGTAGAGGAACTCTTCGATCTCGCGCGGGTAGATGTTCTCACCGCCGCGAATGATCATGTCCTTGATACGGCCCGTGATGCGCACATAGCCGTGCTCGTTCATCGTGCCGAGATCGCCGGAATGCAGCCAGCCATCGACGATCGTCTCTGCCGTCTTGTCGTCGTCATTCCAGTAGCCTTTCATGACCGAATAGCCACGCGTGCAGATTTCACCCTGCTCGCCGATCGGCACAACGCGATTCTCTGCGTCGACGATCTTGATCTCGACGTAAGGGATCGGTCGCCCAACCGTCTGTGTCCGGTTTTCCATCGAGTCTTCGGGCAGGGTCATGTGATTGATCGGGCTGACTTCGGTCTGGCCGTATCCGATCAGCACGTTTTCCATGTGCAGGTCGCGGATGATGCGCTTCATGAGCTCTTCGGGGCAGGGCGCTCCCGCGATGATGCCGGTGCGCAGCGTCGAGACGTCGAAGCGGTGGAATTCGGGGTGATCGAGTTCCGTCACGAACATCGTCGGCACGCCGTGCAGGGCCGTGCATTTTTCCGCCTCGACCGCTTCCAGCGTGGAGAGCGGGTCGTAAACGGGGCTCGGAAATACCATGGTCGCACCGTGCGACATGGCGGCAAGGACGCCGAGCACCATGCCAAAGCAATGATACAGCGGCACCGGAATGCAGAGTTTGTCCTCAGGGGTCAGCGCCATTCCCTTGCCGGCCTGGTAGCCGTTGTTGAGGATGTTTACATGCGTGAGAGTGGCACCTTTCGGGTTGCCGGTCGTGCCACTTGTGAACTGGATGTTGATGGCGTCGTCCGGGCGTAACTTGCCCTCTATTTCGGCCATTCGTTTCCGGGTGTCCTGGTCGCCCAGTGTGCACACTTCCTCGAAATTGAACATCCCTGGTGACCGCGTGTCACCCATGCGGATGACGGTCTTCAGGTGCGGGAGTTTTTCCGCTCTCAGGTAACCGGGTTCGCAGCTCGACAGTTCCGGTGCGAGTGTTTTTAGCATGTTCAGGTATTCGCTGGACTTGAACTTCTCGGCCGCGATGATGGTCTTGCACTCGACCTTGTTCAGCACGAACTCGAGTTCGAAGAGCCGATAGGCCGGATTCACGCAGACCATGATTGCACCGATTTTCGCGGTCGCGAACTGGGTCAGCACCCACTCGTAGCTGTTGGGTCCCCAGATACCGACACGGTCGCCCGGCTCGATGCCGAGTTCGAGCAGCCCTGTTGCGAGGCGGTCGACCTGGTCGCTGAATTCACGGTAAGTCCAGCGGACATCCTGGTGTCGCACAATCAGCGCCAGGGTGTCCGGATTCAGGTTCACGACGCGGTCAAAACAGGCGCCAATAGTCTCGTAGAGAAGTTGGCCCGAGCCCTCGCCGGTCATGTAGCTTTGGGTCAGTTTTTTCATGGCGATATTGTCCATCAAACCCTACTATCCGGTAATGTGGCTAACCCCAATTGACCCCGTATTTTCCGCAGTGGATAGTGACGCCATGAATGATAAAGCGAATCTGATAGCAAGCTCCTCGCTGGGTGCAGAGCTTTCCGACGGCGACGTCGAGCTCCTGGGCAGCCTTATGGAGGAGCGGCTTCTGGCTGACGATGAGTTCCTTTTCGAGGACGGCATGACCGACAACTCCCTGCACGTCATCCTCACGGGCAAGGTTGAAGTCGTAAAACGCACCGGCGACGACAACTTCGCCAGCCTCGCGGTATTGCGCGAAGGTGAGCTTGCCGGCGAGTTGAGTTTCATCGACGGTACGCCGCACACGGTCGGGCTGCGGGCGCTCAGCGAGACCCGGGTATTGTCGCTGTCGAGGGAGGCGTTCGAAGGAATCATCGACTCGAACCCGCAACTGGTCTACAAGGTCATGCGTGCAGTTGCGCGCTCAGCGCATCGCATCGTCCATCGCATGAATACCGAGTTCGTCGAGCTGTCCAACTACATCTTCAAGCAGCACGGCCGTTATTAAGTCGGCTTGGGGGTAAAAAAAGGGCGCCGCATGGCGCCCTTTTTCTTGCCTGCCTGTTAATCGGCGGCGGCTTCCTTGATGTTCTTCAGCTCGTTCGCCGGTACTTCGGCATAGTGGCTGAAATCCATCGTGAAGCTGCCATCGCCGCCGGTCAGCGATTTGAGCCGCGAATGATAGCCTTGCAGCTCTTGCAACGGCACCTGCCCTGAGACCACCAGGCGGTTGTCAGGCAGCGCATCGGTGCCGCTGATCATGCCGCGCATGCCGGACAGGTCGCCCGTAACGCCGCCGACACAGTCGCTGGGGATCGTGAAGTCCACGTGCACGATGGGCTCCATGACGATGGGCCGAGCCTTGGCGACCGCATCGATGAAGGCCTTCCGGCCGGCCTGGACAAACGCGATTTCCTTGGAGTCCACGGAGTGAAACTTGCCGTCGTAGACCGTTACCTTGATGTCCTGCATCGGGTAACCGTGAATCGCGCCTTCTTTCATTACCTGGCGCACGCCGTTCTCGACCGCCGGGATGAACTGGTAGGGGATTGCACCGCCAACGACCTTGTTTTCGAACTCGAAACCCGCGCCTGCCGGCAGCGGTTCGACGCGCAGGTAGACCTCGCCGAACTGGCCGGCACCACCGGTCTGCTTCTTGTGACGGTGGTGGCCTTCGGCACTGGCCGTGATCGTTTCGCGGTACGCGATGGATGGCAGGGATGTCACGATCTCCAGGCCATGGCGATCCTTGATTTGCTGCATGACGGTCGAGAGATGCAACTCGCCCAGGCCGCGGAGAACGACCTCGTTCAGCGTGGCGTTGTGCTCGACCTGCAGGGACGGATCCTCTGCCTCGGCCACGTGCAGCGCATCCGAGGTCTTCTGCGCGTCCGCGTCGTTCTTGGGTCGAACGGCGAGGCCGAACATCGGTCGCGGCAGCTTGACGGGCTTCAGGTGGAAATGGTCTTCGTCATGCGAGTCATGCAACACGGCATCGTAGTGGGCTTCGTCCACACGTGGCACCGCGCAGATGTCGCCCGGTACGCCGACCTTGGCCTTCGTATGCGTATCGCCGTTGACCTTGAGTAATTGTGTCGCCTTGAAGGGCTTGCGGGCATCGCCTACATACAATTGGTTGCCGGCCTTGATCGTGCCCTGGTGAATGCGGAACACGCCAAGCCGACCCTTGAAAGTATCGATGTTGACCATGAATACATGTGCGACCACATGGGCGTCCGGGTCGGGTTTTACTTCGACCTCGGTTGCTTCCGCGCCTTCACCCTTCAGGAAGATCCGCGGGTTGCCCTCAAACGGGTTCGGCATCAGGCGCTCGAATATCTGCAGTAGCTGGCGAATGCCAACGCCGGTTTCGGCCGAGACGAAGCAGACCGGTACGAGGTGTTCTTCGCGTAGCGCTTTCTCGAACGGGTCGTGCAACTGCTCGGGTGCGAGTTCCTCGCCCTGCTCGAGATAGAGCTCCATGAGGGCCTCGTCGACCTCGACAACCTGGTCGACAATCTGCGTGTGCGCTTCCTTGACGGAGCTGAAGGCTGTCTCGTCGCCTTCGGGCTGGAAGAAGCAATCGACTACGGCTTTACCGTCCGCTGTCGGCAGGTTCATGGGCAGGCACTCTGGGCCGAAAGCCTCCTGGATGTCGTTGAACACTTTTTCCAGGTTGACCCCTTCGGCGTCGATCTGGTTGACGATTATCATGCGGCACATGCGCTGCTCGTGCGCGGCTTTCATCATGCGTCGCGCGATCATCTCCACGCCGGCCTGGGCATTGATTACGATGGCGGCGGTTTCGGCGGCCGGCATGACTGAGAGGGCTCGCCCGTAGAAATCGCGGTATCCCGGGGTGTCGATCAGGTTGACATGAATGCCTTCGTGGTCGAGGTGACAGACTGAGTTGAACTGCGAATGCCCGACGTCTTTTTCGCGTGGCGTGTAGTCGGAAACGGTGGTGCCTTTATCGATCGAGCCTTTTTCCGCGATCTTTCCGCCGGCGAACAACAGGGCTTCTGTCAGCAGCGTCTTTCCCGCGTGGCTCGGTCCCACCAAGCAAACGTTTCGGATATCGGCAGTAGAATAGGGCATGAGCTTAGTCCTCTCGGTCTTGTTTGCCGTCAGCATAGCGCAGGGTTCACGGCGCTAGTATTTCGGTTTTACACCTTCGGCCAGCCCTGCAGCGGGCCGTATGCGTCGAGAAGAATACTCTTGTTTTTCAGACACTTGACCGGGGGTATCTTATTCTTCTGCCGGCGCATCAAATGCTTTTGAAAAGAATAGCGCATTCAGGAACAACTTGTTGGTGCCGTACCAGTAACCGCGGAAATTGGGATTGTCAGCGAACAGGATGACGGTACCGGCTCCGCTGCGCTCGGCGATTAGCGCCGGCGTACCGGCAAGCGCCGTTTCGTTTTCTGCCGATACGTATCCGGAGTAGGCGGGCTGCTCCGCGTAGGCGATCACCGTTGCCCAGGGATTGTCCGTTGGCTCCATCGGTTCCTTGAAATTCTTGTGGAGAAAGATGTTTCGCCGTCCATACCCGAACCCGAGCGGATGCGTGTTGTCGAGATCGGCCGAGAATATCGCACCGCCGATGACTTCTTCGGCTTCCTGGCGATCCTTCTCGGCATAGGGGGCGCGTGCGGCCGGTTCGTCCGGCTCTTCTTCGTCTTCGTCCATTGCCGCCAGTGCTTCCTCGCTCTCCGGATCAACCCAGTCGAGCGTTGTCGCGCGCACCCAGGGTGCCGCGTTGCGCATGCCAATCAGGGTACCGCCTTCTGCCACCCACAGTCGCAGACGATTTGCGAATTCGGGCTCGTAGTCGTCATAGTCGCCATGCGTGACGATGATGTGCGTGTAGTCATCCCATCGGATGCCCGCAAGGCGGTCGCGATCGCGCAGGGTCAGCGGGATGTTCATGCGGTGGTCCAGCAGGTGCCAGATCTCCCCGGCGTCGTAAAGATTGATGTTTCTCCCCACCAGTAACAGTGCATTGGGTTCCTTGACCGGCACGAACGACGGACCGCCCAGGTCCACGCCGGCCGTGCCTGTCACACTGCGGCCGGAAACCAGGGAATGCACCGTGACACCGTCGTCACTGGCGGCAACTCGCATGATTTCGAGGATGTCCTCGCGGCTCTTTTCCTGGCGATCGAACGGCACGAGTATCGAGCCTCGCGGGAGTTCGACGGGGCCGGAGCGCGTCGCCGCGGTAAACGGCCTGGTGGCCACGGATGCCAGCAGGCCGGCCTCGAGAACGCGCTGCAACGTCCGTGGAGCGTAGTAGCCACCCCACTCGAACACATAGCCATAGCTGGAGGCGTCGGGCGCCGCAGCGACGGGGAATGGCGGTACGTGAAGTTCCGCGACAACGCCGCCACGGACCTCACGGCTGCCGAGGGCCGCATTCTTCAGGCCAAAGGCCGCGGGCATCGTCCACGTAGAGACGTCATAGAACGTGTTGTCTTCGAATTCCCGGATGGTTTCGAAAAGACTGCGAATCAGGCGATGTTGGGGCTGGGCGAACGAGACGACGAGAGAGTCGTCGGGGTGAAAGGTCTCGCCGCCGACCGAAATCTCGCGGCCCAGTTTACGCGTCTCGATGCGATGGTAGTTGAGCATGTCTGCGAAGAAGTGCAGTCGAGCCGGATCGCCCTCGGCGCTGACCACCCATGCCTTGGTCGGGTATGCGGCTGCTTGCTGCAAGGCGGAATCGTAGAAGGACTTCTGGTAGCGCAGGTAGTCGGGCCGAAGTCTCGCTCCCGCCTCGATGCTCGCGATGCTCGTGCGGAACTGCTTGCGGATGTTTTCGCGGTAGGTGCGGAGGCCATGCCGGGTATTGAGTTCGCGGCCGAGCGTTGCGCCGGCTTCATAGAGTATGCCCACGCCGCCGTTCAGGAGTGGAAACGTGGAGCCCTTGCCGACATAGAAATTGTCGAAGTCCTCGCCGTGGTAATAGAGGCGGCCCTCGGCGTCGAGGAACTCCTCGGAGGTGCGGGCGGTCTCCGCCATCAGGCGTTCTGCCTCGTCCGGCGCGAGAGGGTTCGTGCGCGTCGCCACGCCCGGGTGGAAGTAATACGTCTGGCCGCCACTCATTTCGTGATAGTCGACGGTCAGGTTAGGCCGCCATGCATGCCATTTCTTCATCCAGGCACGTGGCTCCGGCTGCGTCAGGAGCAGCCACTGGCGATTCAGGTCGAACCAGTAGTGGTTGGTGCGGGCAAACTGCCAGTTGAAATCGTGCTCGATGTGCGACGGGTTGGCATTGGCGCGTTCGCCACCGTACGCGTCCAGCCAGGCGATGCGCTGGTTGTGGCCGTCCGGATTGAAGATCGCGGTCACGAGAATGACACTCTCGTCAAGGATGCGATCGAGATCCGGGCTGTTCGCGGCTGCGAGGTAATAGATAAAGGGCAGTGCCGCATCCATGCCGCTCGCTTCCGCGCCGTGAACTCCGTAGTTCAGCCACGTGACAACGGGCATGTCCCCGGTCACGGCCTGGCCGGACTGCGGCTCGGTCAATGCAACGTGTTGTTTCCGAATGTCGTCGATACGAGCGTGATTGCCCGGCGACGTAGCGACGACAAACAGGATCGGGCGCCGCTCGTGTGTATAGCCGATCGTTTCCACGGTGAGCCGGTCGCTCATAGCGGCGACGGTCGTGATGTATTCGACCAGCTTGTGGTGTCGCACCGGTGCCGCCCCGAGTTCGTGACCGAGTACGCTCGCCGGAGTCGGTATGGCGGCGTCGTAGGTGACGTCGGAGGGGTACATTTCAGCATCTGCGTCGCGTACGTCCACATCGGCGAGTAGTGGGCCACCGGGCAGAACCAGCAGCAGGGCGACAAGAAAGCGGCGCATGGGAATCTCCAGGCTGTTGTTATTCTTAATGCGTCCAATACTATCGTGATAGTCTGGCAAAAAAACAGCCAAGGGGGTGCCATGTTCAGGTTGGCCACAACAATTGTTTGCTTGTTTGTCTCTGCTGCTGCGGTTGCGCAAACCGGCAGCGCATCGTATAGCAAGGACTATCAGCGCGAAGCGCGCGGCATCTTTGACGACATTATCGGTATGCGAACCGCGGCGGGTCACGGCAACGTGCCGGCGATGGCGGAATACCTTGCCGGCCTGTTTCGGGACGCCGGCTTCGACGACGAAGATATCCACGTTATTCCACAGATGCTCTCCACGGGTGAACAGGCGGCCTCGCTCGTCGTGCAGTTTCGCGGCAACGGCCTGTCCGGCAAGAAACCCGTGCTGTTGCTCGCACACATGGATGTCGTCGACGCGATTCGCTCCGACTGGGAGCGCGATCCATTCACCCTGATCGAGGAAGACGGCTTTTTCTTCGGCCGGGGGACGCTCGACAACAAGATGGGGATCACGACCCTGACGACCACGTTCCTGCGCCTGAAACGAGCCGGGTTCACACCCACTCGCGACCTGGTCCTCGCATTCTCGGGCGACGAAGAGACCGGCATGGAGACGACACGAGCCCTTGTGACCACGCACCGGAACCTGACCGACGCCGAGTTCGTTCTCAACGCTGACGCCGGTGGCGGCTACCAGGACCACGATCACAACCCGGTCGCCTACCTTCTGCAGGCCGCGGAGAAGACCTACGCGACGTACGAACTCACTGTACGCAACCCGGGCGGTCACAGCTCGACACCCCGGGCCGACAACGCCATCTACGAACTCGCGAGCGCCCTGAAGAACATCGAGGCGCACCGTTTTCCCGGGCGTATCAACGACATCACACAGGACTATTTCCGCAAACTCTCCAGCCTTGTGCCGGAGCCGGTGTCGGGCGCCATGAGCACGTTTGCCGAGGACCAGGAAGACGAGACCGCACGTGCGGTGCTCGAGCAGATGCCGGGGCAGGTCGGCGTGACGCGTACCACCTGTGTTGCAACCATGCTCAGGGCCGGCCACGCCGAGAACGCCTTGCCGCAGTCAGCGACGGCGACGGTCAACTGCCGTATCTTCCCCGGAGTTACGGCGGAAGAGATCAAGGCGACGCTGTTCGAGATTGCGGGCAACCCGGATCTCGAGATCGTCACGCTGGGCGAACCGCTCGAGAGCCCGGTGTCACCGATGAGGGAGGACGTCAGTGCTCTCGTGACGGACGCGGCTCACGCACACTACGGGGTGGTGCCTGTTATCCCCTACATGGCTCCCTACGGCACGGACGGCAAGGAAACGCGCCTGGCCGGCATGGACACCTACGGGGTCAGCGGCCTGTTCATTCGTGAGGAAGACTCCTTTGCGCACGGCTTGAACGAGCGTGTGCCCGTCAAGAGCTTTTACTCGGCGCTCGAGTACTGGCACCAGATCCTGACCGAGCTCGGCAGCGAGCGCTAGTCCCTGCAGAATCCCGGCAAAAAAAGAGGCGCCCATGAAGGGCGCCTCTGAATTGCCGTTTGTCGTTATTCGCGGCAAGGGGAATGTTACGGACGTACTCCGTCGATTGCCGGGTCGTTGGTCCAGCCCAGGGCCGCCCAGTCGATCTGTCCGGAGAGGTGGCAGTCACCGCAGTTTGCGTCCATGCCCCAGGCTTGCTCAGCCGGTGCAACCTCGTGGTTGATGGACAGGAACATCTCCGTATCGACGAATCCATAGTCTCCGCTCTGGTACGGTTGTCCCGTGATTGCCGAAGCGTCCAGCAGCGCGAGATCCCAGTCATACCTTGCCCAGTACGGGTTAGGTCCACCGGACATGCCGAACAGGTGTGGAACCATGATCCGCTGGTTGACCACGTCCGCAACCTGGTTGCCGATCATCCGCTTGAACGGATAGATCATGGCAGCCGGATCCGTGTAGTCGCCCATCGGTTCGGCGAGCGATACGGGCTCTGCAACGTACGTGTCGTTGTTGTTGCCGATGAACATCTTGCGGTATTTACCGTTGAAGAAACGCAGTTCCGGCCGAACGTTGTTTGCCCAGACGAAGTCGCCTTTCTTCTGGTCGTAGGTCGGGCGTCCTGTTGCCGGATCGACCGGGATTGGATCGATAACCTGGCCGGCAGTCTCCCAATACCACTCTACCTTCGTCGATGTGTTACGAGCGAACGTCGGAATGTGGCAGACCTGGCAGGCAAGCCGCTGGTGACGATTGTTGGAGAACACGAGCTCTACCGTCGTGCCGATATGAATGTTGTTCAGATCGCCATGGCAGTCGTCGCACTGTCTCATCACGCCTTCGTCAACGGAGTGATACGGCATGCCGCCGATACCGTGTGACAGCATGTTGCCGTCGGCATCGCGCTGGACCTGGTGGCAGGCCACGCATTCCATATTGCCGCCGTCCGTGCCCATGTGCACGTCATACTCGCGCGTGGTGTCGGCCATCGACATGGAGATATCACCGTGCTTGACGTTGTCGCCGCCGCCGGCGTTCGCGTGGCAGTCGATGCAGTTTTCGATGGTTGGCTGGCCGCCGTTCATCGCAACGCTCCGGGCAACCGCATCGAGATCGACGGCCGGATCCGGGAGACCTGCCGTCGTCGGTGCCTTGGCATAAGTTGCCGTCTGGTCGTGGCACACGAGGCAGTCGATGTTTTCGGGGTCACCGAAGTCGTACGTGTCGTCCCTGTAGTTGTAGCCGGCATGACATTGCGTACAACGGCCTTCATTGCTGGGAACAGCAATACAGAAGTTGTTCAGGATGTCGTTCTTGCCGTGAATCTCGGTTTCGACGCCTTCGAGATTCGTGGCGATGCCTTCCCACTTGAAGTGGGCCGTCTGCAGCACTTCGTCAGCCAGCTTGCCGTGGCAGTTCAGGCAGGATCTCGTGCCTTCGTAGGGATGCTCGGTGAAGTAACCGGCATGCAGCTGATCGACTGCGTAGGCACCGCTCGCGTAGGCGTTGCAGTCATAAACATCGACCGTGCCGTCGCCATTGATGTCTTCGTCAGCATCGCCGACACCATTGTTGTTCAAGTCCCAGCATGCCTGACCCGCGGCACCGTCGGTACCATCGACACCGTCCGTGCCATCGGTGCCCGCAGCTCCGTCATCTCCCTCGCAACCTGCCAGTCCCATGCCGAATGCAAAGGCGAGCAGGAGCAAGGCGTGTCTGAATATTCCATGCCTCGTGGTCATTTGAGAGTCTCCCAACGTGTGTGATGAATGCGTGGAGTGAGCAGATCCAGGTATAGAATCGGCCCACATTGATCGAGGGCTCGGGCAGGTCGCGCGAGTGCGCCTGAGGTTGCGATAAGCATTGTTATTGTTGCTTGCAGTCCGCCCGGCATTAGCGCTTTCGATTATTCGAATTTACTAATATCCGAGGCGTATCTTCCTATATGCACCTGGGATCTCAATACGTTGGAGCAATAGTCTTCGTAAGGACTTTTACCTACGCATGGGATAGTAGAGCTGCATTGAATCGGTGGCTCTTTTGCCCCATCGTACGGGGATGAGAGGCGATACCCGCAATCGAATCCTCGTAGCCAGCCTGCTGCTGTTCAACGACCATGGCGAGCCCGGGACGACGACGAATGAAATCGCCGACGAAGTCGATATCAGCCCCGGCAATCTTCACTACCATTTCCGGAAGAAAGAGCAGCTCGTCGATGCGCTGCTCGATGAGTTCCAGGCCGATGCGAAGAAAGTCCTGCGACCGCCTGAGGGCGACAGCATTACGATCGATGACTTCTGGGTATTCCTGCACCTTTTGCTCGAGTGCACGGCGGCGTACCGATTCCTGTTCCGGGACCTGGAGACCTTGAGCGAGAGCTATGCGCGCGTACGCCGCGTGCTGGGGCATTTCGCCACGGGGCTGGCGGCGGTGTTCGAGCTGTATCTGCGCCAGCTTGCCGGGTACGGTGTACTCGAGATAGGCGAGGATGACGCTGCCATCATCGCCCGTAACCTCGCCGTAATCGCGTTGTTCTCGGAACGCTTTGACGGGCTCACGGGGCAGGCGACGACCGCGGACGACTCGGCGCTGCGAGTCGCGGGCTCGATTCTGAATGCGTTGAAGCCGTTTGCCGCGGGCGAGGCCACGGCGCATCTCGCGGACCTGGCCGCGCATTACGAATAAAAAAGGGCCACGCAAGCGTGGAGACTCCCACAAAAAAGGGCCACGCAAGCGTGGCCCTTGAGTAAAAAAGCTGCTTGAAGGGGGGTGTTAGGCAGCTTTCTTGAACGTGTTGCGCACGTCGTCGACCTTTTGTTCTACGTCCTTGCGAAGGTCTTCAACCTTGTCTTCCAGCTTGTGAAAGACTTTCTCGCCATCCTTCGCGTACTTGTTGAACTTGCGGTCGAATTCGTTGAACTTCTTGTCAAATTCCTTTTGTACGTAGGAGAACAGTCCGAGGCCTGCCATGAACGTCTTATTGGCCGCTTTGAACGGAACAGCGATCGGGCTGTCTTCGAGTCTTTCGACCATCGTTTTCGTCTTTGCTACGGCCTTCTTGACTTCCTTCTTGACCTCTTTCTTGACTTCTCTTTCTACATCACGAATTTCTTTCTCGATCCTGCTGACCGGTGCTTTCCTGGCCGGCGCTTTCCTGGCCGTGGTCTTCTTCACCGGGGTTTTCTTTACGGAAGCTTTCTTTACAGAAGCTTTCTTAACAGGAGCTTTCTTTGCAGATGCTGTCTTCATTTCAACTTTGTCGGTCATGTCACTCATCCTAGTGCTGTATTACTTCTTTGTTTTGGCGGCCGTCTTCTTCGCGGCCGTTTTTCGGGGGGCAGCCTTGCGGGTCGCTTTTTTCTTCGCCGCGGGCTTACCTTGCTCATTCAGAAGCCGAATAATCTTGTTCAGCTTCGTATTGATCGCGTCGATATCGTTCTTGCTCGGGACGTTCAGCCGGTCCATCGCATCCGCAACGCGCGAGTCAAAAGCGCTTTGCAGTTTGTCGAGACTGGACTTGTCACGGACCTGGTCGAGCAGTCCCGTGGCTTTCGACTGAGCATCGTCCGCCATATTGCGGATGGCATCCTGTACGTCGTCGATCAGTGTTTCGGTCTTGCTGGTTGTCTTCTTGCGGAACTGCTCGCCTTCCTTCACCAGCTTGTCAAATTTCCTGGCGCCTTCCTTGCGCGCGCCAGACAGCGCACCGAGACCTGCCAGGAATGCATGCTCGAGCTGCTCGGCAATCTCGCCGACCCGGGATTCGCTATCTTTCTGTTTTTTAGTGGATTTCTTGCCAGCCATGGTTATTCTCCGTGGAGAGCTCCGTTTCGATGATTGAATCGTAGCTGGTACGATTAGGGTGATCACACTAAACCGCGGGGCGCGGCAGGACTGCATGAGAATTCGAAGAAACCACAATCTCGGGGTTGCGGAAGCCCGCAACCGGGCCGACCGGGTCGCGGCCGACTTGCAGCAACAGTTTTCCCTGACGTCCCAGTGGGAGGGCAACGCCCTGCATGTCAAAGGCAATGGCGTGAGCGGTCAACTCCAGGTCGACGATACGCATTTTGAACTCAACGTGAAGCTGGGTTTTGCGCTCAGACTCATGGAGGGACCGATTCGCTCGGTCATTGAGAGGACGATCGACGAAGAGCTTGCCTAGTCCGCCTTTTGCTTCTTGACCATTTCGGCCACATCGGCCAGCAGCGCTTTCGCGTCATACACGATACCGTCCTTGATCGTGTACTTCACGCCGCCCACGCGACCAGGCTGACCGGTTGCGTCATCGAGTTTAACGGCTCCGGTGCCGTACAGGACCTTCAGGTTCTCGAGCGGATTCTCGTCGACGATGACAAGATCGGCCAACAGCCCGGGACGAATGACCCCGAATTCGATCTCGCGGCCGCTGGGTTTGAAGAGCTCTTCCGCGCCGTGCATGGTCGCGGCCCGGATGACTTCCAGCGGATGGAAGCCGGCCTCCTGCAGCATTTCGAGCTCGAGTATCGTGCCGAAACCGTATAACTGGTAGATAAAGCCCGAGTCGGAGCCGACCGTCACGCGGCCGCCGCGATTCTTGTAGTCATTCAGGAACTCCATCCATACCCGGTAGAAGTTGCGCCACGCAACCTCGTCTTCGGTCGTCCAGTAGAACCAATAGGCGCCATGGCTTTCCCGGCTGGGTTTGAAGAACTCCCACTGCGTCGGCAGTGTATAGATGTCGTGCCAGTCGGCATTGCGCGCGCCCATGACGTCGCGCCCGGCAGAGTAGATGGTCATGGTCGGGTTGATCGTGAAATCGAGCGCCAGGAACTCGTCAAGCAGCGCATTCCACTTGTCCGAGCCACGCCCTGCAACGAGATCCCACTGCCGCGCGACCTGGCCGAAGCGGTGCTGCTCGTTGCCGTAGTTCATGTCGGTCGGCCACGGTTGCACATCGTGATTTTCGTACATGGCTTCGAACAGGCCGTAGTAGTGGGTCAGGGAGCCAAGACCCAGGCGTGCCGCGTCCTGCGCATTCATTTGTGCAACACCCATCTGTCCGAGATGCGCAACCGAGCCGAGCTTCAGCTTCCTGGCTTCGTCGAGCATGGCTGCCATAATGGCGGGCCGGTGCGATCCCAGTTTCAGGCCATCGATGCCTTCCCGGGCGGCGTAGCGAACCCACTTGCGGGCGTCCTCGGCTGTCAGGATGCGCTTGTCCTCGTACGCCTTCCCGGAACCCATCGTGTGATAGGAGAAGATACGCGGCGCCGTAATTTCGTTGCTGGCGCTGCGCACTTTCTCGGCGAGCGAGAACTCCATGCGGCCGCTCGGTACACCGCGCACCGTGGTGACGCCGTGGCCCAGCCAAAGCTTGTAGGTGTACTCGGCTTCCGGTGCTTTGCCGGCGCCCCCGGTGTGGGTGTGCGTGTCGACGATACCGGGCATGACGTAGGCGCCATGGGCATCGATTTCGCGGGTAGCATCCCCGGGTCTTTCCTCGTCGTCGATCTCGAGTCCCGGGTAACCCACGACCACGACGTCGGCGATACGGTTGCCTTCGACAACGATATCGACGGGGCCGATCGGCGGCGCTCCCGTACCGTCGATGACTGTTGCGCCGCGAATAATAAGCCGCTCGAAGGGACCTTCGCCTTCGGCGCGGTCCGGTGCGGGAATCATCTGTGGCGGCTCGTCCTGTGCCAGTGAGGGCAGTGTAAAAAGCACAATGAGTAAGGCGGTGCCGAGGCTGAACGTCGTTCGTGTCACTGCTTGTCTCCCGTCGAGAGGTGAGTTCACCAGCGGCGGCGGATTGTCGCGCTGAGGTTGCGTCCGGGTGCGTCGATTCCGGATCCGTGTATCCGGTATTGTTTGTCAGCCAAATTATCAGCACTCACGATCACTTGCCAGCCGTCATCGCTCAACCACGCGGCGCTTGCCCCGAGGCTCGCCCATCCGGCGGTCCCGTCGGGATCGATACGCGGGTCATCGGCATCGCGGTCGCTGAGTCGGTCCTGGCGCGCCGCGGCGCGCAGCCAGGCCGCAAATTGCCAGCGGTCGCCGGGCTTGTAGGTAAAGAGAAGATGCCCGTTCAGCGGGGGAACGCGGTCGGCGGCCTCCACTGCCGAACCGACACGCTGTTCGCCGCGCGCGTAGTTGAGCATGACCTTGAGGCTGAGCCGGTCCGACAGCTCGGCATCGAAACCCGTCTCGATGCCATGAATCGAGGAAGACGCGGCGTTGACGCTCTGTACGATGTCGCGTCCGTCAGGGCTTACGTCGCCCGTGGCGACCGACACGATGCGGTCCGCATAGCGCAGGGCGAACACCATGAGCTCGAACCGCCAGCGCTCGGAGTAATGGCGCACGCCCACGTCGCCATGCGTCACGGTCTCGGCGGACAGGCTCGCGTTGGGAACGTTGAAGCGATTGCCAGGCCGCTCGCCGAGTGTGCCCAGGTCGGCGATGTTGGGGGCCCGGAATCCGGAGCCGACGTTGGCGACCGCCTGCCAGGTCTCTGAGAGGTCGAATATCCAGCCCACATCGCCGCTGAGGCGGGACGGGTCGATCGTCGTGCCGTCCGGCAGCTCGATCTTCACGTCGCTGAAGCGCAGCCCGGCGCTGAGACTGTGCCTGTCTGCGATCCGCCAATTGAGATTGCCGAACAGGCCGGCCTGTAGAATCGTGGAGCCGTCGGGAAAGCGCGGTGCCAGGACGCTCATCGAGCCATCGGTGATGTCGACCGAGCGTCGCGTGCTGCGAACCTCGTCGTGATAGAGATCGATGCCACCGATCCAGGAGACGAGGCCCTTGTCCGACGACGCGTTCAGGGTGAGACCGTAGAGATCGCTGCGGTTTTCTTCGAGGCGGCGGTCAGTGGCTTCGAAATTCCGGTTGGTGCGATCGTCGACGATCCGTTGCCATGCTGCATCGACTTTCCAGTTGATGCCCGAGTCCGCCAATTGCTCATGCTGGACATGCGCAAACCAACGCTGGTTCGGTGCGAACAGGAATTCGGACGAGGCAGGCTCCGTCTGCCCGTATCCTGCGACAAGTTCATCGACGCGCGGTGTCTCGGGCTGTTCGAGGAAATGCAGGTCGACGAACCAGGAACGCCCGTCGCCGGGTCGACCACGGACCACGGCGCGCAAGCCCTTCGATACGTAGCCGCTGGGCCCGATGCGCTCTCCGCCACCGACGCGGCGATCCCCGGTGCTGAGGTACTCCGCACTTACCGAGGAGCTGAGTTGCCGGGTGCCGACATCGAGTGTGGCCCGAACCGACTTCTGCAGCTCGGCGGTGTCGAAGCTCGCACTCACGTCACCGGCCGAGTCGATCTCGCTCGAGTCGAAGTCGGGCAGACGCGAGACGGACTGCACGACGCCACCCACAGCTTCGCTGCCATACAACGAGGCGGGCGTGCCGCGCACAACCTCGAGGCGCTCCACCGACGTGGCGGGTACCAGCGCAAACCACGGCGTCGGTGCGCTGCGAAACATCGCATTGCTGAGGCGCATGCCGTCGACCAGGTGCAGCACGGCCGAGCCCTTGAGTCCGCGAACGATGGCGGCGCCCTGGCCGGGGGTGGTCTGCTGCAGGCTGACGCCCGCCAGGTCGCGCAGTGCATCCGTCGTCAGTTTTTGCGCGATGACCGTGTCGCGGTCGACGGTCGCGACGGGCGCAGACACCTCGTCGATGCCGACGGGCCGACGCGTGGCGACAACCGTGATCTCGTCGACGGCATCGGCATCCGCGGTGGCCGTCGCCGGCAGGGCTGCTGCAACCGCGATCGCGATAAGAATCTTTTGTTGAATCAAGCGGGTACGTCCTTGTTCCT
>CBDUMZ010000016.1:0-60589 GCA_965368465.1 uncultured Chromatiales bacterium
AAACCCTGAAAGCCTAGATGCAGGTCGCGAACAACAGCGCCTGTCGATGACTGCTAGTGGTCGCCTCCACAGTCATACGACAGATCTGAGGTAACATGACGGCTGTTGCTTAGCGGCATTTTCATACGAGGCACGCAAATGAAGATTTCACTGGTGAGCATATCGGTCGGCGATCAAAAGTCCGCGTTGGCCTTCTACACCGACAAACTCGGTTTCGTTAAGAAGCACGACATCCCGATGGGTGATGTCAGCTGGTTGACGGTCGTTTCGCCTGAGGATCCGGATGGACCTGAGCTCGTGCTGGAGCCGAACGCCGGGTATCCGGCGATGAAGGCGCTCAAGGATGCACTGTTCAAAGACGGGATACCGTTTACCGCGTTTGCGGTCGACGACGTGGACAGCGAGCATGCCCGCCTTCGTGATCTCGGCGTCCGATTTACGAAGGATCCTGTGGAAAGCGATGGATACAAGTTCGCTGTTTTCGACGACACATGTGGCAACCTGGTCCAGATCTATCAGGTCAGCTGACTGACAGCTTGTGGAAAAGAGAGAACTTGCGAAATGGTTACTATCGGCTATTGAGAGCCACGCGCCTCATGAGAAGATTCAATCGACGTTAGTTTCCGAGTTCGGATTGCCAGAGGACGAAGCTCATATTGCCTGGGAAAGCGCTTATAACGGTATCCTGGCTGCGATCGCCGGAAGTCGAAAAAACATGCCAGACTCGAATGTCGATCCAATCGGACACACGGTATTCAACCTGGTCTGGAGCACGTTCAATCAAAACAGCTTCTTTGACAGGCGGCGCACTCCAAATCGGAAATGGCTCGCCTGGAAAGAACAGCAAACGTACCAGAGGCCAGATTGATGGACCCAATCGAACAGCTCAAGAACCAAGTCTTGCTGCTTGCGTCTCCGGCAGATGTGCAGATCGGTAGCTATCCGAAAGGCGTGTGTATCGGCGATGAACTTGCCATCGGTTTCGAAGAGGCACTCCGAGTGGCCAAGCAGGATCTTTCGCCCGATGAACTACAATCCATTGGGGCCCTTGCGGAATACATCGCCAGTTTCTCGGGCAGTGAGTTTGAAAACTTCTGGCTAGATCAAGATCAGCTTCGGAAAGATGCGCGCTGGGCGACCATCCGGGCGCTTGCTGGAGAAACTCTTGTTGCGATGGGGTGGGAGTACGAGACGCCTAAGAAAGACGGCTCCACCTACGTGTTTGAAGACCGGGTCGTCGATAGTATCTAAGAAACAGTTTGGAGCTGCTTGTGATTGACGCGAGTGGTCTATTCAGTGTTGAGACATAGAGTTGATCGCAGATCTTCATGCACATTCATGAGAACGACATGGACTGGGCGTTCCTTATGCCGATTCATGACTCTGAAGACTGGGAATCGATTGGCTTGAACGAATATTCTTTGCTGTTCAAGCGTCATGCGAAAACGGACATCAGCTAAACAGCGCTGCTGTCCAGGCGGACTCTCATAAGGGCCTTCCAGACCTCAAATGAAGCTCTATGATTTCTGGCCTTATGTCGCCGCAATTCCTTTTACCAGTTCGATCGTTTTCTTCTTGCTCACCAGGGAAAAGGATCCAGTGCGGCGCCTGTTTGCGTCAGTCCATGGTTGGGCCGTCCTGTTGATACTCCCGCTCCTCGCCGCCGTATGTACATCCCTGAATTGACGGTCACTCCGATCTTGCCGCAATGTCTCTGTACAGGCGGTATTACGCGCGAGCGAGGAGCGTCCAATGGAAGAACCGTGCCTGAATGACAAGACTGAATATCCGGATGACAAAGTACTGACGCGCTACCTGGGCGACGCCAAGGATGCATGGGACGGTTTTGTCGTATTTCTGGAGACCAACTATCCCGGCTACCGCGGCGAATGGCGGTATTACAATGACGGCAAGAGCTGGTTGTACAAGATCACCAAGAAGAGCAAGACGATCTGCTGGGTGAGTGTGTATCGCGGGAAGTTCACAACAACATTCTACTTTCCGGATCGGGCAGAGCACGTCATCGCGAACAGTACGTTGAGAAAGAAATACATCGAGCAGTTCGTCAATGGCAGGCGCTTCGGCAAGACTCGAGGGTTGACGGTCGATATCCGGAAGGTCGCGGATCTGAGCACCACGAAGAAGCTGCTCGCGATCAAGGAGGAGTTCAAGTAGCACCGCCAATCTGCCGGTAGCCGGGTCACAGCAGCGGCGACTTGTCGGCTATACGGATTACGGACCGATCGTTTTCCGGTATCTTGCCACTTGATGAACGCCATAATCTTCGACATCGACGGAACGCTTTTGCAATCGGCAACCGTCGATGACGAGCTCTACCGTGCCGCGGTCAATGACGTGCTGGGCCTTGTCCGGTTTCGTGCGTCCTTACACGCGTATGACTACGTTACCGACACGGGCATCCTGTCGCAGATATTCGCTGACAACGATATTCCCCAGGCCACCGAGCCGATGGACGAGATCAGGGCTCGCTTCGTCGCTCGGCTGCGGACTCACATCGAGACGACCGGGCCGTTCGCCGAGGTGCCGGGAGCGAAGAAGCTGCTCAACAAGCTGCGCCAGTCCGCTACGCTTGCCGTCGCTATCGCGACAGGTGGCTGGCGTGAGAGTGCCGAGCTGAAGCTCCAGTCAGCCGGTTTCGACTACACCGATATCCCGCTGGCGACGGCAAACGATCACTACGAACGGACGGCGATCATGCGCATCGCGCTGTCACAGCTGGGTAAGGATTTCGAGTCCGTGACCTACTATGGTGACGGTCCCTGGGACAGAGATGCCTGCGCTGCGCTGGGGTGGCGATTCGTGTCGGTCGGCCCCGAGCTAAGCGGCATCGATTCGTACATCGGCCACCGTCCGGTCGTCCACCTGGTGCGACCGATGAGCGCGGACGACATGGACGCCGTTTTCGAGGTTCGAACGTCCGTGACCCACAACCACTTGAGCGAAGATGACCTGCGGGAACGCGGGATCACACGGGAGTGGGTCGCGCAGCAACTGCGTACCGGTGACCTCGCGGGCTGGTGCGCGACGTGGGACGGCCGGGTCGAAGGTTTTTCACTGGCGACGCCGGCCACGCGGGAGATCAAGGCACTCTTCGTTCGTCCCGAGAAGTCCGGCTACGGCATGGGTATAGAGTTGCTCGATGCCGCGGTTGAGCACTTGCGAAGCCTGGCTCCCGGGCCGGTGCGCCTGCGCACGGATCCCAGGACACCGGCTTACGCGTTCTACCTGCGCCGAGGCTGGCGCGACACGGGCAAAGACCACGAGGGAGGAGGGCCCGTCAGGGGCCGTTACCTCGAACTGGAGTGATGCAATGCAAATAGTCATGAGCCTCGTGGGCGCGGCGACGATCCTCGGGGTCGCTTACCTGATGTCGACCGACCGCCGCGCCATTAGCCTGCGCACGGTGGGTGGCGCGCTCGCGATCCAGACCGCGGTAGCCGCCATCGTGCTCTACGTACCCCAGGGCGGTAGTGCGCTCGACAGGGTGGTGAAAGGTGTGCAGTTCGTCATCAACCAGGGCAAGCACGGCATCCAGTTCGTCTTCGGTACGCAGTACGAGGAATCGCTCGGCTTCACCGTTGCGCTGAATGTCCTGCCCGTCATCGTGTTTTTCGCGGCGCTCATGTCGGTGCTTTACTACCTCGGCATCATGCAACGCGTGGTCGGCGTTCTCGGCGGCTGGCTGCACAAGTTGCTGGGCACGAGTCACGCGGAGTCCGTGTCCGCCGTATCGAACATCTTCGTCGGTCACACCGATGCGCCGCTCGTGGTACGTCCGTACCTCAGGAACATGACGCAGTCGGAACTGTTCGCCGTGATGACAGGCGGCTGCGCAACCATCGCCGGTGCCGTCATGATGGGTTACGCGGAACTGGGCGTGGAGCTCAAGTACCTGATCACGGCGAGCTTCATGGCGGCGCCGGGTGGCCTCATGATGGCCAAGATCCTGATGCCCGAAACCGTCCCGCACGACGAGCGGCCGGAACCCGAGGAAGTGGCCGAGGAAGACCGGCCCGTCAATATTTTCGAGGCCATCGGCAATGGCGCGATGACGGGTCTGAACGTCGCCCTGAGCGTCGGGGCGATGCTGATCGCCTTCGTGGGCCTGATCTACCTGGTCAACGGCCTGCTGGGCCTGTTCGGCGGCCTCATCGGCTTCGAGGACCTCACGGTGCAATGGCTGCTCGGCAAGCTCTTCGCGCCGGTCGCATTCCTGCTCGGCGTACCGTGGGCGGAGGCCGCGCCGGCCGGCAGCCTGATCGGACAGAAACTCGTGATCAACGAGTTCGTGGCGTACCTCAGTTTCATCGAGATCAAGGACACACTCACGCCATACACGCAGCTCGTGGTCACATTTGCGCTCTGCGGCTTTTCCAACCTGGCATCCATAGCTATCCTCCTCGGCGGATTGGGTGCCGTAGTGCCTACCAGGCGCCACGACATAGCAAGACTTGGTCTAAAGGCGGTGATTGGAGGTACACTGGTCAACCTGTTGAACGCATCGCTGGCGGGCTTTTTCTTCAGCCTGCAGTGACACCAAGAGACTATGGCCAGAGCAATTATTCTCGTACTGGATTCCTTCGGCATCGGCGCCACGGCCGATGCCGACAAGTTCGGTGACGTCGGTGCCGACACCTTCGGCAACATCGCCCGCGTACGGGCAGCGGCCGGCAAGCCGCTGGCCTTGCCGAACCTCGCGAAGTTGGGGCTGTATCACGCGGGTGCCGAAAGCACAGGGCATTTCGCGGCCGGCGCCGACACCGATGTCGAGATCATCGGCGCCTACGGCCACGCCGCCGAAATGTCGAGCGGCAAGGACACGCCGAGCGGCCACTGGGAAATCGCCGGCGTACCCGTGCTGTTCGACTGGGGCTACTTCACGGGCAAGACCGACACGTTCCCGCCCGAACTCCTGGACAAGCTCATAGAGCGTGCAGGCCTGCCCGGCGTACTGGGCAACTGCCATGCGTCCGGGACGACGATCATCGCCGAGCTCGGCGATGAGCATGTGCGCACGGGCAAGCCCATCGTCTACACATCGGCCGACAGCGTGTTCCAGATCGCCTGCCACGAGGAGGCATTCGGCCTCGAGCGGCTGTACGAGCTATGCGACATCGCGAGAGAGCTCGTTGACGAGTACAACATCGGCCGCATCATTGCGCGTCCGTTCGTGGGCGACGGTCCCGACACTTATGTCCGTACAGGCAACCGGCGGGACCTGACCACGCCGCCGCACGCACCCACGGTGCTCGACAAGCTGGTGGCGAAGGGGGGCGAGGTCGTCAGCATCGGCAAGATCGCCGATATCTACGCGCACCAGGGCATCACGAAGAAGATCAAGGCCAGCGGCAACGCGGCGTTGTTCGATGCGACCCTCGAGGCGGTCAGGACCGAAGGCGACAACGCCATCATCTTCACCAACTTCGTGGACTTCGACATGCTGTACGGCCACCGGCGCGACGTCGACGGTTACGCCGAGGCCCTTGAGTACTTCGACAAGCGCCTGCCCGAGATACTCGAGCTGATGCGGGACGATGACCTGCTGGTGTTGTGTGCGGACCATGGCTGCGACCCGACCTGGCCCGGCAGCGATCACACGCGTGAGCATATTCCGGTGCTGGCCTACGGCAAGATGTTGAAGCCCGGGTCACTGGGCCGGCGCGAGACGTTCGCCGATATCGGCCAGAGCCTCGCGACGCATTTCGGCCTGGAGCCGATGGACTACGGCTCGAGCTTCCTGTAACGCCTCAAGCGTTTCTCCAGTCGCCGGGAACGCGCACTGCGACAACCGTGCCCTCGGCAGTCTGCGTCCCTCCTGAATAGACGCGACACCGGACACGGGTCTTTCTCTCACCGCACTCCTCGATCGTGGCGCGCAGCGTTACGTCCTGGTCAATCGGTGTCGGCGCGATGTAGTCGACGTTGAGATTGGCGGTCACGCACCAGATTTCCTCGCCCTCGCCGGGTTCGCGGCCGGCCAGCCGGTAGTAGTTGGAGAGCGCGGTACCGACGCAGTGGCAGTCGATCAGGCTGGCAATCGTGCCGCCGTAAAGATACTGCTCCGGGCCCGCGCATTGCTCCGGGCGCGGCGTGTAGGTACACACCGTTTCGTCGCCCTGCCAGTGGCTCTTGATCTGCATGCCCGCAGGATTGTCTGCCCCACACCCGTAGCAATGGTTGTGGGGCAGCTGGTCCTGGATCGCCGTCATGCAGCGTCGCCCGGGGTGGTGCGCTTGCACATCGTTCCGAGCCACGCCCCGACGGCAATCGCAATGACCGCCAGCACGATGAACCAGTTGGGGTGCGGAATCATGATGACGTTCATGGCCGTTGCGACCAACATCAGGCAGCCGATGAAGATCGCGAAAACCCTGGGCAACATCGTGCCGATAGCACAGGCGGCGCACGTGCCGCCGGCTGTACCGATAAACCAGGCCGCAATGACGAACAGAAGTGCGCCGACCGGCAACCCGTCGATGTACTCGCGCATCGCGTCCGCGTCGGCGAAATTTAGGCCCTCGGGTGGCGGGTAGACAGCATGCCCCGCCATTTCAACCAACCAGACGAGCAGGCCCGCCACCACTACGCCGACGACGCCGGCCAGGATATTCCTTCCCATGAGTACCTCCTTCTTCTATTTTTTTACGAGTCCCACAATGAACAGCAGGATCGCCGCACCCACGGTTGCCATGACGATCGTGCCGAGAAGTCCGCCGGCGCTGACACCCAGCAGACCGAAAACGAACTGGCCGATGATTGCGCCGATGATGCCAACCACGATATTACCGGCCAGGCCGAAACCTCCGCCCTTGATGAGCTTGCCTGCGAGCCAGCCGGCGATTGCCCCGATAACGAGCAGTACCAGAATGCTTTCAATGGTCATATGCGTTCTCCCTGGTTCTTCTTCTGAGTTGACATCAGCGTGAGCTGTTGCGTTCGGCCAGTGCGGCCTTGATCCGCGCGGCAAGCGCGGTTGCTTCGGATGCCACGCGATCGGTGTCGATCGTGAGCATCTTCCGTTCCTTCATGAGGACCTTGCCGTCAACAACGACGGACGCAACGTCCTGTTCGTCACTGACGAAGACGAGGTGCGAGACCACGTCGAAGGTCGGGATATGGTGCACGTCCTCGAAGGCCACCTGGATCAGGTCGGCACGCTTGCCGACCTCCAGGGAGCCGGTCGTATCCCCCAGCCCGATCGCCGTGGCGCCGCCACGCGTGGCCATGCCCAGCACCGTCATCGCCGGCAGGACTTCCGGGTCCATGCGATCGACCTTCTGCAGGAACGAGGCGAGCCGCATCTCTTCCCACATATCCAGGTCGTTGTTGCTCGCCGCGCCGTCCGTGCCGAGACCGACACGCACACCGGCCTCGAGCATTTTTGCAATCGGCGCAATACCGGAGGCGATCTTCATGTTCGACGTCGGGTTGTGAATAACACCGACCTGGCGTTCGGCCAGGATCGGGATCTCATTGTCCGTCGGCCAGACGACGTGCGCGGCGATGGTCGGGCCGTCGAAGAAGCCGATGGACTCGAAAAACTCGATGCTGGTCGTGCCGTAGGTGTCCTTCGCGTACTGCACCTCGTACGGCGATTCGGACACATGAATGCTGATCGGCACCCCGTACTGCATCGCGGCAGCGCGGGTTGCCGCGAGTTGTTCGGCGTTCAGCGTGTAGTTCGCGTGCGGCCCGAAAATAGGCGTGATGCGCGAGTTCTTCCCCAGCCAGCGCTCGATGAAACCGTTGCCCTTGGCGATGGAGTCACCGGCGTTCTCGGCGTCCGGGCTGCGCTGGTCGATGACCGTCGCGGATATCAGCGCGCGCATGCCGCAGCGCTCGACAACCTCGGCAATGGTGTCCGGGTAGTAGTACATGTCGACGAACGTCGTGGTGCCCCCGCGAATCATTTCCCAGCACGCGAGTTCGGTGCCGATGCGCACGAATTCGGGGTCGACGAACTCAACCTCGGCGGGGAAGATGTAATTCTGCAGCCAGTCCATGAGCGCGAGATCGTCCGCAACGCCGCGCAGCAATGTCATCGCTGCATGGGAATGGCCGTTGACGAGTCCGGGCATGACGACCCGTTTGCCACCGTCGAGTGTCTCGGTGGCCGAATACGCCGCCTCGATATCCGCGGCGCTGCCGACCGCCAGGATTACACCGTCGTCGATCGCGACCGCGCCGTTCTCGATGACCGTTCCCGCCGCATCCATGGTGACGATGTGCGAACCTTTGACGATCAGGTCGATCCGGTCTTCAGTACTCTCCGCCGTCTTCTCGCGGGCCTCGTCGCCGGACCCGCACGCAAGCAGCGTGAAACAGAGGAAAAGACATAAAAAACAGTGTCTTAATGTCGACATGGGTACTCCTTGTGGGCGCCCATTGTAGCACCGGGACCGCACATTGCTTGTCTGCCTGTATGGCGTGATCTAAGGTGCAGCTCATGGTAGAGACTGTCGACATCCTCGATGCCGTTCCCGCTTTCGACGCACCCGAAAAGGGGCGACTGACGGACGCAATGGTCGCGGCGTATCACGAAGCCGGGGTACTTGTACTGCGCGACTTCGTGCCCGTGGAAGCCTGCCGACGGCTGCAGCAGCGAGCGCATGAACTGGTTGCCGAGTTCGACCCGGCGGACGTGCGCAGTGTGTTCTCGACCACGAAACAGACGCAGCTCGACGACAGCTACTTCATCGACTCGGGCGACAAGATTCGTTTTTTCCTCGAAGACGGCGCGTTCGACGAGCAGGGAAAGCTGCGCCAGTCGAAAGAGCATTGCCTGAACAAGATGGGACATGCCATGCACGACCTCGACCCGGTGTTCGATGCGTTCTCGCGGACGCCGGACCTCGCCGAGGCGGCGCGGCGCATCGGCTTTGCCGACCCGGCCATCCTGCAGTCGATGTATATTTTCAAACCG
This sequence comes from uncultured Chromatiales bacterium, assembly GCA_965368465.1. GTDB lineage: Bacteria > Pseudomonadota > Gammaproteobacteria > Steroidobacterales > Woeseiaceae > UBA1847. The sequence goes on from CBDUMZ010000016.1 coordinate 8,945, forward strand.
CCGCATATCGGCGGCGAGGTGGTGTGCCACCAGGACTCGACCTACATCTACACGGAGCCGGAATCGTGCATCGGCTTCTGGTTCGCGCTGGAAGACGCAACGCTGGAGAACGGCTGCATGCATTTCATTCCCGGTGGCCACAGGTTCCCGCTGCGGAAACGCAACTACCGCAATGGCGAGGGCAAACTGGTTACTGAAACGCTGGATGACACACCGTGGCCCGAAGAGCGCAAGGTGGCGGCGGAAGTCGCCGCGGGAACGCTGGTCATATTCGACGGCCGCATGCCGCACCTGAGTGCGGCAAACCGCTCGTCGAAGTCGCGTCATGCCTACACGCTGCACGTGATAGACCGGCGGTGCCACTACCCTGAGAACAACTGGCTGCAACGCAGCGACACATTGCCGCTACGCGGATTCGATTAAGGAAAGACATGCTGTTCACGGACGTAATACGCAAGAAGCGCGATGGTGGCGAACTCAACGACGCGGAGATCCAGTTCTTCGTCGACGGACTGGCCGATGAAAGCCTGCCGGCCGAACAGGTTTCGGCGCTGGCCATGGCCGTGTTCCTGAATTCGATGAGTTTCGACGAGGCGGCGAAGCTGACGCTCGCCATGTCCGCCTCGGGCACGGTTCTCGAGTGGGACCCTAAGGACTACGACGCACCGATCGTCGACAAGCATTCCACGGGCGGTGTCGGTGACAAGGTCAGTTTCCTGCTGGCGCCGATATTGGCCGCCTGCGGCTGCTACGTGCCGATGATCTCGGGCAGGGGGCTCGGTCACACCGGCGGCACGACGGACAAGGCCGAATCGATTCCTGGGTATAACGCGACACCCGATCTCGAGACGTTCCGGCGCGTGGTGCGCGCGGTGCACTGCGCGATTATCGGCCAGACCCCCGACCTCGCGCCCGCCGACAGGCGGTTCTATTCGATTCGCGATGTGACGGGCACGGTTGAGTCCGTTCCGCTGATCACCGCGTCGATTCTCTCGAAGAAAATCGCGGCGGGTCTGCAGGGGCTCGTCATGGACGTAAAGGTCGGTAATGGCGCATTCATGGAGTCGATCGACCGCGCGCGCGAACTGGCGAACAGCATCATCGGCACGGCCGCGAGGGCAGGGCTGCAGACACATGCCGTGATCACCGACATGAACGAAGTGCTGGGCAGTACGGCGGGCAACGCCCTGGAAATCGCGGAGTCGATCCGCTTCCTTCGTAACGATGCGCGCGAGTCGCGTCTCAACGACGTCACCATGGCCCTCTGTGCGGAAATGCTGATCGTCGCGGGCGTGACCTCGGACCGCTCGGACGCCGCCGCACGCTGCGAGGCCGCGGTGACCAGCGGCAGGGCGGCCGAGAAGTTCGCCGCCATGGTCGAGGCGCTCGGTGGGCCGGCCGATCTGCTCGAGAAACATGCGGACCAGTTGCCGAAGGCGCCGCTCGTGCGTCCCGTTCACGCGCGCGGCATCGTCACAGCCGTCAACACGCGTGCCATGGGCAACGCGATCATCGAGCTCGGCGGCGGGCGCCGCCAGGTGGGCGAAGAACTCGATCTCGCCGTGGGCTTCTCTGACATCGCGCCGATCGGCACGGCGCTCGATAGCAGCACGCCGCTCGCGGTCATCCACGCGGCCTCCGGCGACGCCGCCGACCGGGCCGAGCGCAACCTGCTGGCCGCCGTTTCACTGGGTGACCAGGCGTCCCCGGAACGCCCCGTAATCTGCGAGATTTTGACCGGCTAGGCACCCTCAATGCGGTATGCTTGGGCTCTCCAATAATAAGAAGATCCGGGGGCTCCATGTCCGATTACATTGGCATTGTCGGGATAGCCGTTATCCTCGCAATCGCGTTTGCCAGTTCCAGCAATCGCAAGGCAATCAACCTGCGCATCGTGGGCGCCGCGTTCGCATTGCAGGTCGTTGTCGCGACCATAGTGTTGTACTGGGACAAGGGACGCGATGGCATCAAGTGGCTCAGCAACGGCGTCATGGCCGTCATCGGTTTCGCCGGGGACGGCATCAACATGGTCTTCGGCTCACTGGTCCCGGTCGAAAACGAAGGCTTCAGCTTCGCGATCAATGTCCTCCCGATCATCATCTTCTTCTCGGCCCTGATGTCCGTCCTCTATCACCTCAGGGTGATGGAGTGGGTGGTCAAGCTGGTCGGCGGTTTCCTGCACAAGGTCATCGGCACCGGCGCCGTCGAATCGATGAACGCCGCGGCGAATATCTTCGTTGGCCAGACCGAGGCACCGCTCGTCGTACGGCCCTATCTCAAGGGCCTGACCGAACCACAGATGTTCGCCGTGATGGTGTCGGGGCTCGCGTCGATCGCCGGCACGGTGCTCGCCGGCTATGCGCTCATGGGGGCGGAGCTCAAGTACCTGCTTGCCGCCGCATTCATGGCCGCCCCGGGCGGGCTGCTCATGGCAAAGATCATCATGCCCGACGACGTGGTCGTGAAAGCCGGTGAGCACGAAAAGCTCGTCATGGAAAAGAGCCAGCACAAGAACCTGATTCTCGCCGCTGCGTCGGGCACGACCGATGGCCTGCGGCTCGCGGCCAACATCGGCGCCATGCTGATCGCATTCGTCGCCCTGATCGCGCTGTTCAACGGCCTCGTGGGCTGGATCGCGGGCTGGTTCGGCTACGAGCTGACACTGCAGATGATCCTTGGCTGGGTGTTCTCGCCGCTCATGTTCCTGCTCAGTATTCCCTGGGAGGAGGCGCAGGCGGCCGGTGCGCTGTTTGGCGAGAAGCTGATTCTCAACGAGTTCGTCGCGTTTTCGCACCTTAACGAGTACCTCGCCGGCATGAGTCCGCGCACGGTCGCCATCGTGACGTTCTCGCTTTGCGGCTTCGCGAACCTCTCGTCGATCGCCATTCTGCTCGGCGGCCTCGGTGTGCTGGTCCCTGAAAAACGCGACCTCATCGGGCAGCTGGGCCTCAAGGCCGTACTCGCGGGTTCGTTGTCGAACCTCATGAGCGCGGCACTGGCCGGACTACTGCTGACGTTCTAGTGGCGCCGCGCAAGGTCATCATCGACTGTGATCCCGGGCAGGACGACGCTGTCGCCCTGTTCCTCGCGATGGCGTCACCCGCCGAGCTCGACGTGCTCGGCATCACGACAGTCGCCGGCAACGTTCCGCTGGAACTCACGCAACGCAACGCACGCATGATGTGCGATATCGCCGGCCGTACGGACATGCCCGTGTATGCCGGCTGCGAGAAGCCGCTGGTACGTGACGCCATTACCGCCGAGTACATTCATGGCGCCACCGGGATCGACGGTATAGACGTGTTCGAACCCGAGACGCCGTTGCAGGAGCAGCACGCCGTCGACTTCATCGTCGAAACCCTGCGCAACGCCGAAACGGCTTCGGTGACCCTGGTTCCGACCGGGCCCATGACGAATATCGCGACGGCAATACAACGCGACCCCGCGATTCTCGATGCCGTGGAGCGCATCGTCTCGATGGGCGGTGCGATGCGCGAAGGCGGCAACCGGTCGCCGTCGGCCGAATTCAACGTCCTCGTTGATCCGCACGCCGCGGACATCGTTTACCGCTGCGGCCGACCCGTGACGGCCATGGGACTCGACGTTACGCACCAGGTCCTGTCGACGCGTGAGCGCGTCGCACGCATTCGCGACGTCGGCAACGCCGTTGCCGTCGCAACGGCCGACATGCTGAGCTTCTTTCATCGCTACGACGCCAAAAAGTACGGATCGGAGGGTGCGCCCCTGCACGACCCCTGCACAGTGGCGTGGCTGTTGCGCCCGGACCTGTTTGCCACGAAGGCCTGCAACCTGTCCGTCGAGACCGGGTCGGCGCTCACGCTTGGGCACACGGCCGTCGACTTCTGGCACGTGACCGACCGGCCGCACAACGTAGACTGGACCTACGAGGTAGACGCGGAAGGATTCTACGACCTGCTGGTCGAGAAACTTACCGTGTATGGAGATTAATATGGTGACTGTCACCGTAATGGGTTCGGTGAACCTGGACATCGTCGCCAGCGCCGCGAAGCTGCCGGCGCCGGGGGAGACGATCACGGGCGCGGAGCTGCACCGGTTTCCGGGCGGCAAGGGCGCCAACCAGGCGCTCGCCGCACGGCGCCTCGGCGCCGACGTGCGCCTGATCGCACGCGTGGGCGAGGACAGTGCGGCGGACGAGGCGCTGGCGCTGCTGCGCGCAAGCGGTGTGGACCTGGACGATTGCCTTGCGGTACCGGGTGCCGCAACGGGCACCGCGCTCATCGCGGTCGCCCCCTCCGGTGAGAACCAGATCGTGGTCGCGCCCGGCGCGAACCGCGCGCTCCGGCCCGGCGACTTCGCAATACCCGACACAGACGCCCTGATTTGCCAGCTCGAAGTGCCTGTTGATACGGTGGCGCACGCCGCGCGGGAATTCCCCGGCTTCTTCTGCGTCAACCTGGCTCCGGCCATGCGCATCGACGTCGAGGTATTGCAGCGCGCCGACCTCGTCGTTGTGAATGAAACCGAGGCTGCCTGGTACGGTGCCACGCTGGCAGCGTGCCGCGGCCTCGTCGCGACAACGCGGGGCTCCGGCCGGGCAACGCTCGAGAAGGATGCGGTGCTTGTCGCCGAGGCGATGCCGCCCGCGGTCGCCACTGTCGACACGACCGGTGCGGGCGACACGTTTACCGCCGCACTTACCGTTGCTCTCGTTGAAGGGCAGCAGCCCGCCGAGGCGCTGCGTTTCGCCTGCGCAGCCGGTTCGGCGGCAACGACCAGGATGGGTGCGCAGTCGTCGCTACCCACTCGCGAAGAGGTGGCGACTTATGCCTGACGATGGCAGTGTTGTCGCGGCACCATTACGTAACAGAACTTCCGGCCCCTGGGCCGGGGAAAACGCAGGAACCTAAGGGGTCATCATGAAATATCGCAGGTTTGCACTCGTACTCATGGCTTTCGCTTTCGCCACGGCAATCGCCGAAGAAGAAACGCAGCCGGGCTTTAACGAAGCCACGTTCAAGGGACTCGAAATGCGTGGCGTCGGGCCGGCATTCATGTCGGGTCGAATTGCCGACATCGTGATCGATCCCACGGACCCGAGTACCTGGTACGTCGCTGTCGGCAGCGGCGGTGTCTGGAAAACCGAAAACGCGAGCACGACCTGGACACCGGTGTTCGACAATGAAGGCTCCTACTCGATCGGCTGTATCGCCCTCGATCCGAACAACCCGAACACGGTCTGGGTCGGCACCGGCGAGAACGTGAGCGGACGGCACGTCGGTTACGGCGACGGCATCTACCGCAGCCGCGATGGCGGTACCACCTGGGAGAACATGGGGCTCGAGAATTCCGAGCACATCGGCATGATCCGCATCGACCCGCGCGACTCGAACACGATATTCGTGGCCGTGCAGGGGCCGCTGTGGTCCGGTGGCGGCGACCGCGGCCTGTACAAGACGACCGACGGTGGCCAGAACTGGCGCAAGGTACTCGGCGACGGTCACGGCAATACGGACGAGGACGACCAGTACACGGGCGTCAACGAAGTACACATGGATCCGCGCAACCCGGACGTCATGTACGCCGTTACCTGGCAGCGCCTGCGCAATGTCGCCGTCGTCATGGACGGCGGACCCGGCACGGGCATCCACAAGTCAGAGGATGGCGGCGAAACCTGGCGTGAACTGACCAACGGACTGCCCGAGGAGATGATGGGCAAGACGGGTCTCGCGATCAGTCCCCAGGACCCGGACACGATCTACGCGACGATCGAACTCGACAACCGCACGGGCGGTTTCTGGCGTTCCGATGACGGCGGCGAAAGCTGGGAAAAGAAGAACGACTATCTCTCCAGCGCCACCGGCCCGCATTATTACCAGGAGATCTTCGCGAGCCCGCATTTCGAGGGGCATGTCTACCAGATGGATGCGCTGATGCGCATGACCCAGGATGGCGGCGACACGTTCATTCCGTTGCCACACGAGACCAAGCACGGCGATCATCACGCGTTGGCATTTCGTGAAGACGACGAAAACTACCTGCTGATCGGCACGGATGGCGGGGTGTACGAGTCGTTCGATCTCGGCGAGACCTGGCGCTTTGTTAACAACCTGCCCATCACGCAGTTCTACAAAGTGGCCGTCGACTATGACAAGCCGTTCTACAACATCTACGGCGGCACGCAGGACAACAACAGCCAGGGCGGACCGTCGCGGACGATGAACCAGGTCGGCATTCGCAACAGCGACTGGTTCGTGACGATGTTCGGCGATGGCCACCAGTCGGCCGTCGATCCGAACAACCCGGATATCATCTACGCGCAATGGCAGCAGGGCAACCTGACGCGTTACGACCGACGCACCGGTGAGCGTGTGTACATCAAGCCGCAGGCGCGCGAGGGTGAGCCGCCCGATCGCTACAACTGGGATTCGCCGATCCTGATCAGCCCGCACAACTCGAAGACCCTGTACTTCGGCACGCAGCGCGTCTGGAAGAGCGATAACCACGGTGACAGCTGGACGCCGATCAGCGCCGACCTGACGCGCAACGAGAACCGCGTGCGCCAGCCGATCATGGGGCGAACCTGGAGCTACGATGCGCCGCGCGATCTCTGGGCCATGTCGCAGTTCAATACCATTACGTCCCTGTCGGAGTCCCCGCTGGTCGCGGGGCTGGTTTACGCCGGTACTGACGACGGGCTCATCCAGATTACCGAAGACGGCGGCGCGAACTGGCGTACGGTCAACAAGCTGCCGGGTGTCCCGGACCGTTTCTTCGTCAACGACATCAAGGCCGACCTGCACGATGCGAATACGGTCTACGTGGTCGTCGACGATCACAAGAGCGGCGACTTCGCACCCTATATCCTCAAGAGCGAAAACCGCGGACGTAGCTGGAAGAGCATCTCGGGCAATCTCCCCGAGCGCCACGTGCTGTGGCGCGTGGTGCAGGACCATGTGAAACCGAGCCTCATGTTCGTGGGCACCGAGTTCGGTGTGTTCTTTACCGTGAACGGCGGCGGGACCTGGACCAAGCTCAAGGGCGGCGCACCGAATATCCCGTTCCGTGACCTCGTCATCCAGACGCGCGAGAACGATCTTGTCGGCGCAACCTTCGGCCGCAGTTTCTACGTGCTCGACGACTACACGCCGCTGCGCCAGGTGAGCGCCGACATGCTGAAGAGCGGTTCGGTGCTGTTCCCGGTCCGCAAGGCGGACTGGTACGTGCCGCGCAGCCCGCTGGGTTGCGACGCAACACCGGGTTGCAAGGCCAGCCAGGGCGATTCTTTCTTCACGTCACCGAATCCTCTCTTCGGCGCGACGTTCACGTACTACCTTGCCGAGGAAATCCGCAACAGCAAGGACGCACGCCGCAAGGTAGAGAAGGAAAAAGAAAAGAAGAACGAAGATGTCGTCGCGGCGGACTGGGATACCGTGATCGCCGAATCTCGCGAAGACGATCCGGCCATCGTGTTCACGGTCCGGTCTGCAGACGGCACGATCATCGACGAAGTCGTTGCCCCGCCGAAAGCCGGCTTCAACCGTGTTGCCTGGGACCTGCGGTATCCGTCGGTCGAGCCCTGGCGCCCGCTCGAGGAAGGCGAGGAGACGGACGAAGGCGTGGGCGTTCTCGTGGTCCCGGGTCGTTACTCCGTGAGCATGCAGAAGCGCGTCGACGGTACGCTCGTCGACCTCGGGCAAGCGCAATCATTCGACGTCGTTTCGATCCGGCCGGACCCGGTCTTTGCCGGCAGTTCGCAGGAACAGCGCGTGGTGTTCGAGTCGCAACTCGAAGAGCTCATTCGTGCGGCGTCCGGTAGCGCGAGCGCCGTCGATGCGGTCATCGGTGAGCTCGATGCGGTCAAGGCAACGCTCAAGCGCGCGCGGACGGACGGCTCGCTCTACCAACGCGCACATGCGCTGCAGAAACAGCTGCGGGACGCGCGTGAAGTCCTCACAGGTAACGAGTTGCGAGACTTCTACAACGACCTGCCGATCATGACGGTACAGGCGCGCCTCTGGCACGCCCGCTTCGATCCGTCGAGCAGCGCGCACGGCCCGACGCCCGCACAAGAGGAATCGTACAGGCTCGCTCGCAAGCTCTACGACGAGACCGTTGCTGAGCTGACACGACTTGTCGATTCCGAATACGCGGGGCTCAAGGAAGCCATGGACGCGGCGCGCGTGCCGTGGACGCCGGGTCGCGGGTTACAGGAGTAACGGGCGCCCATGACGAACCACAGGGAACAGCGTTTTTCATCGCGCCTGGGAATGCTCCTGTGCGTGCTCGGCATCGCAGTCGGTACGGGCAATATCTGGCGTTTTCCGCGCATTGCCGCCCAGAATGCCGGTGACGACGGGGCAGGTGCATTTCTTGTGGCGTGGCTCGTGTTCCTGTTCGTCTGGAGCGTGCCGCTGATCATTGCGGAGTACGCGCTCGGGCGCAAAGGCCGCATGGGTGTCGTCGGCACGTTCGCCAAAATCGCCGGCGAGAAATTCGCCTGGATGGGTGCGTTCGTCGGCTTTGTCGCCACGGCCATCATGTTCTACTACTCCGTCGTGGCCGGCTGGTGCGTCTACTACCTCATCAAGATGATGGTCGCGCCGTTGCCGCTTAGCGCAGAGGCTGCGCAGGGCGTCTGGGACGGCTTCCAAAGCGGCGGCTTCCCGGTCGCGTTTCACGCGCTGGCCATGGGGCTCGGCGCGATCGTCGTCTGGAACGGAATTCGTTCGATCGAGCGCGCGAATCTCGTGCTGATTCCCGCGCTGCTCCTGATCGTGCTCATATCCCTCGGGCGAACGCTGACGCTCGACGGCGCGTCCGAGGGCATCCGCTTCCTGTTCACACCGGACTGGTCCACGCTCGCGCAGCCCAGGATATGGCTCGAAGCGCTCACGCAAAATGCCTGGGACACGGGTGCGGGCTGGGGCCTGATCCTGACCTATGGCGCCTACATGCGGAGCCGGCATGGCGTGGTCAAGAATGCCGTCATTACGGGAGTCGGCAACAACACCGTGTCCTTGCTGGCGGCGGTCATCATCTTCGGCACCGTGTTCGCAATTCTCGGTGCCCAGATGAGCAAGGCCGAGGTCCTCGAGGTCATGAAGACGAGCGGGCCTGCCGCCACCGGGCTGACGTTCATCTGGATGCCGCAGCTCTTTGCAAAGATGCCGGCCGGCAACATCTTCGCGGTCCTGTTCTTTCTCGGGCTGGCTTTTGCCGCGTTCAGTTCTCTCATTTCGATGATCGAGCTGACCACCCGCATACTTGTCGATCTCGGTATTGCGCGGCGTCATGCCATCCTCGGTGTCTGCATCATCGGCTTCACGCTGGGCATTCCGTCGGCGATCAACCTTGAGTTCTTCGCCAACCAGGACTTTGTCTGGGGGGTCGCGCTGATGATCTCCGGCGCGTTCATTGCGTTCGCCGTCATTCGCAGTGGCGCAACGCGTTTCCGCGAGGAGAGCATCGACCACCAGGACCACGACTGGAATGCAGGGCGCCTGTGGGATACGGCCATTCGCTTCGTGATTCCCGCGCTGGCCGTCGTGCTGCTGGGCTGGTGGCTTTACCAGGCCGCCTTTGTCTATGCCCCGGATCGCTGGTTCGACCCGTTCAGTCCCTTCAGCATCATGACGTGCCTCGTGCAGTGGGGCATCGCCCTCGCGGCGTTTATCCTGCTTAATCGATGGATGGCCCGGCGCACGCTGGAGCGCGATCGGGAGGCCCGGTCAGGGCAGGTGAAATGAGGCCGGCAGGAGTTCTCCAATGGAGTACTCCTGCCATTCCCCGCTGTCGTCGATAGCGAGAATGACGGTCTCGTCGTCCGCGAATTCATGAATGCGCTGGCGGCAGCCGCCGCAGGGCGTGCACGGCCCGATGTCGCCGGTACCGCCGACAACCGCGATCCTGACGATGCGTTTGCCGCCCTGCTGCACCATCGCCGCGATGGCCGCGGCCTCGGCACAATTGCCCAGGGGATAGGCGGCATTCTCGACATTACAGCCGACATGCAGGTGACCGCGATCGTCGACAAGCGCCGCACCGACCCGGTAGTTCGAGTACGGGCAGTAGGCATTGCGGCGGGCTTCCGTTGCCGCGTTGATCAGGTCTTCGTTCGCTACCGTCATGTTCAGTCCGTCTTGCGCATGGGATTGTTCGGGTGGGCGGTCCAGTCCAGTTTGCCTGCATCGTCAGCGCTTGTCTGCTGCATCGTAATGCAGCCGTCGACAGGACAAATACTCACGCACAGGTTGCAGCCAACGCATTCATCGTCGATGACCTCGAAGCGGCGCTTGCCGTCGACCGTGTGCGTGATCGCCTGGTGCGAGGTGTCCTCGCACACCGCGTGGCAGCGGCCGCACTGGATGCACATGTCCTGGTTGATGACGGCCTTCTCGGCGTAGTTGAGGTTCAGGTACTGCCAGTCCGTAACGCTGGGCACGGCACAGCCGACCAGCTGGTCGAGCGTCATGCCCTTGTCGTCGAGGAACGTGCTGAGTCCGTCGACGAGGTCATCGATAATCCGGAAGCCGTACACCATTGCCGCTGTGCAGACCTGGACATTGCTTGCGCCGAGCGCCAGGAAATCCACCGCGTCGCGCCAGTCGGTGACGCCGCCGATGCCCGAGATGGGCAGTGAACTCGTTTCCCGTGTGCGCGCGATCTCGGCAACCATGTTGAGAGCGATCGGCTTGACCGCCTCGCCGCAGTAGCCGCCGTGCGTGCCCATGCCATCGGTTGTCGGGTACATCGTCAGCGTGTCGTAGTCGACGCGCATGATCGAGTTGATGGTGTTGATCAGCGACACGGCATCGGCGCCGCCGTCCTTCGCGGCCCTGGCGGGCGGCAGTATGCTCGTGACGTTCGGCGTCAGCTTGACGATCACGGGGATGGACGCGGAGGCCTTGGCCCACTCGGTTGCCATCTGGATGTACTCGGGTACCTGGCCCACGGCCGCACCCATGCCGCGCTCGGACATGCCGTGCGGGCAGCCGAAATTGAGTTCGAGACCGTCGGCGCCCGTGTCCTCGATCATCGGCAGGTACTTCGCCCAGGCGCTCTCGTTCATCGGCAGCATGACCGAGACCACGACGGCGCGGTCCGGCCAGTCCTTCTTGACCTGGCGAATCTCGTCGAGGTTGGTCTGCAGCGGCCGGTCGGTGATCAGCTCAATATTGTTAAAGCCGATAACGCGGCGGTCATTGCTGTGCAGTGCGCTGTAGCGCGGACCGCTCACATTGACGATCGGCGGTCCATCTTCGCCGAGCGTTTTCCATACGGCGCCGCCCCAGCCGGCCTCGAAGGCACGGTTGACGTTGTAGGCCTTGTCCGTCGGCGGCGCCGAAGCGAGCCAGAAGGGGTTCGGCGACTCGATGCCGAGGAACGTCGTCTTGAGATCAGCCATGGTTCGCGCTCCGCAGGTGCCGGTCGATATCGATGGCGGCCAGTTTACCGTGCTGCACGGCAATGACCGTGAGGTCATCCGCGCCGACGACACAGTCGCCGCCGGCCCAGACCTTGTCGTGCGAAGTCCGGTGGCCGGCATCGACGACGATACGGCCGTTCTCCATGGCGAGGTCACCGAACCCTTCCATTTGCTGGCCGATCGCCTTGAAGACCATGTCGGCATAAAGAACGAAGCGGTCACCGCCGGACGCGAACTCCACGCCGGTCACGTGGTCGTCGCCGAGAATGCGTGTGGGCGGGGCGCGATGGTGAATCGTGACGCCACTGGTCTGTGCGAGCGCCTGTTCGAACACGCTGGCACTCATCTTCTCCGGCCCGCGCCGGTACACCATGTGCACCTGCCTGGCGCCGAGGTGCCGGCTCTGTACGGCGATGTCTATTGCGGTCATGCCGCCGCCGATAACGACCACGGTCTTGCCGATGGGCAGCTTGCTCTTGTCGTCGGCCTGGCGGAGCTCGGCGATGTAATCGATCGCATTGATGACGCCGCGCTTGTCTTCGCCCTCGATACCGAGGTCGTTGGACCGGCCGAGGCCAACGCCTAAGAAAACCGCATCGAAGTCGTCGAGCAACTCCGGTAGCTGGACATCTTCACCCAGTGCACAGTTGTGGCGAACCTCGATGCCCCCGACTCCCAGGATGTACTCGATCTCGATCTGCGCAAAGTCGTCCACGGTCTTGTACGCTGCAATGCCGTACTCGTTGAGGCCGCCCGGCTTTTCGTCACGGTTGAAGATCACGACATCATGACCGAGTACAGCGAGGCGATGTGCGCACGACATGCCCGCCGGCCCGCCGCCGACAACGGCAACCCGCTTGCCGCTGGATGGCGCGCGCGCAAATAGCTGGGTGCGGGCATCGATGACCGGGTCGGTCGCATAGCGCTGCAGCAGGCCGATCTCGACCGGTTTTTCCTCGTGCAGATTGCGCACGCAGGCTTCTTCGCACAGCACCTCGGTCGGGCACACCCGGGCGCACATGCCGCCCATGATGTTCTCGCTGAAGATGGTGCGCGCGGAGCCGCGGATGTTGTCGCTGCGAATCTTCTGAATGAATGCCGGGATGTCGATGCCCGTCGGGCAGGCGGTCGTGCAGGGCGCGTCGTAGCAGAAATAGCAGCGGTCGGCCTCGATCAACGCCTCGGGGCGGGTGAGCGGCGGGTGCAGGTCCGCGAAGTTCGCCTCGATCTCGTCCTTGCTCAGGCGATGCGCACGAATATTGGGTTGCGATGCCGTCGTCATAGCGTCTACCGCCTGACAGGAACCGGCGCGGCTGCCAGTGCCTGCTTACGCAGCGCATCGTAATACGCAGCGAACGGCGGCCGGTCGACGTAACGGCCTGCACCGCGTTCCACATTGAGCTGGCCGTCGGCCCACACGATGTTGCCCCGGCTGATCGTGTGCGACGCACAGCCTTTGACTTCCATGCCCTCGAAGATGTTGTACTCGACCTTCTGGTGCTGCGTCTTCGCGGAGATCGTCTTGGTGGCCTCCGGGTCCCAGACCACGAGATCCGCATCGGCGCCGACCGACACGCTGCCCTTGCGCGGGTAGATGTTGAAGATCTGCGCGGCGTTGGTCGAGGTCACGGCGACGAATTCGTTCATCGTCAAGCGGCCTTTGCCAACGCCGTGGTGCCAGAGCACTTCCATGCGATTCTCGACACCGCCGGTGCCGTTCGGGATCGCGCGGAAATCGTCCTTGCCCATGGCCTTCTGCTCTGCGCAGAAGCAGCAATGGTCGGTTGCGGTTGTTTGCAGGTTGCCGGACTGCAGGCCGTGCCACAGCGCCTCCTGGTGTTCCTTGCTGCGGAACGGCGGGCTCATGACATGCGCGGCGGCCGTGTCGAAATCGGGATGGCGATAGACGGAATCGTCGATCATCAGGTGCCCTGCCAGGACCTCGCCGAAGACGCGCTGCCCTTCGTTGCGCGCCCGCGTAATGGCCTCGAGCGACTGCTTGCAGGAATTGTGCACGATGTAGACAGGGACCTTCAGGACTTCGGCGATACGGATGGCGCGGTTGGCCGCTTCGCCCTCGCATTCGGGCGGCCGCGACAGCGGGTGCGCTTCGGGCCCGGTCAGGCCTTTCTCGAAAAGCTCCTTTTGCAGGCGGAACACGAGCTCGCCGTTCTCCGCGTGCACGGTCGGTATGGCGCCGAGCTCGAGCGAGCGCGAGAAGCTGTTCACGAGTACCTCGTCGTCCGCCATGATGGCGCCCTTGTAGGCCATGAAGTGCTTGAAGCTGTTGACGCCGTGGTCGCGGACGAGGGTTCCCATGTCCTTGTGCACGCTGTCGTCCCACCAGGTCACCGCGACGTGGAAACTGTAGTCAGCCACCGATTTCTCGGCCCACTCGCGCCACTGCATGTAGGTCTCGATGAGGTTTTGCTGCGGGTTCGGGATCGCGAAGTCGATGATCATCGTCGTGCCGCCGGCAAGTCCCGCCGCCGTTCCCGAATAGAAATCCTCGGTGGTGACGGTGCCCATGAACGGCAATTGCATATGGGTATGCGGGTCGATGCCGCCCGGCATGACGAATTGCCCGCCTGCATCGACAACAGTCGCACCGCTCGGTGCATCGATGCCTTCACCCACTGCCTTGATAATGCCGTTCTCGCACAGCACGTCCGCACGAAGCGTCCGGTCTGCATTGACGACGGTGCCGCCTTTGATAAGTACTGTCATGTCGAATCTCCGCCCCGGGCAACGATGAAGTAGATAACGCCGCCGAGGATTGAACCCGTAAACCATCCGTAGTCATAAAACCACGCAAAATATTTAGCGAGTGCCAGGCCCAGTTCGCTACTGACTATCGAGACGATAGTCAGGGCAACCGGGATAAGAAACGCGATAAAGCCGGCCATGTTCCAGGCCGGGTAGCCCGCATTGTCCTTGTAGAGTGCAATCAGGTCGTATTCCTGGTTCTTGACGAGGAAATAGTCGACCACCATGATGCCCGCGATGGGCCCGAGCAGGCTCGAGTAGCCCAGCAGCCAGTTCGAATAGAGGCTTTCCACGCTGACATCGGTTTCGAGCCAGCCGAGCTTTTTCAATAGCTCCCAGCTCATGAGCGCGAGGCCGATGATCCCGGTGATGATCACGCCGCGATCTTCGTTGATGACCTTCGGTGCGAGGTTCTGGAAGACATTGGTGGGCGAGACGATGTTGGCCGCCGTGTTTGTCGAGATTGTCGCGACGATGATCATGATCATCGCGATGACGACACCGACATCGCTGTCGATGCGCCCGATCAGGTTGATCGGGTCGGAGATGACCTCGCCGGTCAGCTCCAGCGATGCCGCGGTCAGCACGACGCCGAGCCCCGCGAACAACAACATCGTGAGCGGCAGGCCGATGATCTGGCCGATCACCTGGCTGCGCTGGTGACGCGCGTAGCGGCTGAAGTCGGGGATGTTCAGTGACAACGTGGCCCAGAAGCCGACCATGGCGGTCAACCCGGACAGGAAGTACTTCGTCACGGGCTCGCCTTCGGGCCGCGTAGCCGGGGTCGCGAGCACTTCACCCAGCGAGATCTTGGGCAATGCCCAGGCGAGCAGGCCGACGGCGACGATCAGCAGCAATGGCGCGGCCAGCGCCTCGAGGTGCTTGATCGATTCCGAGCCGCGAATGACCACGGCCAGGTTGGCAACCCAGAAGATGAAAAACCCGAGCACTTCGCCCGTGCCACCCAATGCCGCCCAGGCCGGGAATATCGCCGCCAGCATCAGGTGAATCGCGATGCCGCCAAACAGCGTCTGCACGCCGAACCAGCCACAGGCGACCAGCGCGCGGATCAGCGAGGGTACGTTGGAGCCGATGATGCCGAAGGACGCACGCAGCACCACGGGGCAGGGAATGCCGTAACGCGTCCCGGGAAATGCATTGAGTGTCAGCGGTATCAGCACGACGATGTTGGCGATCAGGATGGTCCAGAGCGCCTCGGCGACCGAGAGTCCGAAGTAGGCGGTCAGAACACCGCCGAGCGTGTAGGTTGGCACGCAGATCGCCATGCCCACCCAGAGGGATGCCACGTTCCAGCGCGACCAGGTGCGTTGTGCGGACCGGGTCGGCGCGATGTCGTCGTTGTAGCGGGGGCTTTCGAGCAGGTCCGTGCCGACATCGAGCTCGATGTGCTCACCGACGGTCCTGAGCGTGCTGAGTGTCTGCAGCTCACTCATCAGTCAGCGGACCGTACGTCTCCGGGCGGCGATCGCGGAAAAACTGCCATGTGTCGCGTGCTTCGCGCACCATGTCGAGGTCGATCTCGTGGACCAGCAATTCGTCATCGCCGTAGCTCGCCTGCGCTTCGATCGCGCCGCGCGGGTTCACGATGTAGCTGGAGCCGTAGAACTCGCCCATGTTGTGCGTCGATGCCCAGGGCTCTTCGGTGCCGATGCGGTTGATCGCCCCGATGAACACGCCGTTGGCGGCGGCCGATGCGGGCTGTTCGAGCTCCCAGAGATACTTGCTGAGCCCGGCAACCGTTGCCGAGGGATTGACGATGTACTCGGCGCCGTGCAGTGCGAGCGCGCGCCACCCTTCCGGGAAATGGCGGTCGTAGCAGATGTATACGCCGAGTTTCAGGTAGGCGGTTTCGAAAACGGGATAGCCGAGATCGCCGGGCTTGAAGAAGAATTTTTCGTAGAAGCCGGGGTCGACCTGCGGTATGTGCGTCTTGCGGTACTTGCCGAGGAACTTACCGTCCGCGTCGATCACCGCGGCCGTGTTGTAGTACACGCCGGTCATGTGTTCCTCGTAGATCGGAACGACGATGACCATGTTGTACTTCTTTGCATACTCCTGCATGAGTCGCGTCGTATGCCCGTCGGGGATCTTCTCGGCCGCCGCGTACCACTTGCGGTCCTGGCTCGGGCAGAAGTAGGGCTGGGTAAACACTTCCTGGAAACAAAGAACCTGCACGCCCTGTCGGCCCGCGTCTTCGATGTAGGGAATGTGCGCTTCGATCATGCGGTCCCGGATTGCTTCCGGTTCCATGCTGCCGTCGCCCTTGAGCGCCATCTGGATCAGGCCACACTTCACTTTGGACATGCGTCTCCCCCCGTCTGATGTTCTTGTTTTCTAAGCTCCCATCATAACAGCCAAAGTGCGGGCGTCAGCGCACAGACGTCCACGAACCGTGTGTCGGGCCGGGCAGGATATACCAGCCGTTACCCCAGTAATCGGCGTATTCCTCGAGGGCCGCTTCGCGGCTGGCGAGCGTGCCCGGGGCGGTGCACGGGGCGACCACTTTCTTGCGGGAGCAGGGCACGAAATCGGCGAAGTCGTCGCCGATCACCATGAGGATGCGGTAGTCCTCACCGATTAGCTGGCGGCGGATCAGCTTCTCGCGGGTCCATTCCGGTTTCTCGAGGGCGAGCGTCAGGAACTCGGGCTCGGCGTCGATGCCGAGTTCGCGGAGATCGTCGAGAACCGTCTGTTTCTGCGGGCAGGCTTCGTCTTCGTCCGGGTACTTCTCGCAGGGGCGGTTGGTGAGGAAGAACACCGTGACGCCGGCCGCGCGCGCCGCTGCAATGAACTCCACCACGCCCGGCACGGGCTGGGCGATGTGCTCGCGGTCCCACATTTCCAGTTTACGATTCGTAAACGGCCGTTCGAACTGCATCTGGAAATCGATGTTACTGACGACCGTGTCGTCGATGTCGAGGATGACGGCAGGCGGCAGATTCTCCGCATTCGTTTGCCCGGGAAGAGCCGTCCATGACGTGTCTTCGATCATCCGCGGCAGGGCCAGTTCGGCACTGCGGTAGATCTGCCGGGTGACGGCTTTGTAGTCTGCTGCATGCTTGACCCATAGCATGCCCATGTCCTGTGCAGGTACATGTGTCGGGCTTTGGGTAGCACACGCGGAGAGGATGAGAAGGGCGGATGCGAGTAGCGCGGTACGTGTCGTTTTCATGGTTTCAGGTTAGCATGCCCGCATGAAAAAAATCACTTCGCTACTTGCCGTTGCCGCACTGTTGCTGGTGGCCTGCGCAACAGCCCCCACGGGCCAGTCTTCCGGACTGACTTTTCTTCATCTCAACGATACCTACCGCGTCGACGCCGTCGAAGACAGCACCGCGGGCGGATTCAGCCGCGTCGTAACCCTGGTGCGCGAGTTACAGGCACAGGGCAGGGACGTAAGGATTCTGCACGGCGGCGACTTCCTGTATCCCTCGCTCGAGAGCCAGCTATGGGATGGCCTGCAAATGATCGACGCCATGAATTTCCTGAACGGCGTTGCACCCTTGTACGCAACATCGGGCAATCACGAGTTCGACCGGCGTGGACCGAAGCAGCTGGTCGCGGCGCTGCATGCATCGGATTTCGTCTGGCTCGGTGACAACTACGTGTTCAATACCGGGGATGCCGCGGCCGATGCCGCGCTCAAGTCCGGGTTCACGTTCCGGCATGGTGACATCACCGTGGGCGTGTTCTCCGTGACCCTGCACGGTGACGATGGCGGGAACACAAGAAGCTACGTCGACATCGATCCGGACTACAAGGCGGTGGCCGAGAAGGCGATTGCCGCTCTCGACGCCCGGGGTGTCGACATGATCATCGGCGTCACGCACGTGCACATGTGGCAGGACGTCGATATCGCGCGGCTGCAGGCAAAATACCCGAAGCTCGCGTTTATTGTCGGCGGGCACGAGCATGAGCCGCAGTACAGCAAGGAGCCGGGGTCTGCTATCGTCATGAAAGGCGCGTCGAACGCCCGGGTTATCTGGCAGATCGACGTGGATTTCGATGCCAACGACAACTTCGTCGTCAACGAGCGCCGCATCGTCCTGGACGAGTCGGTCGCGTTCGATCCGGACTACGAGGTCCTGGTCGGTAAATGGCGCGGGCAGTTGCTCGAGAAGTTCCCGTTCCTCGAGGCGCGTGTTGGCACGGCCGCACTGCGCATGGATGCCACCGAAGAGACCATTCGCAGCAGCGAGACGAGCTGGGGCAATTTCGTCACCGACCAGATGCGTGTTGCGTTCGGCAACCCGCCAGCCGATTTCGCGTTTGTTAATAGCGGTACCCTGCGTATTGACGACTACATCGAAAACGACATCCGGTTTGAAGACATCGGCCGGACATTCGGTTTCAGCTCTTTTCTCCGCTACACGACGGTAACGGGTGCCGAGTTCAAGACCATCATGGAAGCGGGCTACAGGGGCGGCCCGCAATCCCAGGGCTACTTCCCGCAAGTCTCCGGCTTTCGCGTCTGCGTGGATCGCAGCCGCCAGGAATTCGACCGTATCGTGAGCCTGCAGGTGCCGACGGCTGACGGCTGGCAGGAAATAGAAGCCGACAGGGAATACGTCCTCGTGGTCCCCGATTTCCTCTACGGCGGCGGCGACGGGTATCGGATACCCAAGGATCGCTTTGCCTCCCGTCCCGGTTCGGAACTCAAGTACCTCGTGCTCGACGCGGTTATTCGGGCCCAGGGCCAGGGAAAGAAAGTCGGAAAACCGGTCACCAGGGAGAACCGCCGCTACCACTCACTGCGCGAAGCCAAGCAACCCTGCTTCCAATAGGGTACCGGACACCCTATTCCGGGAAATACGGTACCGGACACCGTATTTACGAAAATAGGGTGTCCGGTACCATAAAAAAAGGGCGGCCAGATGGCCGCCCTTCTCTTTGCTGGTAGAAGCGTCGTTTATTGACCGAACTTGATGTCGATACCTACGCGAGCTTCCCAGAGGCTGCGGTTGATGACCGTTTCCTCGATCGAACGTGCGCTGAAGTCGTCATAGACAAAACGTCCCTGCGCATCGATCGTTGCATCGACGACCTGCGGCGTGAAGAACACGGCGTCCGTGATCTTGCCCCAGTCATCGTTCAGCATGTTGCCGAAGTTGTAGACCTTGAAGTACAGACGGCCTACGAAGTCACCGCCGAGCGGGATTTCCTGGCTGATGCGCAGATCGAAGCGTGAGCTCCAGTCGGCATGCTGAGCATTACGCTCCTGGAAGCCTGGTGACAAACCGTTGTCCGCTATCCACTGGTTGAATCCGGCCAGGTCGAATCCTGGTGCGTAAACAACGTTTGGATCGCTCGGGCCAGTCGGCACGTAGAGCAGGTGGCGGCCGAAGAAGCCGTCGCCTTCGAGGTCAACACTCTGCATTGCGAAGCTCTGCGCCTGACCTTCGTTGATATAGCCACGAAGGGTGATACGCGTTTCGGCGTCGCCGAACAGGGTGCCGCGCCAATCGCCAACCATGGTGAAGCGGTGCGGTACAACGTAGTTCGATGTGGCGGCGACCGGGTGCTCGATATCAAGCAGTGCAACGTTATCGAAGTTAGAACCAGCCGTAGACGAGGTCATCGGGGAGACGTCTTCTGCATCCGTGTAGGCATAGCCGAAGAGTAGGTCGATGCCCATGTCGAATTCTTTCTTCACGACGAAAGAAAGGACATTCGAGGAAGCGGTCTCGGTCGAGTTCGTCAGCATGTAGTTGTCGCGACCATTAACGTAGTCGTAGATCGGTGTGCCGGCAGCGGTTGTGCCAATCTGTTCCTGCGACACATCGACGTAGTACGCGGGGTCTTTCATGCGCGTGTGCAGGTAATCGAACTGCATTTCGAGGTCGTACCACGGCATATCCCATGTACCACCCAGCGCAAGCTTCCACTCATGCGGCTGCTTGTAGTTCGGGTCGATCAATGCCAGGAACGAGTCGTTGGCATCGGCCGCCGTTACTGCAGCGACGTCGTCAACCAGTGACTGCGGTACGTCATAGCCCGGGCGACCGTCGCCGGAGAGCGGCGTAGAGTCGGCGAAACCAGGCAATACCGTGAAGCCACCGCCGAAGTTGCCTTCCTGGAACTGGGCGTTGGTCAGACCGTCGTTGCTCCAGGCGTTGGAGATCCAGACGTTCGGGTTACCGCCCGAGTACAGGCCGATACCGCCGCGGATCTCGAGGTCGTCACGAGCACCCCAGGTGAAGCCGAAGCGCGGCATCAGCAGGTCAAGACCGTCGATGTTTGCATCGTTGCGCAGGCCACCATTAGCCTGGGTGAAGGCGTCGTTGTAGTTCGGGCGATCGCTGCTCTCGAACCACTCGTAACGCAAGCCCGCGGTCAGCGTCAGGTCGAGATGATCGATGAAGATCTCGTCCTGGATGTACAGCGCGTTCAACACATTGCTGAAGCTGGCTGCTGCATCGTCCGCATTGTTCGTGCCACCGCCGGAACCGTAGTAGATACGGCTGGGACGGCCAAGCTCGAAACGGTCGATGCCCGACACGTTGCAGGCATCGTTGGTGGGGTCACCGTCGCTATCGACGGCGACCACGCCATCGAAGCGCTCCTGCGCGGTAAATGCTGCGCAGTTCGGATCGTCACCGGCCGAATCGTCAAAGTAATCGTACTCACCACCGTTGGAGTGCTGGACGAAGATGTTGAAGATATCGAGCTCTTCGCGATCGTAGCCGCCCGAGAGAACGTGGTCGCCCATCAGGAACTGGGCAGACAACTTCAGGTACGTGGCTTCGGTGGACAGGCGGTTGGCCTGGCGCGAATCGTCCGCACCGAGGTAAACCGTACCGTCGCGACCGCCGATGCTGATCTGCATGTCGGCGAAGTCCTTCGGCCCGACCGTGACCTGCGAGTCATTCATTTCCGAGGTGTTGTAGAAAATCTCGGTTGAGAACGCATCGGTCCACTGCGAGTTCAACTTGACCGTAAACTGCTCGTTCTCAGCGCCCTTGGTGTAGAAGTGGTTCGCAAACTCGAACTCGTCCTGGTCACCGTCAGAATCACGGAGCTGGTAGCCATCGTAATAGTTGTAGATGAACGCTGCGTTGTGGTCATCGTTGATGTTCCAGTCGAAGCGAACGAGGTACTTCTCGTCTTCCTGCAGGCCGTCGCCCGGCTGGCCACCTGGATCGTAGTTGTAGACATTATTGGCAATGCTCACGATCCGGTCGTAGTCCGCCTGGCTCAGCCAGTCGCGCTCTTCGCCATTGCCTGAACCGGCGTAACCGCGTTGCAGGAAGCGTGGCGTCTCGGATTCAGAGTACGCAGCGAAGAAGAACAGCTTGTCCTTGATGATCGGACCAGCGAAGTTGAAGCCCATGTAGGTCTTGTCGTATGACGGCCGACCGTAGTCTCTCGTGTCGTCGGCAACCGTGTCGCCGCGAAGGCTGTCATTCGAGAACTCGTAGAACACTTTGGCGTCCCAGTCGTTCGTGCCCGAGCGCGTAACCGCGTTGATGTTACAGGCCGAGAAGCCGCCGTAGTTGACGTCAAACGGTGCGAGCTCAACGGCTACGGTTTCGACTGCGTCGAACGGGAAGGGCATGCCGACAGCCGTCGAATAACCGTTCTCGTTCAGGCCGAAGCGGTCCGTCTGGCTGACGCCGTCAAGCGTGACGTTGTTGAAGCGCGGATGCTTGCCGGCACAGTTCAGGCCGAATCCGTCTTCATCGTTGTCAACCATCAGGCGAGGATCGATTTCGTACACGTCGGCGATATCGCGGCTGAACGCAACCGAGCTGTCGATATCGTCGATGTTGAAGGTAGCTGCGGGGCCGGAAGCCACCTGGACAAAGTCGGCAGCCTGGCCGATCGCGATGATTTCCTCGATCGCGGCTTCCTGCTGCATATTGACCGTCAGGCCGTAGGTGTCACCGAGACCGATCGAGTAGATGTCGACCGACTTGGTGCCGTTGACCGTAACCTTGTACGGACCACCCGGCAGCAGGCGCGTCGCAAGGAAGACACCACTGTCGTTGGTCTGGTAGGTGCGTTCAACACCGCTGCGAGTATCCAGCACAACGACTGTTGCGTCGGACAGCGGCGCACCGCTTGTATCCAGGATCTTGCCTCGAATTGCTGACGTCGTGTCCTGTGCGTTTGACGCAACAGGCGCAGCAAGAATGACGAGAGCGGCAAATACCGCAATCGAAGCTTGCTTGAACGTCGCGAGAGTCGATCCAATAAATCGAGATTTGGTTTTCATTATTGATCCCCGCTTTTAGGAAAGTGCGAAAGCTTATGCCCGGAATGTGACAGTTGGATTTCGCTCGGCTTATTTCTGCCCGAATACCCACGCGGAATACGGGGTAAAAGGACAATTTCTTGAAGTAGTGCGGCTAATCTAACGCAGCGAAAATGCTTGTGCAATAAAGGCTTGGGCGTGTTTCTACGTATTGATCCGAGGCTCGGGACGACCGTCAATAAGCGCTGGCAGAAATCAGGTTACGAAGGGGTTACAAGCTATTGTTTTTCTGTCAGTTCGATCGTTGCCACCATGGGCCAGTGATCGGACACGCCCGTCTGTGTCGCACTCCGGAAGCGCTCGGGGGTGCCTTCCGCCGATACCTGGGCCGGATTCCTGTTGGCGATTTCGACCGAATCAGCGCGAATCCGCGTTGTTGCGTTTTCACCACGGCCTGGTGAAAACAGGATCATGTCGAGGAACGACCAGGTGTCGTCGCGGCCGTAATAATAGCTGCCGTCACAGGTCTCGCAGCCAACGTCGTGGGCAACCGTCCAGTGGGGCCTGACGTACCTGTCGAGCAGGCGTTCGCGCGCGTCTTCGCTGCTCGTGGTATTGAAATCCCCGGCCGCAAACACGTGGTGGTTGTCGGGCAATGCGGCTCGCAGCGCGTTCAGGTGCCGGTATGCCGCCTCGCGCATGGCTGTCGGATGAAACGGCGCGGGGAAATGCACGCTGAATCCCGACAGCACCGATCCGCCGGGCAGAGCGAAGTCAGCCTGCAGCACACCACGGGTGTCGCCCTGGCGTTCCGGGAACTCGGGGACGAGCAGCGGGTGCAACACGGGCTCACCGAGCAGGGGTAACTTCGACAGGAAGGCAACGTCGATGCCGCGCGTGTCGGTGCCTTCGACCAGGATGGCCGGCCGGTAGCCGAGGTCTGCGAGAAACTCCGTGCGCAGGCGATCGAGCACGGCCGCGTTCTCAACCTCCTGCAACGCGATGACGTCCGCACCGCGACCGCCATTGACCTGCCGTATGGTGTCGGCGAGCGTGCCCAGTTTGAAATCGAGCGCGGCATCGCTCCAGTCGAGATGCAGGCATTCGTCACGCCAGCTTTCTACCTCGATTTCGTTACAGGCGGCGATGTGCGCGGCGTCTTGTTTTTGTGCAAGTGGCAGGTAAGCCTTGTCGTCCTTGCCAGGGTCGTCGACGTTGTCGAAAAGATTCTGAACGTTAAACGACATGACGGTAACGGCGGCGTCCCCGATCTCCGCGGTGCTGCCCGGGGGACCGAGGTCGATACGCAGCAGCAGTGCGTTGCGGTTCTCGCCGGTTACGACCACCGTTCGATTGTCGTCCGCAAACGCGACGGCCTCGGCATTCTTGAAATTACCGAGGCCGATGCGAATCGGCTGCGTGTTGAGCGCGTCAAACCAGTCCTGTCCGGGGCGGCGCAGGAAATAGTAGACAGCGCGATAGGTGAGGATCACGGCGGCGGCGTTGTCCGCGGAGATGTCCATGCCCGACGGCTGCCAGTGCCAGTCCTTGGTCTTCGGGGCGAACTCGACGTCCTGGCGGCTGGGTTTGGGCAGCCCGTTCACCGTGCCCAGCCATTTCGCCGTGACCTTGTCGCCATCCTCGGTGCGTAACGGCACCTCGTAAAGAGACGGGGGAATGTCGCGCTTGCTGAGGATCAGGACGCGCTCGTTCTCGATATCGATCGCGGCCGACTCGGCGTCGCGCGGACCATTCGGGTATTCGAACGTGACGACCCAGTCGACGGTCGTGTCCTTCTTGCCCGCCTTGGGTTCCTTGAGGAAATAGAGTTTGCGGGACTTGTGCCGCGCGTCGTTGTCGCCGATGTCGGCGACCATGAGGTAGGGGTCACCGTCCAGCGTAAATGACGCGAGGTCCTCCCAGTCCCTGTTCTTGGATTTCTTTAGTTCGGTGCGGCCGAGGCTCGCGCCGCGCGCGTCGATGGCGTAGAGAATCTCTTTCGCGCCGGAGTCATTGATCGTCCAGAGCACGCCGGGCTGACGCTGGGACCTTGCGAGACCGCTGGCCTCGCGAATATCGCCGTCTTCGAGCTGGCCTGCTGCCTCAAAGGCAAGGCTGGCCGGCTGCTCCCCGTTGGAGCAGCCGGCCAGCGCCAGCAATAGTACTAACGGGCGAATCAGTTGCCGAAGTCGTAACGGAATTCGCCGCCCCAATACCTGGGCTCGTTAACGAACGCGGTCAGGTTGAGGAAGTTGAGCGCGCCGTCAACAACGATCTCGTTGGTGATGTTGCGGCCGACAAGGGCAACGTCCCAGTTGCCGCTGGCACCGCGGTAACCGATGCGCACGCCACCCAGCGTCCGCTTCTCGGCGACAAACTCGACAGAACGGTGCAGGAAGATGTTCGACTCACCGCGGTAGTTCCAGTCGGTGTTGACGTACATGGTTGCACCGGAAGCCATCGGCATGTCGTACTGCAGGATCAGGTTGGCGATCCAGTTCGGCGTACGCGGCAGCGGGTTGCCGTCGATCGAGACTTCCGTGACCGGACCGAACGGTCCGACGCGGCTGCCGACGACCGGGTCGAGGCCTGTGCAGGTCGGGTTCGAGCCGCAGAGGTCGTCGCGCAGATCAGGGTCGTCGATTTCCGTATCGTTGTAGCTCGCGTTCGCGATCAGACGGAAGTTGTCGGTCAACAGGATCTCGAGGTCCGTCTCGATGCCCAGGCCGTTCACGTGGTGAGCGTTAAGCAACTGGTTGACGTTGCCGGCACCGCCGGTAGCGGTGAGCTGGTGATCGTCGTTCTGGAAGGAGTACGCAGCGGCGTTCCAGCGGGCACGGCCGTCGAGCAGCGTGCTCTTGAAGCCGATTTCAAACGCGGTGCTGGTTTCCGTGTCTGCCGAACTCGTGAAGCCGAAGCGGCCAAGCGTTACGGGTCCGCGCGATGCGTTGGCAACGCGTCCGTACCAGCTCCAGTCTTCGTGTAGCTGGAAATTGATCGCCACATCCCAGTTGAAGTAGTCATCGCTGATATCGATCGTGTCAGCCGGCGACGGCGAGTTCATCCCGGGTATGACTTCGAGATTCTTGTCGTCGTTCGTCCAGCGACCGCCGATGATCAGGTTGATCTCGTCAGTCAGCGAGTAGTCCACCTGGCCGAATACGGCAAACGACTTCGTCTTCTGCCTCACGATATCCGAGTAGTCGACCTCGTAGTCACGAGACAGGACGTCGATGTCTTCGTCGAAATAGAACACGCCGACCTGCGTGAAGAAGCCGTCCTTCGTCGTGGCGACGCGGAATTCCTGGGTGATCTGCCTGTGATCGTCGAGACCGTCGCCCGTTGTGACGTTGAAGAACACCTGGCGTCCGAGGGTGCCGATGTCGGCAGGGTCGAACGACAGCAGGCCGCCGTCGACGTCAGCCGCCTGGAAGTTCTCCACCGAGTCGTAGGCCGTGATGGACGTGACTGTCGAATCGCCGAAATCCCACGTGAGGTTCGCCGACGCACCCTTGTGTTGCAGGTCCATCGTCGAAAAACCGTCGTGGTTGGCTTTTTCGATGTCGAAGCCGTCACGCAGTCCGGAGGTGCCAACCTGGATGGCATTCGCGTAGAAGATCTGTGGATGCGTCCCGTCCTGGTTGAAGCCGTGTATCTTGAACAGGCCGCTGAACTTGTCGCTCGGCTGCCACAGCAACAGGGCGCGCAGGGCGGTTTCGTCAAACTGGCCGAAGTCGTCGCCCGGCGTACCGGCCGCGAGGTTGTCGATCCAGTTATCGCGACTCTGGTGCTTGCCCGCGACGCGCACGGCAACCGTTTCGCTCAGGGCACCACCAACCGCCATTTCGAGACCAACGGTATTGCGATCGCCGTACGACACGGCGGCGTAGCCACCGTACTCGAAACTCGGCTTCACCGAGTCGATCTTGACGAGACCGGCGTTGGTATTGCGCCCGAACAGCGAACCCTGCGGACCTTTGAGGACCTCGACGCGCTGGATGTCGTACAGCGGGAGGCTGCGCAGGACGTTGTTTTCGAGCGCAACATCGTCAAACACCATCGCGACGGGCTGGTTGGCATTGTTGTCGAAGTCGATATTGCCGAGGCCACGAATATAGAAGCGCGGCTGTGTGCGACCGTTCGATGACTCGATTTGCAGGCTGGGCACGCGGCCGGCCAGCGCCCGGATGTTTTCGGCCGAGCCGAGGTAGTCGTGGACGGAATCACCGGAAATGGCGGACACCGATGCCGGAACGTCTTCGAGGCTCTGCTCGCGTTTCTGTGCCGTGACGATGATCTCTTCCAGCACCCCTTCCATCTGGGCGGCAGCAGGCATCGCAAACAGGCCGGAGAAGCTCAGTGCGATGGCGCCGCCGAGCGCCAGTCGAGAAGTGGAGTTTTTGTGATTTGTTGTGTTTGAGCCACACATTTGCTTGTCTCCTGATTCAGCGTTTGCGCAGTATAGCGCCGTTATTCGAGTGAGGTGTAGCAATCCTGCGAAAATTTCGGGGTGCAGACGCAGGTGAACACGAGGTCTTCGCTGCCCGTGTTCGTGATGCATTGCGGGACGTGTTTCGGGATGCTTACGGTGGCGCCGGGCGCGACCTCCCGTGGCGCTTCGTCCCCGACGCGAACCAGGCCGGACCCGTGTTCGATGATGTAGACCTCGTGCACGGCCAGCGCGTGCCGTTGCGTGGTTACGCCGGGCTCCACGCGGCAGCGGGCAATCGAGACTTCCGGCCAGTTGTCGTCGTTCAGGATCTCGGTGACATAGCACCGCTCATCCGTCCAGACTTCGGGTTTCGGTTCGGGGCTCACAGGTAGACAATAGCGTGATTCAAGCGCAGGAGCATCGTATGACCAGGGATTCGCGCTGGCACGATCGCGTGCCGCTCGGTCGTCTCGGGACTCCCAAAGACGTGGCCGACGCGGTATTGTTTCTTCTCAGCCCCGCCGCCCGCTGGATCAGCGGCACCAATGTGGTCGTCGACGGGGGAATGCCGGCCCAAAGCAAGTGGTAAACAAGAACAATGGCGACTGCTCATATCAATGCGGCACCCGGTGATTTTGCCGATACGGTGCTGATGCCCGGCGATCCGCTGCGTGCGCAGTACATCGCGGAGTCCTTTCTCGAAGACGCGCGGCGCGTGACCGACGTGCGCAACATGTGGGGCTACACCGGTAGTTACAAAGGTCGTCCCGTCTCGGTGATGGCGCACGGCATGGGCATCCCGTCGGCGTCCATCTATACGCACGAGCTCATTACGTCCTACGACGTGAAGCGCGTGATCCGGGTCGGTAGCTGCGGCACGACGCACCCGGACGTCGCGTTGCGTGACATCGTGATCGCGATGGGCGCATCGACCGATTCGGGCGTCAATCGCATGCGCTTCGGCGGCTACGACCTGGCCGCGCTCGCGAGTTTCGACCTTGTCGAGAAGGCCGTTGCGGCGGCGCGAGCGGCAGGGGTCCGTTTCCACGTTGGTAACATCTTCTCGGCAGACCTCTTCTACACGCCCGATACCGACATGTTCGAGACGATGGCGAAATACGGCGTCTACGGCATCGAGATGGAAGCAGCCGGCATTTTCCCGATCGCCGTCGAGAACAACGCCGAGGCGCTCGCGATCTGCACGGTGAGCGACGACATCCCGAACGGCAAGCACCTGAGCGCCGAAGATCGCGCGACCACGTTTGACGAGATGATCGCCGTGGCTCTCGAAACCGTCGTTGCCGGGGACTGATCATGGCGGCATTGAAAGCAGTCAAGACGATTTCGCGCCTGCCCGACCTGAGTCGTGTGCCGGCCGTCGACGAGGTGGGCGTCGACGAGCGCGTTGCGCGGTTCCAGAGTCGCAGTATCAAGAAGGCGTCGAAGATAGAGGCGCTCAAGCTGATCCTCAGCATGATCGACCTCACGACCCTCGAGGGGCAGGACACGCCCGGCAAGGTGCGGCAACTCTGCCAGAAGGCGATTCACCTGCACGATGCATTGCCGGGCCTGCCACATGTGGCTGCCGTCTGTGTTTACCCGACCATGGTCAGCGTCGCGAAGGAAGCGCTTGCCGGGACCGACATCAACGTGGCGTCAGTGGCCACGGCATTCCCGAGCGGCCAGTCCTCGCTCAGCGTCAAGCTGGACGACACGCGCATGGCGGTCGCCGCCGGTGCCAACGAAATCGACATGGTGATTTCACGCGGGGCGTTCCTGGCCGGTGACTATCGCTACGTGTTCGACGAGATCAAGGCCGTCAAGAAAGCCTGCGGCGACGCCCATCTCAAGGTCATCCTCGAAACGGGCGAGCTCGGTACGCTCGACCGCGTGCGCAGGGCGAGTGTGCTCGCGATGCACGCCGGCGCCGATTTCATCAAGACATCGACCGGCAAGATCCAGCCGGCCGCCACGATGCAGGTCACGCTCGTCATGCTGCAGGCGATCCGGGATTACTACTACGACACCGGCCGCATGGTGGGCATGAAGCCGGCCGGCGGCATATCGACGTCCAAACTCGCGGTGCACTACCTCGTCATGTTGCACGAGACGCTGGGCAATGCGTGGATGACACCGGAGTGGTTCCGCTTTGGCGCAAGTTCACTTGCGAACGACGTCTTGATGCAGCTCATGAAACAGTCGACGGGCTTGTACCAGTCGGCGGACTATTTTTCGAAGGATTAGTCATGGCGACACCAGAAAACAAACTCGCTTTCGACGGTGGCTGGGAATACGCGCCGGCGCCGGAGAGCACCGACCACGTCTCTATCGAGAAGCGCTACGGCTTGTTCATCAATGGTGAGTTCGTGGCGCCGCAAAGCGGCCGCTACTTCGATACGATCAATCCCGCGACCGAAGAAAAGCTGAGTCGCGTCGCGGAAGCGAACAGCGCCGACGTCGACAAGGCCGTCAAGGCGGCGAGGGACGCCTACCGAAAAGTCTGGTCGCGCATGAAGCCGGCCGAGCGCGGCAAGTACATCTATCGCATTGCACGCATCATCCAGGAGCGCGCCCGCGAGTTCGCGGTGCTCGAATCGCTGGACGGCGGCAAGCCCATCCGCGAGTCGCGCGATATCGATATCCCCCTGGCGGCGGCGCACTTCTTTTACTACGCGGGCTGGGCGGACAAGCTCGAATACGCGTTCCCGGGGCGCACGCCGAAGCCGCTGGGCGTTGCGGGCCAGATCATTCCCTGGAATTTCCCGATGCTCATGGCGGCCTGGAAACTGGCCCCGGCACTGGCCTGCGGCAACACGGTTGTGTTGAAGCCTGCCGAGACCACGCCGTTGACGGCATTGAAGCTGGCCGAGGTCGTTCGTGACGCGGGCCTGCCGCCCGGCGTCGTCAATATCGTAACGGGCGCGGGTGCGACGGGCGCCGCCATCGTCGAGCACCCCGACGTCGACAAGATTGCTTTCACGGGTTCGACGAACGTCGGCAAGATCATTCAGCGTGCGTTGGCAGGCACGAGCAAGAAATACACGCTCGAGCTCGGCGGCAAGGCGGCGAACATTATTTTTGCCGACGCGGCCATCGACCAGGCGGTCGAAGGCATCGTCAACGGCATCTTCTTCAACCAGGGGCACGTGTGCTGTGCCGGCTCGCGCCTGTTCGTGCAGGAGTCGGTGGCCGCTGAGGTCATCGCCAAGCTGAAAGAGCGCATGGAGACGCTGATCGTCGGCGACCCGCTGGACAAGAACACGGACATCGGGGCGATCAACTCGAAGATGCAGCTCGACAAGATCGAGTCGTACCTGAAGGTCGGCAAGCAGGAAGGCGGCGAGATGTACCAGAGCGCGTGTCGCGTGCCGAAGCAGGGCTACTGGTGTCGGCCGACCATTTTCACGGGCGTGTCGCAGTCCAGCCGCGTCGTGCAGGAGGAGATCTTCGGTCCCGTTCTCGCCATCCAGACGTTCCGTCGTTTCGACGAGGCCATTACCAAGGCCAACAATACGCCCTACGGTTTGTCGGGTGGCGTATGGACAGACAAGGGTTCGAAGATATTCAAGATGACGCAGAGCCTGCGCGCGGGCGTGGTCTGGGCGAACACGTTCAACAAGTTCGATCCTGCGTCGCCGTTTGGCGGCTACAAGGAAAGCGGTGTGGGCAGGGAAGGTGGCCTGCACGGCCTCGATGCCTACCTGAAGCTGGGAGCGCAGCGATGACACGTATTCCGGTAGCAAAGACGTACAAGATCTACATTGGCGGCAAGTTTCCGCGCACCGAGTCGGGCCGCTATTTTCCGCTCGAAGACCGCAAGGGTGCGGTTATCGCCAACATGTGTCGCGGCAGCCGCAAGGACTTTCGCAACGCGGTCGTTGCGGCCCGGGGCGCGCAGGCGGGATGGGCGAAAGCGAGCGCATACCTGCGCGGCCAGATCCTGTACCGCATCGCGGAAATGCTCGAAGGACGTCGCGACCAGTTCATCGGTGAGCTCAAGCTGCAGGGCGCAACGCAACGCGCGGCCGAGCAGGAAGTGGATCTCTCGATCGACAGGCTGATCTATTTTGCCGGTTGGGCCGACAAGTACCAGCAGGTCTTCAGTGCCGTCAACCCGGTGAGCTCCGCGCACTTCAATTTTTCGGTTCTCGAGCCGACCGGTGTCGTCTCGATCCTCGCGCCCGACGACTCGAGCCTGCTGGGCCTGGTCTCCAACATCGCTCCGGCGATAGCGGGAGGCAATTCCTGCGTGGTGCTGGCGTCGGAATCGAAGCCGCTGTGTGCGGTGAGCTTTGCCGAAGTCCTGCATGCGTCCGATGTACCCGGTGGCGTCGTCAATATCCTCACGGGTTTCCGCGCGGAGCTCGTCGAACAGTTCGCCTCGCACATGGACGTCAATGCGATCGTCTATTGCGATGGTGGCAAGAAGGTCGCGACCAGCGTGCAGGAACTCGCTGCCGAGAACGTCAAGCGGGTTGTGCAGCGCACGCGTGTCGACTGGACAAAGGACGACGCCCAGCACCCGTACCTGATTCGGGACACCCAGGAGGTGAAGACCACCTGGCACCCGATAGGGACCTGAGGCGCGACCTAATTCCATGCACAGGCATCGAATACACTAACGATGTATGCCGATGCCGTGTTTCACGAACAGCCCGACTGGTCTCGACAGCCAGGGCGTCGTCTTGCCCTCAATCTCCTGCCATCGACGCTGATCGTTGTTGCGGCACTCATGCTGCTGCGTCTGCCCGTCATGGACGCGTCGCTGCCGCTCGGCGAGATCGTGGTCCGGATACTGGCCAGTGAAGTCGAGGAAAGCACGCCGCCGCCGCGCGCAGAACCCGTGCCCGACGCCGCTGCACCGGCCGCGCCCGACACGCGGCCCGTGACGTCCGCGCCGGCAGCGCCGCCCGAGGCTCGCGACTCCCCGGACTGGTATGCGCTGATACCGGACGCCGCGCGTACCGCGGCTGCGGAGCGCCCGCAGGAATACTCGATCAACCCGGGCATGGACGCGAGACGCCGCTACGCGGCCGAAAACTTTCCGGCAAGCCAGGCACCCGTGGAACGCCCGGTATGGGAAAACGTCGAGAGGGATACGCTGGGCCGCACGCTGTTGCGCAGCGGCGATTGCTACCGGGTTATCGACGATCCGAATGTCGGCAGCCGCGAAGCGTTCGAGACCTTCGGCCAGTTCATGGTGAGTTGCGGGCGCCCGTCGGACAAGCCGCGCGAACTGCCGTGGGTCAACGAACTTCGAAACCGTCGAGAAGGCCAGGTTCGATACGGCCACCCAGCTGTTGAATGACCTGGGTCGCACAATGGGTTCCGTACTGGGCACACTGGTCAAGAGGCAGGTCGTTTGCCCAGCCGAACAGGAAGCCGGCGCAATACGCATCGCCGGCGCCGGTCGTATCGACAATCTTCTCGACACCGGCAGCGGGCTGCACGACGATCTCATCGCCGTGAATGATGACTGAGCCCTTGGCGGAACGCGTAATCGCGAAGAGATTGTCGAAAGCATCGAGCGCAACGAGCGTGTCGTCGAAACTGCGCGTCTGCACGAGCGCGTTAACCTCGTCTTCGTCGGCAACCACGATATCGACGCCATCGCGCACGAATTCCTCGAAGGAGTCACGATGCCGCTCGACGCAGAAGGAGTCCGAGAGAGACAGCGCTACGGACGTTCCGTTCTTGCGGGCAATGTCGACGGCCTTGCGGGCCAGGGCCGGACCTTCCGCGATGTCCCAGACGTAGCCTTCCAGCAG
Source organism: uncultured Chromatiales bacterium (assembly GCA_965368465.1). Classification (GTDB taxonomy): domain Bacteria; phylum Pseudomonadota; class Gammaproteobacteria; order Steroidobacterales; family Woeseiaceae; genus UBA1847. Next base: position 41,533 of record CBDUMZ010000016.1, read on the forward strand.
GATCGCCTTGGGCGCACCGACCGTGGCTTCCGTAATGTCGGCCAGGCCGAGTTCGAGGCAGGCGCCGAGATAGGTTTGCATCGTCCGTTGCCCGTCTGCGGTGATCAGCACGTGACTGCGCGCCGTCGGAGCGCCGTTTTTCGCCTTCTGCAGGCGAATATCGACGCCGAGCGATTTCATGTCATGGTTGAAGATGCGCCCCAGCTGGTCGTCGCAGACTTTGCCGATGTAAGCCGCCGAGCCGCCGAGATTCGCGAACCCGGCGATGGTGTTGGCAACCGAGCCACCCGACATCTCCGTCGCGGGACCCATCTGGTTGTAGATCTCGTGGGCACGGTCCTTGTCGATGAGCGTCATCGAGCCGGGCTCCGCGCCAATGGTGTCGAGGAAGTCAGTGTCCACGTGTGCCAGCACATCAACGATCGCGTTGCTGATGCCGAGAAGTTGTACCGAGTCTGTCATTGCGTGCCTGTCTGCCGGGTCGAAAACGGCGCATAGACTACCATCACGCGCCGGCCAATTGATATGGCGAATTGGCGCGTTAGCCGGTATCGTGATGCTCGGCGTGCAAACCGCCGGCACAACGGGAAACCAGCCTGAGGCAACCAAAAGGCTCTCGGCTGCATCTATCTAGGTGCACGCTGCGATACCAGCGAGGAGTAAGAAAATGCGGCGTTCGGGCAGTCTGTTAATTCCACTGACGTTGATTCTGATCTACTACGCGTTCTGGGTGTTCGTGGTGGTGTTTGCTCTGAAACGTTATCCGGGCCTGGCCGAATACCTGCCGGTCGGCGGTATCGACGACCTGAAAGCCTCGGACATGGAGACCTTCGAGCCCGTGTACACGCGGGCGGAACGCGCGCTGCTCTCGCCGTCGTCCCCGATTCGCCTGCTGCTCGCATCGGTTGGCGCCCTCATCGTCACCGTGCCGATATCCTGGGCGTACTTCATAACGAGTCGCGCGCGGCGCATCGACCAGTCGTTCCTGCAGACCATCATCATCCTGCCGGTGGTCGTGACGGGCATCGCCATGATCGTCGTCAACAGTATTGCGCTCGCCTTCAGCCTCGCCGGTGTGGTTGCGGCGGTGCGCTTCCGCTTCACGTTGAACCAGCCCTCCGACGCGATGTACATCTTTGTCGCCATCGGGATCGGCCTGGGCGCCGGCATCGGGGCCGTGAGTATCGCCGCCGTGATCTCGTTTACCTTCGTGATCGCCACGCTCATCATCTGGAAGCTCGAATACGGCAAGACGCTCGCCGGGCCTTTCCTGACCATGCTGACACGCCGCGATGGCGGCGAAGACGATTACTAGGGAGTCGCCGGTACCAATGACGGATGAAACACAGCAACAGCGAAGTGTTCTGCTGATCCACGGACGGGATTTCAAACCTGCGGCGTCGACCTACCTGGAACTTGCGGTCAGCGCCATGCGCGCGGGGCTCGAGCGGGATGCCCCCGCCTGCCTCGAGTGCTTCGATCGCCTGTCGATCGATCTCGCGTGGTACGGCGACCTGAACGCCGAGGTCCTGCAAGAAAAGGGCAAGACCTACGATGAGGACCTCGATGTGGGTGACCGTCGCAACGCCCTGCAGAAACTGAGTGAGATCACGCCGCGCAAGAAATTCGGGATTCGTCTCTATGACACGTTGCCGGGCAAGTCTGCGTTGCCCGAGTTCTTCATGGATGTGAGCGCACCGTTGCTCGGTGCCGTCGGCTTTCGCATGCCGGTACTCGGCAGGATCGCGAAGGACTTCGCGGCGTACCTGGATGACCCCGAATTTTCCGAGAAAGTGCGCGGGCGGCTGCGCGAGAAGTTGTGTGCGCTCATGGATCGAGGCGACAAGATCATGCTGGTGACACACGGTACCGGCAGCGTCGTCGCCTATGACGTGCTTTGGGAACTCTCGAACGACACGGCCACCTACGCGGAGTATGGGCAGTACAAGGTCGACCAGTGGCTGACTATGGGTTCGCCGCTCGGCGACCGCACCGTGCAGAAACGCCTGCTGGGCGCGCAGGAGCGCGTCGAAAGCCGCTTTCCGAGCAATGTGATTTCATGGCACAACGTCGCGGCGGAAGACGACTATACCTGTCACGACACGACACTGGCCGACGACTTCAAGAAGATGATGGTGCATAAGCGGGTCAGCGCCGTGCATGACTACCGCATCTTCAACCTGGCCGTTCGCTACGGGAAATCAAACCCGCACAGCTCGATCGGCTATTACATCCATCCGCGACTGACCAAGATCATCTCTGACTGGCTGGCTTAGGCCGGCCGATACAGGCGTCCACCAGCTCGGACTGGACCCGGTCAGGACTCTCGATCGTGGCGTAGAAGCTGTCGAGGAAACGCAGGGTCTGCTTGCGGGTCTTGGCTTTGTAAAACTCGTTTGCCGTTACGAGATCGTAGATCGCTTCCTTGCGGGCGATAAAGGTCCGGACAGACTCGGGGATGTGCTCGTTGTTGTAACAGCGGCCGCGATACAGGCGCTCCCTCACGTCGCGAATATTGAAGTTCACGCTGGGTACGGAGTGAGGTGCATCCACGATTCCCGACATGTCGAAGTCATAGGGGATCGGCAAAATGCTGCCCTCGTCTTCGCCGAACAACACGAAGTTATGGCAGCAAGGCTCGCCTGGCGCTGCCCGAATCGGCGAAAAATCCGTATTGCCGATCAGGTACTGGAAGATCGAGCTCAGGTTCGTATGGCGCGGTTCCAGGTACCGGGTCTCGGTCGACGGTGTCTCGTTGACCTTTTGCCCGATGCGTTTCGCAACCTGGTCCTTGTGTTCGATCAGGAAGCCGAACGTGGTGTGCTCGCGGTCGTTCTTGTCGGCGTTCACATAGGTGATGCGCAGCAGCCGTACTCGAAAGCTGTTGTCCGTAAGCACATTGAAGATGCGATACGCGAGGTGTTCCGAAAGCAGGGCCTGGGTATAGACCGACGGCCCCTTGTTGCAGTGCGTTACGAGCTTGAGCTTGTCCGAGCCCTTGAACAGGGTGTCCTTGACGTCGGACTTCTTGAAATCGAGTCGCAACGGGGCCCATTTGCAGGTCTCTTCCTTGCGGCGAAAATTGCCGCGCGTACGAATGCCGATGTCCAAGGTAATTTCACCGGCTTCGGCGTCGTTGTAGGTCAGCGTGGCGGGCCGGTCTTTCTCGGCGGACCGTTCTCGCATGATGGTCGTGAACGGTGCCCGGATCCTGACGTCGAGAATGTCGTTGCTCATGAACAGCGGTGCGGTCTTGCGCGACTCGTCCGCTGCGCCGGCGGCGTTTACAAGCGTGAGCGCCAGCAGAAAAGTAACGTTTCTCAGCATCGTCATTATTATTGATCTGTCGTCTGCTCAGGTGGTCAAAGTCTAGCACAGCCACTACACTGAGCGTCCCGCAGCCATCGGATATCAAGCCTTGCTCTACGCCCATCGCAAATCGTTCGTCGCACTACTGGCACTGCTTCTCCTGGCGGCAGGGTCCAACGCCAGCGACTGGCGTGCGGACGGGGTGGGGCGCGTCGTGGCGATTGCCGATGTGCATGGCGCGTATGACGCGATGGTAGAGACGCTGGGCAACACCGGCATACTCGATGAGAATCTCGCCTGGACCGGCGGCGCAACCTACCTCGTGATCGTCGGCGACCTGCTGGACCGCGGGCCACGTTCACGCGACGCGCTGGACTTGTTGATGCGCCTCGAGGAAGAGGCTGCCGCCGCGGGCGGCAAGGTCCAGGTGCTGATCGGTAATCACGAGTCGATGAACCTGATTGGCGACCTGCGCTACGTCAGCAAGGCGGAGTACGCGGCGTTTGCCGACGACGAGACAAGCGAGCAACGCCAGCGCTGGTTCCGGCTCTGGGCGCGCCGCGCCGGCGGTGTCTGGTCCGACCACAGGGAGCGCTTCGACAGTGAATTCCCACCCGGCTTTTTTGCCCTGCGAGAAGCTTTCGGGCCCAAGGGCAAGTACGGAAAATGGTTGCTCGAAAAGAACGTCATCGCCGTCGTCAATCGCACGGCTTTCGTGCACGGTGGCCTGCCGCCCGAAGTTGCCGATCTCGGGCTCGACGGTGTTAACAAAGGCCTGAAGCAGGACCTCGTCGACTACGTCAATGCGGTGGCGACGTTGATGGAGGCCGAGGTCTTGCTGCCCACGGACTCCTTTTACGATTACGAAGATCGCGTTAACCGCTACATGCCGCCACTCGATGCCTCGCAGGAGGTGCTCTATGCGTTGACGACGGTGAAGCGGCTTGGCAATTCACCCGTGCTGCATTCGGATGGCCCCCTCTGGTACCGGGGCAACGTGGCGTGCAGCGAGATCGTCGAGGAGCACCGGCTCAAGGCATCGCTGGCCGCGATCGGCGCAGATCGCGTCGTCGTCGGCCACACGCCGACGCCCACGCGAAAGGTTCTGCAAAGATTTGGCGGCCGCGTGATCGAAGTCGATACGGGCATGCTCAGCGCCTATTACAGGGGCAGCGGCAATGCGCTCGTGATGGAGGGCGATGAGCTGCGGGTATTCAACCAGTCCGGCGGCGATGCCTACGAGCCGTTGCCGCACCCGCGCAAGGTCGGATTCCGGCCGGGTGGCTTGTCGGCGGATGCCTTGCAGACACTCCTTGAGACCGGCGAGATCGTCGGCAAGACCCGGGCGGACAGTACGGGTCGCGTGCGCGTTAAAGTCACCGACGGGACGCATACGGTGTCAGCACTGTTCAACAAGCGCGGCGGCAAGGGGTTCTTCCCCGACGTTGCCGCTTACCGGCTCGATCGGCTCCTCGGGCTGGATATGGTACCGGTCACCGTATTGCGGAAGGTCGGCAAGGACGAGGGATCGCTACAGTTTTTCCCCGAAAAAGCAGCGGACGAAAAGCAACGCTCGTCGTCGGGCCAGGGTGGCTCGGCGCAGTGTGCGTTGCCCCTGCAATGGGAAGCGATGTACGTGTTCGACGTGCTGATCTACAACGAGGGACGCAGCATGCAGCGCATGCTTTACGAGCCCTCCAACTGGAACCTGATTCTCATCGAGCACGAGAGTGCGTTCAAAGCGAGCAAGGGCCGGCCGCCGCACCTGGCCAAAGCGCCGGTGACGGTAAGCGATGGCTGGCGCGAGACATTGGCGGAACTCGACGATACGGTCCTGGAGGCGCAACTGGCCGACGTACTCGACAAGCGCCGTCTCGAGGCACTCAAGACCCGGCGCGACGAATTGCGCGCGCTGTAGCGGTCGCGTTGTCCTGGTCCTACTGCAGGACGGCAATACACTCGATTTCGACGCGCGCACCGAGCGCCAGTCCGTTTGCGCCGAGTGCACTGCGGGCGGGCGGGTTTTCGAAGTAGGTCTTGTAGACGCCGTTCATGGCGCCCCATTCGCTCATGTCGGCCAGGAAGACCGTGCACTTCACGACGTCGTTCATCGATGAACCGAATTGCTCGAGCACCCGCTTGATGTTCTCCATCGTCTGGCGCGTCTCACCCTCGATGCCGCCTTCTGCCAGCTCGGTACTACCCGGCAGGTTGCCGAGGTTACCCGAGAGGTACAGCGTGTTATCCACACGCACGGCGGACGAGAACGGGAGGTCCAGGTCTTCCAGGCCGGGCATCAACAGGTACTCGACATCCGGGTCCTGGTCGACGTTGACTTCACAGCCGGCGAGCAGGATCAGCGGCAATAACAGGGCAAGGTATTTCATCGAATAATCTCCAAACTAGATTTCATTGGCCTTGGCGGCGGCCGCGATGTGCTCGGCGGCGCGGAAGGCAAGCGCCATGATGGTCATGGTGGGCTGGCCGCGCCCGGAGGTTACGAAGCTGCTGCCGTCACAAATAAACAGGTTGGGCACGTCGTGGCTGCGATGGTAGCGATCGACAACCGAGGTTGCGGGATCGTCTCCCATGCGCGCCGTCCCCAACAGGTGCTCGCCGCCATCGGACAGGTTGACGCCGTGCGACCAGAACTTCTCGGCCCCTGCCGCATCCATGAGGGCTTCGGCCTGTCGGGCCAGGAACCCGACGGTGGCAAGATCGTCGTCGTGATCCCGGTAGGTCGCGCGAATTGCGGGCCGTCCCCACTGGTCGGTATTGGTCGGGTCCAGCGTAATGTTGTTGCGATCCATGGCGAGTGACGTCGTGCCTATCGCAAACGTCATCTGCCGCGTGAAGTTGTTCGCGATCTCGTCTTTCCAGGCCTTCCCCCACGATGGAACGTCGTGCGGCATGCCCTGGAGCGCATGGAAGATCGGGGTCATCGCCCAGAGCGGTCGAGCATCGATGCCGCCGCCCCCGTAGAAACCGCGTTTTTCGTCCGTCTCGTAGAAATCGTGGATGACGCGCGACACCTGCACACTCTTGTAATCGTTGAGCTGTTCGGCGAATACGCCGTCGACGGCACCGTGCGCATTGAACATCAGGTTGCGGCCCACGAAGCCGCTCGAGTTCGCGAGACCATCCGGATGCCGTTCGCTCGCCGACAACAGCAGCAGGCGAGAGGTTTCCGCGCCGTTTGCCGAGACAATGACGGCCTTGGCCTTCTGTGAGCGCTCGTTGCCGTCCTTGTCGTAGTAGCGCACCTCGCTGGCGCGGCCGTTGCCGTCCGTCTCGATTCGAAAAACAGCGGACCGGTCGCGAATTTCACAATTCCCGCTGGCCTCGGCCAAAGGAATCATTGCGGCAAGCGTCGATGACTTGGCACCGGCTTCGCAGCCGAACATCATGCAGTGGCCGCAATGAATACAGCCGCTGCGGCCGTTAAAGGGCTGCGACAATATGGCGTGCGGCTGGTTCTGTGCATGCAGGCCGAGCTTCTTCGCGCCTTTTTCCATGAGGACGCCCGACGACTTGATGGGCAGGGGCGGCATCGGGAACGGTTTCGATCGGTAGGAATCGAACGGCCCGGGCGCACCCGAAACGCCAACCTCCCATTCCACGCGCGTGTAATAAGGTTCGATGTCGTCGTAGGTAATGGGCCAGTCCGTGAAGTTGGTGCCGTCGATCGCGCCCAGCATGCTGCGTTCCTTGAAGTCACTCTCGCGGAAGCGCCAGAAATTTGCCGAGAAATGGACGCTGCTGCCGCCTACGGTCTGTGCATAGCGGATCGGCTGGATTTGCGGACTTGTTGCGACCTCGCTTTCGTCATGGCGAAAGGTCTGCCCGCTAACCGGCGGGCCACCACCGAGCAACTCGGACTCGAAGATGACCGAGTACTCATCGTGCGTGAAGTCGGCGGCTTTTCGATACGGGCCCTGTTCGAAAACGACAACCTTGAAGCCCGCCGTGGACAGTTCCCTGGCGATGATGCCGCCGGCCGATCCCGAGCCGATGATGGCGAAATCGACGGCTTCGTCGAGCTTGAACGTGACGTTACTCGCCATCGGACTGCTCCTTGGCATACTCGGCATCGTAGTAGCCGAAAGGCGGGGCCCAGGCACCGTGATGTCCCTTGAAGCCGATCAGGTCCCAGCTAACGTGTCCCTTGTTGCCGCCATGTTTCTCCATCGCGAAAAACCCGAATATCGTCAGGACGCGGACGGCCTCGAAGCGCGGATCGTTTTCGATGCGGTGCAGGGCGGCGTCTTGTTCGGTCTCGGTCAGATCGGCGAAAGCCTTGTCGAGACCGGCATTCAGGTCGTCCCGGAAGGACCTCACCGGCCCCAGTAACCCGGCCTGGTAGTTGCCAAGCACGTTGTCGAAGAAATAGACGACCCCGGCTTCGGCCGCACCCGGCGTGTCGGTTTTCGGAATCAGGCGCGCGGTGATGGCGGCAATGTCACGGGCCTCATCGCTGTCCAGCGTCGCAAACGGGGCAGCCGCGTCCCTGGCCGTGCAGGCAGCCTGGGCAATGGCAGCGAGAGCCGGTGCGCCGATCCGGAACAGCGACGCGCCTGTCACGGCACCGGTAGATTTCAGAAAGCCACGCCGCGATAGGGTGTTGATCTTCTTCATGATTGAGCGCTTTTATTATTGTTGTCGCGCCTAAACTACCACACGTTCGGGGCGCACGCAGTCGCATCCGCAGCGTATAATCCGGGCACTGCATTATCCAGATGCCACGGAGGTACGATGGGACGGCTGACGACACATATCCTCGATACGGCGCACGGCGGCCCGGCACAGAAAGTCGACATTCGTCTTTACTCACTGGGCGCCACACGCGAACTGCTTGCGAGCGCCACGACGAACGAGGACGGTCGAACGCCATACCCCCTGCTCGACGACGAGTCGATGGTGACAGGCACCTACGAACTCGAATTCGACATCGGCGCCTACTTCCGCAAACGCGGTGTTGAGCTTGCCAAACCGCCGTTTCTCGACACGGTTGTGATCCGTTTCTCGGTCGACGGGGCTGAGCACTACCATGTGCCGCTGCTGGCATCTCCCTGGTCCTATTCGACATACCGGGGCAGCTGAACGCATGTCCATGAATACCATCCGCTTCGTCCTCAACGGCAACATCGTCGAAACAGAGGTTGTCGATCCGACGCGCACGGTACTGCAGTTCCTGCGCGATGACCTGCGGATGACGGGTACCAAGGAAGGCTGCGCGGAGGGCGATTGCGGCGCGTGCACGGTTGTCGTTGTCGAGGTCGATCGCCGCGGCGACGGCGTGGAACTCAAGACCATCAATTCCTGCATCCAGTTCCTGCCGACGCTGGACGGCAAGGAACTCCTGACGGTTGAAGGCCTGCATGGGAAAGACGGCGGTCTTCACCCCGTGCAACAGGCCATGGTGGACCAGCACGGGTCGCAGTGCGGCTTCTGCACGCCGGGTTTCATCATGTCGTTGTACGCGTTGTACCGGACGAACCCCGCTCCGTCCCGCCAGGAAATCGACGACGCGCTGGCCGGCAACCTGTGTCGCTGCACCGGCTATCGGCCGATTATTGCCGCGGCACGGTCAATGCGCGACGCACCCGATGACTGGGATGCGCAGCAGCATCTCGACGTGCTGCACGAGGTGCAACGACAGGGTGACCTTGAGTTGGAGGTCGGCGGACGCCGGTTCTTCGCACCACAGAGTGTCGCCGCATTCGCTGCCGTCTACGCGAAGTACCCGGACGCCACCATCCTCGCCGGCGGCACCGACATCGGTCTCTGGGTGACCAAGCAACATCGCGAACTGGAGACGGTCATCTACACGGGCCGCGTCGAGGAACTCCTGGAACTGCACACATCCGACAGCCATCTCGAGATCGGTGGCGCCGTCTCCATCGCGGCTGCAGCCGACGCGATAGTCGAGCAATACCCCGGGCTCGACGAGTTGTTCCGGCGATTCGCGTCGCCGCCGATCCGCAATGCCGGCACGCTGGGCGGCAACGTCGCGAACGGTTCGCCCATCGGCGATTCGATGCCGGCCCTCATGGTGCTCGGTGCGAGCCTCGTATTACGTCGCGGTGAGAAAGAGCGGGAGCTCGGTCTCGATGATTTCTACCACGACTACCAGGTTAACGACCTGCAACCCGGCGAGTTCGTCGCGCGTATTCGCGTGCCGCTTGCACGCGCAGGCGTCCGGGTAGCAAGTCACAAGTGGTCCAAGCGCTTCGACCAGGATATTTCGGCGGTGTGCACGGCCTACAGCCTCGAGCTTGACGGCGACACGGTGGCGCGCTTTCGCATGGCTTGCGGGGGCATGGCCGCGACCGTTCGCCATGCCGAACGCTGCGAGGCGGTGGTGAACGGCGCACCCTGGTCCGAGGCTACGATCGATAAGGCCTGTGCGGCACTGGCCGAGGACTTTACGCCGATCAGCGACATGCGGGCATCGGCGGACATTCGCCTTGTCGCTGTCCGGAACCTGCTGCGCCGCTTCTGGCTCGAGTCTCGCGGCGAGGCGGAGGAAACGGTGTACACCTATGGCCGCTAGAGCTGTCGGCAAACCGCTGCCGCACGACAGCGCGCACCTGCATGTCTCGGGAACGGCGGCCTACACGGATGACTTGCCCGAGCCGCGCGACCTGCTGCACGTGGCCGTCGGGATGAGTACCGTCGCACATGCCCGTGTGCGTAACGTCGACCTGTCGGCAGTGCTCGCTGCGAAGGGCGTGGTCGATGTCTGTACCGCCGCGGATATCCCCGGCGAGAACAACTACGGGTCGATCGTCAAGGACGATCCACTGCTCGCAGACGGCCTCGTGCAATACGTCGGCCAGCCGCTGTTCGCCGTCGCTGCAGAGAGTGTCGAGGCGGCCCGCAAGGCAGCGCTTCTCGCAGACGTCGACTACGACGAACTCGAAGCCATCCTCGACCCGCTTACGGCCGTGAAAAAGCAATCGTTCGTGCTGCCTTCCGAAACGCTGGTGCGCGGCGATCCCGACGCGGCGCTCGCGGCCGCGCCGCATCGCCTGCGGCGACGCATAGCGCACGGTGGCCAGGACCAGTTTTACCTCGAAGGCCACATCGCGATGGCCCTGCCGCAGGAAGACGGCGGCATCCTTATCTACAGCTCGACGCAGCATCCGGACGAGGTGCAGGGCATCGTGGCACATGCAACGCAGCGTAAGGCCAAGGACATTGTTGTCATTTGCCGGCGCATGGGCGGCGCGTTCGGCGGCAAGGAAAGCCAGGCGGCACTGATCGGCTGCCTCGCGGCGCTCGTCGCCGACAAGACGGGCAGGCCCTGCAAGCTGCGGCTCGACCGCGACGACGACATGATCATGACGGGCAAACGCCATGACTTCGTCATCGACTATGACGTGGGCTTCGACGACGACGGACGCATTACAGGTATCGATTTCGAGTTCGCGGCGCGTTGCGGCATGTCGGCGGACCTGTCGGGTCCCGTGAACGATCGCGCCATGTTCCATTGCGACAATGCCTACTTCCTCGAGAACGTTCGCATCCTGTCGCATCGCTGCAAGACGAACACCGTGTCCAGTACGGCGTTTCGCGGTTTCGGCGGACCGCAGGGCATGTTCGCGATCGAGTCGGTTATCGATGACATTGCGCGCACGCTTGGCAAGGATCCCCTCAGCGTGCGCCGGGCCAACTTTTACGGCAAGAAAGAGCGCAACGTCACGCATTACCAGCAGGTCATCGACGACAACGTGATCGACGAGATCTTCGATCAACTGCTGGCCAGCAGCGATTACGAACAACGCCGCAAGGAAATTCGCGCGTTCAACGCGGGCAGCAACGTGCTCAAGCGGGGCATCGCGATTACACCGGTCAAGTTCGGTATTTCCTTTACGTCGACACTGCTCAACCAGGCCGGCGCGCTGGTGCACCTCTATAAGGATGGCACCGTCCTGCTGAACCACGGCGGCACGGAGATGGGGCAGGGCCTCTACGTCAAAGTGGCGCAAGTGGTTGCCGACGAACTCGGCATCACCATGGACCGCGTACGCACGACCGCGGCCGACACGAGCAAGGTGCCCAACGCTTCGGCGACGGCCGCATCGAGCGGGTCCGACATGAATGGCAAAGCGGCGCAAAAGGCAGCCGCAAAGATTCGCAAGCGCATAACGGAATTCGCTGCGCGGGAATACGGCGTGTCGGAGGCGGAGATCGATTTCCGCGACAACGTTGCACACATCGCCGACCGCATCATGGATTTCCCCGAGCTCGTGCAGCTTGCGTGGGCGAACCGGGTGTCGCTCTCGGCGACGGGCTACTACCGCACGCCCAAGATCAACTACGATCGCACGACATTCAGCGGCCGCCCGTTCTATTACTACGCCTACGGTGCCGCGGTCACCGAAGTTGTCGTCGACACGCTGACCGGTGAGAACCGGGTTCTGCGCACGGATATCCTGCACGATTGCGGCGATTCGCTGAACCCGGCGATCGACCTCGGACAGGTCGAAGGCGGCTACGTGCAAGGGGTCGGCTGGCTGACCTCGGAGGAGCTCTGGTGGAACGACAAGGGCGAACTCGGCACGCACGCGCCTTCCACGTACAAGATTCCAACGTGCTCGGACCTGGCGCCGGACTTTCGTGTCGCGTTCCTGCAAAACCCCAACCGCGAGAAGTCGATCTACCGCTCCAAGGCCGTGGGCGAACCGCCGCTGATGCTCGGCCTGTCCGCTTTCTTCGCGCTGCGGGATGCGATCGCGGATGGCGATCGGGCGCTGCCGGACCTGCACGCGCCGGCCACCCCCGAGGCGATTCTTCGTGGCATGCGGAGTGCCGCCGGTGAATGAATGGATCGACGAACTGAGTGACCTGAGCGCGGCCGGCGAGCCCGCCGTCCTCGTGACCGTTGCAGGTATCCGGGGGTCCGCGCCCCGGGAGATCGGCGCGAAGATGATCGTCACGGCCAGCGAAACTATCGGCACGATCGGCGGCGGACAACTCGAGTACCAGAGCACGCGCATCGCCGTCGGCATGCTGGCCGACGAGAAGCTCGCACTGCGCAGCTTTCCGCTGGGCTCGTCGATGGGGCAGTGTTGCGGCGGCGTGGTCGAGATCCTGTTCGAGCCCGTGGCGGGCGGCATGCCGGCCTGGCTGCGTGACCTGCAGGCACTTCACGGCCAGCGCGAGCCTGCGATCATCGCGACGCGCATCTCGCAGTCCGCGCCGGCGAAATTCGTCGTCACGGCCGATCGTGTGTTCGGTGTCGACGAATCCGACGCGGATGCCGCGCTCGTATCCACCGCGCGGGATTTGCTCGACGCAGGCCCGGCGGCCCGGCGCGACCTGCAGGAGTTGTATGAGCCCGTCGTCAAATCCGACTTCAATATCGCGGTTTTCGGGGCCGGCCATGTTGGGGCGGCCGTGGTTAACGCCCTGTCCCGACTCGAATGCAACATTCGCTGGGTCGACAGTCGGCGCAACGTTTTTCGCGATGTACCGGCCAACGTGCGGGCCATCGAGACGTCAGAGCCGGCTCTCGAAGTCGCAGCCATGCCGCCGGACAGCTATTACCTGGTCATGACGCACAGCCATGCGATCGATTTCGATGTTTGTGACCGCATCTTGCGGCGCGGCGATGCGCGCTATTGCGGCCTCATCGGCTCGGTATCCAAACGTCGCCGCTTCGAGAAACGCTACCGCCAGCAGGGCATGCCCGCGGCGTTACTCGATGCGCTCATCTGCCCGATCGGTGTGGACGGCATCAGCGGCAAGAAACCGGCCGAGATCGCCGTGTCGGCGGCGGCGGAGATCCTCAAGGTTCGGGAACAGAAAGCGGCCGTGGCCGATGCAGCGTATCCTGACAACGTCCACCCGATAGGTCACTAGCATGGAAGCGTATATCGCCGATTGGCTCAATCTCCTCGTGCGCTGGCTGCATGTCATTGCCGGCGTCGCCTGGATCGGTTCGTCGTTTTACTTCATCTGGCTCGACGACCATCTCGAACCGCCGCGGGACCCGGCGGACGATGCGAAGGGCGTCGGCGGCGAGGTCTGGTCCGTCCACGGTGGTGGTTTCTATCACGCGCAGAAATACAAGCTTGCGCCGCAGCAATTGCCCGAGCGCCTGCACTGGTTCAAGTGGGAGGCCTACACCACGTGGCTTTCCGGCATATTCCTCACGGCGCTGCTGTACTGGTACGGCGCCGAGGTCTACCTGATCGACCGCTCGGTCGCCGATTTCACGACGCCGGTCGCGGTCGGCATCGCCATCGCTTTCATCGTTGGCGGCTGGATCGTGTATGACCTGCTGTGCAAGTCGCCACTGGCTCGCGACACGCGCGTATTCGGCGGCATCCTGCTCGTCCTGAGCGGCGTGCTCGCCTGGGCCCTGTGCGAGTTGTTTGGCGGTCGCGGCGCGTACATCCATTTCGGCGTAGTGCTCGGCACGATCATGGTTGCCAACGTTTTCTTCGTGATCATCCCGGGCCAGAAACTCATGGTCGCCGCCGCCGAACGCGGCGAAGCGCCCGATCCGATCCACGGGCAACGCGGCAAACAGCGTTCCGTGCACAACACCTACTTCACGCTGCCCGTGCTGTTCGTCATGACGAGCAACCACTTCGCGATGGCCTATGGTCATGAATACAACTGGCTCATCCTGATCGGAATTTCGCTCGCCGGTGCACTCATCCGGATCTATTTCGTCGCGCGCCACAAGGGCAAGGCATCGCCACTGCCGGCGGTGCTGGCGGTCCTGCTGCTTGTCGGCATCGCGGCGGCAATCGCGCCGCGCCCGCAGGCATCGGGTGATTCGAAGGTGTCATTTGACCAGGTTCGCAACGTGATCAACGCGCGCTGCACGAGTTGTCACTCCAATGCGCCGGTGCACCCGGCGTTTCCCGTGGCACCGCTGGGTATCGTGTTCGACACCGACGAGCAGATCCGCACGGAGGCAGATCGCATCTACCAGCAGACGGTCGTGACGCGCGTGATGCCGATCGGCAACCTGACCGACATGACCGGCGACGAACGGCTGATCATAGATGCGTGGTACCAGGGACTGCAGGCGGACCAATGAGCAACTACCCGAGAGACATGCGTGGTTACGGGGCGAGTCCGCCCGCCGCGAACTGGCCGGACGGTGCGCGCACAGCCGTGCAGTTCGTCGTCAACTATGAGGAAGGCGGCGAGAACTGCGTGCTGCATGGCGACAGCGCCTCGGAGGCATTCCTCTCCGAGATCGTTGGCGCACAACCCATCGAGGGCGCGCGCCACATGAACATGGAGTCGATCTACGAATACGGCGCGCGCGCCGGTTTCTGGCGACTCCACCGCCTGTTCACGCAAAATAGGGTACCGGTCACCGTATTTGGTGTGGCGATGGCGCTCGAGCGCAATCCGGGTGCGGTACAGGCCATGCTGGCGGCGGGGTGGGAGATCGCGAGCCACGGTTATCGCTGGATCGACTACCAGCATGTGGACGAAGGTACCGAGCGCGCGCACCTCGCGAGGGCCATAGAGATTCACGAGCGAGTAACGGGTGCACGGCCGCAAGGCTGGTACCTGGGCCGCTGCAGCCCGAACAGTCACCGGCTTGCCGCCGAGTACGGCGGGTTTACCTATAACGCCGACTGTTACTCGGACGATCTGCCGTACTGGAATCACGCGTTCGACACACCGCAGCTCATGGTTCCATACACGCTGGACGCCAACGACATGCGCTTTGCAACGGCGCAGGGTTTCAACACGGGCAAGCAGTTCTACCGCTACCTCAAAGACTCGTTCAAGGTGCTTCACGCCGAAGGTGGGCGCATGATGTCGATCGGGTTGCACTGCAGGCTTGCAGGCCGTCCCGGGAGGGCAGCTGCGGTCGAGAAGTTTCTCGACTATCTTGGCAAACAGGACGATGTCTGGATCGCGACGCGACTGGACATCGCGAATCACTGGCGGGAACACCACCCGCCGCAGGAGAACGGCTAGTGGATGGCCATGACTTTATCGCCCGCTATGCGGGCATTTACGAGCACTCGCCCTGGGTGGCGGAGCGCGTGGCCGAGATCGCCTCGGATATCGACGACACCAGCCGGCTCGCCGTGCTCATGGCCGATTGTGTGGACAACGCGGACACCGAGCAGCAGCTCGCGCTGATTCGTGCGCACCCGGACCTGGCCGGCAAGGCGCAGGTTGCCGGCGAGCTGACCGAGGATTCAAGCGATGAGCAGGCGAGTGCCGGGCTCGACCGGTGTTCGAAGGTCGAGTACGAGCGTTTCCAGGCGCTCAACGAAGCGTACAAGGAAAAGTTCGGTTTCCCGTTCGTCATGGCCGTGCGCAACAGCAATCGCGCCGAGATCCTCGAGGCGTTCAGCGCGAGGCTCAAGAACGACTATGACACCGAGTTCGAAACGGCGCTGGCCGAGATACACACGATTGCGCGCCTGCGCCTTGAAGCATTGAGGAGTGGGTAATGACGCATGCTGTGCATAAGTGGGTGCAACTCGAGCGGCCACGTCTTGGCTCCAGAGTTACGTTCGCGACGGATGAGTTCTTCGGTGCCAAGGAGCGGCTGATCGCCTACGCCGACCCTGTCTTTATCGAAGACAAGTACGACGACCACGGCAAGTGGATGGACGGCTGGGAAAGCCGCCGCAAGCGTGAGCCGGGGCACGACTACTGTGTTATCCGCCTTGGGGTGCCGGGCGTTATTCACGGGTTCGACATCGACACGAGTTTCTTCACCGGCAATTTTCCGCCACAAGCGTCGATCGAGGCGTGCGTGAGCACCGAGGAAGTGCCCGAAGAAGGGTGGGTCGAGCTCGTGCCCAAGACCGATCTCAAGGGCAACTCGCATCACTATCTCGATGCGCGCAACGACACGATCTTCACGCACGTGCGCCTGCACATCTACCCGGACGGCGGTGTCGCGCGACTCCGCATCTTCGGCGAGGTCAAAGCCGACTTCACCGATGTCGACGGTTACGTCGACCTCGTTGCCGTCGAGCATGGCGGCCGCCCGATTGCCTGCAGCGACGAACACTACGGTTCGGTGCACAACCTCACGGCGCCAGGCCGTGGCGTCAACATGGGCGACGGTTGGGAAACAGCGAGGCGGCGCGGACCGGGCAATGACTGGGTCATTCTCGCCCTGGGCCAGCCCGGTGTGATCGAACGTGCCGAGATCGACACGGCGCACTTCAAGGGCAACTATCCCGACCGCGTGTCGCTCGAGGCCGCACTCTTCGACAGTGACGACGACGCATCCAACGACTCCGACAAGTGGCAGACGCTGCTTCCGGAGACACGACTCAAGATGGACCAGCAGCACTACTTCGACGATGCCCTGCAGAGCATCGGCCTCGTCAGCCATGTGCGCATGTCGATTTATCCGGACGGTGGCGTGAGCCGCATCCGTCTGTTCGGCCAGGTTCATGGCTGACTCCGGCGTGCTGTCACTCAAAGCGGTGCCGCTGACGCGGGAGCGCTTTGCGCCATACGGCGATGTCATCGAGGGGGCGCTTGACAGCCCGAACGTCATGAACGAGGCGCGCTTCCAGCGTTTCGACGACCTGTGCGACGTGGACCTGGGCGGCGGTGACGTCGCCATCAGTATTGCGCGCTGCCGCGCACCCACCGAGCTGCCGCTGCGTGTCGACATGGTGGAGCGACACCCCCTCGGTAGCCAGGCGTTCGTGCCGCTCAAGCCCTGCCGCATGGTGGTCGTGGTTGCACCGCCGGGCGAGAGCGTCGATGCGGGGGACCTGCGTGCTTTCGTGACCAACGGTCGCCAGGGCATCAATTACCATCGGGGTACCTGGCACATGCCACTGATCGCTTTCGATGCGGGCCAGGATTTCCTGATCGTCGATCGCGGCGGCAAGGAGCCGAATTGCGAGATGCACGAACTGGACAGGCCAGTCGTCCTGGAGGCCGTCTAGTGCAGGCGCTGCGCGCCTCTATTCTGCATTGTCTCGCCGATCCCGGCGAAGAGTCCCGTGACTCGGCCTGCGAGTATTTCGAGGATGGCCTGCTGCTCGTCGAGGACGGGCACATCGTCAAGGCAGGCGATGCGGCCGGGCTAGAGAGCGAACTACCGCGTGACGCAGAGATTGTCGACTACACGGGCAAGCTCATCGTCCCCGGGCTGATCGACTGCCACGTACATTTCCCGCAGCTCGACATCATCGGGTCCTACGGTGCGCAGTTGCTGGACTGGCTAAACCAGTATGCCTACCCGGCCGAATCCCGGTTCGCCGACCCGGCGTACGCGCGTGAGGTCGCTGCTGTCTTCATCGACGAGTTGCTCGCCAACGGGACAACGACGGCTCTCGTCTTCGGCACCGTGCACGCACATTCGGCCGACGCTATTTTCGAGGCGGCCGAGGCCAAGGGCATGCGACTCATCGCGGGCAAGGTGCTCATGGACAGCAACTGCCCGCAGGAGCTGCGCGACGACGCGGCGTCAGGCTACGCGGACAGCAAGGCACTCATCGAACGCTGGCATGGCAAGGGGCGACTGGGTTACGCGATTACGCCGCGTTTTGCGCTTACGTCCTCCGCCGAACAGCTCGCGGCGGCGGGGCGGTTGGCAAGCGAATACCCCGACGTCTGGATTCACACGCACCTCGCCGAGAACATGGACGAGGTCGACGAGATTGCGCGGCTGTTTCCGGACAGCCGCAGCTATCTCGATGTGTACGACAAGCATGACCTGCTGAGAAAGCGGGCCGTGTTCGCACATTGCCTGCACATGGATGACGAGGACCGGGCGAGGATGTCTGCGGGCGGTGGCGCTGCCGCGTTCTGCCCCACCTCGAATCTCTTCCTCGGCAGCGGCCTGTTTAACCTGCGAGCCTTCAGGAACGCGGGTATCCGCTGCGGCCTCGGAACCGATGTCGGCGGAGGCACGAGCCTGTCGTTGCTCAGGACGGCGAGCGAAGCGTACAAGGTGGTGCACCTGCAGGAACATGCATTGCCGGCCACACGTGCGTTGTACCTGGCAACGCTGGGTGCTGCAGAGGCGCTCGACCTCGACGACAGGATTGGCAATTTCGAGCAGGGCAAGGAAGCCGACTTCGTCGTACTCGACTTTGAGGGTTCGAACATCACAGCGCGGCGCACTGCGGCTGCTTCGACGATCGAGGAAAAGCTGTTTGCGCTGATAACACTTGCTGACGATCGCAATATCGCGGCCACGTATGTAAACGGAGTACCAATCCAATGAGCCGACTGCGCCTGACCCTGCTGTTCGCGATTGCCGTCACGGCCGGTTGCCAGCCAGAGCCCGCGACCGAAGAGGTGGCAACAAGACTGGGCAACGGCATGGTTGCAACGGCCCATCCCGTGGCGACCCGTGTGGCGCAGGACGTGCTGAACCGGGGCGGCAATGCGGCCGACGCGGCCGTGGCTGCCGGCTTCACGCTTGCCGTTGTGGAACCCTCGATGAGCAATCTCGGCGGTCGTACGCAAATCCTCGTGAGGTCGCCCGAAGGCGACTACCAGGGCTTTAACGGCATGACCGAGGTACCGGCGGCATATACCGCGCCTGAAGAGCCGGTTGGCCAGGGATACGGGACGATTGCAACGCCCGGTGTCGTTGCCGGGCTGGCTCGCCTGCACGCATCACACGGTTCGCTGCCCTGGTCGGAGCTGCTGCAGGAACCGGCGCGCATCGCGGAGGAAGGCTATGTACTGCTACCGGGTGCTGCCGCGCGTCACGAAACAGGGCTTGAGCGGTTCAAGGACAACGCGGGCTTTCAACAGATCTTCATCG
>CBDUMZ010000017.1:0-58466 GCA_965368465.1 uncultured Chromatiales bacterium
GACCGCAGTCGTTCTTCAGGAAGTCGATCATCGACTCGTAGAGCTCGATCTGGTGCTCGTAGAACAGCGTATTGTAGAAATGGTCGGCACCGTCCAGCTCGACGTACTTGTAGGGCTTGTCGGCCTTGTCCAGTGCCTTGCGGTACAGCTTCGCCTGGCGCGGTCGCACGCGCTGGTCGACGCTGCCGTGAATCAGCAGGATAGGCACGTTCACCTTGTCCACTTCCTCGACAGGCTGCACGGCCCCGTACTGGTAGACCTCCTGCCAGATCTTGCCGACGCCGCCCGTGGCATTGCCATACTCGTTCGCCTGGCGCCGGTAGTCGGCGACCGCGGCCCCGGCGATAACGCACTGGTAAATCTGCGGTGTGCGTGACGCGGCGACCAGCGCTGCATAGCCGCCATAGGACCAGCCGAACATCGCAACACGATCCTTGTCGACGAGCCCTTTTTCGATCAGGTACAGGGCGCCATCGTCCTTGTCGTCCTGCATCTTGCGTCCACCCTCACTGCCGTTGATGAACGCGCTCAGGAAGTGCTCTTTGCCGTAGCCCAGCGACATGCGGTATTGCGGCTGAATCACCATGTAGCCGTTGTTCGCCAACATCTGCCCCCACTCATCGAACATCACGGTTTCCTGGACATGCGGGCCACCGTGCGGCAGTACGATCAGGGGGTACGGCGGTTGGCTGTTCGGAATGGTGACGTACGCCGGGATCTTGCGGCCGTCGCGCGCTTCGTAAGTGATGTACTTGACGTTAGCCAGCTGCTCCGGCTCCAGCAGCGGCTGCTGGCTGCCGATAAACGTCAGTTCCTTGTTGCGGTACATGTAATAGGAACCCGGGTCTTTGGGACCCATGTTCATGAGTATCAGCGAATTCCCGTCACGAGACCGTGAGGTGATACGCGGATAATAGGCATCGGGAATCAGCGCGCTCAGCTGGTTCAGCGTCGCCTCCTCCACTTTGTCGAAGTACACGGCGTGGTACTTGTCCTTGCCGTAGACGACGGCCGTCACGGTATCGGCGTTGGTCCAGGTGTTCGAGTGATACCTGATGCCCAGGACATCGGCGTCGTTGCGGTGGTACAGCAATTCGTCGAATTTAAGCGTCTTCGTGTTGTAGGACCACAAACCGATCTTGTCCTGCCCGTTGTGCGCGAGCGCCAGCACATTGCCCGGTACAGCGTCGTCCGGCGCGAGGATATCCTCGCCTGTAAACAGCCCCCAGTCGTCGTCGGTTACGCGGTAGATCTCGCGCCATGCGCTCTCGCCCGGATCGCGGTAGAAGAACAGGTAGGATCGTGTCTGTGCGTCATAGCCGCGACCAATGCGCGGATTGCCATGCATGTCGAATTCGATCTGCCCAAGGTCGATCTTGCCGCGGATCAGCAGTTTTCTCGTCCCCTTGTTGAGATCCAGCGAATAGTAGGCGCGCGGACGAAACGCTTCCCGGATGCTCAGGTCTTCTTCTGCACCCGGCTGCATCGAGATGATGATCCTGTCTTTGTCCAGCGGCAGGAGGTTCACAACGGCCGGGTTCGGGACGTCAAAATCGTCGAATTCCTCCTTGGTGACATTCAGGATGGCGATACGTGTCTCATAGACGCCCTGGTTCTGCCCCTCGATCTTGTCCCTGACCTTCTGCCGGAAGGTCATTACGATGTGTTCGTCGCTCGCCCAGTAGTAGCTCGTAATCTCCATCTTCTCGGCGCCGACGATATAGGGCTTGCCTGTCAGGTCGTCCGCATCGTAGATGTGCAACATCGGGTTGCCGGTCTTCGTCAGGATCTTGAGCATCGACAGCTTTTCGCCATTTGGCGAAAGCGCCACATTCGACATTGCCTCCCGCGTCGCGAAATACTCGAGCGGATAGGGGTCGATAGCGGCAGACGCCACGCCACATGCCATGAGCACAACGGCTGCAGAGATTACTTTCATCATCTTCATAGTTTGTCCGGACCTGGTACTGAATTGGGTTTACAGGCCATTATAATGAAAACAGCCTGCGGGACGAATCCCGCAGGCTGAATTTTTCTAGCCTGCTGCCTGTAACGGCAGCGCTCTGTGCCTACTGCCAGCGATAGACGGCGTTCAGGAACAGGGTGCGACCGAAAATGTCGTATCCAGCACCGAACGGTACATTCCTGAAGGCAAATACAGCGCCACTGTCGACTTCCGGCGGTGCTTCGTTGAGCACGTTGCGCATACCTGCGCCCAGCGTCCACTTGTCACCGTAGTAGTAGACCGACATGTCATGTACGAAGTAGTTCTCGGCGAAGCCGATATCGCGACAATCCACGTCACCAAGCGCTGTACCGAGACAGGTGTCGGCGTTGCCTTCCACTCCGTCGAAGGGCAGCAGCGTCGTCGGATCTTCGCGAACCGAGCTGATGTAACGCGTCGACCATGTTGCACGCCAGTCGCTGAAGTCCGCGCGGAAGGACATGCGACCCTTCCAGGTCGGGAAGCCGAACTCGCCGGCATCGTTGTCCACGTCAATGCTGCCATTGTCGTTGATGAAGATGTCCTTGACTTCCAGCGTACGGTTGAACGCGAAATCGGCCTGCAGGTCAACGGCCCGGCCAAACATCTCGGTCGGCCAGTCCATCGTCATGTTGACGTCAACGCCGCGAGCTTTCTTGTTGTCGCGGTTGATAAAGCCACGATCGATAATGCCGATCGAGAAGTCTGTATCGCGCATGATACGGTTACAGAACGTGCTGTCACCCTCGGGGTCACCGTAGCAGTCGTTGATAATGAACTGCGCCGACGGTTCGATGATCTCGTCGCGAATGTCGATCTCGTAGTACGTCGCGCCAATGATCAGGTCGAACTCCTGGAAGAACGGCTGTTCCCACGTGAAGCCCGCTGACATTGACTCAGAGGTTTCTTCGCGAATATCCAATGCACCACCAGCCTCAAGCTCCATGCTGTAGATACTGCTACCGCCGTTGAAGAACGTCGTCGGGTCGACGCCGTTCGCCAGGCAGTTCGCGAGGATCTCAGGACGGCGCTGATCG
This sequence comes from uncultured Chromatiales bacterium, assembly GCA_965368465.1. Taxonomy (GTDB): domain Bacteria; phylum Pseudomonadota; class Gammaproteobacteria; order Steroidobacterales; family Woeseiaceae; genus UBA1847. The sequence continues at coordinate 3,022 of CBDUMZ010000017.1, forward strand.
AGCGTCGGATCGTACTCGTCCGTCAGCTCGTCAATCGCGTCAAGCGGCACGACACAGGGATCGAAGTAGGAGTTGAAACCTGTCTGTCCGAGCAGGAAGTTCTCGCGCATGTTCGGCGCGCGGTAGGACGTACCCGTCGTTGCGCGCAGCAGCAGCGAATCGACAGGACGCCACGCCAGCTTGCCGGAATAGGTCCAGGCACCGCCGTAGAACTCGTCCTTGGTATGCCGTGTCGAGATATTCGCCGTCAACTCTTCGAATCCGGTCACGCCCGCCAGCAGCGGCATTTCGAGCTCTGCAAAGAACTCGCGCGTGTACTTCTCACCCACGGCGCCGCCGTCAGAGAAGAAACCGAAGAACAGCCCGTCGCGAGCAATATCGTCCGGAATCGAGTCAATCTCGTCGACGCGGTACTCGGCACCGATACCAAACAGCGCATCGCCGCCCGGCAGAGGGAAGACCTCGCCGTTTGCGTAAGCGGAGAAGATCGTCTGCGTATACTTGGTGTTGAAGTCGCGGGTATCGAAAACGTAGTCCCGCTCGGCGGCGGTTGCGAAATCACCGCCAATGACCGGGTCGTACATGCTCGGCGCGAACAGGTTGATCGGCACACAGCCACTCGTCACATCGGCCGAGAGAACGGCGCCCGTATCGTTTTCACAGGGCGTGCCCGTCGTCGAATTCCAGCCGAGTGCGTGGTCGAGCCGGTCTTCGCGAATGCCCGGGCGAGATGCGTCGCCGTCAGACCTGCTCTGCATCGCGTAGACATCGAAGCCCCAGTTGTCGACCGTGCCGAACTGGAAGAACGGCATGTCGCCACGCAGACCCACAACGGCGCGGGCCTGGTTGGCGGTAACGTCGGTCAGCGTGCGGTCGCCGCGGATGTTCACGATCGGGCGGACCATAACAGCGCCGAGCGGCGTGGTGCCGTCGAAGTTGTTGAAGAGGTCGATACCAGCGTTGTAGTAGTCAGTCGGTGTGCCACCGTAAACCGCTGCGAAGCGCGCTGCGTAGTCCGGATCGCGCAGAACCGCGTCATACGCGTCACCGCAATCGACACCGCCGGCCGCTGCCGGGTTACACGGGTTGTACGGGTTGGTCGCCGGTACAAACGGGAACAACTGGTACGCGCCCTCGTTCTGGAACGAATCACGCTGCGAATACATGACTTCGAAATACGGGGTCAGGTTGGCCTCGCCATCGAATGTGTATTCGCCGTAGGTCATCGCCGAGTAGGTCTGGATGTCCGGGATCATGTGCGTGAAACCGTCCTGACCGTTCGTCGAGTAGTCCACCCAGTTAACCGAGTTGTAGCCGTCCGGACCGTAAGAGATCGGGACACCGGAGAACAGCGTGTTGTCGGAGAAGTTCGGGATGTTGATATTGGTCGTGCCCGGCGTGTAGTAGATACTGCCAAAGCCGGCGCCGAATTCCTGGAATCGGCCGGCCGTAGCGGTCGCCTTACAAATAGTCGGGCGCATCTCGTAGTTGTAGTTGTACCAGATGCTTTCATTGCGAATCTCACCCTCTGTGGTGATTTCGCGATGTTCGTTACAGCCACGCGTCCATTCACGGTCGTCGAGCGTGATCGGGTCCCAGTCACGGTACTCGGCGCCGATGCCGATGAAGCCGCGGTCGCCGTTGTAGCCCCACGAGGCGGCCAGGCGATTCTGCAGGCCCGCGCTGTCGCCAGCCGCCGGTACCGACGTAAAGGCTTCAAGCTCGAGGCCATCGAAATCTTTGCGGAGTACGACGTTGACTACGCCCGATACGGCGTCAGAACCGTAGACCGAGGAGGCGCCGTCGAGCAGCACGTCATATTGCTGCACGAGCGAGCCCGGCAGCAGCGTCGTATCCGGCGATACGGGTGCGCCTTCCACACCGGCCGGCGAGACGCGGCGACCGTTGATAAGGAGCAGCGTACGGCCAGCGCCGAGACCACGAAGGTCGATCGTCGTTGCACCCGGACCGTTATCGAGAACGAAGCCCTGGAACGTGAGATCGACCTGTACACCACTGGCTGCCGTTGATTCCTGCAGGATGGTGCCCGGATCGATCAGGCCGATTTCGCGAGAAACCTGGCCCGTGATGACCTGTAGCGGCGAAATACTGCTGTAGGTATCTCTCTTGAGGCGCGAACCCGTGACGACAACTTCGTCTACGGTGTCGTCCGCGTCTTCGTCGAGGATACTGGAGGTGTCGGTGTCGGCATCATCCTGAGCCATGGCAGGCGCAGTAACGAATGCCGTGCTAAACAGCACCACGGCAAACATACCGAACACGCGCAGCAACAATGCGCGATCTTCGCTTAGTCTCATTTCTTAACCCCTTATGCTTTAGTAGTTCGACGTGGCTTATTGTCTAGCCTAATCGTCGGCCGACCGGGAAAGCCGGTTTAGCCAAGCTGCAATGATGCGAAATCACAACACATTTGTAAATGCCAAGCGGCGAAAGAATCACTAATTTATGGTGATATGTTGTGAAAACACCACAGCCTGACCGCGGCCTGCCGACAAACGCCCTGAGCGCGTAGGTAGTACCCCGGATAGCTCTTGGGGGAACGCCTTATCTAGGCTGCCAGGCAGGTTCATTTCCGGGTCTCCATGACGACGCTGACCGGCAGGCACGTACGCACGATTTCGGGGTATGTCGCGACCCTGCTCGCCTACCCACGCTGGTTTATTGACCGAGAGGTCGATTTTACCAACTGTCACCTGCAGGGCGTTTTCGACGAAGAGGACACGGTCTGCACAGCTTGCCACTTCGGGAGCGCCTGCCGCTGGCTCAGCCTGCATCGGCTGGAACCCACGGTGGATACGCCGTTGGCCGATCTCGTCGATGCGCTGCAGACCGCGGTGGCCTACGTCCGTAAGGAATGCCCCGATGCCACCGGTCACCCCAGGGAGTGCAGCTGCGACACCTGCGAGTGGCTCCATGAGGCCAGTGCTTTTTTAAGAACGCACCGGCACAAGACATAATATGATCGCCCTTTTGTGAGGGCCATCACGGCGCCGTTGTAGCCGCCGCGTACACTGGATTCCACGAAACTGACCGATTTTGGGAGCTACACCATGAATCCTGCGCGCCTGAGCGTCCTTTGCACATCTGTCCTGATCGCGGCCTGCGGCAGCGGCGGTGACCAGTTTGGCGGCACCCGGCCGTCCACAACCACGTTCGCCATCACGCCGGCCAATGCGACCACGGCAACTCGCGTTTCCTGGGAAGCAGCGCTCGCCAGTGGCGATTTCGGCAATTTGGGTAGCGGGGCGGTGGTCTCGACGTCGTCACCCGGCGATTTCAGCAAGCCGGGCCTGGCAACGAGCCTTGCGGGGAAGCTGATCAACCCCGTGCAGATGGACCCGCTGGGGCCCAATGTCCGTTCGTGTTTCAGCAGCGGCATCGTAACGACTACCGGCGACGTGGCCGACGTGACGCTGGCCACACTGCGCGCAGGCGACACCATCCGGGAAGTCTACGAGTCCTGTGATGACGGTTTCGGAGAAGTCATCGACGGCACTATCGATCTCACGGTCGGTGAGTTTACGGGTGACCTCGATAGCGGTCTGTTCATGCTCAGCCTCGACGTCGTCCTGACCGACCTGCAGGTCGTAACGGGCACGGATACGGTCGTCAACAATGGCGACACGACAGTGACGCTGGACTCGATGCAGTCTCCGTTTGTCAGGGCGGGCGCCTCAGGCACCTCGATGACCGTGGATTCCAACGCAAGCTCGGAGACGCTCAGCAGTTACACGTCAAGCCAGACGATCGATGCAGGGGTACAGACACTGCCCTTCACGCTCGCGGCGGCCGGCACGCTGGACAGCACCCAGCTTGCGGGCGTCGTGCAGTATTCGACACCGGTGACGTTCGCCGGAGAAGGCTTCGACTTCCCGAGTTCAGGCACGCTCCTCGTCGAAGGTGAGAACTCTTCGGCGCGCCTGACGGCGGTCGACAACATCAACGTCACGATCGAAATCGACGTAAACGGCGACGGCGTGGTCGATGACACGATCAATACGACCTGGGTAGCGCTGACAACCTCGTGATCGCCGCGATGCGCTACTATCAGGTAGGGTATTATGTGAACTGGCCAAGCGACTGACCGACATGCTGATAACGCCGAGACGAGACAAGCTGAACAGGATCGTGATCGTCAACCCGAAGGGAGGTTGCGGCAAATCGACGCTCGCGACCAACCTCGCGGCAGCCTACGCCCAGCAAGGCCCGACACCCGCCATCATGGACTACGATCCGCAAGGCTCGACCATGGGCTGGCTCAGCCGGCGCCCCGCGGATCTTCCGGCAATCCACGGTATTGCAGCCTACAAGAAGAGCATGCAGGCCACCCGGAGCTGGCAGCTGCGGGTTCCGAACGAGACGGTCAACCTGCTGATCGATTCGCCTGCCAGCATCGACCACGACGACCTGCGCCAGCTGACGCGCGACTCGACCAGCATACTCGTGCCCGTGTTGCCGTCGTCGATGGACATTCACGCCGCGGCGCGCTGCATCGCCGACCTGTTACTCGTGGCCAAGATCGATCGCCGCGATCGCAAACTTGCCGTCGTCGCCAACCGCACCCGCAAGAACACCAAGAGTTTTGCGAAGCTCATGCGCTTCCTGGACTCGCTCGGTATACCGATTATCGCGGTGCTGCGCGACAGCCAGAACTACGTTCACTCGGCCGAGCAAGGGGTTGGCGTGTGCGAGATGCAGCCATCGCGCGTCAAGCAGGATGTCGAGCAGATAGAAAAGATCGTCGCATGGCTCGACGCCTGGCCGGAACGGCGTCGTGACTCTACATCGGTCACGTCGATCAATCGTCAGCCCAAGGTCAGCGGACCTCTGTTGCGGCGACCGAGTTTTGGCTCAACCTGACGCCTCGCGCTGAATCTCAGCGAACAATTCGCGATCGACATTGCCACCACTGATCACGACGACCGTGGTCCTGTCGCGCGTGCGGATCTTGCCTGACAGGACAGCAGCCAGCGAGACGGCACCCCCGGGTTCAACCACGAGTTTGAGGCTGGCGAAGGCGAAACGCATGGCGGCTCGCACTTCCATGTCACTGACAACCAGCCCGTCGCCCAGCAATTCCCGATTGATGGCAAACGTCATTTCGCCCGGCGTATGCGCCTGCAGGGCATCGCAGATGGAGCGTGCGGCCGGGTCGGCATGCTCGCGCCTGCCCGACCGCAGCGAACGCGCGGTATCGTCGAAACCCTCCGGCTCGACCGGGTGTACGCTGATACCCGGGTTGTGCGCCTTGAGCGCTGTTGCCGTACCGGCGATCAGACCGCCGCCGCCGCAGTTGACCAGCACCTGGTCCGGCACAATGCCCAGTACGGCACATTGCTGTGCGATCTCGAGCCCGACGGTGCCCTGCCCCGCGATGATGTACTCGTGATCGTAGGAGGGCACCACGATCGCGCCCCGTTCGGCCGCGATTTCGCGGGCTATCGCCTCGCGGTCTCCCGTGTAGCGATCGTAAGTGATGACCTCGCCGCCCAGTCGCCGCGTGTTCTCGAGTTTCGCGCGCGGCGCATCTTCCGGCATGACGATCGCCGTGCGAATGCCCAGCATCGTGCCGGCCGCTGCCACACCCTGCGCATGATTGCCGGATGAAAACGCCACGACGCCACGCTGTGACTCGTCGGCATTGAGCTGGCTGAGAAAGTTATAGGCGCCGCGAATCTTGAACGTACCCGTAACCTGCAGGCACTCGGGCTTCACGAGCACCCTGCCACCGGCAATCTCGTCCAGTTGCCGGTTGCTCAGCAACGGTGTCTCGACGGCCACTCCCCTGAGGCGGCCCGCCGCCCGTTCAATATCCCGGATGTCCGTCATGCGAGCGCAGTAGCCGCCAGGCGGTCGGTCTTGGCCGCGCAGATAAAGTCGTTGTCGGAGAGCCCGTCGATCGAATGTGTCGTATAGCTGACGCCGCAACTACCGTAGGCAATGGTCAGCACCGGATGATGGTCTTCCGCGATCGCAACCCAGGCCGCCGCATTGGCGAAACCGAGCGTTTTGTCATAGCCCGGAAAACGAAAGCTACGCGAGATGCAGCGGCCATCTGCGCTTATCGACCAGTCCGCGTGCAGCCCGAGCAGCAGCTCCTCCGCCTGCTCCCGGGTCAGCGGCTCGGTACCACCTTCACAGGGCTTGCAGCGACGTGCGGCCAATTCTTCAGACATGGGTCAACCCTCACAGCTTGGGTGGGCAGACAGTAACAAAAAAAGGCCGACCCCGTTACAGGGCCGGCCAGGCGGAGACTCAGATGAGTCACAGGGAAGATTGGCCGGGATTCGCGGCGAGCGACGGCGTGTTGTCGATGAACAGCTTGACGCTGACGCGGCGTTCGAGGGCATAGCTGTCGAGCGTCTGGTCCTCGGCCGCCGATTCTCCATGAGCACTCATGTTGATGCGGCTCGGGTGGATGCCGGCGGCAACGAGCTGGTCGCGGATAAACTGGACGCGACGCTCGGACAGTACGAGGTTGTAGTCCGCATCGCCGCGCTCGTCGGCGAAGCCGTCAAGCTGGATATGGATGTCGGTCATGCCGGCGAGCATGCCCGCCAGCTGTGCCAGCCGGTCGCCCGTCGTATCGGCGAGGACGGCTTCATCGGTCCGGAACAGGAGGTCCATGTCGATACCGGCCTGCAACAGGCTGACGAGTTCCGGGCGCGCGACGTTCTGCAGACGCTCGATCTCGCCGTTCAGCTTGTCGACGTCGTCTTCGAGACGCGTAACGGAATCGGAGGAACGGGCCACGCTGACCGAGAGTTCGTCGATCTGCTCGTTCTTCTGGTGCATCGTGTCGCCGATTTTGGCGCCGACCGCTGCACCGATGATCAGTCCGACCGGTCCGCCGGCGATCGCGCCGACCAGTGCGCCGGAACCGACGCCGATAGACTCCTGCTTCGAAGTCTTTGCGGCTGCCTGTGAGGGGACGGCAAGCAACAGTGAAAGTGCCGCGATGGTGGTAATGATTGAAGTACGCATGTGAATGATCTCCTGGGTTGCGATGCGGCCCGTTGGCCGGCTTCGGAGTTCATTACACGACGCAATAGCGCGCGGGAAACGGCGCCATCGTGGAAAGCCTGCGATCAATTGTGACGAAAAGTGGCGCTAGCGGTTCTCGTCCGTCAGCGCGACAAACGTGCCGCCGTTGCGATCGCAAAGTACGCGCATGAGCGTGGCGAAACGGCTGGCCGAGCGCGGGATCTGGCCGCCACCGCGAAAACCGCGGGGGAAGCCGACCGCGTGGATGCGCACACGCCGGGTGCCGTCTGCACCGACCCGGTTGCGACGGTCGATCGTACCGACCACCTGGTCGATATTCATCTGACCGGCAAAGTCATCGCCGAATACGTAGATGCTGATCTTCTTGTCTGCGTCCCAGAAAGTCTCGATCGCTGCCTGGATGCCGTCGACCGGGTTGCTGTCGCTTTGTGCAAACCAGGTACGCATGCGATTGACGATTGCCTGCCTGCGGCCGGGCGAATCGGGGATCCAGCGACCCGCGTACTCGGAAAACATGTACTGGCCGTCATCGTTCATGACCTGAATGCCTTTCACCTCGGGATAGGCATCGAGCGCTTCGCGCAACTTGCGTTGTACGAGACCCCAGTTGTAATTGACCATACTGTTCGACGTATCGATGACGAAGATAATGTACTCGCTGTCGACCGGAATACCGGCGACTGCGTCTGCATCGCTACGCCGGTAGTACGGCAACAGGCGTTTCATTTCCTCGGTGAGTCGCTGGCGCGCGGCGCGCAGCTCGCCTTCATCGATGGTCGCTTCTTCTTCCTGCCGGCTGGCCTCGTACTGGCCGCGTATGCGATTCAGATCGCCCTGCAGCGCGGCGAGTTCTGTTCTCGTCGACGCCGCATCCTGGCGGACCTTCTTGAGCTCGCGGTCGAGTACCACGGACTCGCCGCGCAGGTTGAACAACTCCTCCTGCAGGAGCGCGATGAGCTGCTCGAGATTCTCCTCCGCTTCCTCGATGACGACGGGCTCGTAGATCTTGCTCAACACAAGCAACAGGATGATGGCGCCGAATCCGCAGCAAATGCAGTCGAGGAACGACAGGCTGAATGCTTCGATGTTGCGACGGCGTCTCACGGCAGCTCCCTACGGCCAGTCCCGGCTAACGGTCAGGAAAGAACCGTTCGTGGTCAGCGCCAGCGACCAGAATGAAATGGGCGCAGCGAAATCGCCCGACATCGGGAAGAGCATGATGTTGACCGGAATACCCGAGGGCAACTCGCGTGTCGCGCGCGTGAATATATTGAGCCTCTCGTTGGCGCCGATGCGGGTCTTGTCCGACGTTGCCGCGTCCATCGTCGGCATGCCGTCGACCAGCAGGATGATGTTATCGGGGCGCGGCGACAATGTTTTGGCAACGGCAAATGCGGAGTGCATGTTGGTCCCGTTCTTGGGCACCGTGCGACGCAGGACCCGCACCGCTTCACTGAGCTGTTGCCCGTCACCGGCCGTCAGCCAGACACCCTCGGTGCCGCGGATAACGGGCTCCGTGACGTTGTTGAACATGTAGATCTGGTACTGGTCGTCCGCCGAGAACTGCGTGGTAAGCCAGTTGACCGTTGCCACGACCTGGCGCCATTTGCGCGCACGCAATTGCTCGGACTCGGGCCGGTTGCGACGAATGATGACATTCGCGACGGAATCGCTGAGCATACTCGCCGAACGGTCGACCAGGATCAGCGTCCGTTCGCCGCCGAGCCGCAGTCCCGTCAGGTACTGGCGATCGCCGTCGCCCTTGAATTCGCGGATCTGTTCGCCGGCCTCGTCCTGGTCGGCCTTGATGGCCAGCAGCCGCTTGACCTCTTCCTCGAGCGACTTGATGTCCGACTGCAGTTTCTCCACGCGCTCGATCTTGGCCAGCGTGTCCTGGTCGTACTTGTCGAGCTCGGCCTGCAACTCCTGGATCAGCGCGATGATCTGTGCGATCTGGCTGTCAGCGTCTTCTTTCTCGACTTCGAGCTTCTGCTTGGTGTTGCGCGCCAGTGCGAGGTTCTTGCGGCCTTCGAGCACCTCGATTTCGAGGCGATTGGTCTCCGCCATGAGTTCGCTGTTGTCGTTCTCGGTCGTCGCATTGACGTGCGAGTTGATAATCATGAAGAACAGGATGACCGCACCGAAGCCACAGCTCATGCAGTCGAGGAACGACATGCTGAAGACTTCCGTCGACCTGCGCCTACGTGCCATCTGCCTGCTCCACGACAATCATCCGCAGCTCGACTCCCGGGGTACCGACGCGCAGCACATCGCCGGTCTGCAATGCGGCAGACCCGTCAATGCGGTGACCGTTCAGGTAGGTCCCGTAGCGGCTGTGGTCCGTGACAATACACTGGCCGTTGCTTGCCGCAATGTCGCAGTGGCGGCGCGAGACACCGGGAATGTCCTGCCCGAGATCCAGCCAGCGTTCGTCCTCCGCCGATTGCGTGCCCAACCACAGTGGTACGTCGTTGACGGGCACCGCGTTGTGGCCCAGCAGAATGTGCGTCGGTTGCGCGGCGTGCTGCCCCCCACCGACATCGACAACCACGGGGGACTGGTCCCACGGTAGATGACGGATCATCGTGACCGAGCTGCCCTGGACGTTCTCTGCACAGCGACTGACAAGGCCGCGGGCCGTAGCACCGGGTTCCAGCAGGAACACTTCGCCACCCACCCTGGCCTTGAGCGTGTCCGCGAGGCCCGGCATGCGCGCGGCGCGGTCGGATAGCTGGAGCGCCGGCGTTTCTCCGGCGCGGTACAGCGCACGCAGATTGCTGACAATGTTCTGGTAGACCGGCGTGGCCGCCGCGACGAAATCCAGCGACGCAATCTCCGCCCGGTGCACAATGCCGCGGTACTCGATTTCAAGGGGCACAGAGTCGCGGCTGTTCGCAATCGCCAGCCAGCCGAGCATGCCATCCTGCAGCGCCTGCTCTGTTTCCGCCGTGTGCAACGGATCGAAGCGGGACTGCTGCACGAAACTCTCGGCGATGACTCGGAGCCAGATGCCGTACAGGTCCAGCATGCCCGCGTCGTCCACGACCACGGACCGTTCAAACTGCACCTGCCCTTCCTGCAACATCCGCGTCAACATGGTCGAGTGCAATCCGAGATCGATGTGCACCGGGACCGCATTGACGTAATGCCGCCGCGTCGCGGCAACCGCAGCGTCGACCATGGCAACCACGGGAATCCCGAGGTCCGTCGCGATGCCGAGCAACAGGCCGAGGTTCTCCTTGTCCATGTAGCCCGGAACGGCCAGCGCCAGGCGATCGCCGGGTTTCGCCACGCGCTGCCACAACGTTTCGAGTTGCTGGCTGACGAGATCGGCCGCGGTGAGGTGCTGGAAGCGGGCGTCCGCGAGGGCCGCGGTTCGCAAGTCGTCCCAGTAGTGATTCTGGATACGGCGAGGCTGCAGACTGGCATTGGCCCAGGCGTCACGCCCGGTGACGAGGCCGTCGTCCTCAAGCAACGCGTAACCCGGCTCACGACACAAGATGCGCTCTCCGTCCGTGATCAGGAGGCCTGCATCGATGAGATGTGCTGCCAGTAGCGCCACGTTCCGGTCCGTCTCCGTCCTAGTCCGACTTCAGGTGTCTTATGACCTTGTCATCGCAGTAGGTCTCGCTATCGAACACGAGCCGTTCCTGCACAAGTTGTAGCTGATGCACGAGGAACATCAGGAAGATGCTGATCAGGAGCGCGATGAAGGTCGAGTTGAATGCGACGCCGAGGCTCTGCGTCACACCGGCAATATCGCCTTTTACCGCCTTGTCCGCCTGGGCCAGCGCCTCACCGATACCGCGTACCGTGCCGATGAAGCCGATCGATGGAATAGCCCAGGAGATATAGCGAATCATCGCGAGCTCCGACTCCAGGCGTTCGGCTTCCGATTCGCAAATCGTGTGCGTACTGCTGGAAACATCCTGGATACTGCGAGTCGATGCGAATCGGCGGAGTGCATTGAGCAGCGCCCGGGGCAGCAGCATCTGCTGCCGGTCCTCCGGCAGTGCCTGCACCTGGCGCGCGAACTCGCGCGTGTCCTCGGGAAGTATTCGCATGCCCTCCGGTACCGGCACGAGGTCCACCTCGAGCAGCTTGCGTTCCGCGTTAATCTTCGCCGCCTTGTATCCCATGATGGCCAGGGCCCAGAACATCAGGATAAAACAGGCTTCCTGCTCCAGGTCCTTCACGAGCACCCAGACGCTGCGCTCACGAATGTAGTCCGGGTTCGCCTCTGCCAGCATGTTCTGTTCGATAAGGACTTCAGCGGCGTTAGGCCGCACAACCGAGACGTAAAACGCATGCACGACAATGATCGCGATAATCAGCGCGAAGAGCTGGAAGACAAACTCGACAGGAATGTTCTTTTTTTTCATAGACAACGCTCAGTAGGTCAGGCGATCAGATATCGACGGGGAAATCGGTGGATTGCTCGAAACGCACTTCTTCGGAAAAATCGAAATCATCGTCTTCGATTTCGGAATAGTCTTCATCGAGGCCGAGCAATTCGTCTATTTCCTCATCCGTAACCTCATCCTCGGGCTCGGCAGACTCTTCGCCGGCGGGCTCGACGGCATCATTCTCACTCTCTGCATCCTGCGCCCAGGTTCCGGGACCGGCCAGGATCGAGAGCAACAGCAGTGTCAGCAGTCGGTTCACGAGTATGGACTCCTTCGAAGCTAGCAAAAACGGCTACGGATTTTGACCGCGACCGCACGCAATTGTCTCATGTATTTTCGGTCATCCACGGCAAATGCCGTGCCGCTGCCGCATCAGTCCGCAAAGCGCGCCACGCGGAAGCCAACATCCACCCGCGGCTCCGAACTGAAGTCCCGGTAGCTCAGGCGCAATTCGCTGACGCCGGCATGGCGCCAGCTTGAACCGCGAATCACGTGGCTGGTGCCGCGATCCGGTCCCGTCGGGTCGACAGCCGGTGTGGTTACGCCGGGTGTCGGCACCGTGTAAAAGTCGTTCACCCACTCCGCGACATTGCCGCCGCCGTCGAAAATACCGAGCGCGTTGGCCTTGAAGCTCCCCACCGGTGCCGTCGACGCATAGCCGTCGTCGTAGGCCGGCAGGATTGACGGCACGAGTTCGATCGCGGTGCGATCGGCATAGTTACCGGCCTCGGCCGGTGGCGGCCAGTTCGCACCCCAGGGAAACTTCGATGGCTGCTTTTGTCCGCCGTAGCGAATGGCAAGAGCCCACTCCGCTTCGGTGGGGAGCCGGTAGCCGTCGGTCAGCGGATACACCGGGACCCATACGCCGAACTCGGCCCGGTAGGCGGGCGTGCGCCCTTCCCGCTGGCTGAGCCAGTTGCAGTACTGCACAGCATCAGCCCAACTCACATTGGCAACGGGATTATTATCGGCGCCCAACGATGGATGGATGCTCGTGCCTGAATCGTGATTCGCGCGGTACTCGGCGAACTCCTTGTTGGTGACTTCGTGAATGCTGATCAAAAACGGTCGCGTAATCGTTACCGGACGTATCACCTCGTTCGCCCGGCGGCCGACTTCGGCGCGTGACGCACCCATGGAAAACGTCGCGGGCTCCACGCGACGCAAGGTCTGCCCGGCCGGTGACTTGAGTGTCTTGGCGATACTGTCCTGCGCGACCGCCTCGAGCGAACGCAATGTTGCGGTCAGCGTCTGGGGGTAACCCGGCCGCGGCGTTACCGTCCGCCGCCACGTCACGTGGCCCTGGCGACGAACTTCAATCTCGTGCGGGGCGGAACTCAGGCGCACCGTCGTCTTGCCCTTGCCGCGCGCGCGCCCGTCAACGTAGACCGTTGAATCTGCGGGCGTCACGTTGACCGTCACGGTGCCAAGCCGCGCCGACAGGTCCACCGTGACCGACTCCGACGCATTGGACTCGAGCCTGAAGCTGCGCCGCGTTACCCCGTAACCGGCCTTCGACAGGCCGATGTCGTAGTCGACATCGGGAGCCAGTGACAATGTAATCGGGGATTGACCCCGGTAGCGGCCGTTCACCGTCACATTCGCACCGCGTGGAATGGTGTTGACGATAAGGCGCGCGTCGGCCGGATCCAGCGTAACGAGCGGCAACTGCTGAGCGACGTTGGGTGCGGCTACGACCGTGCCGTCCCAGGCACTGAACCCCTCCTTCGACAGACTCACCTCGTGCGACCCTTCGAGCAACTCGATTGTCGCGGGCGTAACACCGACCTCCTCGTCGCCGGCGAAGATCGTCGCACCCGGCGGCTCCGACTCGATACGCACGTCGGCCCAACGCGGCACGAGCTGCACATTGAAGTTCTCGAGCAGGTCGAGACCCACCATTTCGATGATGCCGTTGAACGGCAGGAAGCGTTCGGCCTCTACACGCACCGCATGCGGCCCCGGCTCCAACTCGATCGGGCCGAACGGCGCCTTGCCCACCTGTCCCTCGTCCACCGTCACAACGGCATCGACAGCGGGGTCGACCACCACGAGCAACCGCCCCGGTTTCTTGCGCATGCGCAGGCTGACCGTCATCGACTGCTCATCGCCGACGACGAAACTCTGCTCGACGTCGTAGTAGCCCTGCTTTTGTACGCCGACAGTGTAGTTTCCCTTGCGCAGGAGAACGCGATCGCCGATGGGCAACCGGAACCAGCCGCCATCGATATTGAATCCGTCCGGTTCGGCAGGCTCGATCTCGAATTGCACCGACTTGGCACTGAACAACAGGTAGGACGACAGCAGGAGAACGGCAAGCCCGACGCCGACAATGACCTTGAGCGGGCTCGTGCGATGCTGCTCGATGCGTGCCGCGGTTTCGACCGCACGCGTAAAAGCCGTCGGCGCTATCGCCTCGTCTTCGGGCACCTCGTTCGCGTCCACCATTTCCGGCGGGCGTGTGACGTAAGCGCTGTCTTCGAGACGCACATCCAGCGACAATTCCCCACCCTGCGTCGCAACGCGAATACGGCTGCCATAGAACCTGAGTTCGTCACCGTCTTGCAGCTTGCGGCTGGTGTCGAGTGTCTCGCCATTGATCGTCAGGGCCTCGCTGCGACCGACGGGTTGCACGAACGGGATACCGTCCAGCAGGTCGAGCAATGCGACCGGCCCACCGCCCGGGCCGGGCAGTCGCAATTCGCAATCGCCACTCGTGCCGACACGCAGCGGCAACGCGTGGGCGTCGACCCGACGCTCACCCTCCACATCCCTGACAATCAAGTGATCGAAACTCAAATCGGCTCCCTGCAGACTACCTCAACGGGTGTCATCTCGATTTCCGGCGCGACGCGAAATTCAACACGCACATCGCGAAACCCCGGGCGTATCCCGATAGCAACGTAGGTCCCTGGCCGCAGGTCAAGCCGGGTGCCCTCAAAACTGCCCAGCACCCCGACCTTGTAAATAGAGACCGCCGTCATGTTATCCGAAACGAGCTCGACGGTAACGGGTGTTGACGCGCGCTTGAGGAGTCGTGACAGTTCGTCACGCTGCCCGGCCAGCCGCGGCCCGATGTCGGGCATCACCGTCACGTCAACGACAAGCGCCGTTGCCCGCTTCATGACAGATGTCACCGACAGGCGATCGGGGTCCGTGATGTAGGCATCGAATTGCGCGTGTAATGCGCTCATCCGGCGAGCCTTGGCGAGCCCGTCCTTGGCAAAGGCCAGGCTGTCGTCGACCTTGAGTATCTCTTCGTAAGTCGTTGCGGCGGCATCCCAATGCTCGGATGCCTCCAGCGCGAGGGCTTCCTGTTCCAGCGTATTGATCGTGTCGAGGCGCAGCCCCTGGTCAACCTGCAGCAGGCCGTCGGCCGGCTCTTTCGAACCGGGCATCAATTGCTCGGCCATGCGAAACGCCGCCCGCGCCCCGAGGTAGTCGCCGACCACCAACGCTTCAAGCCCCTCGCTCATGCGTGCATCGAACTGCATCTTGACCTTCGTCGCACGCACACGCTCGAGTCCTTCGGTCGCGGGCGCCCAGTTCGGATCCAGGGTGGCCGCTCGTGCAAAGCTCGTCTCGGCCGCATCGAGTTCCAGCTCTTCCTCGTAGGCAAGCCCCTGCTCGACCAGCTGCAGGACCGTCTCGAGGTTTCGCGCTCGCTCGAAACCGGCCCGGGCTTCCGGATGATTCGGGGTAATTGCGACGGCCAGCTCGTAGAGTCGCAGGGCCTCCGTCCGGTCCCCCGCATCGAAAGCGGCCCTGGCGCCGGTCAACGCTTTCTCGAATTCGGGTTCGATCTGCTCGAACAGGGGTTCGAGAACCGAAAGCGCATCGAGGTAGTGAATCTCGGCGGCCGCCCAATCGCGTTTGAGAAACGCGGCGTCGCCTTGTGCGTAGAGGTCCTGGGCGCGGCGGTACGGCACCTGCGCCCAGCGTTGCACGCTGCGCTTCTCGAGGGTTTCGAAATCGGACAGCAGCTCGCCGAGAATCATCTCCACGTTGAAGCGCAACTTGCCGTCATCGTCGAGACCACTGAAGTCCGCATCGTTCTCGTTGAACTCGATCGTCTCGCCATCCAGCGCGACGTTCTCGGGTTTGTAGTCCCGCGTTACCCGGTCTATGGGAGGCTCGTCGCGGGTCGCGGGCGTATCGGCTTCAACGAGCGCATCGCCGGGCGTGTCGACGGACGGCGGAATAGCGGTTTCCTGCAAGCTGCGTGGCGGGTCTTCGACCGCATCGGGCAACAGGAATACGACGCCCAGCAAGACACTGAGCATCACCGCAAGGGCGATCAGCAGCGTACGCGCACTGATGCCGGCGCCGCTGCCAGCCGCGTCGGTCCCGGCTGCGACCTCCGCGGTCCTGGGCGGTCGCCGCACCGCGGCAACGGTCTCGATGCGTTCGTCCCCGAGCACCGGGCGCGCGGTGATCCGGGATCGCGCGGGGCCGGGCGCGAATCCTGCCTCGCAGAGGACCCTGCAAACGTCCCCGGCGACGGGCCTGCGGCCGGCGTCCTTGTCGAGCATGCGCGCCACGAGGTCCTGGATGGCCCCGGGTATGGCCTCGCCACTCGCCGCCTGCAGCGGCGCGGGATCGGCCGCGGGCGGCCATGGCGGCCCTCCCGATACCAGCTCGTAGAGCAGGGTTCCCAGCGCGAAGATGTCATCGGCCGGTTGCGCTGCTTCCCCTGCAAGGGACTGTGGACTCGCGGCGATGGGCGAGCCGCCGGCGGCCACCGCACCGGCACTGGCCGCGACCCCGAAGTCGCTCAGGTAAGGCACGCCGTTGTGGTCCAGAAGAATGTTCGACGCCTTGACGTCCCGATGCACGATGTCCTTGGCATGCGCATAGCGCAGCGCATCGGCAACCAGGCCTAATGGCGGCAGTATTTCGGTGAGGGATAACCCGGTGAGCACACCGAGATCGCCACCTTCCACGTATTGCAGACTGTAGAAGGCGATGCCCTGGTCTTCGTGGAATTCGAACACGCGCACGATGTGTGCATGCATGAGCCGCAGATTGGTCTGCCACTCCTCCCTGAGCCGCTTCCCGGCAGCGCCCTGCGCGACGATCTTGAGCGCAACCGACGCACGCGTCAGGCGATCACGGGCGAGCCAGGTCTCGGCTTCCCCGCCCTTGCCGAGCGATCGCTCCAGCGTATACCTCTCGGCTAACTGGGTCCCTTTCCTGAGTTCGAGCATCGTGCGCCGCTTGTGTCTCTCTAGTTCGCGGGCGCGAGTTCAGCCGCGCGTACCGGGGCGCCGACGTCGACCGTCTGGGCGAAACCGGTTTCAGCCTGGTAGATTTCCTTGAGCAGGCGACGCCAACCCTCGTACTGCGCCTCTGCGGTACCGGTCAGGCGCCGCTCCTGGCCTTCGACGCTGACGACCATGGGGGCGGCCTGTCCGCCGAACGACTCGGACAGCTCGCCGATGGCCGCAATATGAGCTTCCGCATCGCCGCTGCGCTGGATACCCTCGATGATGCGATTGAGGCCCTCCGAGATACCCATGTACTGCAGGCTCCGATTCACGCGTCGCTGCCGGCTGCTGCTCGAGTTGTTCGCGTCCACAGCCAGTGAGCCGGCCAGTACCACAACACCGACCAGTGCCTGCATGCGCGCCGAACGCTTGACCTGCCGATACGCAATCAACTCCTGGCGCGAGACTTTGCGCCAGTTCCGGTAGGGAATCGCGATTCCGTAGTAGAAATTCGCGTAATGCTCGTTCAGCGTATCGACAACGAGCCGGTCGCGTTCGCGGATCTGGCGCAGCCGCGCCACGGTGGGGTCGTTCTCAGCCGGCAATCTCTGGATGGAGACGATGCCCTCATCGTCCACGGTAAGGTGCTGCCCGTAGGCGAGGGGTGACATGTCCGCAAAGAATTTCAGCTCGGATATCTGACGCGTCTGCTCGAGTGCCTTGGGCGGCATTTGCGAGGCGAAATGCTGCAGGTCGTTCGCAATGTCGTTGAAGATTTTCTGGTAGGGATCGAGCCGCCTGTCGCGCCTGTCCGAGTACGAAGTAATGCCTGTCTGCGTCTCGTAGGTCTTGCTGAACCAATGGCGCCCCGCGGAATCGTCGACGGATATCTGCAGCGTGACGAACTCGCCATCGGATTTCTCGATATCACCGCTGACAACGATATCGGTAAATGCCTGTCGCGAGGGGATTACGCGAACCGCTCCCCAGTGACCGGTTCCCTGCAAGGTCGTCTTCAGGTGGTAGGCAAGATACTTGGTCTCGGCGAGCCGGATCTCTTCGTAAACGCCGCTTTCCCGGGGATTGTTGTCTTCATCCAGACCAGGCTCGAACTCGACAATGCCGATATCGAGGAGACGCGACTCTTCGACCGGCGACTGCGCGACCACGAGCTCCGTCTCTTCGGCGACGATGACTTCATTGACAGTGCAGCCGGTGCCCAGCAAGCACAGCGCGATGAGTAGCAGCGGAATTCTCAGCATTGTGCGCGGTCGATCTCCCTACATTCCCTTGTACTTACGGTATTCTTCCCAGAGACGTTCGCGCAACTCGGGGTCCTCCTCCGCCAGCGCCGCTTCACGCAACTGCTTGGCAACGATATCGTCGTCGATCAGAACTTCGATGTCGTCCGGTGTACGTTTCGCAATCTCCTGGGCATCCAGTCCGTCCAGCGGCCCGCCGCCGACTTCCCCGGCCCCGTCACCGCCGGCACCACCACCGCCGCCGCTGCTGCCTCCAGCACTCGACATGGCGCCAGCCGCCTGTTCGCCGAGGCTGATGGAACCACCCCGGTTGCCGCCCGTGCCCGTATCGAATCCTTCCGTATTCCGCGATGCAGACGAAATCTCTCGCTGCTCCTGGCCCAGGGACTCGTCGAAATCACCCAGCGACTTGTCCAGTTCCTCGCCCAGCTGTTCGGCCTTTTCCGCATCGCCTTCACCGGGGAACTGTCCGACACCGCCGGCGCCGCCACCGGAATCACCGTTTTCGCAACCCATACCACCGCCGATACCGCCACCGGAGATACCGCCGTCATTGCAGTCCTGGCCTGCCGTACCCGCACCGCCGGCCCCGCCACCGGTGCTCACGCCCTCCATGTCCTGGCCGCCCATGGAGCCGCCCGAAGCGCCGCCCGAGGCGCCGCCCATCGAGCCGCCCATGGAGCCACCGGAAGAGCCGCCCATGGAGCCGCCGGACGAACCGCCCGGCATACCCCCTGGCATACCGCCACCCGAGGAACCACCCGAGGAGCCGCCCGGCATACCGCCGCCCGAGGAACCACCCGGCATGCCGCCGCCGGAGGAACCGCCACCTGGCAACTCGATGCCACCGCCGATACCGCCACCACCGCCGCTGCCGCTGCCGCTGCCGCCAACGCTTGCACAACCGGTCATCAGGAACCCCGCGCAGGCCATCGCGACACAGCTACGTACCGCTGTTGCCAGTATCGGGTTGTTCCGGGTCTTTGATTTCATGGTTTTCTCTCCCGAATCCTTAGCTTGGAACCCAAACCGGGCGCCGAGTTCCCGCGCCATGCAGGTCATTCGTCGATAATACGCACGCTGCGCGCCTTGCGGAACAGGATCAACGACAGATCGTCGGGTTTGCTGGGCAGCCCGGCGATATCACCCGTCATACGCTCCCCTGCCAGTTTAACGAGGGCTGCGGCGCTGTCGGCCAGCGCACCCTTGCGGATATGTTCAACGATCTCGGCAATATGCACGTTGTCCGTCACGCCGTCGCTGGCCACGAGGACCGTGTCGCGGGGACGGAGTTCGACCCCGGCACCGACGTCGATGCGCATATCGCTGGTTCCCAGGAAATTCGATACGAGGTGCCGGTCTTCGTGGTGCAAGGCCTCGCGTTCATCTAAGAACCCCGCCTCGACCGCGAACCCGGTTGGCGAATGCGCCGTGGTCTGCAGCTTGATCAGTCCACGCTGGCCGACCACGAGCGCCTCCGAGTCACCAATCTGGTAGGAGCGCGCCACCAGTCCTTCGATCGTGACGACGGTCAGCGTCGTCGCGGATCCGTTCGCGAGCGCCAGTACCGCGTCGTTGGCGGCCTCGATACCGTTCAGTATCGCCGTTCGCAACAACATCGTCTTGTCCATCGCAGCCTGTAACGCGGCGGCCAGCGTCGTTACGGCGGTCAGTGACGCGCGTTTGCCGGCGGGCAACCCGCCCGCGCCATCCGCCACGACGAGTACGGCGGCTCCGGGACCGTAGGGTACGACCGCCACGGTATCCTCGTTTTCGCCTTGCTTGCCGGGATCTTTCCTGCTGAGTGCGATTGCCGAGCCACCGGCGACATCGACGGCGACCTGGTCCGGCTCGAACGCGCCGTCCAGGACCACGACGTCTATCTGTTCTGTCGAATCGGCCTCGCTCATTTTCGCCTCACAGGTTCGCGACACCAGGCACAGTAGTTCCAGAACTCATGCGCGATGCCCCAGTTACAGGCCTTGCAGGAATGGCGGCTGCCCTTGATCTTCCAGGGGCGCCGGATCTTCATGCGGCAATGCGGACAATAGCGCATGAACGGCATCAGGGGGCCGCCGCATCGACTATTCGCGCACTTGGCCGTGTAGCGCTTGTCAGGATAGCGACGCGTGGTCTCCTCGACGAATCCAGGGCCGAAACACCAGGCACAGTAATCCCAGTCGTTCTTGACGCCACGCTCACAACGCGGGCAATGAGCCGGCATCGTCGTTTCGGCACCGCGCGCCGGATTGTCGAACCCGCACCAGGGACATGCCTGCATGCTCTCCGCGACGGGTCCCTCGCAGTTGCGGCACTGATGGCGGGTGTCCAGTTGTTTCCTGAACTGGTGCTGGAACTCGCGCCACTGCATCTGCCGCCATGACGTACCGCGACGCGCTCCGTTTTTCGCACGCGGCTTCTTCTGTTTGCGCGCATGACTGTCGGCTCGCTCGAAATCGGCGAACATCTTCTCGGCGGTCCGATACCGCTTCGCGGGATCGAGCTGGATCGCCGTCTTGAGGATATGGATCAACTCGGGCCGGACGCGCGCCGTCAGCTTTTCGTGGCCTGCCAGCGGCCACTCGAAGGGCCATTCCGGCAACTTGCCGGAAAACAGGCGATACAGCACCAGGCCCATCGAGAACACATCCGACTGGAACTTCGGCCTGCCCATGGCCTGCTCGGGTGCGATGTAGTCGATCGTGCCGGAGCCCGAGGCCTTGAGCGTGCGCACGCCGTGCTTGGCGAAGCCGAAGTCGGCCAGCTTCAGTCGGTTGCCGGGGAACAGGATGAAATTCTCGGGCTTGATGTCGCAGTGAATGATCTTGTTTTCGTGGGCATGTGCGAGCGCCGCGAGGCCCTGCCCGGCGAAATCCAGCTTGGCCGCCATCGTCGCGCGCCGCTCGATGCGGTCCGCGAGCGATTCCTCGCCCAGTTCCATCGCGATGACGAAGCGATCGTCGATGTAGCTCGCGTTGAGCACCGAGAGAATGTTCGGGTGCTGCAGTTTTGTCGCCACGCGAACCTCGTGCAGGAACTCCTCGTGACCGGTGTGCTCATCCTGCCTCGGAATCTTGAGTGCAACCTTGATCTTCTGGATCGTGTCGTAGGCACGATACACGTCGGCCAGCGGCCCGGACGCGATGCGACCGAGTATCCGGTACTTGCCGATCTTCTGGCGCGCCCGCAACACGTTCAGCGTTCCGAGCGAACGCGGCGCACCGCGTCGTTCCAGCCGGCCAGCAGGCGGTCACGCCGGCCGGCCTGCATCGTTGGCTCGAACAAGGCATCGCGCTGCCACAGTGTCGCGAGGTCCGAGGGTGAACCGACCACTCCCGCCTGGTAACCAGCGAGGTAGGCAGCGCCGAGCACCGTCGACTCGACGTTGTCCGGGCGCTCGACCGGAATATCGAGAACATCGGCAAGAAACTGCAGGAACCAGTCGTTCGCCACCATACCGCCGTCCACCCGGATCACGCTCGGTTTGATACCGTCCTGGGACATCGCGGCGATGAGGTCGCGCGTCTGGAACGCCACGGACTGCAAAGTCGCGGTGACGATCTCATTGCGCCCGCTGCCCCGCGTGAGCCCCAGGATGGCGCCGCGCGCATCGGGGTCCCAATAGGGCGCGCCCAGTCCCGCGAACGCCGGCACCACGTACACGTCATCGACGATGCCCGTGGCGCGCGCGATCGCCTCGGACTCGGGAGCCGACTCGATGACGCACAGTTCATCGCGGAGCCACTGCATCGCGGAGCCGGCCACGAAGACACTGCCCTCGAGGCCATAGGTGACGTCACCACCAATGCGCATCGCCACGGTCGTCAGCAGCTGGTTCTCGGACTGCAATGCTGCGGCGCCCGTGTTCGCGATGACAAAACACCCGGTACCGTAAGTGCTCTTGGTCATGCCGGACTCGAACCCGGCCTGCCCGATCAATGCCGCCTGCTGATCCCCGGCGATGCCACAAACCGGTACGCCGCCGCCAATGCAGTCGTCGCTTGCCACGCCGAAATCGGCCGCGCAATCGCGCACCTCGGGCAACAGCGAATGCGGAATGGCGAATACGGAGAGCAGCTCGTCATCCCATGCCTGCGTGTGAATATTGAACAACAGGGTGCGTGAGGCGTTGGTTGCATCGGTCGCATGCGTCCGGCCGCCGGTAAGACGCCAAAGCAGGAAACTGTCGATGGTGCCGAATGCGAGCTTGCCGGCCTCTGCCCTCGCGCGCACACCGTCGACATGGTCGAGAATCCAGGCGATCTTGGTGCCTGAGAAGTATGGATCGAGCCGTAAGCCCGTCTTGTCCCTGACCATTGCCTCGAGACCGTCTTTCCTCAGGCCCTCGCAGTATTCGGCTGTCCGGCGGTCCTGCCAGACGATGGCGTTGTACACGCACTCGCCGGTCTCGCGATCCCAGATCACCGTCGTCTCGCGCTGGTTCGTGATACCGATCGCGGAAATCTCGGCAGCCACCGCATCGGCTTTCTGGAGGGCGCCGCGGGTTACCGCGGTCACCGAATCCCAGATGGCCTCCGGGTCGTGTTCGACCCAGCCGGGCTGCGGATAGATCTGCGGGAACTCCTGCTGTGCACTGGCAACGACACGCGCGCCGTGGTCGTAGATGACCGTGCGGCTGCTGCTGGTACCCTGATCGATGGCAAGCAGGAATTTTCCTTTCATGATGCGTCCGGTTCCATGCTGAACGTGGGTTGCCTGACCCGCATGCGCCGCCCCGCCTCCGCGGGCCAGTCATGCTCACCCTGATTGTCTGCGAATTCATGGATGCGCGCACGGATATTGTCAGGCCACGGAGCGACCCGGCGCAGGTCCGTGTCGAAGTGCAGATTCATCCACTCACAGGTGGCCGCCAGGAAGCCTTCATCGGCATGATACATGCGCTGGAACTGGTGAATGCGCTTGTCGTCGTACGCGAGTAGCTGCGAGGTGACGACGAAGTTCGCCCCTTCGACGATCTCGCGCTGCCAGGTGACGTGCGACTCGACCGCTATCGTCGAACTGCTGTGCGTCCTGATGTAGTCCTCGGTAAGGCCGAAACGCGTCCACAATACGTCGACCGCCTGGTCGAAAGCGAGCAGGTAGTAGGCGACGTTCATGTGGTCATTGATATCGATCCACTCGGGCAGAACCTCGCCGCGCATGATTTCAATGCCCTGCATGGTCATAGGACGTTCCCCTAGTCAGTCTGCAGTTCGTCGATGCCCTGGAAATGCCTTAGCGCACCAGGGTTGGCCAGCGCCTCGGTATTCCTGACGCTGTCACCATGCACAACGGAGCGGACGGCGAGCTCGACAATCTTGCCGCTTTTCGTCCGCGGTATCTCCGGCACGGCAATGATTTTCGCCGGCACATGGCGCGGCGTCGTGTTTTGCCGAATGACAGCACGGATGCGCTTCTGCAATGCATCGTCCAGGTCTACTCCATCTCGCAGGATGACGAACA
This sequence comes from uncultured Chromatiales bacterium, assembly GCA_965368465.1. Lineage (GTDB taxonomy): Bacteria > Pseudomonadota > Gammaproteobacteria > Steroidobacterales > Woeseiaceae > UBA1847. The sequence continues at coordinate 26,386 of CBDUMZ010000017.1, forward strand.
GCACCACACGCACGTCGTCCTTCCAGTTCTGGCCGATCGCGATGCTCTCGACGATTTCGTCGAGCTTCTCCACCTGCCGGTAGATTTCCGCGGTGCCGATGCGCACACCGCCCGGGTTCAGGACGGCATCGGAGCGTCCGTGAATCAGGAGTCCGCCACCGGGCGTCAACTCGGCGAAGTCCCCGTGCGCCCATACGCCGTCGAAGCGCTCGAAGTAGGCCGCCTTGTAACGGCTCCCGTCGGGGTCATTCCAGAAACCCACGGGCGCAGACGGGAACGGCTTCGTGCAAACCAGCTCGCCGGGCTCGTCGACGACAGCCCGGCCATCGTCGTTCCACACCTCAACGGCCATGCCGAGGCCGCGGCACTGCAACTCACCGCGCCGCACCGGCAAGACCGGATTGCCCAGTGCGAAGCAACTCAGGATGTCGGTACCGCCCGATATGGATGCCAGCTGCACGTCGTCAGCAATCGCGTCGTAGACATAGTCGAAGCTCTCCGGCGCGAGCGGCGAACCCGTCGACAATACGGCACGCAAATTCGGTAGCGAGAACGCATCTCCTGGCCGCACTCCCGCTTTCTCCAGCGCCGAAATGTACTTGGCACTCGTCCCGAACACGCTCACCTTTTCCGTCTCTGCCATCTGCCAGAGGATGCGGCCCTCGTTGAAGAACGGCGAGCCGTCGTAGAGCACCAGTGTCGCCCCCGTGGCGAGGCCACTGACCAGCCAGTTCCACATCATCCAGCCGCACGTCGTGAAGTAGAACAGGCGATCCTGCGGCCCGATATCGGTGTGCAGAACGTGTTCCTTGAGATGCTGCAGCAGTGTACCTCCGTGGCCGTGCACGATGCATTTGGGCACGCCCGTCGTCCCCGAGGAATACATGATGTACAGCGGGTGGTCGAAGTCCACGGGCGCAAAAGTCAGGGGCTCCCCGGCGCGACCGAACGACGTCCAGCTCACGGCATTGTCGAGCCCTGAGTCAGGGGAAAGATCGCCGGCGAACGGAACCACCACGGTTCGTTCGATACCGGGTATGGCATTGACCACGCCTTCGACCGTGGACCGCGTATCGCAGGTCTTGCCGTTGTAGTAATAACCGTTTGCCGCGAACAACACCCTGGGTTCGATCTGGCCAAAACGATCGACGACGCCAGTGATTCCGAAGTCCGGCGAACAGGATGACCAGATCGCGCCGATACTCGTCGTCGCGAGCATCGCAATGACAGCTTCCGGGCAATTGGGCAGGAAGGCCGCGACGCGATCCCCGGCAACGACACCGACCGACCGCAATCCCGCAGCGACAGCAGCAACCTCCTCGCGCAACTGGTCACGGCTCAGTTCCCGCCGGGCACCGCTCTCTGCGAAGAAGACCATGGCCGCCCGGTCGCCGGTGTTCCGCAGCAGGTGCTCTGCGTAGTTGAGCCGGCTGCCGGTAAACCAGCCGGCATCCATGATATTTCCGGGTCTGGCCAGGGTGGTTTCGGCAGGCGTGTCGAAGCGCACGTCGCAGAACTCGCAGAGCATTTCCCAGAATTCGGGCGCGTGGTCGACAGACCAGGCATACAGGGCGTCGTAGTCGCTGCAAGCGGCCGCCCGCATGAATCGATGCATGCTGCTCGCTTCGATTCGGTCCTTGCCTGGGGTCCAGAGAACGGGGTTTTCGGGCATCTGAAGCGGGCTTTCATCGGTACCACGGGAGAGCTTGCCAGTATCCATAATTACCGCCTTGTGTCCATGCCGGACACGGGGTAATACTCTGCGCATGTCCGCGAGCCTCCTGCTATCCCTCGGTGTCGTCGCCGCCATGGTGATCATCACGGCGTGGTGGCTTGCCCGGCGCGGCCTCCGCCGAACGCCGCCGCCGTTGAAGCCCGGCCGCCCGTTGCCCGATTTCCGGGCGACCGATGAGCAGGGCGACCCGGTAAGGTCTGTCGAATTGCACGGCGGTCCCGCCGTCATCCTGTTCGTGCGCGGAAGCTGGTGTCCGTTCTGCAGCCGCCAGGTCAGCAACCTGACACAGCACTACCGCGATATCGTCGACCTGGGCGCAAGGCTGATACTGATCACACCCAAGCCCCTGGAAACGACACGGAGAGTCGCCGAGTTCTTCAAGGTGGAGTTCGAATTCTGGCTCGACGACGGTCTGGCGGTGACGAAGCAGCTCGGCCTGTTGCAGAAGGACGGCGTTCCCGGCGACTACGACAGGGAGTACGGCAGGGACACTGTCTGGCCGACGGCGATGGTCGTCGATGCCGCCGGAATCATTCGTTACACGGAGCTGTCGAGGCACATCTCGGACCGGCCGGATCCGGAAACCCTGTTACGCGAAGTCCGGAAAACGCTTAAAACCTGACGCCGACCGCCTTGCACAGGAAGCGCATGAAAGGCTCGGCGGCACTGAAAGACGTCTCTACGGTCTTTTGAAACCGCGGTTTCAGGCAATCCTCGACAGCGAGTGACCGTACCGCAATAAAGCTCTTGCGCTTGATGTCCTCGATGCATTCGTGATTCTTGTCGAAGCCGCGCGGCGGTCGGACCAGCGTCTCGCCACCCAGCGAAAAATGGCGACTGAATGCGCGATCGCCCACGACCTGCTGCCACTCCTGCGGTTTGGCCGCGATACGCTCACGAATGCCGCGTAACGGTTCCGAATCCGGTCGCCACATGCCCACGCCGAGGAACACTTCGTCCGGATCGATGTGCACGTAATACCCGGGCGAATGCACGTCTTTCGCCTGTTCGTGGCGAAACTGGATGCCGATATTCGTCTTGTAGGGCAGCTTGTTCTTTGCGAAGCGTGTGTCACGGTACACCCGCATCAGGGAACCACCGACGCGCGTCGGTACCGCCGTGAAACGCGGTGCAATCTTCGCCAGCGGATCCTGCATGGATATGATGAACTGCAGGGCAACGTCGAGTACGTCTTGCTCGTAGCGGCTCTTGTGTTCCTTGAACCACTCTCGATTGTTATTGGCTTTGAGCGCCTCGAGGAAGCGCATGCTGCGCGGCTCGAAGCAGGCGTAGCGCGCCATTTCAGCAGCTTGCCTTGCCGGCCTCGGGATGCGGGTACATGTCGGACTCGTCTTCGTCGTCGCGCCCTGTCAGGCAGACAAAATCCTTCTCCACGAGGATCTTGAGCGTTTCACCGTCAGCAAGATGCTGATCGCCCGCGATTGATACCTGCGCGCTGCCCGCCCAGGCATGCACGGTGGTCTCCGGCAGGCGGACCGTGATTTCGTTTTCCGAGAAGAACGCGGCCGGGTTTACGCTAGCCGGACTGCTTTCGACGGCGTAGCGAAGCGTCCGCCCGCCAGGAAAATGGGTGGTCGAACTCACGAGCCCCTCCTCCCGAAGTGTGTCGACTTCACCCCGCATCAGGCGAAGGCGTACGGAATTATCTCTGATTCTCAGTTTCACAAAGGGTGCTTCTCGTTTGGTGACGGGCGACTAATGCCGATTGCGGCGATTCCTAACGCGCACAGGCGCTGTGCAACACTCGCGTGTCGCCCCCCTTTCGCGCCGGATGGTCTGCCCCGACGCACGGCATTTCAGTAATATTCCCGGCCGGTACGGTGTCCGGGCCGATTTGTGTTGTTCTTCAGGTATTACTGAACCGGCACAGCCTATTCCGCGATGACGTTTTCCGCCTGCGGGCCTTTCTGTCCCTGGGTCACTTCCATGGTCACCTTCTGCCCTTCTTTCAGGGTCTTGAAGCCTTCCATCTGTATAGCGGTGTGATGCACGAATACATCCTGACCGCCTTCCCGCTCGATGAATCCAAATCCCTTGTCATCGTTGAACCACTTGACGGTTCCTTCTACTCTTTCGCCTGACATAACTACCTCTTACACGAACACTACCGCAACCTAAGGCGGCCTAAAATGCCGAGCCAACTTGCTGCGGCACCGTTGATATTACTAGCAAATTCCAGAAATTTGCTGCTCCCGGGTGTCGACAAACGCAGCGATTACCGGCGCCCGGGCGCGTATCATCCTGTGAATATAGGGGTTTAGGCGAAATCGGGCCCCGGCACCCGGTGGCGGGGAGCGAAGCATTTACGCCGCGAAACGATCCCGGATTGCGCAGTGCGGACCCGATCAGGCCCTTTTCCTGACGAAGCGGCCGTCGAGCTTGTGAACCGAGTCGCAGCCAACCAGCGCCATCGTCCGCTCCACCTCGCCTCGTAACAGGCCGAGACTGCGTTCGACACCGGGCTGGCCACCGGCGGCCAGCGCATACAGGTAACCACGGCCGATGCTGCAAGCATGCGCACCGAGCGCGAGGGCTTTGACCACGTGCGTGCCCCGCCGCACCCCGCCGTCACAGATGATCTCCAGCCGGTCACGCAACGCATCGGCCACGGCCGGGATGCAATCGACCGGTGCGGCCGTGCCTTCCAGCTGGCGACCACCGTGATTGGACAACATGACCGCTGTCGCCCCCGAATCCGCCGCCTTGCGGCAGTCGTCGACGGTTTGCACGCCCTTGATGATCAACGGACCGCCCCACTCGCCCGCGAGCCACTCGACGTCCTTCCACGTCAGTGAGCGATCGAACTGGCTGTCGATAAAGTCCATGACACTGGCGTCGGTGAATTTCTGTACGTTATCCCCTTGCGTGATATTGACGAGCTCCATGTCCTTCTGGACGACGGCCCGGTACAACCAGCCCGGATGTCGCAGCATGCTCGGGACGCTGGCCAGCGCCGGCTTCGCCGTCGCCATCATGCCGTACACGTAGTCACGCTCACGATTTCCCGCGACGGGCGTATCGACCGTCAGGCACAAGGCTGCGTAGTTGCTTGCCTTGCAGCGCTCGACGAACGCCCGGGTCATCCCGCGGTCCTTGAAGACATAGATCTGAAAGACCTTGGGATGGTCGCCGATCGCGCCGATGTCTTCGATCGTCGTGGTACCGACCGTCGACAAGCTGTAAGGGATGCCGAACTTGCCGGCCGCCTTCGCGACGGCCGGCTCACCGCCGGCGTGAAATAACCTCGATGCGCCGGTCGGCGCGATCATCACGGGCCAGTCGACAGGCTTGCCGAACAGGGTCGTCCCCGTTTGTATCTTGCTGACATCGGACAAATGCGCAGGCTGCAGCTCGTAGTCGTTGTACGCCTCCGTATTGCGTCGCAACGACCATTCGTCGTCTGCTCCACCGTCAATGTAATGAAAAACAGGAGCCGGCAACTTGCGCTTTGCGATGCGCCGGAAGTCCATCAGGTTGTAGCAACGATCAATGCCCATCTGCGAGATTATGCCGTATCATCCGCCGCAATGCCCGAGAGGAACTTTCATCTACCGATTCGCAGCATCGCAGCAGGCCGAACCACTGCTGCGTGGCTGGTTCTCGGGCTCTTTTCGCTCGTTGCCGCCGGTGTGTTTTCCATTCTGCTGGTCATGGCGCGCACGCCCGTCGTGCAAGAGTCGATTCCGTTTATCGACTTCTTCCGGGTGGCGCTCGTGGTGCACGTAACGTTATCGGTGCTGATCTGGCTACTCGCAATATCCGCGGCATTCTGGAGTCTTGCCGCGGTAACCGAGCAGCCGTGGTGGGATCGAATATCCTTCGCCCTGGCGACAGTCGGTACGCTGGTGATCGTCGTTTGCCCGTTCCTGGGTGCAGCAGACCCACTCATGAACAACTACGTACCGATTCTGCAACACCCGCTGTTCTACCTTGGGCTGGGGTTGTTTGCAGCAGGCATTTTCAGCCACCTTATTCGCACCCTGGTCGGCCGGCCACGTATCGCAGCGAAACTGGACGGTGCCGGCGCCCTGCAGTTCGGCATAACGCTTTCGACGCTGCTAACCGGGTTTTCGATCATCGCCGTATTCGCCTCATGGCGAGGTCTGCCGCAGGGGATGGATGGGCAGGTCTATTTTGAGTTCATGTTCTGGGGCGGTGGACACGTCATCCAGTTCAGCTACACGCTGCTCATGATGATTGCGTGGGTCGTGCTGGCGTATGCGAGCGGCGGGCGTTTTGAATTGACCCCGAGACTCACATTGGTGTTCCTCGTGTTTCTGGCCTTGCCCGTCATCACGGTGCCGTTTCTCTACCTGGCCCACGACGTCACGTCTGCCGGTCACAGGCTCGCATTTACCGAACTGATGAAGTACGGCGGCCTGTCCTGCCTGCCGCTCGGTCTCGCGGTAGCTGCCAGCCTGTGGAAGGCCGCGAAACCACAGGGTGAAGGCCGTTACCTGCGCGCCGCGCTGGTCAGCTCCCTGGGGCTGTTTGCTGTCGGCGGCGCCCTGGGATTCATGATTGCGGGCCTCGACATCGTCATCCCGGCTCACTATCACGGTGCAACGGTCGGAGTGACCATCGCATTCATGGGGCTGACCTACTACCTGCTGCCGAGGCTCGGCTTCGGCGCCTTGCCCGCAAGGATGGCTACGTGGCAGCCCTATGTTTACGGTGGGGGGCAGCTGATGCACATCATTGGACTCGCATGGAGCGGAGGCTATGGCGTGCAGCGCAAGACTGCGGGCGCAGCGCAGGGGCTCGACGGGATAGGCCAGACAGCCGGTATGGGACTGATGGGACTGGGCGGGCTCGTGTCGGTGATCGGCGGGCTGCTCTTCCTGCTCGTCGCCTGGAAATCACTTCGCGGACGGGGCAAGGCTGTGGTGCAATGAATCCAATGGTCGAAATTCTCGTATTCACACTCAATGCGATCTTCATCTACTTCCTCGCGGACTGGATCGTCCGCATGATCGAACGACAGCGCGGTGAAATACTCAAGCAACGACAAATCGTATTCTTTGTCGTGATTCTGCTGCTGGCGATGCTGACGTTCCGTTTGCTCAAGACGTTGCTGAGCGCATAGGCGCAGATTCAGTGGTGGCCGAGCTCGCCGTGGAGACGTGCGTCGTAGCTCGAGAAGTGCCGGGTAAACCAGGCAGAGAGACGCGTCTCGAGAGCCCGGCGGCCGGTTTGGGCATCTGCATCGAATTCGTCCATCAGGTCACGGATTTCGTCGAGCAGGTCCTCGTGATCGTTCTTGTGAGCTTCGTACTCGGCGTAACCTGCGTCTCTCATGATGCGTTCTTCCAGCGCAAAATGCGCTGAGATCGTCGCGAAAATGTCTTCCAGGCAGGCCTCGATCTCCGCGGACTTCGGTGATGCGCCCAGCTGCGTATAGACGCGATTGATCATGTCGATCATCTCGCGGTGCTCGTCGTCCACCGATGCGACACCAACCGAGTATTCCGGCTTCCACTTTAGCAAACTCATTGCCACCTCAACGAACTGTAAATTCTCCTGACTCGGGTTCGAAACTCACTACGATATTTCTCCCCGGAGCCACCTCCAAGCGCGTTCGAGTCTCGTAGTCGAACGCCTCCTCACTGCCACTGTCGTTCATCCCGACGAAAATGTCGTGCGTACCGGCCGGTATGACGACGCGCTGGTAAATATTTGCCTTGCCATCCGACCAGATACCGCTCGGCAGCAGTGTGTCCTTGTACAACACATCGTCTCCTGAACGGAGCTCGAAACGCACGACGTGCCGCTCGCGCGGGCAGTCGGAGGGCTTTCGCATATTTGGCGGCAGCTCGTTCAGTTCATCCTGAGTAAGAATGCGGCATTCGCCGACACGTTGCGCGGCATGTGCAAATGTCACCGTAATGATGGCGTTACCCTCATCAACGAGACTGTAACGTGGCCATACCGACAGCAGTCCTACGACCGTGGCAAAGACCGCCCAGGCCAGGAATTCAGAGAAGAGTTTCATGCGTCCGCGTCCTTGTCGGCCAGGGCGTCGCGGAAAGCGGCAAGCTTGCCGGCGGGATCCTTGATGTCGCTCCACGGGCTACACCAGCCCATCGCGATCTTCGCCGTGTCGGTACGTTTTCTCAGCCGCGGATCACGTTCACGGCCAATACGCGCTTCCGTCCACTCGGCCCCAAGGCGATAGTTGCAATTACCATCCTCGCAGCCAAGCAGAAGAATGCCTTCCGCGTGGTCACGGCTCAGCACGAAATCCAGAAACGAGGGCTGCAGGTGCGCCATGCAGCGGACGCTTACGACGTTGCCACCCGCTCGGCGCAGTGCCTCTGTCTGGCGATCGTCCCTGCACCCAAACACCATTACTCGCGGCGCTTTGGAGGGTTGCTCAGTCTTCTCGACAATATCGCGCCGAATATCGGCTGCGGAGTGGTTCGGTAAGTCGATACCGGGTACCAGCGCGCTTTTTGTTCGAAACGGAGTCGCCGTCGGGCAGGCGCCAACGCAGATGCCGCAACTAATGCACAATTGCTCATCTACGGCCGCCTGTTGCGTGTAGTTCGAGCCATCGGTCCGCGGCACCATTTCGACGGCTCCAAACGGACAGTCGTCCACGCAACGCTTGCAGCCATTGCAGTTGTCGAGATCAACGACGGCAACCGTCGTCTTTCTCGCCGGCGGTGCCCAGGGCGCGATCATCAGCACGGTGCTGATGCCAACCAACAGCACCCACACCCAGCCTGGCGACCAGGCCTGTATCAACGGGTAAACGTGCAGGTAAAACCAGTCAAGTCGCAGTACTTGCGGTGCCATGGCCAGGTCGGCTTTATCGTGACTGACCGCCGGGTACACAACCGAAAGTACAAGCATTGCGAGCAGCGCAACCGCCATCATGCGTCGCGGCGGATTTATACGCGGGCCGTTCAGGCGGAATACGTGCAACCAGATGCCGAACACGAGGAAGATCGGCAATCCAATCAAGTGCAAAAATGCCATGAGCGTGAAGAAGCGATCGGACAGCAGCTCGTCGCTCATGAAGTTGCCGGCCATCGAATTCGTGAAGATGGGGATGCGATCCAGCAGCTCGGCGGAGCTGATTGCGACATACTGGGCCAGCTCGTCCCAGACGAGCCAATAGCCGGATATGCCGAGTGGAAAAACGATCCAGACGAGCGGAATTCCCGTCACCCAGTTGAACCAGCGGTTCAGGCGATACCGATCGAATATGAACTCTTTGATGACATGCAACAGGATCGTAACGATCATCGCATCCGAGGCGTAGCGGTGCAGGCTGCGCATCACACCACCGAGATACCACTGCTCACGTGTCAGGTATTCAACAGACTCGAACGCGGACGACACGCTGGTCCGGAAAAAGATGAGTAGCCAGATCCCGCTGACCAATACAATCCAGCAGAAATAGATCGTCAGCGCACCGAGATGATTGAGGGGGTTCTGGTCGCTGTCGAACGCCCGGGACAAGGGCTTGCGCAGGACTTCGAAGGCGTTTCGCCCGAGTTTATGGACGCGCCCGATCACCTGGTTCGCCGCAGTTTCCGGGCCTTGATCACTTCGCGCAGCAGGTAGATCACCAATGCCAGGATGAAGGTGCCGCCCGCGAATAGCTGGAAAAACAGTGAATTGTCGAAGCGGTAACGGCCGGTGGTCGGATCGTATACGGTGCAAAACAGTTTGACTCTGTCGACCAGACCGGCGACGAAATGCCCCCCGCTTTCCCGTCGATTGAAAACGAGCTGCTTGAGGGGCTCAACGAGCCAGGGCAGTTCGAAAGTCACGCCATAGACCTGGCTGTACAACTCACCGTCCTTCGTGATGATTGACGACTGGTTGATGTGATCGAAGCCGCGTGCTGTTGGGAAGTAGATGAAACCAAGGTCTTCACTCAATTGACCGATCGTTTCCGGTGAGGCGCTCAGGAAACGCCAGCCCTGTTCATCGACGCCCTGTCGCCTGGCAAAGGCCCCCATGGCGTCCGGCGTGTCATGTGCGACATCGAAACCGATTGTGACGACATCGAAGCTGTCTTCACCGAGAGCCTCGCGCGCCGCTTCGACCGCCTCATTGAGATGCTTCGTCGTCTGCGGACAAACATGGTGGCAGGATGTGAAGATCATGCTGATCACGAGCGGCTTGCCCGCATGATCGCTGCGTAGCCTTACGGGTGCACCGAGATGATCCAGCAGTTCGTAGTCGCCGATCGTGTTGCCCACGGCGGCCTGAGAGATCTCCAGGGCCCTGTCCGGGCTGTAGCGATCATCAGCCTGGGCGAACAACGATAGTGGCACCAGCAGCGCCGCGAACAAGATTGTGCTTTTCATAGGTCGCAATGTAGCTCAAAAGGAAAGGGCGGGCATTCTGCCCGCCCTTTCTCAGGGTGTTGTCCAGATACGGGCCGTCAGGACATCGGCCAGACTGAGGCCAGGTATTTCCAGTTCACCGCGTAGTAAAGAACGAAAATGACCAGGAAGAACATGGCCAGCAGGAACGTGCCTGGCGCCGCAAGACCCCATTTGCCGGCTGCCTCGTGACCGCCTTCGGGTACGAATACAGGGTCGGCGCGCTGCACCCGGCCAAATTCGAATCCGAAGCTCGATTCCGACTCCACGGGCTTGCCGAAGAATATGGAAACGACGGTAACGAGGATATAAATGGCGCCGCCAATGGTTGCGAGCACGCCCGATATGCCCACGATGCCCATGAGCGTGTAGGCGCTCGCCGGGTAGTCAAAACCCAGGGCCGAATTCGTGAAAGCCATATCCCAGTGGCGACGTTCAACGCCGAGTGTCCCCGCCCCCATCATCGCCAGCGTAAACACGGACATTCCGATACCGAACAGGTACGGCTGCACCTTCGCCAGACCGGCGAAGGCAACCTGCTTGCGGAACAGCGTCGGGATCAGGAAGTAAGTCAGCGACATGAATGCCAGCGTTGTACCTATCACGACCGTGGCATGGAAATGGCCCGGCACGTATATCGTGTTGTGGATGATGATATTGATCTGTTCGGTTCCCATCACCACACCTGAAATACCGCCAATGAACCCAAATCCGACCAGCGAGATGAACATGCCCGAGAAGACCGGGTTACCCCAGGGCGCCTTGCGCAGCCACTCGAACAAGCCGTTGGTAAGACCTTTCGCGCGCTGTGCAACTTCGATCGAGCCGGGAACAGTCAAGCCATGCACCATGGATGCCAACACCGCGAGGTACATCGCGTAGGACGTGTTGAATATCTTCCACTCGGCCGAGAGACCCGGGTCCACGAGCAGATGATGCGCACTCGCGAGTTGCAGGAAGGCAATGTAAAGGAAGAACGCCATCCTGCTGACTTTCTCCGACAACGGACGCGCACCGAACACAATGGCCGCGATGGCGTACCAGACGGCGACGTGTGCTGCGACATTGATCTGTTGTGAAGAGTGACCAAGGGCCCACCAGACAACGCGGTACATTGCAGGATCGATATTGTTGATCAGTCCGAGTGACCATAACCACGTCGGAATCAACACGATCGCGCCGGACGCAATGGTGAATACCGCGATGATGCAGGCTGTGAGTGCACCGAAAGTTACGAGCGGTATCGATCCTTCGTAGGTCTTTTCGTCCTTGGCAATGACCAGCGTACCGAGAAAGACAAAACACCCGATCAGCGCACCAACCGCAAACAGGATCAAGCCGAGATAGAAGTTCGGATTGGCCGGCATCGGCACATACGACGTCATCATGACAGACGCGGTGCCCGTCGCGACCGCGGCGTTGTTGACGATGATACCCGCCAACATCAGGATGAACCCGAGCCACGCGATTTTCGGCGTTGCCAGGCGACACTTGAGCAGCGTCGACGAGCAGAAGTAAAGCACCGCGATCTCAAAGGAGATGATCCAGAAAATCAGCATGTTGACGCCGTGCGTCGTCAGTAGCTGGTAAAAGCGATCCGCCGGCAGCAGGTGCACAGCCGGCCAGCGCGTCAGCGTTACCAGCAATGCGGCGATACCGCCGATCAGAAGAATGACAACCGCCACAACCGCATGCGCTTTGATCAGCATTTCGGCAGGTTTGTGGTACTGGAGCCCGGTTTCAGGGCAGGTTCTGAACAATGGCTTACTCATGCTCCGCCCTCCGTCACGTAGATCTTGCCGACCATGTTGTGGTGTCCGGCACCGCAGAACTCGTTACAGATAATCGTCTGTTCCCCCGACGTATCCGGTGTAATGGTCAGGACCATCTCGTAGCCGGGCAGGATCTGCGTGTTGATGTTGACAGGCTGTAGCGAGAAACCATGCTGCCAGTCCAGGGACGAGATATGCAGCCGATAGGTTTGCCCTTTCTCCAGCTCGAGAAGCGGGTACCACTGCCAGAGTCGGCCGGCGAGGTAGACATCCGAACCGGGGGGCGGCCTGACCACCGGAAGATTCAGGTTTGTCTCGGTCCGTACCGTGTACTGATCGACCATGGCCTGGGTTTTCGCAAGATACGCCTGCGGCGTCGTTTTGTAGGCTTCGCTCGAGAGGTTCTGTTTTCCGTAGATGTGCCAGAACGGCATCATGAAAAACATGATCAGGGACCAGACCAGCGCAATACCGATCCAGGTACCCTCGACCTTATCCAGTGGTTGTCGCCACCAGACCGTCTCGGCGGGAGGTTGAATAGCACTCATAGTGGTTCCTCCAACTGTAGAAGATGTCTGGTGGTTATGGAGCGATAGGGATATTCACGATTTCCATGATTCCCCAGATAATGTAGAAGACAGCCGGAAAGACAATTCCGATGAACAGCAGGATGAACGGATTGTCCAGAATACGCTGCATGAACGGAACTTGCGTCCGCTCCTCTCCCGGTGTGGGTTGCTCACTCATAGCGGTGTTTCCCCCCTTGCGTTGAGTTCACTATTTTTGATTAATCGTATCCGCTGCCAGGGTCGATTTCACGACCAGCCGCGGTTTCAATAGCCCCTACTAATGCATGTTCCACGGTAGACCTGTTGCGCACCACCCACTACTACGGAAAATACGTACTTCCGTCAAGAATATTCTAGGGTTCTCGTTCTCCGAAAATCGGGTAAGCTGCCCGTCCATGAAAAATCAACCGAGAATAACGCTCGTTCCCGTGCTCACAGCGTTGTCACTGGCGGCCTGCAGCCAGGGCGGCGACAATGATTCGGCGCCCGCGCAGAGCAGATTCTCCCGGGTTTCCGTCGGCGTCGAGCAATGCGTGCAAGACAATGAGACCGGCCTGTTGTGGGCGGGAAAAACTGACGACGACGGCCTGCATGACTACCGCCATACCTACTCCTGGTGGAACCCGAATGAGGCCAACGGCGAACTCGACTACCGCGGCACCGAAAACGCCGGCGTTTGCGCCGGCAGTCGTTGTGATACCTGGCACTACGTCAATGCCGTGAACGCAGCCGGCCATTGCGGCCACGACGATTGGCGCATGCCGGCCAAGGATGAGCTCGCGTCAATCAGTGATTTACTGCGGGCCGACAATCCACCGACAGTCGACACCGATTTTTTCCCGCTCATGCAAGCCGCAGAGTACTGGTCTGGCAACGACTACAGTTTCCAGTGGGATGCGGCATGGGCCTGGAACTTCCGGTTCGGTCACGATCGGGTCGACTGGAAGAAATCCCCGAAATTCGTGCGCCTGGTGCGTGGCTCCGGTGAGAACCTGCCTGAAGTGAAGGAATAGCCCGGTGCGCGCGCTCGCCATCGTCTCCCTGCTACTTGTGCTCGCGCTGGTTGCCGTCAGTGCCTACTTGCGGCTACAGAATTCCGGCATCGGCTGCCCGGACTGGCCGGCCTGTTACGGGCAGATCGACGCGGCGGAAGAAACCGCTCCGACGGTCGGTAGTACTTACGAGCGCCTCGTGCGGGAAGCACAGGAGCCGATGTCCTGGGCCACACCCGCGCATCGCCTGGTCGCGAGTGTCCTCGGCCTGCTGATCGTCTCCATGACCCTCATTTCACTATGGGCCCGTCGTGATCGCCTGCTGTCGCTCACATTACTCGGCTTGACCGTATTCCTTGCCTGGCTAGGCATCTATTCGGGCGGCCTGCACAGCCCTGCTGTGGTCATGGGTAACCTGGTCGGCGGGTTCACCTTGCTCGGGTTGCTGGGCTGGATGGTCGTGAGGAATGTTCGTCCCCACGCGAATGCTTCGCGCCGCGTCCGGCGCTGGGTTGCCGCCGCGCTGGTGCTGTTGTGTCTGCAAATCATGCTCGGTGGTTTGACCAGCGCGAATTTCGCGGCAACGGCCTGCATGTCCGTGCCCGATTGCCATGGCACGTGGCTGCCGGGTGGCGACCTGGCCAAGGCGTTCGACCTTTCCCGGCCGCATGAAACCGGGCCGTCCGGCCACGCGCTGGGTGGCGCCGAACGGGCCGACATCCATAAGCTCCATCGGCTGGTCGCCGTGGTTACACTCCTTACTACGCTGTTCGCCGGCGGACTGGCCGCGCGCGGCCGTCTGGGCGCAACCGCGATCGTCGTGATAACGCTTGCGGCCCTTGAGTTCGGCGTTGGCGTCGCGTCGATTCTCGCTGACCTGCCGATCGGCATTGCTGTCGCCCACAACTGGTTGGCTGCCGTCCTGCTCCTTGGCCTGCTACGGTTGTTTGCCTTGTGCAGGAATCGACAGGTGCTCTTGTAGATGAATATGGAAATGAACCGGCAGTCGCAGAACCGGGCCGTTGCAGCCTGGCTGCTGCTCTGCTGCGGGCTCGTGTTTGTAATGGTCGTACTGGGCGGCTTTACGCGCCTCACCGGATCCGGCTTGTCCATGGTCGACTGGCGTCCATTGATGGGCATCCTGCCGCCGATGAGCGACGCCGAATGGCAGCGCGTATTCGAGATGTACCAGCAAAGCCCGGAGTTCCAGAAAGTGAACTCAGCGTTCGGTCTCGAGGAATTCAAGAGCATTTTCTGGCTCGAGTATCTGCATCGACTCCTCGGTCGCACGATAGGCCTCGTCTTCTTCGTACCCTTTGTTTACTTTCTCGTGCGCGGTTACATACAGCGTCACGAATGGCCGAAGTACCTGCTGATGTTCATCCTCGGCGGCATGCAGGGCCTGCTCGGCTGGTACATGGTCAAGAGCGGGCTCGTCGATGTACCGCGTGTCAGTCAGTACCGCCTCACGGCGCACCTGGTCGCCGCCTTCGTCATCTACGCCTACATGCTGTGGGTCGCCCTGTCCCTTCTGTTCCCGCCTCCCGCGAATGCGGCTAAACACCCCTGGTACGGGAGGTCGCTGGCGCTGATTACGCTGATTTCGGTCACCATCGTCTCGGGCGGGTTCGTGGCAGGCCTCAAGGCCGGCAAGATCTACAACACGTTCCCGATGATGGGCGACTACTGGGTTCCGCCCGGGTTTTTCGCGCTGGAGCCATTTTGGCGTAATTTTTTCGATAACATGGCAACCGTCCAGTTCGACCATCGCTGGCTGGCGATCGCGACATTTGTTGCCGTCGTCATTTTCTGGTTGAGGGCGCGCAAGGCCGACATGCCGGCCCGTGCACGGCCGGCTGTGAACGCGCTGTTGCACACCGCGGTTCTGCAGGTTGCGTTGGGAATAACGACCCTGCTGCTCGGCGTGCCCGTCATCCTCGGTGCAACGCACCAGGCTGTTGCGATGCTATTGTTTACCGTTGCCCTGTACCTCGTTCACGCATTAAGGAGAGTCTGATGGAGGTTTGTTTCGACCAGGACCTCATCGTCCGATACGGCGGTCGAGGACCGCGCTACACATCCTACCCGACCGCGTTGCAGTTCAATGACGAGCTGACCGAAGCTCAATACAGGGCCAAAGCGATAGCGAGTAACGACAGCGATGTTCCACTGTCGTTGTACGTTCATATCCCGTTCTGTCACTCGCTGTGCTACTACTGCGGCTGCAACAAGATCGTTACTCGTAACGAGGAACGCGTGTCCCGGTACATGGATATGCTGTACCGCGAAATCGACATGCAATCCAAGTTGTTCGACCGCAAGCGCAAGGTCGAGCAACTGCATTTCGGTGGCGGAACGCCGACGTACCTCGACAAGGAACAGCTCGGTGCATTGATGGACCACCTGCGCAGTTCGTTTACGTTCGATGAAAGCGATGCACACGAGTTCTCGATCGAAGTGGATCCCCGCACCGTTGACGCGGAGCGTATTCGTGAATTGCGGGCACTGGGATTCAATCGTCTGAGCCTCGGCATCCAGGATTTTCACGAGCCGGTACAGGTAGCCGTGAACCGGGCGCAGTCGCCCGAAGAAGTGCAGGCGCTGGTCGATAGCGCCCGCGAAGCCGGCTTCGGCTCAATCTCATTCGACCTTATCTACGGTCTGCCATTGCAGACCGTCGAGACGTTCGACAAGACGCTCGACATCGTCATTGCGATGAAACCCGACCGACTGGCTGTTTATAACTACGCGCACCTGCCGCAACGCTTCAAGGGCCAGCGCATGATCAACTCGGATGACATTCCGACACCCGAAACCAAACTGGATCTCCTGCACCATACGATCGACAAGCTGTGCGACGCCGGCTTCATCTATATCGGTATGGATCATTTCGCATTGCCCGGTGACGAATTGGTGCTTGCCCGGGAGAACGGCACCTTGCAGCGCAACTTCCAGGGATACTCGACACATCGCCAGTGCGACCTGGTCTCGCTCGGCGTCAGCGGCATCGGCAGTATCGGCAACATGTTCGCGCAGAACGCGGTGTCGACAATCGAGTACGAAGAAATCATCGAGCGCGGCGAACTGCCTATCAAGAAGGGGCTGCTGGTCGATGACGACGACTTGTTGCGTGCCGCTGTGATCCAGGACCTGATGTGTTACGACAGGCTGTCGTACGACGACTTCGGTGCCCGGCACAACGTCGATTTTCGCGAGTACTTCAAGGACGAAATCGAGAAACTGGAAGTTCTCGAAGACGATGAACTGATTGAATTGAGCGACGCCGGGATCAGTATTACGCCGAAAGGCCGCCTGCTGCTACGCAACATCGCGATGACGTTCGACCGGTACATTGACCTCGAGGAAAACGACAACCGCTTCTCGAAAGCTATCTGAGTCAAGGCGATCGGCCGGGATGACATCCCCGAATCCATAGCGAAGCTGGCACACCGATCAAACTACGCGCCGCGGAAGGAAATCGCGCAGCGTGTTCGGGGATGTCATCCCGGACGATCGCCATTAATTCGGCTAAGCGACCTCAGTCAACCAACCGTGCGTATCCGGCTCGAGTCCGTACTGGATGTTCTGCAGTGCCGTCTGCAGTTTCTTGCGGTTCGGGCCCGGCTGTCCGTCACGCACCCGGATTTCCTCGCCCCTGTACACCAGGGTCCCGACCGGCGAAAGCGTCGCCGCCGTACCCGACAGGCACGCCTCGTAGGTCGCTACTTTCTCGAGCAACTCGTCAACGGTGAACGGGCGTTCGGAGATCTTGTAGCCCATTTCTGCGCCCAGCTTGAGTATCGAGTCGCGCGTCATACCGTGCAGGAACGTCGTGTCCAGCGACTTCGTGAGAATCTCGTCGTCGCTTATCAACAGGAAGTTCGCAGCGCCGGTTTCCTGGACATCGCCGTCCGGGCAAAACAGGACCTGGTCGACCCCGTATTTCTCCTTGGCCGCCATCGTGGGTCCAAGCGCGGCAGCGTAGTTGCCTCCCGTTTTCGTGCTGCCGAGCTGCTCGGTCGTACGCGCCTTCTGGTCTTCGACAAGTAGCTTCAGCGCAGCGGCGCCGCCCGCGAAGTAGTCACCTACGGGCGACGTCAGCACAAACAGCGTTGCCTTGGTCGACGGCGCCGCGGCCGCACCGATGTTCTCGAGCGTGCCGATCAAGGTTGGCCGCAGGTACAACGATGCAGGCGGCTCTGGAATCGCGTCGAGGTTTGCGTGTACGGCGTCGATAACCATGTTGGCCAGCATGTCGGCCCCGGGTACGGGCAAACACAGCGATGCGGCACTCTTCCGCATTCTTGCAACGTGATCGTGCAGGCGAAAAATGCGGCCCTTGCCGTCACTCCAGCGGTACGCTTTGAAACCCTCGAAACAGGTGCTCGCGTAATGGAACACGTGGGCGGCCGGATGCATGGGAAGAGGTGCCAGGGGTTCAATGGAGGGTGCCGTCCAGGCGCCGTCGGCGTATTGGGCGATCGCGATATGACCACCGAATTCAGTGCCAAAAAGCTTCATTTGCTTGATTTCCGAAGAAGATCCGAGGGTCGCTACTTTGCCACCGATCGGCAACTCTTGACCAGAGGTAGATGCACGTATTTGCGTGCCCGTGTCTACTTAATTCGTGGTAGCCGGAGAGACATCGGGTCGCCTGATCGGAGCGGGATTTCGTAACCTAGAAACTCGGCGGCGAGCACGCCGTGATCAGCTCGCAGGGTTCGTTGCCCGTGTTCCGAAACTGGTGCGGCAGGCTGCTCTTGAAATAGTAGGCATCGCCCTGGCCCAGGACGGCGACCTCATCGCCGACCGTCACTTCCAGGCGCCCGCGGAGAACGATGCCGCATTCCTCGCCGTCATGCGTGAGCTTGTGCCGACCCGTTCCGGCGCCGGGCTGGTAGCACTCCTTGAGTAACTGGATGGACTTGTTCGCGAGACTCGCGCCGACCTGCAAAAAGGAGACGCCGCCTTCCGCGATCTCGATCAGCTCACCCGAACGGAAAAATATCCGTTCCTGCGGCTGCAGGTCGTCGGCGAAGAACTCGCCGAGACTCAGGGGAATGCCATCGAGCACTTTCTTGAGCATGCTCACGGTCGGGTTGATCTTGCCCGCTTCGACCTGTGAAATCGTGGCGTTGGCAACACCTGACTGGCGCGCAAGCTGGCGCTGCGAGAGCCCGAGTTGCTCGCGAATCCTGCGCAGGCGACTGCCGATTTCCTGGTCCATGCCCCACTCCTGTCCAAGCTGTTTATCTTACTAAACATTCTGAACCGGTGATATATATAAATCAATGACTTAAATATGTTTACCTAACAGATTGTTTAACATCCGGTAGCGGGCGTACACTGCGATCCAACCCGCCAGATCAACACGGAGGCGCATTGCATGAGTGCCGCAGTCGAAAATCCCTACTGGATGCCGTTCACGGCGAACCGCGATTTCAACCAGCAACCTCGCGTCATTTCAGGTGCCGCCGGCCACTGGTACACAACCGTCGATGGCACACGCCTGTACGACACGTTTTCGGGCCTGTGGACCTCCGGTCTCGGCCACTGCCATCCGAAGATCGTTGCAGCCGTGCAGGAACAGGTCGCAAAACTCGACTATTGCATGACGTTCCAGGTGACCAACGACAAGGCACGCAGGCTCGCCGAACGCGTTACGAGCATGGCGCCCGAGGGGATCGAACACTGCTTCTTCACCAATTCCGGGTCGGAGTCGGTCGACACCGCACTCAAGATCGCGCTCGGCTACCATCGTGCTCGCGGCGAAGGTAACCGGACGCGCCTCATCGGTCGTGAGAAGGGGTATCACGGCGTGAATTTCGGCGGCATGTCGGTCGGTGGCATCGTCCCCAACCGGAAGGTCTTCAGCGCCGCGATGATTCCAGGCGTCGATCACCTGCGGCATACGCTGGATATCGAACGCAACGCGTTCTCCCGCGGCCTGCCCGCACATGGCATTGAACTCGCGGAAGACCTCGCGCGCCTCTGCGCGCTGCACGACGGCAGCAATATCGCCGCTGTCATCGTCGAACCCGTTGCCGGTTCAGCGGGCGTAATCCCGCCACCGGCGGGGTATCTCGAGCGCCTGCGCGAGATCTGTGACGAACACGGCATTCTGCTTATTTTCGATGAAGTCATCGCGGCCTTCGGGCGCCTGGGTCATGGCTTTGGCGCGCAGCGCTTCGGCGTCACACCGGACATCATCACGACCGCCAAGGGTCTGACCAACGGCGTCATCCCCATGGGTGCGGTACTGGTCCGCGACACGATTTACAACGCGTTCATGCAGGGCCCGGAACACATGATCGAGATCTTCCACGGTTACACCTACTCGGGTCACCCGGTTGCAGCCGCGGCGGGTCTGGCAACCATGGATGTCTATGCCGAGGAAGGCACGTTCGAGCAGGCTCGGGCGCTCGAATCGCATTTCGAGGACCTGTTGCACTCCTTCGCCGATCACCGGCACGTTATCGACGTGCGCAATTTCGGACTCATGGGTTCGATCGAGATGGCCCCGCGAGCCGGTGCCATCGGGGCACGCGGCGCAGAGGCCCACAAGAAATGTTTCTGGGATGAGAACCTGGTGGTCCGTGCCGGCATGGACACGCTGCAATTCTCCCCCTTCCTGAATTCGGACCCTGACGAAATGACCCGGTCATTCGAAGCCGTCCGCCGCGTAATGGATACACTGGCATGAGTAACACAATCGGACATTTTATCAATGGCGTTGACGTCACCGACGACAACCGCCCGGCCCCGGTCTACAACCCGGCGACCGGCAAGCTTACGAAGCACGTTGCGATGGCATCGAAAGCCACGGTCGAGGATGCAATCGCGGCGGCCGAGGCCGCCTTCCCGGCATGGCGCGATACGCCACCCGCGAAGCGCGCCCGCATCATGTTCCGTTTCAAGCAACTGCTCGAGGAGAACGCAGACGAGATTGCAGCCGCCATCACGGACGAGCACGGCAAGGTACTGGACGATGCGATGGGCGAGTTCGGTCGTGGCGTCGAGGTGGTTGACTACGCCTGCGGCATCCCCGAGATGCTCAAGGGCGAATTCTCACGCAACGTCGGCCCGGGAATCGACAGCTGGTCGGACTTCCAGCCGCTCGGCGTTGTCGCCGGCATCACACCGTTCAACTTCCCCGCGATGGTGCCGATGTGGATGTACCCGATGGCTATTGCCTGCGGCAACACGTTCGTATTGAAGCCTTCCGAGAAAGACCCGACCGCGCCAATGATCGTCGCCCGCCTGTTCAGGGAAGCCGGTTTGCCGGACGGCGTGTTCAATCTCGTCAATGGGGACAAGGAGGCCGTCGACACGTTGCTCAACGACCCGCGCGTACAGGCGATCAGTTTTGTCGGTTCCACCCCTGTTGCCGAGTACATCTACTCGACCGGTACGGCCAATGGCAAACGCGTGCAGGCGCTCGGCGGCGCCAAGAACCACGCCGTGGTGATGCCGGACGCCGATATCGACAATGCCGTCAGCGCACTCATGGGTGCGGCGTTCGGATCCTGCGGCGAGCGCTGCATGGCGATTTCGGTTGCCGTCTGTGTTGGCGAGGAAACCGCCGATACGGTGGTTGCGAAACTCAAGGCAGAAATCGCCAACCTCAAGGTTGGCCCCGGCACGGATGTCTCCAATCACATGGGGCCACTGGTGACCGATGTGCATTACGACAAGGTAAAAGGCTATGTCGACCTCGGTGTCGAAGAAGGTGCCGACCTTGTCGCGGATGGCCGCAAACTCGTTGTCGACGACCACGAGAAAGGCTATTTCCTGGGTCCCTGCCTGTTCGACAAGGTCACGGCCGACATGCGTATCTACCAGGAAGAGATCTTCGGACCTGTGCTATGCGTCGTCCGGGCCGAGTCCGAGGAACAGGCCATGCAACTCATTGACGATCATGAGTACGGCAACGGTACCTGTATCTTCACGCGCGACGGCGAGGCCGCCCGTTACTTCGCGGACAACATCAAGGTCGGCATGGTCGGTATCAACGTGCCACTGCCGGTCCCGGTCGCCTACCACAGCTTCGGTGGCTGGAAGCGCTCGCTGTTCGGCGATCTGTTCGCCTACGGCCCGGACAGCGTCCGCTTCTACACGCGTCGCAAGACGATCACGCAGCGTTGGCCCTCGGGCGGAGTGCGGGAAAAAGCGCAGTTCGCGTTCCCGGGTCGCCAATAGCAGGGCAATCACGGTACCATCGCTGTCTTGCCAATGCTGGAGACATCGATGAGAAAATACGCCCTGCTGCTACTGGCTCTCGCGCCGTTCGCGTCTGCCGACGAGTCCGCCAGCCCGTTTGCGGCTGTCGAAGTCGCGCCGGGTATCTACCAGATAGGTAATACCAACGAAGGCTTCGCGCTCAACGAGCCGGCCGACTTTGTGGGTGGCGGCGTCGGCCTGCTCGTCGGCGACGAATACGTGGTGATGATCGACGACGTCATGGAATCGACAGCACCGGCCCTTGTGGCCAAGGCCGAGGAAATCGCGGGACGTCCGATCGACTTTGTGATCAACACGCATGCGCATGGCGATCATGTCGGCGGCAATGTCTATGTCAGCGAACGGGGCACGATTGTGGTGTCACACGACAAGCTGCGTGAGCGCATGTCGGCGAATGATCAGCTGAACACCGGTCCCGGCGCTCTGCCCGTCATTACGTTCTCCGACCGGATGACGTTTCACGTCAATGGCGAAGAAGCCATCGCCATTCACATCCCGAACGCGCACACCGACGGCGATGCGGTCATCCACTTTCGCAACGCCAACGTCATCGCGGCCGGAGACCTCAGCTTTCGCGGTCTGTTCCCGTTTATCGATCTGGACAGCGGCGGCACAGTTGCCGGCTATATGGCGGGCATGCAGCAACTCATCGACATGGCAGACGAAAACACCAGGTTCCTGACCGGCCACGGCCCGGTCGCCACACGCGAGGGAATTGCAGAGGATCTTGCCATGCTGCGCGACGCAGAGGCGCGCGTGAAAGCCCTGATTGACAAGGGCATGAGCGAGGAAGACATTCTCGCAGCGAATCCGTTGGCCGATATTGGCGAGGACTACGGATGGTTTTTCATCACAACCGAACGCATGACAAAGACATTCATCCGTTCGCTCACCGCAGAATAAGAAGCACTTATGGACAACAAACAAACCGCTGCATTCGTCAGCACTATGTGGGATGACTCGATCATTCCGGAGATCGCCGAATATATAAAGGTGCCGAACAAGTCGCCGCACTTCGATCCCGACTGGGAGAAGCATGGCCACATGGAGACCGCGGTCGGCATGCTGGAAGCCTGGTGCAGGACGCAACCGATCAAGGACATGACGATCGAAGTCGTGCGCATCGAAGGTCGCACGCCGTTGCTGTTTATCGACATCC
This sequence comes from uncultured Chromatiales bacterium, assembly GCA_965368465.1. Taxonomy (GTDB): domain Bacteria; phylum Pseudomonadota; class Gammaproteobacteria; order Steroidobacterales; family Woeseiaceae; genus UBA1847. The sequence continues at coordinate 49,217 of CBDUMZ010000017.1, forward strand.
CCGGGCAGTCGGACGAAGTCGTCCTGCTCTATGGCCACTATGACAAGCAACCCGAGTTCAGTGGCTGGGACGACGACCTCGACCCGTGGAAGCCCGTCATCAAGGACGGCAAACTCTATGGTCGCGGTGGTGCAGACGACGGCTATGCCACGTTCGGTTCGCTGACCGCCATTCGAGCCTTGCAGGAGCAGGGCATCCCGCATGCGCACTGCGTCGTGATCGTCGAGGGCTGCGAAGAGAGCGGCAGTTTCGACCTGCCCTACTATATCGATCTGCTCGAGGACCGCATCGGGTCACCGGATCTGGTTGTGTGCCTCGATGCCGAATGCGGCAACTACGACCAGCTCTGGTGTACAACCTCACTACGCGGCAATCTCACAGGTACGCTGCGCGTTGACTCACTAACCGAGGGCGTACACTCCGGAACGGCCAGCGGCGTGGTGCCATCGAGTTTCCGCACGGCGCGCCAGCTGCTCAGCCGCATCGAGGACGAGAACAACGGACAGATCAAGACCGAAGCGCTGCATGCCGACATTCCGGCACAGCGCCTTGAGCAGGCCCGGCTCGCAGCCGCGACGCTCAAGGAACTCGTGTATGAGAAATTCCCCTGGGCAGTCGACAATCCGCGGCCGTCCGAGTCCCATACCGAACTGCTGCTCAACAACACCTGGCGTCCAACGCTGGCCGTTACCGGGCAGGCAGGCATGCCCGACCTCGTGAATGCGGGCAATGTATTGCTGCCCTTCACGGTGCTGAAGTTGTCGTTCCGTCTGCCGCCGACCGTGAATGCGGAAGACGCCGCGACCGCTGTCAAGGCGGAACTCGAGGCCGATCCGCCACCGCTCGTGAAGGTTAAGTTTGACGCAGACTCGAGCATGGCGGGCTGGAATGCGCCGGAGATAGCGCCGTGGCTCGAAAACTCGATGCAAAAAGCGTCAGATGCCTTCTTCGGCAAGCCCTCCATGTACATGGGAACCGGCGGCACGATTCCCTTCATGGGCATGCTCGGTGAGCGCTTCCCCGAGGCGCAGTTCCTGATAACAGGACTGCTTGGCCCGAAATCGAATGCTCACGGGCCGAATGAGTTCCTGCACATCGAGACCGGCAAGCGCCTCACCTGCTGCGTCGCGCAGGTGCTCGAGGATCACTTCAACCGCTAGACGTCGAGCAGCTTCAGGCTGCCGTCCGATCGCAGGATGTAGCGAGTCGGCCCCAGGGCCGGCTCGGCACCTGCGTCGGCCTTGACGATATCGCCGCCGCCCCAGGAACCTGCGTATGCCGCGATGCGGCTGGCCAGGCTCCGGCCGCGGATCAGCACCAGTGGTCGTTTGCCCGCCCACAAACGCGTGTTGTGGACCAGCAGGTAGAATCGATACGCGAGGAACGGCGATGTCAGGACGCGCAGGACAATACTCTTTGTGTCGTCGAGCAGTACACCGGGAGCGTCCTGGTCACGGCACGCAAGCCACATCGACTCGCGCACGGCCTCATCGTTCAGCAGCCGAATCCGGGGCAGTGCCTGCCGGCGCTGCGCTTCGCTGCCAACGACCACGATCACATGCCGCATGTCAGGACTTGCTGTAGGTAAGCGCCGTTATTTGCTCGGAAATCAGTCCGATCAGGAAGACGATGACCGACGCGCTTAGCAGCAACATGCTCATGTTCGTGAAACGCCCCATCGTCAGGAAGGTGTAGGCGTACCAGCCAAGACCGGTTGCGAAGAAACCTGCACTGACCGGCAGGAAGATCTTCAGCGGTGAATACAACGTCGCAATCTTGAAGATGATCACGAGGAAACGCACGCCATCACGAAGCGGGCGAATGTGGCTCTTGCCGATGCGTTTGGCTACAGGGATCGACTCGAAACTGATCGGGTAACCTGCGCGCAGGAATGCCATCGTAATGGTTGTCGGGTAGGAGAAGCCGTTCGGCAGCAGGTAGAGAAACTGCTGAAACAGTTTTGCCCGGACGACCCGAAAACCCGATGTCAGATCAGGAATACGACGCCCGGTCAGCCACGACGCCACGACGTTATAGATGCCGTTCGCGTACAGGCGGCCGACGTTCGCATGCGACCCCGAATCTCGCGAACCAATCACCATCTCGTAGCCCTGATCGAGTTTTTCCAGTAGTGGCCCGAACTCACTGGCGCTGTGCTGGCCGTCGCCGTCCATGAACGCGATGATGTCGCCGGAAGCAGCGCGGGCTCCGGCCTTGACAGCCGCGCCGTTGCCCAGGCTCTCAGGGTGCCTGACAACCCTGGCGCCGGCCTCTTCCGCAACGGCGCCCGTATCGTCATCCGACCCATCGTCGACGACGATGATTTCGGCATCGGGATACGCCTCTTTCGCACCGGCCACGGCAGCACCGATGGCACCGGCCTCGTTTTTTGCAGGGATAACTATCGAAAAAGAACTCATCACGGATACCCGGGTTAGGACGCGAACATGATCATGATACCCGCCGCCACGGCTGAACCGATAACCCCCGCGACGTTCGGCCCCATCGCGTGCATCAGCAGGATATTGTGCGGGTTGGCTTCCAGGCCTACCTTGTTTGCAACGCGCGCGGCCATTGGCACGGCCGACACGCCGGCCGCGCCGATGAGCGGATTGATCGGCTGCTTCGACAGCCTGTTCATCAGTTTGCCCATGAGCACACCGCTCGCCGTGCCTATCGCAAACGCAACCATGCCGAGCACGAGAATACCCAGCGTACTGATCGCGAGAAACTGCTCGGCGCTCAGTTTCGAGCCGACCGCCAGGCCGAGAAAGATCGTGACGATATTGATCAGCGCATTCTGCGTCGTGTTCGACAGGCGCTCGACGACGCCGCACTCGCGCATGAGGTTGCCGAAGGCCAGCATGCCGAGCAGCGGTGCCGCGGTGGGCAGCAGCAGCCCGACCAGGAGCAGGAGCATGAGCGGGAACATGATGCGTTCAGCGGTCGTCACCTCGCGCAGCTGGACCATCTCGATCTCGCGTTCGGCCCTGGTCGTCAGCGCTTTCATGATCGGCGGCTGGATAAGCGGGACGAGCGCCATGTACGAGTAGGCCGCCACCGCAATGGCGCCGAGCAGGTTGGGCGCGAGTTGTCCCGCGACATAGATTGCCGTCGGGCCGTCTGCGCCGCCGATGATGCCGATGGCGGCCGCCTCCCGTAACGAGAAATCCATCCAGCCGAGCTCGGTCATGCCGAGCGCGCCAAGCAGCGTGGCAAAAATGCCGAATTGCGCGGCGGCGCCCAGAAACAGCGTCCGCGGGTTTGCCAGCAAGGGACCGAAGTCCGTCAACGCGCCCACACCCATGAAGATGATCAGGGGGAACGCACCTGACTTGATACCCACTTCGTAGGCCATGAACAGCAGCCCGCCGGGATCGGCAATACCCGCACCCGGTATGTTGCTGAGTAATCCGCCGAAACCGATCGTGACGAGCAGGAGCGGCTCGAACTTCTTGACGATACCGAGGTAGAGCAGCAACAGGCACACACCGAGCATGGCGAGTTGCCCACCCGTGATCCGGTAGATACCCGACCCGGTCCAGATTTGCTCAATGAGTTCCATGCGTCAGGCGTACTCAGCCGATGGCGACGAGCACGTCGCCAACGGAAACCTTGTCGCCTTCCGCAACGTGAACGTCGGTGACTGTCCCGGAGCACGGCGCTGCAATCGCGGTCTCCATCTTCATCGCCTCGACAACGAGCAGCGGATCGCCCTTCTTGACCGCGACACCGGGCGCAACGTGAACCTTGAAGATATTGCCTGCGAGAACGGCTTTCACCTGACTGCCGCCGCCAGCGGCGGGGGCCGCGGCGGCCGTTGTGGCCGGAGCCGCGGCGGGCGCCACAGCGGCGAGCTGACCGCTCTCGGCAACTTCAACCGAGAACTCCTTGCCGTTGACGCGTACCGAGTAGACACCGGCGCCGCCAGACGATGGCGCCGGCTCGGTCGCCGCCGGAGCACTCGATTCGCCCGTGGGTACGGGCTCGAACGCGTCGGGATTGTTTCGATTCTGCAGGAAGCGGATGCCGATCTGCGGGAACAGCGCATAGGTCAATACGTCGTCGACGACCTCGTCGGCAAGACGGATCTTTCTTTCGATCGCAACGTGGTGCAGTTCCTTGGTCTGCTTTTCGAGCTCCGGCTCCAGGACGTCTGCCGGTCGGCAGGTCAACGGCTCGCCGCCTTCGAGAACTCGGTCCTGCAGTTCCTTGTTGACCGGTGCCGGTGTCGCGCCGTACTCGCCCTTGAGTACGCCAGAGGTTTCCTTGGTGATCGTCGTGTAACGCGATCCCGAAAGAACGTTGATGACGGCCTGCGTACCGACAATCTGTGACGTGGGTGTCACGAGCGGCAGCATGCCGAGGTCACGGCGTACCTGCGGGATTTCTTCGAGCACCTCGTCAATCTTGTCACCGGCGTTCTGTTCCCGTAGCTGGTTCTCCAGGTTGGTGAGCATACCGCCCGGTACCTGGGCGACCAGGATGCGGGAATCGACACCCTTAAGCGACCCTTCGAACTTCGCGTATTTCTTGCGTACCTCCCGGAAGTAGGAAGCGATTTCCTCGATCGCCTTGATATCCAGTCCCGTGGCGCGCCCCGTGCCTTCCAGGATGGCGACCAGCGACTCGGTCGGCGAGTGACCGTAAGTCATGCTCATCGATGACACGGCCGTATCGATCCCATCGATGCCCGCCTCGGCCGCTTTGACGTAGGTTGCTGTCGACAGGCCCGTGGTTGCGTGGCAATGCATGTGGATCGGAATGTCCACCGCTTCTTTGAGTCGGCTCACGAGTTCGAACGCCGTGTAGGGGCGCAGCAGGCCGGCCATGTCCTTGATGCAGATCGAGTGCGCGCCCATATCTTCAAGGCGCTTGCCCATGTCGACCCAGAGGTCAATCGTGTGTACGTCGCTGACCGTATACGAGATCGTGCCCTGTGCGTGCTTGCCTACTTCGAGCGTCGCCTTGATCGCGGTCTCGAGATTGCGAACATCGTTCAGTGCGTCGAAAATGCGAAACACGTCCACGCCATTGACCGCACAGCGTTCGACGAACTTGTGCACCAGGTCGTCGGCATAGTGACGATAGCCCAGGATATTCTGACCCCGGAACAGCATCTGCTGCGGCGTGTTCGGCATCGCGGCCTTGAGGCGCCGGATCCGCTCCCACGGGTCCTCGCCGAGATAGCGAATGCAGGCGTCGAACGTGGCGCCACCCCATGACTCGATCGACCAGAACCCGATCTTGTCGAGCTTGTCCGCGATGGGAAGCATATCGTCGATGCGCATGCGCGTGGCGAGCAGACTTTGGTGCCCATCGCGCAATGCGAGTTCGGTGATCCGGAGAGGTGTCTTGTTATTCATAGTCAGTACTACTTGAAATTCAGGAGTGTTTGCTGCGGTGCATCGCGATGGCCGCGGTGATGGCCGCAACCTCTTCGTCGCTGGCGCCAGCGTCGACAGCCGGGGACAAGCGCTTGATAATCCCCGCCATTCCCGTCATCGAAACGACCAGCAGGGACAGGAATACGAAGACGGTACCCATGCCGACGAGCATGAGCGTTACGCCCTGATCCAGGAGGGATGCTTGCATTGCGATTCCGGTGGAGACAGAAGACAGGGATTATACTTAAAGATGCTGCTCGATAAACTCGGCGATGGCCCTGAGCGTCTGAATGCGGGTCTCTTCCTGCGTCAGCCAGTGATCCTCGCCCTCGAGCTTGATAAACGTCACGTCCTTCCTGGCCTTGCGCAGAGCGCGGTCCATGCGAGCGCTCTGGTCGATCTTCACGCTGGTGTCTTTCTCACCGTGAAGCAGCAATACCGGGGCACGGTAAGCATCGGCGTGATACGCGGGTGAGATCGCTCTCAGCGCGTCCTTGTCAGAAACATCGACGCCGTAGTAGCGCTCCCAGTAGTCGAGACTCGAGTCGTCCCGGCCACGCCTGTTCGTGAGGTTGGATATCTTCCTGGGCAGGTCGCTGACACCGGCGATCGATACGATGCAACGGTACATGTCAGCACTGAACGCGCCGGCGGCAAGCGCCGCGTATCCACCGTAGCTCGCGCCGACGCTGCAGACCCGTGCCGGGTCGGCAATGCCCTGCTCGACCAGGTACCGAACACCGTCATCGATATCGGACAGCATCCTGCCACCGTATTCGCCGAAGCCTGCAACCATGTGCTCGTAGCCGAATCCCGTCGAACCGCGATATTGCGGCTGCAGCACGATGTAACCACGACTCGCGAAATACTGTGGCATCCAGTCGAATCCGTATTCGTCATGTGCCCGCGGACCACCGTGCGGCATGACGATCAGCGGCGCGTTACCCGCTTCGCGCACATCGGCCCGGCTGGTCAGCAGGGCCGGAATACGGTGTCCGTCGCTGGCCTCGTAATTGAGGATTTCGACCGGTGCGACGAACTCTTTGGTGATCTCGGGGCGGGTCCTGCCAAGGACGTAAGGCTTGGGATTGCCCTTTTCGATCACCAGGTAGGCGCCGGAGCTCCAGCCACCTTCGATCTTGAACATGAGACGGCTGAAGTCCTGGTTCCAGCTGACAAGCCGCGAAGCGACACCGGCGAGGCGCTGCTGGGCAATCGCGACGCGTTCATTGAGGTCGTTATCGAAAAATATGTAGGTCGGCTTGAAGCCGGCAAACTCGACGCCGTAAACCACTCGATTGATGTCGGTGACGACCTTTTGTACATCGCGCCCATTGCCACCCAGCACGGGACCCGTGATCTCACCGTCCTCCAGGTCGAGCAGATAGTAGGATCGCCCTCCGGCATCCTCCGAACTCGAGAGCAAGACCAGTGACGTGCGATCAGCTGTAAGCCCGACGGTGCTGTGCGTGCGTAGCTTGGTTTCTCTTTCATACAGCAGCGTCTGGTTCTTGCCCCTCTCATCGACACGCCAGATCCGGTGGACGTTCGCATCATCGTTGAAATCCTCGCGCACGATCGGCTTGCCGCTTTTATCGAGAAACCAGTCGATCGTATGGTTGTTGCCGCGCGCGACGAGCGGTTCGCGTCGCCGGTCGAGACTCACTCCGTAGATGCCGTAGCCCGGCATCCTGACGCCGGAGTACGCGGGCATGAAGACTGTGTGTGTTGCCGGGTCATGACCGATGATCCTGCCCAATCCGCCCTGGTGCGGATAGAGGTTCTTTGCGCGCTCCATCAGTCGGCTGACTCGATTATCCACCAGGTCGAACACGTACGCGTGGCCGTAGTAGTACGAGCGGCCCCGGACATTCCAGTTCTCCATGGTTTGCCCTGCGACCAGGACGACCTTGTCTTCTTCGGCAAATTCGATGCCCCGAGGATTCACTCGGCTTGCGTCGACGCCGACGAGATAGTCCCTCGCATCGACATCGATAACAACGAGTGCATCCTTGTCGCCTTCAACCATGCGCGCCGCGGCCAGCCGGCCGCTTGGCGAGAGCGCGTACAGGCCGAACCTCGGCAGTTTGCCGTAGGCCTCCAGCGGCGGTTGCTGCTGGGCCAGCGCATTCATGGAGGTCGACGCGGCAAACGCCACGATCAGGAATCTCGTCAGGGTCATCTCGAATCGGTCGCTTTGGGAACTAGAGGCCAATAAAACTGATTAATACGCCACACGCAAGTACGGAGGCCCCGGCGACGGCATGCGCGTAGCGCCCCGTGGCCGGCAGTCTCAGCTTCTCCAGGCCGATCATCGTTACGGCAACGCACGCGAGCATGGTGGCCACCGTAATCGTGCTGAACACCACGGCAACTGCGACGATCAATGAGGCGCTCTGTTGTGCGGCCGGATACATGAACAGCGGGATCAATGCTTCGCACGGCCCCAGGACGAAGATGATGAAAATGGCCCAGGGTGTCATCGAGTTCTTGTTGTCGGCGTCGTGCACGTGCGAATGATCGGTATGGTGGTCGTGCTCGTGGTCATGCACGACGTCTTTGTGAACATGCAGGTGGGAGTGCCGGTGCGCACGGCCGGCCTGTTTCAGGCCCCAGGCAAAATACATCAGGCCGAACGCGAGCAGCGCCCAACCGGCGAGGTTGCCGCGGACGCCCTCGATCTCCACCAGCGATGCCAGTTGTGCACCGGCGAGAATGCCAACGGTGCCAATGGCAATAGACCCGAGGACGTGTCCCAGCCCGCAGATAAACGTAATCCGGAGTGTTTTCGCCAGGCTCCAGGCACGAGCCTTGCCCATCGCCGTAAAGACGAGATAGTGATCCGGACCGAGAACCGTATGCAGAAAGGCGACGGATGCAGCGGTCACGAGCAGGATCTGGGCGTCAAACATTTGCTCACCTTACGCCCGGCAGACCCCGCATCCGATAGGTATTTTCCCTCTTTCCTAGTGCTTGCTGCGCGCGTCGAGCTCGCCTTCCAGCGCCTCGATGCGACGCTGCTGCTCCTGGACCACGCGCGTGAGTGCCGCCACAATATCCATGGTACTCAATGACTTGCGGTCGTGACTCGCCAGCAGGGACGGCACGTCCTCGGCGATGAAGCCCAGGTATCGTTCGCCCTGCTCCGCCTTGTAGCGAAACGATACCGGCTCCAGCTGCATGACAGCCACGAGCGCCTCGTCGGCCAGGAGCGCCGCGATTGCTTCCTTGCTGTCGCGTGAAGAACGGTTGGTCCAGACACCGCCCGCCGTCACGTGTGCGCCGCTGGCCATCTCCAGTGGGTGTTCGGGACGAGCGACGGCGAAACCGACGTTGCCATCCCGGTCGATCGTGATGCGATCGACCGAGCCGGCCCCTATCGTCAGGGTACTGGCCCGGTTGTGCATGATGTAACCCGTATCGCCCGAGCCTTGCGTGATGATCAATCCGGCGATGTTGCTGTTCTGGTCGTTGATCTGGATGCTGCCGTTGACCTCCAGTCGCTGCTGCGGCTCCCGCGTCCCGATGCCGACCCGGTTACCGTCATCGAAAATCTGCGAATTGCCGAGCTCTCCCGAGCGGCGGCCCTTGGCGAGGACGTCGCGATCGACCCTGCTCGCGTCCTGGACCGGCGGTGGCGGTGCAGGTTCGGGTTCGGGTTCGGGCTCAACCGCTTCGATACGTTCTGTTGCGACAACCGGCTCTACACGATCTTCGACAACGTCCTCGGCGGCTTCTTCGACGACTTCCTCTGCCGCTTCGGCAACGACAGCCTCGACGGCCTCCTCGACGGCCTCCTCGACGGCCTCCTCGACGGCCTCCTCGACAGGCTCTTCGACGACTTCCTCAACAGCGTCGGCAAC